>CAZMFP010000025.1:0-59978 GCA_964565605.1 uncultured Desulfocapsaceae bacterium | reverse complement strand
ACCCTATACCATATCAGCAACTTAAGCTTGCTGAGGAATGTTGGTAATCAGATAAATAATACTTAAATACAAAACGAATAACTTGAGCAATAAACAACCCATGACAACTCAAAAAAACACATTTGGGCAACTCATAACTTTGATCGAAACACTTCGTAGTCCAGGAGGTTGCCCCTGGGACCAAAAACAGACGCTTGATTCTTTAAAACGCTACCTGCAAGAAGAGTCTACAGAGCTTCTTGAAGCCATTGATAGAGATAACAGCAGAGAGATATGTGAGGAACTTGGTGATCTTCTCTATATTATTCTCTTTATGTGTCGGATTGGCCATGAGGAAAACAGGTTCTCATATGACGATATGTTAGGTGGTATTCAAAGAAAACTGATCAGACGTCACCCTCATGTTTTTGCGGATGCCCCTACCGGCGATGAACAAATGTTAAGAAAACAGTGGGAAAGGATTAAAGCTGAGGAGAAGAAGAATAAAAAATAGTTTGACACAATCGATCAAGCCCTGTTAAAATTAAAAGTTTACTTTTAGGTGGCCTTTTAGGTCCTAATTGGTATTAAACCAGGATATTGAATCCCTCTTTGCTCCTGCAGGTATTGCAGGGGCCAAAACAAAATCCGGTAATAAACCGGATTCGCACATGAACAGTCCATAAGGAGGAATGTATGCGCAGGTATGAAACTATTATTATTCTCCGACCTACCCTTACGGAGAAACAGATCGACAGTGTTGTCGAAAATTCCACAAAGATCATCACCGATGATAGTGGTGCTGTAATAGAACTTGACAGATGGGGTATGCGAAAGCTTGCCTATCTGATCAAGAAAGAGAAACAAGGCTTCTATGTCTATGTCGATTACAGTGCCCTACCTGAATCGGTCAGTGAAATGGAACGAAAATTTAGAATTGATGATTCTGTATTAAAATATATGACGGTCAAAGTGGCAGACGCTATAAGTGATGATGAAATCTCTGCTGCCAAGGGCAAGGCAGAGGAGAAACTTGCTGCCATCAAAGCTGCAGCCGAAGCGGAAAAAGCTGAGCAGGAAGAAAAGACAGAAGAACCTGCCAAGGCTGCGTCCAAAGAAGCTGAAACTACTGAAAGCAAGCCCGAAAGCAAGAAGGAAGAAAAGGCTGAAACAGACGATTCTAAAAGCGAATAACAAAAATACCATCTATCTAAAAACATGATGTCAAACATCTGTTTACCATATCACTGATAGTTACGAGAAAACACTAACGACTATCAGTTGCATATAGAGGAGATTATACATGAGCCCAAGACCGAGAAAAAAATTATTTACCAGAAAAAAAGTGTGCCGATTCTGTGCCGATAAGGAGCTGGTACTTGACTACAAAGATGTAAAAACACTGAAAAACTTTGTTTCCGAACGTGGAAAAATTATTCCACGCAGAATTGTTGGAACGTGTGCCAGCCACCAGCGGCAACTCTGTACTGCCATTAAACGTGCCAGACAGATTGCCCTTTTACCCTATGCCGGTACTTCACACAACCAGCCCGGGAATTAAAACGTGGATGACCAGGTGAAGGAACAATCAGACGGAAAAAATTTTATCCGTCACCTTGCTCTTATAACGGCAGTAATTCTTTTACCTGGACTAAGCTGGGCATTTTTGGGATGGCTACACGCTTTTTTACCACTTGTCGCTTTTTTTTATCTGTATCATTTTGGAACCAATGTAGGTTGGAAATATTTACTGACAGCAACTGTTTTTTCCCTGGTCTGTTCCATTTTTATGCAGTCCCTACCGCTGGTGCTGTTTGCAATTACCATGTTACCCGGCGGCTACACCCTGGCTCAGTGTGCAAAAAGAGCTGAATCCGTAGGATTAAGTGGATTAAAAGCGACAGTAAGTGTGCTTTTTGGCTGGCTTATTTTCGCATTGATTATTTCGCTTAGCAGTGACGTTTCTATTTATGGAATGTTTAACCAGTCACTGGAAAGCGCAGTTAAAGAAGCGATCAACTTATACAGGCAGAACGAAGCACTCACACCGGAGACATTACAGACGTTTGAACAGACCTTAAAGGGTATGCAGGTTTTATTGCCAAAGATCCTGCCGGCTCTTTTTATTTCGACAGCTATTGTCGTAATCTGGATTGGAATGTCGGCTGGTAATTATTTTCTGCTGATAAAAAGTGATGATTGCCCATGGCCTAAATTTCAATTCTGGTCATTACCGGACAAATTGATTTGGCCATTTATTGGATCTGTGCTGTTTTTTTTATTGCCGGGAGGAACGTTAGCAACTGTAGGTGTCAATGTTTTAATTATTTTGGGGCTTTTATATTGTATTCAAGGGTTTTCAATCGTTGTTTACTTTTTCTCAAAATGGAACCTCCCACGTTTTGCTCGAACGATTTTTTACATTATGATTCTTTTTCAATCAATTGGAACTGTAATTCTTCTTGGTCTCGGTTTGACCAATACATGGTTTGATTTTCGAAAACTGAAATTATCGGACCGACCCCATACGTCTCCCTGAAAGAGACAAAATCCAATACTGAAATTGAACTCAAATATTACAGAGGTACGATTACATAAGGAGTAGATCATGGAACTCATACTAAAAGAAACTATAGACAATCTTGGACAGGAAGGAGAAATTGTTACCGTCAAATCAGGTTATGGTCGCAATTATCTTCTCCCCCAGGGCAAGGCAGTTATCGCCAACAAAGAAAACAAACTTATTGTTGAGCGCAACAAGGCCGCCATTGAGGCACGAGTTGAAAAGGAACGAAAAGCTGCCGAAGCTCTATCTAAAAAACTCTCAGGTATTATTATCGAAATCGAGCAGCTTGCCGGTGAAGATGAGCGTCTTTTTGGCTCGGTGAGTACTGCTGAGATTGGAGAAAAACTGGCAGAAAAAGGCATAAAACTGGATAAAAAACAGATTTTACTTACCGAACCAATTAAAAGTTTAGGTGAAAGCTCTGTTCCGATTAAGGTCGGTTTTCAAATGAAAACCGAAATAACCGTCAAGGTTACTCCTTTGGAAAAGAAGAAATAAATCTGGATTTCTTTTTTCGGTACATCCACATAGGATATTGGCCTATCTGGCTCAAACCCGAAAAAACCATCATTTAAATGCATCACTGAGGTGAGAGACCTCAGTGATGCATTTTTTTTTGCAGATAAAGTTAAAAAACATATTCTACCGTAAGCCAACCAGACAACTTGACACTACCTCAAGTAAAGGCTGGGTTTTACCGGCAATCAGAAAGCCTTATAAGCATCTATCATGCATAGTTGATAGATAAATCACGTTTTTATATACAGTGATTCAAAAATCTTGCCGAGAAGCCCGCTCTCGATTTACAGAAACAACAATTTTCCAAGGTAGTTTTGAATCAATTTACTTCATCGGCTAAATTTGCTATACAGTACTGATACAAAGAAGCTTGGACAGCAAACAAGCAAATCAAGGAAATTCAGCTAGATACAGCACCACAGGCAGCCATGAATGACGCTATCACCGAATCAGCAAATTTGTCATCACCCATAAGCGGCAAACTTCCCCCTCAGAACCTTGAAGCGGAACAATCTGTCCTTGGCTCCATCCTTCTTAAATCCAAGTCTTTTCATGATGTAACCGATATCATTACGCCCTCTGATTTCTATAAAAATAATCATCGTATTATTTTTGAAACGATGATTCAGCTGTTTGAAAAAGGAGAACCCCTGGACGTATTGACCGTTACCAATCATCTTAAAGACTCCAATTTACTGGAAGAGGCCGGTTCTGCCTCATACCTGGCCACGTTAACTTCGATTGTACCAGTTGCTGCAAACATTCAATCATATGCCAAAATTATTCGCCAGAAATCGATCCTGCGAAATCTTATACGGATAAACACCGAAGTAGCTCTTCGCTGCTATGATGAGCAGGGGGATATTGACAGCCTGATCGATGAGGCTGAACAGTCTATTTTTGACATTACAGACTCCAATAAAGGGCAAAATTTCACTGCACTGAGCAATATCATTTCCGGTGCCTTTAAGGCTGTTGAGGACCTCTACAAACGTAAAGAACTGGTTACAGGTGTCCCAACCGGTTATTACGGCATAGACAAACTAACGGCAGGCCTGCAGCCCTCTGACCTGGTTGTTCTTGCAGGCAGGCCATCCATGGGCAAAACGGCATTGGCCATGAATATCGCCCAGCATGCCGCCCTGGTTGATAAAATTGGAGTTGCCATCTTCAGCCTCGAGATGTCCAAAGAACAGCTCGCCACCAGATTACTCTGCTCCGTTGGCCGAATCGATTCGCAACGGATCCGTACAGGAAAACTGCGTGATGAGGATTGGCCAAAACTTACCAGGGCAGTTGGTATGCTGACAGACGCTCCGATTTATATCGATGACACACCCGCCATCTCTGTACTGGAAATGCGGGCAAAAATCAGAAGACTTGCATCTAAACATGAGATCGGAATTGTCCTTGTCGATTATCTCCAACTTATGAGAGGACGTTCCAATATCGAAAACCGTACCCAGGAAATCAGTGAAATCTCCCGTTCCCTCAAAGCGGTTGCCAAAGAATATTCGGTACCGGTTATGGCCTTATCTCAGCTCAACCGAAGTCTTGAAAGCAGGTCGGATAAACGTCCCATGATGTCTGATCTTCGCGAGTCCGGCGCCATCGAACAGGATGCTGATGTTATCTGTTTTATTTATCGGGATGAAGTCTACAACAAAGCTGACGACAATCCCGAGAAAGGCCTTGCTGAAATTATTATCGGAAAACAGCGAAATGGTCCCACCGGCACAGTCAAGCTCACCTTCTTAAGTGAATATACCATGTTCGAAAACCTATCCAGTTACGATGACCCTGATGGGTATTGAGCAAAAGTATTCCTCAGTTCTCAAAATTCTCTAATAGTATACAGGACAGAACAATGACACACACACAGTCAAAATCTGACTCTCGATATGACTTTGATACAGTTGAGTCAAAATGGCAGCAATATTGGGCCGCGAATAACTGTTATTCCGTCAGTGAAGATGAAAACAAAAAGAAGTACTACGTCCTCGAAATGTTCCCCTACCCTTCAGGGAAGATCCACATGGGGCATGTTCGCAATTATTCCATAGGTGATGTAATTGCACGTTATAAACGTTTACAGGGATACAATGTACTTCATCCCATGGGTTGGGACGCCTTCGGTTTACCTGCAGAAAATGCTGCTATTAAAAACAACACCCATCCGGCACGCTGGACGTATGACAATATCGATTATATGCGAACCCAGCTCAGTCGACTTGGACTCTCTTATGACTGGGAAAGAGAAATCGCCACCTGCCACCCCGACTATTACAAATGGGAACAGCTTCTTTTCCTTAAAATGTATGAGAAAGGGTTGGTCTACCGTAAAGAAACCACAGTCAACTGGTGCGAGTCGTGTGTTACTGTCCTTGCCAACGAACAGGTTATTGACGGTTGCTGCTGGAGATGTGATGAAAGCGTGCTCTCTAAAAAGATGAATGGCTGGTTTTTTAAGATTACCGACTATGCCGAGGAACTCTTAGCTGACCTGGATCATTTAGACGGCTGGCCTGAAAAAGTAGCCACCATGCAGCGAAACTGGATAGGAAAATCGACCGGACTTGCATGTGATTTTGCCATTGATGGAAGCGATGAGAAATTATCCATTTTTACAACCAGGCCCGATACCATTTTTGGCGTTACTTTCATGTCGATTGCACCTGAACATCCAATCCTCAAAACCCTCATTCAAGAGAATCAAAACAGTGAAGAAATAATGAGTTTCTGCCGACGGATAATTGATGAAAAGCGTCAGCAGAAACCGGAAGACGAGGTAGAAAAAGAAGGTATCTTCACCGGTAGATATTGCATTAACCCATTTAATGGTGATCGGGTACCTATTTATGTGGCTAATTTTGTTTTAATGGAATACGGGACCGGTGCGGTAATGGCTGTTCCTGCCCATGACCAGAGAGACTTTGAATTTGCCCGCAAATACGACCTTGCCATCAAGCCTGTTGTTGTCCCTGAAGAAGCCGTCTTGACAGGAACTGAGATGGAAGAGGCCTTCCTCGAATCAGGTATTCTCAATGACTCTGGTTCTTTTACCGGTACACCATCTGAAGATGCTCAAGGCTCCATCATTCAATTTGCAGAACAACAGGGGTTTGGCTCATCGCATATAACCTATCGTTTAAGGGATTGGGGTATCTCCAGGCAACGGTACTGGGGAGCACCTATTCCCATTATTCTTTGTGATAAATGCGGAATCCAGCCTGTTCCAGAAAAAGACCTTCCCGTCCAGCTTCCCGATGACAGTGACTCAAGTCAGGATGAATGCAGTCCACTGCATCAACGACAATCTTTTATTTCAACCAGTTGTCCAAACTGCGGCTCACCCGCCTCAAGAGAAACGGATACCATGGACACCTTTGTTGAATCTTCCTGGTATTTTGCAAGATATTGCTGTCCCCGCTTTGAGGAGGCACCCCTTGACAAAAAGAGCTGTGACTACTGGCTTTCAGTTGACCAGTATATTGGTGGAGTAGAGCACGCTATCCTTCACCTCCTCTACTCTCGATTTTTCACAAAGGTTCTTCGAGATCTTGGCTATCTTTCCATCGATGAACCCTTTGCCAACTTATTAACCCAGGGGATGGTTATTAAAGACGGCTCCAAAATGTCAAAATCCAAAGGAAATGTCGTTGATCCAAACGAGCTCATCAACCGTTATGGCTCTGATACCGTTCGTCTTTTCTCCCTTTTCGCCGCACCACCTGAAAAAGACCTTGAATGGAACGATACTGGCGTAGAGGGGTGTTCACGTTTTCTCAACCGTGTCTATCGTTTTGTGGTCAAACATATTGACTCGATTAAAACTACACAAGAAAAGACAGCTGATACAAAAACCGACTCAGACAAAGAGCTCCATCGAAAAACCCACCAGACAATTCGAAAGGTAACCTTTGATATGGAAAATAATTTCCATTTCAATACGGCTATCAGTGCGTTGATGGAACTTTTCAATACCATGACCTCGCTCTACGACCCTGAAAACGGCAAGAATATTGAACCATCAATCCTTCAGGAAGCTGTTTCGACACTTCTGGTTCTTCTCTCACCAATGGTTCCTCACATCAGTACTGAACTCTACTCGATGATCTACGATCAAAAATTGGTTGAAAATGAAAAGTGGCCCCAATTTGATAATGAAGCCGCAAAAGAGGAGAAGCTCACCGTTGTCGTCCAGGTAAACGGCAAGGTGCGCTCCAGACTCGAGGTCAGTGCAGATATAGACGATAAACAGCTCGAAGCATCTGCCCTTAATGACGAAAAGATACTCAAGTTTATTGATGGAAAAAATATTAAAAAGGTCATTGTAATCAAGAAGAAACTTGTGAATATTGTCGTTTAGAGATATGATTATTGCGTTTATACTCAAAGTTGATTCTACTTCTCATTATTAAAAGGCACCTTGAAAGTCTTACACTTTTCAAGTCTGCCTCAACGGATTGGAGACAACCCTTGAAAGCATCTATACGTATTCTACTCCTTCTGGTTGCAATGGCTGTGGGAGTCAGTTCCTGTGGATATCGAAATCCTTATGTCTACAGTGGTCCGACAAAAACGATCTATATTACCAACTGGAAAAACAGAACCAGTAAACTGAACCTGAACTCTGATATTTATAAGTCACTGTTGAAATGGTATCAAAAATCCGGTTCGTTTAAAGTTTCCAAGCAGAAGAGTGGTGCCGATTTTATCTTAGCAGGTGAAATTGTCTCTATTAATCTGCCTAGCCTGACATATAATACCGCAAGTGATTCTTCAGCAGTCGAAGTTAAACTCACAATTCGTTATATTCTAAAAGACTTAAAGCAAAACCAGGTCATGTTCGAGCAATCAAAAGCCACCTTGTCTGAAGATTATACCGTATCGGCAGATACGGCAGTTACCGCTGACAATGAACAGGACGCTCTGGAAGAAATAATCGACAATATGTCGGAAACTATCTATCTCAAAACCCTGAAGAAACTATCTAAGATGTAGTTTTCCATTCTTTTGTACGACCAAAAAAAAGCTCCTGCTCTTTCGAGCAGGAGCTTTTTTTATTGATTATGAAAATCAGTTAAGCAGTAAGGGGTGTATCAACCAATCAAATCTGCCACGCTTGCGGCAATCGATTCACCATCAAGTCCCTGGCTGGCATAAAGATCGGCCGGCTTACCTGACCCCCCATAGCGTGTAACACCGAGCCGCTTGAAAGGTACCGTTTTTCCAGCTTCCATCAGGACAATGGCAACCATAGCCCCAAGACCGGTATCGACATGATGGTCTTCAACCGTTATGATCGGACCCGTATCAGCCGCCTTCAAGACAGCGTCTTTATCAAGCGGAGAAACCGAACCCATATTCAGAACACCAACAGAGCATCCTTTATCACTGAGAAGCTTCCATGCCTCCATACTGGCTGGAGTCACGGAACCGCAGGTAATAATGGTTACGTCAGTACCTTCTCTTAGCCAGTCACCTTTACCCGGTTGAAATTGATAATCGGAATCAAAAAAGACCTCACCATTCTCCTTGAGGATATTCGGGGTTTTTGACCGACCCATTCCAACGAAAACATTCCCAGGTTCCTCAGCCGCTTTTCTGATCATTCGGTCACACTGGTTGGGATCAGCCGGCAGAAAAATTGAGAACCGATAGTAATTTTTTATCAGCCCAATGTAATCAATACACTGATGGGTAGGGCCATCTTCACCTACATCCAGACCAACATGGGTTGCAACAACCTTAACATCGGTATGGTTAAAATCGTTCAAACGATTCTGATTATACACCTCAGAGACCGCAAAAGCGCCAAAAGTACTGAAAAACGGCACCAGACCGACACTACTCAACCCACCTGCCATGGTGGCAGCATGATGTTCCTGGATGCCGGTCTCCATAAAACCTGAAGGAGAGTGATTACGGAACCCACCCATTTTGACAGAGCCTTCCAGATCACAGGAGATACCGACAATTTTGATATCCGTCTCACCATTATTGGTTTCAGCCAAACTTTTCAAAGCATTACCATATGCAGAACGATTGTCAGTCATTGTGTCTTTATCATAGACAATCGGATCGCCACCATTGATAGCAGGATAGCTGTTTTCGGGCTCCATGATTGTTTCGGTGGTCACCTTTTTGGAACGCAGTTCATCTAAAACTGCCATATCTTCCAGTACACCGATCTCTTTTAAACCTTCAGCAAGTTGTTCTCTATTTAAAGGCGAACCATGGTATTTCGCCAGGTTCTCCATAAATGAAATACCCTTCCCCATGGTGGTCCTTGCGACAACAACAGCCGGACGACCATCAGGATCATTGTAGAGTTTTGAAAAGGTTTTGAAGTACCCTTCGACATCATGCCCATCCTCAAGATATTCAACCCGCCATCCGTTAATGGAATAAAGGTCACGAATAGACTGGGCCATAATCTCTTCGGTATCACCACAGATCTGCAAGTGATTTCGATCGACTACGACAATCATATTGTCCAGTCCATACTTGCGAGCATAGCGGATGGCTTCTGTTATCTGGCCTTTCTGATGTTCACCATCACCCATGAACACAACAACTTTGTTTGATTTTCCCTTGACTTTCAGTCCATGGGCAACACCTACAGCCGTAGACAAGCCCTGACCAAGATTGCCGGTATCCCATTCAACCCCGGGAACAATTGACTCGACGTGCCCTGGAAAACCTGAACCGGTACGACGAAACCCTCCTAAGAAGTCCTCTTCACTGAAGTAGTCATATTCAGACAGAACTGAGTAAACGGCAGGGGATATATGACCCATAGACACAATCACTCTATCCCTCTCCTTGTTTCGTGGATTAGATGGATCATGATTGATGCAGCCATAAGTGACCAGCATCATATCGAGGGCCGATAAAGATCCTCCTGGATGACCAGAGCCGGCCAAAGTCGTAGATAAAAGGATCTTTCTCGCACAGTTTTTTCTCATTTCAGCCAATTGCTGTTTTTCAGCATCAGACAGACTGGCTGATTGCATATTCAGTTGCAGTGTCATATAGTTCTCCTGGAAAGGTCACGCCACTTTTTCTTTTTTTGATTTTTTCTATTCTCAGCGGACAAGATTCTAGCAATCCTCACTGTATGAAAACTTTAGTGATGATAACGAACTGTCCAATCGCTTAAACCTTTTGCAGATCCGGGTTTTCAACGATATAATGACTAGTTGCCGAATCATGCTCGCCAAAGCGATGGCTCATACTAACCGACTCAAAAATAAAAATCAGCAGTAATTATTTCCATGCTAACCATTGGCAATATCCCCCTCCCCTCCCCCTTTGTTCTTGCCCCACTAGCTGGTTATACAGACCTTGCTTTTAGACTTCTTTGCCGGAAATATGGGGCTGGTTTAGTGGTATCCGAGATGATCAGTTGTCACGGCCTCTGTTACCGGCAACCTAAGACACTGGCCATGCTGGCATCCCACCCGGATGAGAAACCTGTCTCGTTTCAGCTTTTTGGGGCAGAACCGGACTATATGGAAAAAGGGGCCTCGATCCTCGCGGAATTCGATCCGGACCTGATTGATATAAATATGGGCTGTCCGGTAAAGAAAGTTACCAAAAGGGGTGCTGGCGCAGCGCTAATGACAAACCCTCAACTGGCCCAAACAATCATCAAACGTGTTGTTACGACTGTCTCTGTCCCTGTTACAGTGAAGATTCGAGCCGGATGTAATTCCAGTGACATTAACGCTGTCGACTTTGCCAGGATGATAGAAGATTGCGGAGCAAGCGCCATTACCATTCATGGTCGTACATGGGCCCAGGGATTCACCGGTCTTGCCGATTGGGGTATCATCAGACAGGTCAAAAAGAGTGTGTTAATCCCCGTTATCGGCAATGGCGATATCCTTTCTTATGATGACGGAATAAAGATGATGCGGGAAACCAACTGCGATGGTGTCATGATTGGCCGTGGAGCCCTAGGCAACCCCTGGGTGTTCCAGGAAGCCGGCAAACCCCAACTGGTGAATGATATTTTTATTGGTGCAAAGCACCACCTTGTACTTATGGAAAAATATCTAATGGTGGATCGGATGCTTGGTCAGATAAAAAGCCACATCGGCAAATACTTTAAATCGATTCCTGGAGCCTCCCAGATCAGAAAACAGATATATGACTGCCATGATTTTTCAGAGCTGAAAACCTATATATTCTCACATACTCATCATTCCTGACGACTACCATCATAGTAAGACATATGATTGAGACAAATTGATTGATTATTTCGTGCTCATCAGAGTCCTTTTTCTAAACACCACTGCACCCTGAAAACTATATCGATTTTTGCGCGTTTTCAGGTCATAAAAACACACCATGTTGTAAACCGTATTAAACTCATCAATTCGCTGTTAACCTCATTTCTTGTCAAAGAGTCAGCTGGTTAGGTTCACATGAGTGACTATACTGGTGACCACCATTTTTCAATTTCCCCTCAGTTCAAGCCATTGCAATGACCAAATGATGAAAGTATAATAAACTTACTGAACAACCTTTCTGGACAGAAAACTCATTTTTATGAGATCATTGTATAGATGATAACGCATACTTGATCGTTGACTTCTGAAACAAGTTTCAGCAGTGTTGTTCACTTCTGTCGGGAGGTATAATCATGCATTCGTATGAAAAAATACTTCTGATCCTGGTCATCCTCCAGGTAGTTATTCTCACCTCCTCCTTTCCATTTTCCCGAACTCCTCCTGCTATAGCCAGAACCGCTTCTATTTCTCAAATCCAGAGTGCTACCTTGCGATTGGGCCAAGGCAATAAGAAAACTGATATACCTGTAACAATTAATGCTGGCAGCAACACATATCAATTTATTCCTCTTGAGGTCAATGAGCAGAACAACCAATCGAGGAATCAACTGAACAAATGAATATAGTTTAATTTGGTTGTATGACTTCCTTAAAAACAGCAAGGCTAAGTAAACATGAATAGCAATTAGTTATAAAATTGGGGAGGTGCTGTTATGTTTTCAAACGTATCTTATTATTCAATAAAGTTGACACTCAAAAGACCAACTCGTTCTCTAAGAAGTCCTGTTTTTCTGATGTTCTCGATGGTATTGCTGATTATCTTTGCACCAACATCAAGCATCAATGCAACACAAAAAGGGTCAAGTATTATGCTCCAGGCCTTTAATGAAAGCTACTACCCAAAATTGCGGGCAACATACAAAGAAAAGCCACGCAGCTTTTGGGGAGATCGCATCTACTTTCACAGTGAGTATGATGAGAACCTCAAAGACCGTATTCGATTTGCTAAATTGTCAAATGCTTCAGATCAATTGTTAAGTGTTTTAATGATTGGTGTAAGCGGTATCACGGACCCTGTTTCATTGATCGATGCTCTTAGTCAGGCAGAGACAATTTTAGGTGATCTGGGGATTATAAATCGGTCATCTTCAAAGTGGAAAAGGTGGTTTTATAGAGCGAATGGCTGGCTTGCCTTTACCAACAATGTTGCCAACAATGTTAAAGCCGTAAAACAGATCAAAATGATCCAGGAGTTAGATAACCTTGGTAGTTTTGTTCAAGCGGCAAAGGTTGATGACGCTGCAGAATCCTTAAAAAACCTGCAATTATTTGGTCTTGGCATGGTTGATATGGCATTGGATAAAACCTTGCTTTCCCAAGTGAAACAAAGAAAACAACAGGACCACCTCCGCTACCTTATAAATGCCAATCAACACGGTATTGCCAAACAACTTAGGCAGCTCCATAAAAAAGCTGAGCGTGATCAGTTAACATCACTCGAAGCATCAGCCCTCGTTGCTCTTGAGACACAATACTTCTCACTTCTGCGAGACATGTCCTCAATAGATGCAGCCTACTGGCAGGAGGAACTTAAACCGACTACTGGCACCATTCCTTATACAAGCTTGACGCTTATGGATCTGTTTCCCGGGTATAACAATCCTGAATCTGAAAAACAGATGTTAGATAATGCTCGTAAACTGAAAAAGTGGGCAGAAATGCGAATTAAAGAACGACATAATTTCGCTAAACAGTACTACACACATAAAATCAAGCAGTTATTGACAACTCAGCAAGAGAAAATTAAGTCGCCACAACCATATTCTGTTCCTGTATCTTATGGAAAATATGCCTGGAGCAAAGCCAAAAAAATTAATTTTTCCGGTCAAAAGTCTATTGTTTTTGAAGCAAAGGCAAAAAATGACATTCATATTGCGCTTGCCAGGTCTAGAAGAGATAACAGTCCGCTGTATGAAATCGTCATTGGTGGATGGAATAATACAAAGTCCGTTATTCGCAAAGGCAGGCAAACACCTCCTAATGGACACGCAACGGTAAACAGGGGTATACGCAAGCGGAATAAATGGCAAAGCTACTGGGTTAAAGAATATAAGGGAAAAATCGAGGTGGGGTATGGAAAAAGAGTAGGCAACAACAGATTCCTCATCTGGAAAGACCCAAATCCATTGCGCCAGTTAAACTGGGTTGCCTTTTCTTCATGGGACTCAACTGTCTCAGTTCGTGCTGTCCAAGTAAAAACTCAATCAAAGCGAAAACCTATGCCTACACCTTTACCAGTGCCCGGCCCTGCTCCTGAGCCACCACGTCAAATCTCAAAAATTAACAATCTCGGGAACGTTACACATTCTCAATCCCCAAAAACATGGACCATCACAGTACCCAAAAATTACACCAAAGTTGAACTTGCAATCTTTGCAAAAGGTCGGAATGAGACCAATTCTTATGGTGGCTGGAAAGCTTCCATGAAGGTCAATGGAAAGAAGATCTGGAAATTTATGCGGTACGACTCTAAGAAAGGTGCAAGGATAAAGGACTATATAACTGGACGTGAGCACTGGGAAAAAAGAGGTAAAGGCAAGTGGTTCAATATAACATCTCGAGTGCGACCAGGTAGAAATAAGATAACCTATGCCCACAATACATCGGGATCGGGTATTGGTGTAAAGGTACAAATAACCTCATCGATAGGAGGATTAATATCACAACAACCCGGGGATAGGAACAGTTGCGGTCCTGGGGTTCCTGCCTGGAGTCCCTACTCTTCTTTTGAGAAAAAAATTGGAGGATCTATTTGGATCAGTGAAAACTCAGGCGGTTACGTCATTCTCTGTAAAAATGGACAACGTCTAAGCGTTAAGAAAAATAAATTGAGCGGAGCCAGTTGTCGGAATACAGGCAGTCGTTATCCGTGGTCCTCATCAACCTGGAAAACACTCACCAGCTATGGTGGATTGATCAATACAGCATCTGTGAGAAAGCAGGACGGTGGTTGTACTATAAAGATACATTGGGATTCCGGAAGTCCTTCTATATTCAGGCGCAACCCAAACCCCAGATAAAAAGCAAGAACTTGTACTACCTGTCCAATCATTGGCAGCTTTTTTTCAGGTCTCTGCCCTGCTATGGATTATTTTGGCCGAAAGAGAGTGTCTCAGTATTGTTAATATATCGTTATCTTACTACCAAAAAAGCTCAGCCTAATATGAGATGGTGTCAATTTAACTGGCTCTACCCTTCGGTCAAAAATCATCCCTTCATGGATGACAGTACATTTATTTTACAAGATACCTTTACCTTGATGCACATTTAAACCTTAACCTGTGATCCTTAAAATACTGCAACCAAACACAGACAACACCTCCTTTATCGTCTAACTGAAAATCATTGATAATCAGATATCGTTAAGGAGAAATAGAAGGAATTTTGATCAGATTACATCCAATATCTAAATTTAACATCCACCCCAGTCGTACCGATGTAGCTATCCCACATTATGAAGAGCAACCCAGGATACAATGATACACCAGAAAAAAGCTACCTGATACGATCCACATTCATATGCCATTTTGCTTATATAATCTGAGATTGAGTGTATCTCATATGTTTCTCTTTATTAAATACTCATTAGTATGTCCCATCGATAAAAACAAAAACTGACGTACATACACAAATATAGCCCATTAACTGCAACAACGAAAAAATACAGCATTTTTCGATTTTCTTTTTTCCATCTCTTTATTGCAAGAACAACCACAAGAGCTGCCAGAAAAACCGAGATGAACATATAGATAAATGGGATAATCAACAGGGGATGTATTTCACCGACCCTATCTGCCAATGGTGATAAGATCAGGATCAAACTGACAATCACTGCTCCAATATTTACCAAGCCAAGTCTATATTCCATAGCCATCATTTAAAGTACTATTAGGTAGCAGCCATAAAAAAAGGCCCTACAGTATTGAACTGTAGGGCCTTTTTTTAGTTTTTTCTTTACTTACACATCAGCCAAGGGCACCGCCAAGAGATTTTGTGGTTTTTTTCTCAATAATCCCATCAATATGTTCTTGGGTCCAAATACCATCTTTGCGGACAGCCTTGGTAGCATTACCAAAACTGATACGCACTTTCTGGCTTGAAACAGCATCAAGTGCCTTTTGCAAACGAGCTTTGAGCTCATCAGGCTCAAGGCCCTCAGCAACACCGATCGGTCCCAGTTCTTTCATCCTCTGGGTAAATTCGGTTATCAATTTGACATACAAACTTGCCTCTGCGGCGGAAGCCCAGTCAAGAAATACTCGTTCCTCATTAATACCAACATCACGCAGTACTTTTCTGACCAGTGCATTCATTCCCATCGCATCATAATTACCAACCTGGTAATGGCATTCGCCATGTTGTCAGCCACCAGAGAAGATGCCATCAGCACCTTCCAACAGCCCCTTGATAACAAAGGCCGGGTCAATACGCCCAGTACACATAATCCGTATTGTTCGCAGATTCGGCGGATACTGGAACCGGGATACTCCAGCTGCGTCCGCTGCCGCATAGCAGCACCAGTTACACAAGAATCCCAGGATTTTTGGATTAAATTCCTTATCGGCCATCACTCTCTCCTCGATCTATAGAAATTAATAGTTTTCTATGAAATTATGTTGTTTTATGCTTCTTCTTTTTCCTTCATTACCGATTCCAGGGAACCAAAAGCGTCGATCTGTGAGAAGATCTGCTCATTGGTGAAACCACCCATGGAAATAGCAAAGGTCGGGCAGTGTGATGAACAGATACCGCAAGCCTTACATGAAGCGGATATGGTCTCTGCCTTCCGTTTCTTGCCAACCTTCTTCATTACTATGGCACCATATGGACAGAGACTGACACACAGGTTACAACCTATACAGGTATCCTTGTCTACAACAGAAACAATGGGATCAACATTCACATACCCTCTTGCAAGAGGAATTGCTGCTTTAGCCGCAGCTGCCTGGGCTTGAGCAATACTCTCATCAACAGGTTTTGGACCATGTGAGAGACCGCAGATATAGACACCATCAACTGCCATCTCAACAGGACGAAGCTTAACGTGAGCCTCGAGGAAAAACTTGTTTTCCGTGGTCGGCAGTTTCAGCATCTTGGAAAGATTCTCTGTTCCTTCAGCTTTAATACCAACTGAAAGAGCAACAAGGTCAGGATTAATGACCACGTCTTCCTGCATGATAGAATCGAAAAAGCTCACCTGCAGCTTCCTGCTCTTCATACTGACTTCAGGTTTGTTATCGACGGTGTAAGGGATGAAAACAACACCTTTCTTACGAGCCTCAAGATATGAATCCTCTGCGTTGCCGTAGGTTCTCATATCTCTATAGAGGACAACAACCTGTGAATCAGGATTAATTTCTTTAATTTTCAGTGCATTCTTAACGGCTTGATTACAACAAAGTTTTGAGCAGTAGTTCAGATCATCGCCACGGGAACCTGCACACTGGATCATAACCACTGAGTCTGGTGCCCGATTTTTGGCCTTACCTGAAAGTTTCTTCTCAAGATCAAGCTGGGTGACAACCTTGTTTGACTTACCAAGCATATATTTATCTACCCGGTTTTCACTACCACCGGTGGCAACGATAAAGACACCATGGTCAATGGTATGCTCGGTTTTTTTCTTGCCCTTGGACACTTCTATAACAGATGAGAAGTTGCCTATAAAACCAGCAGTCTGGGTCATCTCGGCGCTTGTAAAAACTTCGATATTTTTGGCTTTTTTAACATCTGATTCAAGCTTTTTAACAAATGCAGCTACGTTGTCGTCAGACAATGTAAACTTGAGATTTCTGAGATTACCACCAAGCTGTTTCTCCTTCTCAATCAAGACAACATCATATCCCTGACCAGCTACTGAAAGAGCCGCTGTCATTCCTGCAGCACCACCACCTATCACCATAGCTTTTTTAGTAACAGGTACCGTCTGTTCTGGCAGAGGCATATTTCGATTTGCCTTGGCTACTGCCATTCTGAGCAGATCTTTAGATTTATCGGTGGCAGCATCCGGCTCATTGGCATGAACCCAGGAACACTGATCACGTATGTTAACCATCTCAAAGAGGTTCCTGTTCAAGCCGGCGTCTTTCAAAGTTTCCTGGAAAAGCGGTTCATGCGTACGTGGTGAACACGCAGCAATCACGACCCTGTTTAGATCGTTCTCTTCAATGGTATCTTTGATAACTTCCTGGGCATCCTGTGAACAGGCATAGAGATTTTCTTCATAAAAGACGACATTTTTCATATCGCCTGCATTCTCAGTAACCGATTTGACGTCGACTACAGATGAAATGTTTATACCGCAATGACAGACAAAAACGCCAATACGCGGATCATCCTCTTCTGTGACTGACTTCTCATCCGGATAACTTTTATGGACAATACCTTTGCCACGTTCTTTAGCAAGAACGGTTGCTGCAAGTGTTGCAGCACCAGAAGACTGAGTAGCTGACTCAGGAATATCTTTTGGACCCTGGAATGCTCCAGCAACAATAACACCATCACGGGAAGTCTCCAAAGGAGCAAACAGTTTGGTGTCACAGAAGTTATAATGATCCAGATCAATATCAACCTTCTTGGCGATATCTTCAGCATCAGGCGTAGATTCGAGTCCGACTGAAAGAACAACCATGTCATGGGCTACGAATTTATGCTGACCATCCAGTGTTGAATAGGTCAGTTGCAAGTGATCGTCCCATGGCGTAACGTCGGCCACCTTTGCCCTAACAAACTTGATACCAATATTTTCAGCACGTTCTCTTGCTACATCAAAGTCTTTACCCTGGGTACGAATATCCATATAATAAATGGTAATATCAACTTCCGGGTCATGATCTTTGGCTACAAGAGCTTCCTTAATGGAGTACATGCAGCAGACGGATGAACAATAACCATTGTCACAACCAACATCACGAGATCCGACACACTGAATAAAAGCGATCGATTTTGGGTGTCTTCCATCTGAGAAGCATTTTACCTCACCAATAAATGGTCCTGAAGCGTTTGTCATCCGTTCAAATTCAAAGGAAGTAACAACATCAGGATGTTTACCGTATGAAAACTTCTCAAGTGTCTCATTACTGATTTTTCCAAAACCTGGAGAAACGATGACCGCACCAATTTGCAGCTCTTTTTTCTCCTCTTTCTGAGAAAAATCGATGGCATGACTCTGACAGACCGGAACACAAATCTGGCATGTATCATGCTGAATATGCATACAGGAGGCTGGATCAATATAATAGGTCGCAGGGACCGCCTGAGCATAATCAATATGGATTGGCCGTGTAATCGACAATCCTTCATTATACGGATCGACATGATGCTTAGGACAGTACTCGGTGCAGAGACCACATGCTGTACAGTCTTCGGCAATGATGTACCTAGGCCGCATATTCAGTGTAGCTTTAAAATTTCCTGCACTGCCCTCCAATTTCAGGAGGTCAGCGTTTGTCAACATTTCGATATTTGGAGACCGACCGGCCTCTACCAGCTTAGGCGCCAGGATTCAGATCGAGCAGTCGTTTGTCGGAAAGGTCTTATCTAGCTGGGCCATTACCCCGCCTACCGCTGGAGACTTCTCCACGATATAAACGTAATAGCCTAACTCCGTTAGATCGAGAGCAGCCTGAATTCCGGCTATCCCTCCACCAAGGACCATTACGGCTCCCTTTCTGTGTTTCATTGCTTTTGTCATTTTCGCACTCCTAGCAAATCACATTGTTTATGTAAGATACATTTGCTTATTAAACTCACAAGGTCATTATATCCTGGCCGACCTGGTTATGCAGACGGCTTCCATTCCTTTAGGAATGCCGGTAGATGACCAGCTTCTCGAGGTCCGATGATGATCTTCCAATCCGGCAGTTCTTCTTCCAATTCACCTTTGATTGATGCAAGATAACCTGGAATAATGAGATCACGATGATTCACCTTGTCAGCAATACCACACTTGTTGACAAACTGAGCAATGAGATCAGCACCAAATTTACCTGCAGCCCACGCAGTAAGAACTGAGAGACCTTCCGTATCTTTAATCAAGAACCAGGAAGGTACTTTAGATCCTTCAATCTCGCCTGATACGATGAAGTAAGTCAGAGAGAAGTTACAGGTGATGATAACAGGTGAATCCTCTCCCGGTCCTGTCAGCGGATAGATATCCTCTTCAACAACCATCGGTCTCTGTGGATCTGTAAAGATATTCAACCTTTCCAGAAATAATGGAAAGAGTGTCTCTCCCTGTAAATCTGAAAGAATAACGATACCAGCATATTTAGCAACCAAGGTGGAGGCAATCATAGCTTCCATCAATGGATCGTCAGTCATTTCACATGGGAAAGTGACGGTCGGAAAACCGAGTGACTTATTTTTAGCTCCAATAGCGGCACGCCTGGCAACTATATTGTCTTCCAATGTTGCCTTCATTGTTCTTGAGCCGGTATCAATTACCAAATCTTTGAGCCCTTCACCCAACAGTGCATCTGCAATTTCTACACAATTGTCAAGATTGTTGGCTTTAACACCAATTGGCGCTCCGGCATCTTTTGATAATTGGGCCATGTCTGAAACGTTGTCCATCGTTGCTCCGTAGAGCAGCGGTGTTCTGTCTCCACAAAGTTTAGCTGCAGCAGCAAGGGTTGCGGCAGTATCACTCATGAGTATCAGATTTGCACGGGCTGAGCCATCAAGGGTTTTCTGGACCAGAGCTGTGAATGATGCCTCATCATTCTTGGCATCTTTTACCGCAATGATATCAGATTTCATAAGAACACCAACACGCTCATATTCAAGCTTATTGAAACGTTCTATACGACCATCGATGTCAGTATCACTCATGTCAGTTGAAATCAGTACACCAATTCCTGTCGGATTCTCAAACCGCTTTTCATGCCTGAACAGGACTGTCTCACCACCAAGGGTCAAGGTATCATCGCCAGTTCCAAGCTTGATTGTTCGGATTGGAGGTGCAGAGGCAGCACTGATCTCTTCCCTTGCCTCATCACTCACATCGGGACACTCATCTACTTCAACCTGACCCGCTGCCACCTTCATGGCGAAAGCCAGACAAGTAGGGATACCACATTCCCCACAATTTGTTTTGGGCAGCATTTTGAGAATCTGTATGCCTGTTAAAGCCATGATTTATTCCTCCAGTTCTATCTTGTATATTTTGCCCTATGGACTAACCGCGTTTTTTTCTTTAGCGGTCAATTACACTTCCCTTAGACAGTAAATGGCCCGCAATGCGTTTTTCCGGTTAGCCTCTATATTTTATTTCTACTTTCACAAAAGTGATCACCAGTACTGTAGATTTGTGCTTACGGACCTGACAGTTATAGGTGAACTACACAGTCAGGTCCGATCGTGCAAATATGCCGTCTCGGTGGTCACTTAGTTGCTACACGGCAGTTTCCATATCAAGCGCAGGATGCCCTACTTTCTTCATGAATTCTATGATCTCCTCTTCAGTCGTTCCGATTTCCTCGGTAGCGATCATATCGTAGAATTCAGGCATACCCATGTCTTCACAAACCTCTTTAAGCTTGTCGGATATCTCTTCTTTCATCATTTTTGGCAACCAGACTACACGCTTGAGGCCTCCCTCAGCCATGAATAGTTTCTTGGAAGTCATATAATGCTTTGAAACACCCATAAACCCTGGGGTCTGCATACCACCACCAGCCATACCAGCAAGAGTAGTAAACTTCATCCCTGAAGGCGTCATGCCAAGGTAATCACGGTTAACAACCATAATACCGTTAGCCATCGGCAACATAGCAGCAATAGCCTCAAAACAACCACAAGCCGTCATCGGATTATTCATCAGAGAATAGCAACTAACCTCAGGAACTGCACCACGCGATGCCTGTGAAACAAATTCCGTAATGCCAGAGTAGTAACCATTTACAGGATCGTTGCAATCACCTTTGTCAATAGGCTGGTTTGGACCTGTTGGATTGATTTGGTAAGAAGCTTTACCGTCAAGCCAGTTATAGGCGCCGCACATTCCAATTCGCTCAGGAGTGATAACGCAGACATGACTTGGTGCAAACGACTGACAAAGAGTACAGGAGTAGAACACGTCTTCAGTCTCATCAGTCATTGAGCCCAAACGTTCGTCACGGGAGGCATACACATCACCAGCCAGTGCGAGAATCTCTTGAACCTTGTCTTCTTCTGTATAGATTTTCACCTGGATCTTATCGAGAATAGCACCGAATTCCTGATGCAGTTTACCGTGCAGCACTTTACCGATATGGGCAAATGAGAATCCTTTCTCAACAGCAGCTTTACCAATACGTACCCACATGATATTCCGCTGACCCATGTGCATGATACCCTGGATATAGTTGATCAGATGATGAAATTGGCGCTCCAGGATAGGCTCGAAATCCGGCTGCATTTCACGACCGGCTACTTCAACAAGAATACCCATCGGTACATTCTGGCCAACCTCAAGATCTTTGATGTCTGGTCCTTCAACAGTTACCAGACCATCTTCGACCTCGTCCATATCCTTGGAGATGAGGACTTCAACTGCAGGAGTCCGTCCACCACCACATTCCATGAACAGATCATCCTTACGAATACGCTCTCCCTCAAAGGCAGGACCAAATGACATCGGAATATCGATTTCAGTAATACTAACTTTCAGCCCACGAACCTCAATGGCCTTCTGAACGATTTCGTCATGAGGAATTTCAGAAACAACATGCTCGTAGGTACAGATACCGGTTGGCAGTACTTCAGGAATTTTCCAGTCTGAAATAGTCGGGAATCCCCAGTTTATTGCGCCGGCGGCATTAGCGTACCATTCATCGGTTACTTCACCAAGCGCCATAACAAAGGCAAAGGTCCTATCTTTATTATAGATCAGGTTGCCATGATAATCTCCAGGTTTGACACCACCAAAAGCCATAGCAACACGACAGGCAAAACCGATAGCGAAAACAACCGAGGTATACGTTGGTCCAAATGGTACAAGTCGTGTATTCCAGCCGACCTGTACATTATTTTCAACAAGTTGCTCCGACATCCGCACATCATTGGTATGATCGTGCATAAAGATGTAGAGGTTTTTCTCCTGAAGCTCTAAGGCGATATCCTTTGCGATTTCAGCTGTAGGAGGTGCGCCGACAATCGCCGCAAAACCAGGAGCAGAACCATCGACAAATTCGACACCACGTTTACGGAAGATAACGTCGTCAGCTGCTCCGAGCCAAATGTTATCGTCTGTAGGGTCTTCTGTCTTGGTATAAAAATTTGGGTCGTTGATATACCGAATAGATTCATACATCTCTTCGGCAAAATAAGTGGCCATACCAGCGTCAAGTGCAGGGGCGAGGTATGGAAGCCATAAATCGTCGGTAACTACGGGTGGCAACAGTTTCCGACATTCCTGAAAAATTTCCTTCATATCGCCAAGGTTCTCTACCTTTGCTCCCAGCATACTGTAAATAATTGGGAGAAAATAGGCGGTATTTGGAAGTGAAACTTCCTGCTCAGCGCCGTATTTTTTCAAGGCCTCCTCATAAGACTCTTCGGCCATATCAATGATTTTCGTCGCTCCACGAATTGCAGCAGAACAGATGATCTTTGACATAATTTAACTCCTTGTCCAATTCAAATTCAAAAAAACCGTTAGGTTCATATTATCTACTATATTAACCCATCAAACTATTGATGAGGGATTTTGTCATAGCCACTGATTTAGGATGTCTCATGATCAGGACTTCACCACCGGAAAGCAGCATACAGTTAGCAGTCATCGCTTCCATCATTATTCCGCGGTTTTCTTGATCACCGAGCAGATCGTCGCTGGGCAGCCCACACTCTTTGGCTTTCCATACTTCACAACCGAGGTTACAAATGATCGGTACCTGTAACTTCTCATCCTGCTGAGTAAGGGCAGCCAATCTGATCCTCTCCATGACTGAGTAGGTATACTCGATTCCGTATCCGAGTGCGCCAATTGAAGGATCCATCATAACTGTATCAAGGGAAACACCCAGATTTTCCAATAGAATATTGAGCTGCTTTGCCAGGTTAACATCAATGGGAGATGCGGCAACTATTGGATGCTGAAAAGCCATAGCGGTTGCACCGATAGTCCGATAGTTTGTGTCCTCCAAGGGAGAGAGACAAACCTTCTTATCACCAATTACAGCTGTTATTTCTTTTAAGGTTTCTGAATCCTTTTCACTATTTCCACAACCCCAAACGATAATCGGTACATCAATTTCGCTAATTACATCACCGGCAATTTTAGCAGCTTCACCAGCAGGTCGATTCATACCATTAGGATCAGTTGAGGCTAAAGAAATAGCAATCGCCTCGGCACCGTACTCATCAACACATTTGCGTGCCCATTCTACTGGGTTGTCAAGCACGCCTTCAAAGTGTCTTGCCAGGGTTTCGGGCCATTCTTCAGGCTCAGCGTCCATAACTTCCATGGCAATAAGCGGTTTGTTCGGCTGATCACCTTCAAACAGATGGAATGGCATTGAAGCGCCACCACCAACAGTAATGGTATTATCTCCGTTACCGAGGGTAGTTTCACGAATTGCCCCTGTATAATTAACTTTATACTCTTGCTCAGGAACTTTAGAGCCGCGATCACTAACAGCTGAATCATCAAACTTAAGTTCGGGCACCTGCATGTCAGCAGCTGGAGCAGCCTTTGGTTTTGCAGCAGCTTTCTTTTCTTCTGCCTTGGCTTTCTCTTCAGCTTCAGCCTTTGCTTTGGCTTCTGCATCCGCCTTGGCTTTAGCTTCCTCGTCAGCCTTGGCCTTAGCCTCGGCCTCTTCCTTAGCCTTTGCATCAGCATCAGCTTTTGCTTTAGCATCTGCATCAGCTTTTGCTTTTGCCTCTTCATCTGCCTTTGCTTTTGCCGCTGCATCAGCCTGAGTCTTGGCTTCTGCTTCAGCCTTGGCCTTAGCGTCTGCTTCTGCTTTTGCATCTTCTGCCGCGGTGTCAGCTACTGGTGCAGCAGGTGCTGCAGGTGCTGCGGCGGCGGCTGGTTGTGGAGCTGCCTTACTGACATTCGGGTCACGGTTAAGAATAGTAAAGGCGTCAGCAAAATTTGTCAGGGCGTCAAACTGCTCATCGGTCAGACCATACGCCTTCTTCAAAGCGGACAACCCCTGATTTACAGCACCTAAAGCTAATTTACGTTCGTTTTCATTCATTTCATGCTCTCCTGCATCATCTATGACACCAACAGCCTGTGGTGCTTCCTGGACTTCAGTAGTAGTAACACTGGTAATTGATTTTGCTTTCTCTTGGGCGGCCTGAATAATTGCCGCAGCCTCGGCTTTTGCTTTTTCAAGTATCGAGTCAGTGTCAACATCTGATTGTACGACTACCTGCTCTCTAACCTCAGCTTTCTTATCGGCAATTTCTGCCGGCTCTTCTTCATCAATGGCGGGTCTTGGCAGCAATCCTGCTCGACTTACAATCTCGTTAACAGCACTCTCCCACTCAATTGCCATTACATGAGCGCCGGCGACACCTTCAATCTCTTTAACCTGGTTGATAATGTCAACACAGATGTTGATCCCTTCATCCTGTTTATCTTTTGCACCCTGCATTCGTTTGATGACATCATCCGTCACCTCCATACCGGGAACAAATTTCTGCATATACCTCGCCATACCAAGCGATTTGACAGGTGTCACACCGGCAAGGATATAGCATTTCTCATGAAGCCCCATATCCCTGGCCATCTTCATGAATTTTGCAAATTTCTCTACATTATAGATAATTTGGGTTTGAATGAAATCAGCACCCGCAGCAATTTTCTTTCCTAGTCTCACCGCCCGGTATTCAAAAGGATCAGCAAATGGATTGGCAGCAGCTCCCAGAAACATCTTTGGTTCATGGTTTTTAATAGCGTCACCACACTGGAACTGTTTGTCATCCCGCATACCCTTCATCATAGTGAGCAGCTGGATAGAGTCCATGTCAAAAACACCTTTCGAACCGGGATGATTACCAAATTTCTGGTGATCTCCGGTCAAACAGAGAAGGTTTTTTAATCCAAGGGCGGCGGCACCTAAAATATCCGCCTGCATCCCTATCCTATTTCGGTCACGGCAAGTCATCTGAATCACCGGTTCGAGACCGGCAGATTTAGCGATGAGTCCGGCCCCAATTGACGACATTCGAACAATGGCGGTTTGGCAGTCAGTGATATTCACCGCATCTACATTGCCTTTCAGCAACTCCGCCTTTTCACGGACAACGTCCGGATTGCCATTTTGGGGAGGTCCCAGCTCTCCGGTGACCGCGAATGTTCCCGCTTTCAAGATTTTTTCAAGATTGCTTCCCGATTTCATCGGTTATTCTCCTTCCACCCAAACTATATATAGATCAATTCAGTGTCTCGAACGAACACGGTTTACTCTCCAGGATTTTGCAGCAAAGCTGAATGGAATCGCCTCCTTCTGCCCAATGGAGGTATGGCGATTCCATTCGATCGGTTTCAACTGTCTCCAGTTTAATTCCGGTAATTATCGCTTATCACCGCATCCAACACCAGGTATGCCGTCAGAACCAAGTTCTCGACGCATTGCCATATCCATGAGGACACGATCTTGCTTCTTGTTGATTCCCAGAGCTTCACGCTTATCGTTAATCGCGGAAATCATCTTATGGGCGAGCTTGATTGGATCTTTTTCTGTACCCCAGGGGGCACCATAAATGTCAGCAATATCTTTCAATAGGAATTGCTCAAATTTCTTGGCACCTGTGATCGGCAGATCCTGGAAAACAACGTGGGCACCGCTGGTGACAAAGTATTGCCCGATTGCGATAGCCTTTTCACTCATCCACAGTGGAGCAGTACCACAGGCTGGAAGTTCGGAAATATCCTCACCCAGTCCGCCTTCATTAACCATTTCGGTTAAGGCGATCAGCAACCTGGAGTTATCAACACATGATCCGACATGAAGAACCGGCGGCATACCAACGGTCTCACAAACTTCACGCAATCCATCACCGGCATACTGAGCCGCTTCTGGACACATCAGACCTCGACGACCAAGGGATTGAGCTGCGCAACCGGTAGCCAGAACCAAAACATTGTTTTTGATCAACTCCATGGCGATCTTGTAATGATTCTCATCTGAGAGCTTGAAATGCTCACAACCGGCCATGGCACCAACACCAAAAATCCGACCATTTATAATATTGTCATTTAATGGACGATATGACTGTCTGAAACGACCACCAAGCATATAGTTGATGGTTTCATGAGAGAAGCCGACAACAATATCAAGTTTTTCGTTTTCAGGAATATAGCATTGTCCACGTTTTTTGTAGTTCTTGATGGCGTGAGTCAAAATCTCTTTAGCTGATGCCAAAGCATTATGCTCATCAAACTGGATGTGAACGCCATCTGCCATCTTGGCACGGTAGTTGGTTGTGATGATATCGGTATGTTTCTCCTTAACAACCTGGGCGACAGACTGCATAACACACTGAACATCAACGATCATTGCCTCTACTGCACCGGTAGCCAGGACCATTTCCTGCTGAACAAATGAGCCGGCAACTGAAATTCCGCGCCGCATGAGGATCTCATTTCCTGTACAGCAGACTCCGGCCAGGTTAATACCTTTGGCACCCATTTTTTTGGCCAGAGCAATCATATCTTCTTCTTCGGCTGCCAGACAGACTGACTCTGCAAGCAGCGGCTCATGGCCGTGAACGGTAATATTAACATGGTCCTCTTTGAGAACACCTAAATCGATGATAGCCCTTCTTGGAACAGGAGTGCCGAACATGATGTCGGTGAGTTCAGTGGACAGCATGGATGAACCCCAACCATCAGCAAGCGAGCATCTTGCACCCTGTTTCATCAGGTTTTTATAATCCTGATCAACACCCATATGGGTCCGATGCATCATCTCGCAGACCTCACGGTCAACGCCTCGGGGAGTCACTCCCTCACGCTTCCAGATCTCCTGCTGCTTGGCAGGTGCCCGCTTGGTCATTGTCAAAACGCCATTCTGCTGACCAAAGTCTGCAAGCGCTTTTTCACCAAGCTCAAGGGCTATTTCATTCTTGTCACGCCCTTCGATTTCGATGTCGAAAATCTTGGCCATCTTATGAAGCTTGGCCTCATCTTTAATCTCGTGAGGCGTATTGCCCTTGGCCGTTTCGATGAAACCCATTACCATTTCCCGCGCATGATCAGTGTGAGCAGCAGTTCCAGCAGCAATCATTCTACAAAAATGTCTTGCTGCTACCGTATCAGCTGTTGCGCCACAAATACCAATCATCTGGTCAACACCATCAATGATCTGGCAAGGCCCCATGTTGCAGTGCCGGCAACAGGTGCCGCCGGATCCGAACAGGCAGGCTGAGGTTCCCCGATCATCTATCCGATCGTAGGCGGTGCGGACCTGTTTAGCCAGGTCCTGATTCAGCAGGTCTCGAGTCGATTTACTGGTGACTGAATCACTGCTTTTAGCTTCAGTTCTTTTACTACCCATAATATTTTCCTCCAGAACGGTTCTTAAGAACCAGTCACAGTTTGACTGTTCCTTTCCATATTCCTTTTAAATTAGATCAGCTTCCATTTTGGCGGACTGAACCGTATTCTTCATCAACATTGTGATGGTCATTGGTCCAACTCCACCGGGCACTGGTGTGATGCAAGCTGCTTTTTCTTTCACAGCATCAAAATCCACATCACCAGCCAGAATGGCTTTGCCCGAATCACTCATTCCGATTCTATTAACACCGACATCAATTACAGCAACACCGTCTTTCACCATGTCTGCTGTTACCATCTTAGGAACACCGGCAGCAGCAATAACGATATCTGCTCTACGACAATGCTCGGCCATATCTTTAGTGCGGGTATGGCAGATAGTAACAGTGGCATTTCCGGAATCACGTTTTTGTAACATCAGGTTTGCAATCGGTTTACCAACTATATTTGAACGGCCGATAACGACAACTTCAGCTCCGCTTGTTTCGACACCGGACCGTGAAAGAAGCTCAAGGATACCATGGGGAGTACATGGAAGAAAACATTGCTCACCAAGTATCATTCTTCCGATATTGACTGGGTGGAAACCGTCGACGTCCTTATCAGGGTTTATGGCGGTTAAAACCTTGGCCTCGTCAATATGTTTCGGAAGAGGTAACTGTACCAGAATTCCATTTATTTGGGAATCATTATTATATTTGTCAACTAATTTAAGCAGCTCGTCTTCAGGGGTATCGGCATCCAGTGTAATCTGATCAGAATGAATACCCAGGGCATGAGCCGTTTTATTTTTTGCTGCAACATACGATTGAGAGGCTGGGTCTTCACCAACTAGAATAGTAACCAAGCCTGGGACGATATTGTGCTTGTCTTTGAGCTCAGCAACTTCATCTTTTAACTCTGCTCTAATTTCCTTTGCTACCTCTGTTCCGCTGATAAGCTTTGCAGTCATACTCTACCTCTCTTTTGATTCTGGTTATTATTTCACAGACAATTTTCTACAATCTGACAAACCGTTGTTCTCTTCAAAAAAAGTGTGATGCGTGTATATATGAAAAATCAGGAAAATCGAAACTAACTTTTTTTTTTATTTTTTTCAAGGAATTGCTCAATAATTATAACAATAAAACAATCCTTAATAATTCAATCTCTTACATCCAATAAATTTTAAATTTATTGTTACGATATAAGTTATTTGCAATCTCACGAGAACGACCTATTCTTTGGATCAGGTAAAAATTTCTTGCTCATTGGCTCCACATCTCAATCGTGTCTCGTAACTGAAATCGGATTTTTTTATGGCAGGTCGTCAACAAAATTTGACCTCCAATCCAAATATCTTAAAAACCATACATCATTGACTCTTCAAAAACCAATATTTTACGAACAATTTCCACCAATTCTGTTGATACTTTTTATAACAATGATTGTAGAGGCAAAACACAACCTATTTCGTTACTTTATATGAAAGGAAATCCATGGAAAAATGGAAAAAAATAGTTACCGATTCTCTTCATTCAACAGAGGATTTATGTAGCAGGTTCAAGTCAATTTCCCCCGAGATCGCAAAGGTTGCAAAACGCTATCCGGTGCGTATCAACTCGTACTATCTGCAATTGATTGAATATCCAGGCGACCCTTTCTGGAAACAAGCTATACCTGACCCTCTTGAACTCACCGACCAGGTATGCCTGGACGATCCTCTTGATGAAGAAAATCTCAGTCCAGTGCCCAACCTGGTTCATAAATATCCCGACAGGGCACTGTTTCTGATTTCTAACCAATGTGCCATGTATTGTCGTTTTTGTACCCGCAAGCGAATGGTTGGCAGCAAGAGGATGCATATTTCAGCAGAAACCATTTCTGAAGGAATTCGTTTTATCAAACAAACACCGACCATCAGGGAAGTTCTTCTTTCCGGAGGTGATCCTCTTTTACTCGAGGACCATGAACTCGATTCAATCCTGTCACGATTGCACGCGATACCATCTCTTGAAGTTATCCGTATCGGTACAAGAGTTCCCTGCACTTTACCAATGCGAATTACTGATAAACTTGTCAGCATTTTGAGCCGATATCACCCACTCTATATAAATACCCACTTCAACCATCCTAAAGAAATTACCGAACAGGCAGCCCTGTGCTGTGCAAAACTCGCCAATGGAGGAATCCCTTTAGCCAACCAGACTGTTCTTTTAAAAGGAATAAACGACAATCTCGATACCATCCGGACTCTCATGCTCTCTTTATTAAGAATCAGAGTCAAACCCTACTATCTTTTCCAAGCCGATCTTACCCGGGGTACCAATCACTTCAGAACAACCACCTCCACCGGTCTTTCGATAATGAAGGGACTCATTGGCCATATTTCCGGTATGGCTGTACCTACCTATGCCATTGACGGACCAGGAGGAATGGGAAAAATCCCCCTTACCCCAGAATATATTGTTGAACAGGGAGAACATCTGCTGTTCAGGAATTATCAAAACCGACTGTGCAGCTACCCAGAGTCATTGGAAATCTGCGACCGCTAAACCATCCTTCGTTTCTCCCCCCCATGTCATGGGAATAAGCACTATCAACTATCAGTTATAACCAACTCACTTAACTAATGTCATTTCCGGCTGACTCGAGAGAGGGTTCGACTTAAAAGTATAGATATTTTACTCCTTATTTTTTCCCCGCTTCTTAAATAATCTACCCTGTTAATAATTTGCATATTCCCAAAACTAATTCGCATGATTATATTGACAATTTCTTGGCAAGTGCTATTTTTCAGGATCATTTAACAATTCAATTAAACACTACATTGTCGCACAATGGAGATTGTTCCTCCTCGAGAGGAATGCATTTCACTAATCAGTTTGGAGTACATCATGAACAAAAGAATGCTCTTTGTATCAATTGTCGCTTTCCTTCTTGCAATACCAGTCGCTTTTTCAGCTTATGGCGAACCTCAAGTGGTCAAACTGGATAAAGCCACCTACCCGTACGCTCCTTCTCTCATGAAGCTTGAAAAACCAGCAGGTGACTTTCAGACAGCAGAAACATGTGGCGACTGTCACCACGACAAATTGATTGAATGGAGTGGTTCTGTTCACTCTCTTGCATTTAAAGATCCCATTTATCAGGGAGAGTTTGAATGCAGCCCTAAAAGCGGTCGGAAAAAAAATTGCCAATCACTGCGAGGCCTGCCATTCCGCTGCTGCAGTGTCTAAAGGGCTGATTAAAGATGCCGGACTGAAAAACCAGGCGGAGTTAACCATGGATGGAGTTTCTTGTGATGTATGCCATTCCGTTAAAGGTCATCGCCACTGGCAAACCCCCAGCCATCAACCGGAAAACTGCTCTCTTGTCTTGTCACCAACAAGAAATGATGAAGATGGACCTGTATTAACAAAATACGGTCCTTTCAAACCTGACGAGGAATGTGGTGATGACTTCCATGAATGTAAAGAATCGGCTCTTCATATGCGTTCGGAACTCTGCGCCTCTTGTCATCAGGTCTATAATTACGAGACTCACACACCGGTTGAAGCGACCTATCTGGAATGGAAAAATGGACCCTATTCAATTAACGACATCCACTGCCAGGATTGTCATATGGTTGAGATTGAAACCTTTAAAAAATCTGCAGACAAACTTATCCGACCAGAGTTTGAGGAATACAGGCACTATTTTAACGGTGCAAACTATCTTCTTTACTACCTGACTGAGTTAGCTGCAAAAAAGGTGGGTGATGAGGATCTTGCAGATAATGTTCATCATAAATATACAATGGCCATTGAACGTTTGCAGGCCGCTGCAGAACTTGAAGTATCTCCAATCTATCGACAGAACAGGTTGGCTGAAATCAAGGTACGGGTTCACAATAGGAGAGCCGGACACAACCTTCCGACTTCATTGACAAATGTTAGACAGATGTGGCTTGAAGTTACCGTAAAAGATCAATCAGGCAATACCCTGATGAGCTCTGGTGTTGTAGATAAAAAAGGAAGCCTACCGGAAAACACACGATTGTTTAATTCTGACGGTCAGGATGCCAATCACAAATTCACCATGGATCCTTGGGAAATCCATTCTTTCTCAAGACATGACACAATCCCCCCAAAAGGATACAGAGATGTTTATTACGGTATCTCAGCACCAGAAGGTGAATCAGTTCAGGTGGAAATCAAACTGAGATATCGCCAGGCAGATCAAAAAGTTGCAGAAAAGATCCTCGGACTGATTCCAGATAATATCCATCTAGAATCGGTATACGGCCTAAAAGAAATTCCGCTACTGCCAATTGTCGATATGGTGAGCCAGAAACTTACATTCAATGGTATGGTTAAATAAAACGGATTAACCTAATTCGTTTTACCGTTAGGCCGAGAACTGGTGGTAATGGGATCATTTTTTTCAACAAAATATGATCCCATTCTTCAATCACACTCCTGAAAGTTTAAGTAAGCCGCCTACATCATATTTTCCGGATCGACATCTACAGCAAGCGTTGCTTTACCTGTGAGCAGTTCGTTCTTTTGAGAGATCACACGACCACAGAGCGTATGCAAAAGATCAATATCCGGAGATTTGAGCAGTAGCTGCCAGCGATATTTACCCTGTATACGATCTATTGGCGATGGAGCAGGACCGCTCAGTTCAACACCGCCTCTGTCTGCAACCTGAATTGACTTTTCCATGGCATGGATGTTCTTTCTGCAAAAAGAGCCGATTCTCTGTGCCGACTGGCGGGTGTCAAACTCACTTTCACTGGTAACGCGGAGGTTAATCAATTTTGTAAAGGGAGGGAATCCGACTGTCTTCCGTATATTAATTTCGTGTTCATATAACTTACTATAATCGTGCCCTGCTGCATAGTCGATGGCGTAGTGTTTTGGGTGCATTGTCTGGATGACTACTTCACCTAGTTCTTCACCCCTTCCCGCTCGTCCTGTGACCTGGGACAATAACTGAAATGTTTTTTCTCCAGCTCTGAAATCGGGGATAGACAAGCCACTGTCCGCCCAGACAACACCAACCAAAGTTACATGGGGAAAGTGGTGCCCTTTGGCGATCATCTGAGTGCCAACCAGTATGTCAATTTCTCTTTTTCTCATGCTCTTTAGCACCTTGAGAAATTTTCTTCTATCCGCTCCAGTGTCAGAATCAAGCCTGACAATGTTTGCCTGGGGAAAAAGCTCATATAACTCTTCTACTACACGTTCTGTACCAAAGCCAAAAGGTGCCAATGATTCGGTTTGACACTTTTCGCATGTTCGCTGCACTTTTTGTTGAAAATTACAATAATGACAAATCAGACTGTTCTTTTTCTTGTGATAGGTCATAGAAACATGGCAGTGACGACACTGGACAATGTTGCCGCATTCCTGGCACAATACTACGGTTGAAAAACCTCGTCTGTTCAACAACAGTAATGACTGCTTGTTCTTGTTCAAGGTTTTTTGAATATTATTGATGAGCAAATCGGAAAACAGCTTTTTTGCACCTTTGTCTCTTGACTGATTCATATCGACAATCTGGACATGAGGCAGAGATCGTTCGGCGACTCTTTTTTTCATCGCCAATAATGTATATTTTGAAGAACAGGCATTAAAAAATGATGTTACAGATGGTGTTGCAGAACCAAGCAAAACAACGCTGTCATGATATCTTCCCCTCAAGAGTGCAAGATCTCTACCGTTATACTTCAACCCATCATCCTGTTTGTAAGCACCGTCATGTTCCTCATCAACCACTATCAATCCAGGATCCTTTAAAGGGGCAAAAATGGCTGATCGTGCCCCTATAACTATTCTCGCTTTAGAGATAGCAGCAAGAGACCACTGGTCATATTTTTGCCCAATAGTTAACCCTGAGTGAAGTAAAACAACCTGGTCTCCAAATCGTGAAACAAAACCGGCTTCAAGCTGCGTTGCAAGAGCAATTTCGGGAACCAGAACCAGAACATCTCTTCCCATCCGAAGAGTCTCTTCTGCACATCGAAGGTATACTTCTGTCTTACCGCAACCAGTAACCCCATGCAAAAGATAGGGTTTATAAGATTTAGATTGGATTGCAGGCAACAGATCTGCCAGGACATTTTGCTGCTCATCACTCAATTTTTCAGGAGTGTCAACATGATCGTATTCCTCTCCAAAAGGGTTCCTGTAAATCCGTTTCTGCCGATGGACAAGCAGATCATTTTGAACCATTTGTTTGAGCAGTTTTGTTGAACTGCCCGAGTAATGTTTTCGAAGTTCTTTGCCGGAGACAAAGCCGTCTTGACGGTTTTTCCCTAATATTTCGAGTAGAAAAAGAGTCTTATATTCCGGAACTGTAAGCTTTGTCGGATAGTTCTGTCCAACCAGTTCACTGTGATGTTCAAATTGGTTGAGAATGACATGTTCTTCAATAGATGGTAAGCCACTTTCACTGACAACCCGATAACAAGATTCTTTTTTTTCTCTGCTGGTCTCCTGTTGAATGCGTTCCTCCAGGATCACCAGCCCTTTTTGGATGAGTTTTTCAATTATTCTTTTGCTTTTCCTTTCAGCCAGAAGCTTTTTTGTTGCCGCAATGCTCAGCGAACCTTTTGAATTCAGATAGTCGAAGAATTCCACATCAATTTCTGTTAATTCAGCTAGCTCAGTAGCGCTGTTTGTCAGGGAGCTTGTAACGACCAAACGTTTGCCGCTTTTTCTGAGTAATCCTCCAGGAAGTGCGGTCTCAACAACAAGACCAATTGGATGATGATAATAGCTGGAAATCCAGTGAAAAAATGGAATCAGGTTGGAATGGAATAACGGTACAGCATCGATAATTTCGACAATTGATTTTACTGTGAAATCAGTTTTACGCTTCGGTGAAACAGAGAGAACATAGCCGGTGATTTTACGTTTTCCCAATGGAACGAGAACCCTCCGCCCAATCAAATCACCTTCATGTTCTACTGTTTTGTGTAATGATGAACGATTGATACAATAGGTGAGTGTCGTCCATATTGGAGCCGGTACAGCAACCTTAGCAAAGAGCATATCAGCAGATCCGGGTTTTTCAGCACTCTTCTTGGTGGAACGTACCTTCATCTGTTGATTTGCATGGAAAGACTAAAAATCTGCAGCCACCTTTTTCAAATGCTGTTTAAATTGGTCTCCAACTTCCTTATGTTGCAATCCGTAGGCGATAATGGCCTTCAAATAACCAAGTTTGTCTCCTGCATCATAGCGTGTCCCATCAAATTCATAGGCAAACATCGGTCGCTTTTTCGACAGAGCCAGCAGTGCGTCGGTCAGCTGAATTTCACCACCATGTCCTGGAGTTGTCTTCCCCAGCAGCTCAAAGACTTCCGGGGTCAAAATATACCGGCCTATAATGGCCATATTTGATTCAGACGTTCCAGGCGCTGGTTTTTCCACCATCCTGGTAATTTTATGGGTTCGCTCTTGCTTATATTTTTCGCCCTCAACAATACCATATTGATGGGTCTGGGTAATGGGAACACGTTGAACGGCTACAATTGGCTCGCCGATCTTTTCATAGAACTGTAGCATCTGTTTGGCGCAAGGGGTCTTGCTCAACACCATGTCGTCGCCTAACAGCACCATAAACGGTTCATCACCTACAACATGTCTGGCTGTCCAGATCGCATGACCGAGACCAAGTGGTTTTTTTTGCCGTACTGAGACAATATCGATCAGGTTGGATATCATATTCAGTTCTTCACCAAGGGTTACTTTATTCCTTTCTCTCAGTATGGCATCGAGGTGAAAATCATAATCAAAATGGTTTTCAATTGCGGATTTCCCCTGCGATGTGACGAAAATTATCTGGTCTATACCAGAGGCTACAACCTCTTCGACGATATATTGGATCGTTGGCCGATCGACTATCGTCAACATCTCTTTCGGGATAGCTTTGGTTGCAGGCAAAAACCTGGTTCCCAGGCCGGCTACAGGAATGACCGCCTTTCTAATTCTCATCAACGACTCCTTTGAAAAAGGACATTTCTCTTAAAGGTTCAGAAGTTCAATACACCGCAAAGATAAACTATTCTTTTTAAAACACAATACGTAAAATTGGTAAAACAAAAAACAGACAACTAAAGAACGAATTCGTGATAAAGGGTATTGGCCGCTATTCTTTCAATTTGAACAGGCAATCCTATTGAGCTGGTTATTACAAATAATAATGAACAAAAACGACAACGAAAGTGTTATCAGATTGGTTGTCGTCTCTCCAGTATCATAGATTATGACTGTAATCCTCACAAAACTAAAGAAAATCATGAAAAACAATCCATGATTTTCTATCAGGAAGTGATCGTTGTCCGTAGCTTAGGTGAACAAATTGACAATTCCTCATGTTTGGTTGTGTTTTTTGGGTAATCCGTACAGCAAACATGTTTTGGTCATGGTCTCAAAGTAATTACTATGTTAAAGGTGCTGTTCATTCAATATAGTTATACAAACCGATTAAAAACGTACAACAAATGACTTTTGTTACCCCTGAAACCCTGCCTGTCGCCGCCTATAAGGACATTATTCAGGCACACTTAATTGAGCATCAGACTGTGATCGTCTCAGGCGACACCGGTTGTGGCAAAACTACCCAGTTACCCAAATACTGCCTTGAACTTGCTCCTGATTCCGGTCTGACTATCGGCTGCACTCAGCCCCGTCGGATAGCTGCCATGAGTGTATCGGAACGGGTTTCAGAAGAGCTTGGACCTGACAAGGGATTCAAGGTCGGTTACAAAATACGTTTCAGAGACCGAACCAATAAAACTACTCGAATCAAATTCATGACAGACGGGGTGCTACTCGCCGAAACCAGACATGATCCTCTGCTTCGTAACTACTCTGTTATCATCATTGACGAGGCCCACGAAAGAAGTCTCAACATTGATTTTCTCCTCGGTTTTTTAAAAAATCTGCTGCCGAAACGACCGGATCTGAAACTTATTATCACCTCTGCAACAATCGATACTCAATCTTTTGCCACCCACTTCTCAGATGCGCCCATAGTGCATATTGAAGGCCGTACATTTCCGGTAGATCTTCGATATTCACCGGTGGATGAAGAGGACGAAGATGAGAAGAAAAACTATATCGATCACTGCGTTCAGACGGTACTTGATCTCCATCTCCATGAAGGTCCAGGTGATATGCTTGTTTTTCTGCCAACGGAGAAGGACATTCGCAGTTGCTGTACCCTCCTAAATGCCAAAATTGATCAGGCTGTTATTCTCCCTCTTTTTGGCCGCTTACAGGCTGGTGATCAAAAAAAGATATTTTTGCCACAATCAAAGCGAAAAATTGTTGTAGCAACCAATGTTGCTGAAACCTCAATCACCGTGCCAAATATCAGGTTTGTTGTTGATACCGGACTTGCCCGTCAATCCTTTTACAACAGCAGGGCTAAAACAAATTCTCTACCGATTAAACGAATTTCAAGAGCAAGCTGCGACCAGAGAAAAGGTCGATGTGGTCGAGTCGGCCCCGGGCTCTGTGTACGACTCTACAGTGAGGAAGATTATGACAGCCGATCACGCTACAGCCTGCCGGAAATTAAACGATCAAATCTTGCCGAAGTTATTCTGCAGATGGTTTCTCTCAAACTAGGCAGACCTGAAGAGTTTCCCTTTGTTGATGTTCCCTCAATGGGTGCCATTCGGGACGGTTATCGGTTATTGACAGAGCTGGGGGCAATTGATGACAAAGGCTATCTGAGCAAAAACGGCAGATTGATGGCAAAACTGCCAATCGACCCGTGCATCTCCAGAATAATTATTGAAGCCCACGGCAACAACTGTTTAAGCGAAATCACTATTATAGGTTCTGCTCTTGCCATACAAGATCCACGAGTTCGACCGGCAGAAAAAGAGAAAGAAGCTGATCTTGCCCACAAAGAATTTTCTCATCCCCACTCCGATTTTATGGTTCTTCTAAACATCTGGAACCATTTCCATGGTGAACATGATCAGGTCAAATCGTGGTCACGTCTGAAAAAATTCTGCAAAAGGTATTTTCTCTCCTTCCAAAGAATGCGTGAATGGTTTGATCTGCATGAGCAGATGTCACGGATTCTCAAACAGCATGGTGGTTTCACCAAAAATAAAAAAGAGGGGTCATACGAAGCCATTCATCAATCCCTGCTCTCCGGTTTCTTGCGCAATATTGCCAGAAAGCAAAAAGGTCAACTCTACCAGGGAGGTGGCAATAAAGAGTTGATGATCTTCCCGGGCTCACACCAGTTTCTCAAAGGAGGCAACTGGATTTTAGCGGCCTCGTTCCTTGAGACAAACAGGCTCTATGGTCTCACGGTGGCAACTATAGAACCTGAATGGATAGAACTGATTGGTGGAAATCTGTGCAAGTATTCCTGGTCCAATCCCCGTTGGCAGAAAAAAACAGGCCAGGTTGTCTGTGACGAGAATGTCTCTATTTTCGGTCTGCCAGTCGTTTCCGGCAGAACTGCAAATTTTGGCCGACGTCACCAGAAGAACCGCCGAGGAGCGCAAGATATTTTTATTCAACAGGCACTGCTTACCGGTCATATATTCGGCAAGTACTCTTTTTTAAAACACAATCTGACACTGATCGAAAAATGGCGAAAAAAAGAGGCCATGGTCCGTAAGCGTGATATTCTTGTGGATGAAAACAATCTCTATGATTTTTATCGACAAAGACTGCCTCTATCAGTCTACGACCGGTTTACTCTCAACCGTTTTCTGAAGAAAAAGAACAATCAGACTCTTTTGAAAATGTCTGAACAGGACATAATCAATCGACGGCCAGAGGAAAAGGAATTCGCCGACTATCCTCCATCATTGACTATCGGTTCCACTCAGTTCAAACTTGAATACAACTTCGCACCAGGCAGTGACAACGATGGTGTCACAATCAAGATTCCTGTAGATCTTGTCGACACAATCAACCCACTTGTTTTTGACTGGCTGGTACCAGGACTCTTACAGGAAAAAACCGAATATCTCCTGCGCAAACTCCCCAAACAACTGAGAAAACAGCTCGTTCCTATCAACCGTACCGTCGAGAGTGTTCTTGACGATATGAGCGTTCGTCAAGGTTCCTATTATCTGGCTCTTGAAAACTCTCTTTTTAAATTGTTCCGAATCTCTATTCGCCGTTCAGACTGGCCGAACGATCTACCGTCTCATCTAAAAATGCGTTATCTAGTCTGCGATCCTTCTGGAAAAACAGTTGTTACAGGAAGAGAGTTTAGCAACCTGCTCACTTCCCTATCGACACCGGTCCGTTCTTCAGGCAAGATACGTCCAAACAAAAAAGATCAGCAACTGATAGACTCATATACAGATATCATTTTCACCGACTGCGAATTTAATGAACTCCCTGAAAGAATACCTCTCTTATCAACTGGTGGTGATATTACAGGCTATCTTTACCCGACACTTCAACCCATTCCCGATCGAGGAGGTGTAAAAGTAACCTTTGAAAAAAACAAGGCCCGCTCACTTGAACAAACCCAAAAAGGACTACTTTTTCTTTTTAGACGAAACTTCTCTGTTGAGTTCAAGAGTTTAAAAAGAGCCTGTTCAACTTCTCTTTCCGGCCCGTCCTCTCTCTGGTTCATCAATGGATTCGGTAATAAACAGCAGGCTGTGGAAGCGGTACTGGATTCCATTCTCACCTCAATTTTCTCCCATCCAATTACGACTATTCCATCAAAGAAAATCTTTTCACAAACTGTCAGCAATGTAAAACAAAAGCGTTTTTTTCAACTTGGACAACACCTTTTAGACCAAATAATGAAAGCGCTGCGTAAACGAAACGAAGTGGCCGGGATAATAAGCAAATACAGTGATCTTGCCCGTAAAAGCCGAAGCTACGACAAGGATCGGTTCGATCGTTATGACAAACTGCTGCATGACATCCTGCCCCATGATTTTTTCAACCGGTACAAGCTGGAAAACTTTGACGACTGCATCCGATACATGGAAGGACTTGCAATCAGAATTGAACGGGCTCACATCAGTCCTGCAAAAGATGATAAAAAAGCAGAACAGCTAACTCCTCATCTGGGTCGCCTCAAATCACTCTTGAAACAGAAGAATGAGTTGTCCGATGATTGTTTACAGCAACTTGACACATTTCAAATCATGATCCAGGAATTCAGGATCTCACTTTTTGCTCCAGAGTTGCGAACAAAATTTCCTGTTTCGGCAAAAAAATTAAAGCTCCAGTTCAACAAGGTCAGACAACTCAGCTGAAAGAAACAACTTTGTTGCTCATAAAACGGCTGCAGCTCATGCTCAAATTAATCGTACAGTTGTGCTTGGCCGGTTTACCAGGTAAAATGCTGAATCAACATTCGCAATACGCTTTAACCACAAACGGCCAGAAAAAAAGGAGAACAAGATGAAAGGAATGCAACGAGCTATTATGACTCTTATCGCAGCTGTCATTCTGCTGCCGGCAGCAATTGCATCAGGTGATCAGCTTGACAACGTAATTAAAAAGGGGTTGTTGAACTGCGGCGTTGTACTTGATTTTCCACCAATGGGCTATTTTGATAAAAACAACAAACCAGCCGGATTCGATGTTGACTATTGCAGCGATCTGGCTGAAGCATTGGGGGTAAAGGTTAAAATACTGAACCTGACCTGGGGGGACAGGATTCCATCACTTATATCCGGAAAAACCGATGTTGTTATCGGCTCCACATCCGACACCCTTGAACGTGCCAAATCAGTTGGTTTTTCCTATCCTTATTTTGTTTTTAAATTTCAGGTATTTTCAAAAAAAGGTAGTGGAATCAAAAGTTTTGATGATCTGAAAAACGTCAAGGTAGGAGCCGCTCTGGGCACAACCTATGAGACCGAATACCTGGCGTATGCCAAGAAAAAAGGTTGGGGTAAATCCAATTACACCTCCTTCAAATCAGAAAATGATGCCTATCTGGGATTGTATCAGGGCAAAATAGATGCCATCATTTCAACCAACACTAATATCGCTACCAAACTGCAGACCAAGGAGTTTAAAGACTACGTTGCCGGTCCCTTTGTTCCCGATTATGACGATGTCGTCGGTATTATCACCCGTAGAAACGAAGTTGCCTGGCTCAATTATATCAATCTTTTTCTGATCCATCAGATTAGAGACGGGAATATGAACAAACGGTACAACAAGCATTTCGGTACCAATGCTCCCGCCGATCTGCTGCAGGCCCTGCGGGATAATAAATAGGTCGTCTTTTAACTATTGTAAGGATCGATCTGGATCAGGTGTCCTTTTTTCTTTGATGATCTCGCCACGGTCGCTTCACTCGTTTGTAATGACGGTCTGTACTTTGTCGTTACAAGGATGAAAACGACAAGGTAATCTCACTCGATATCTTCCAAGTGATAGAGACTTAAGGTACCTTGGCTGGTTGACAATTGTCTTCTCCAGCAAATTGATCTTGAAAAAGATACTTTTGTCCCATAAGCCGTAATTGGCCGTCTGAACGGTAAATTCAATGCAATATGAGTTTCATTGGAACATTGTTTTTCAGAAAATGGACCAGCTTCTCCATGGGGCATTTGTGACGCTGCATGTTTCCGTCTTTTCAATGCTGATAGGCATCTGTATCGCTGTTATGCTGGCTATTGCGAAGATGTCCGGCCCAAGACCGCTTGCCTGGTTTGCCAACATCTGGGTTGAGATCGCCAGAAATACTCCCGCCCTTTTCCAGATCTATATGGCCTATTTCGGCCTTGGCGCTTTCGGAATCCACCTCTCTCCTTACTTTGCCGTCCTCAGCGCACTGGTCTTTGTTAATGCCGGTTACCTTACCGAAACATTCAGGGGTGGCTTCATGTCCATCCCCTCTACACAATATCATGCTTCAAAATCACTTGGTATGTCATCCTTCCAGGTGTATCTATATGTGATCCTGCCGCAGATGTTCAGACGCATTTATCACCCGATGACCAACCAGTTTGTCTGGTCGATCCTTATGAGTTCTCTTGGTATTCTTGTCGGCATGAACGAATTGTCCGGAGAAACCCAACGTCTCCAGTCACTGTCCTTCAGAACCTTGGAATTTTTCATAGTGGCGGCAATTCTCTATTTTATTATCACCAAACTCGTTCTGTTCACCAGTTCAGCGATTGCCGGAAAACTCTTTCGAGGTGACATCTGATGGGCAGCTCCTTTTTCACACCACTATCCTGGAATGATTCAGGATTTATCCTTACAGGGGTACTGAATACCGTCACCATTTCCCTGGTTGCGATCATTGCCGGTTCTGTCCTGGGGCTTATTGTCGGTTTTCTGCGTACCGAAAGCAACAGAATGGTTAACACTCTGCTTGGCGGAGTTCTAGACGTACTCAGATCTGTTCCGCTTATCATTCAGCTCATACTTTTTTCCACCTATGTTGGTGCCATCGGCCATCCGCTCAATCCCTTCGTTTCCGGTTCCATTATCCTGTCACTGTACACCATGGCTTTTATGAGCGAAGTCTTTCGCGGCGGATTTGAAAGTGTCAGTCAGTCGATGAGAATATCTGCCCGCTCCCTGGGAATGACCTATTGGCAAACCGTTGCTTTTGTCAGACTTCCCATAGGGTTGCGGACCGTATTCCCATCGTGGCTCGGTGTCGCCCTGGCAGTTATTAAGGATTCGGCACTCGTGTCAGTAATCGGTTATATGGAACTTCTGCGTACATCGGAACAACTGATTACCCGAACACAGCAACCACTTGAAATTCTCATCGGTGTAGGATTATTTTACTTTATCATCTCCTACCCGCTTTCCCTTTACGGTAAATATATTGAAAGAAAAATGGCTATATGATTCAAATCGAAAACGTTCATAAATCTTTTGGAGATCAAGAGATACTGTTGGGTATCGACCTTGATGTGAACAACGGTGAAGTCGTGAGTGTCATCGGCAGCAGCGGTAGCGGCAAATCGACACTCCTCTACTGCATCAACGGTATAGAAGACATTCAGAAAGGCAAAATCTATGTAGACGATATCGAAGTTCATGCCAAAGAGACCGACCAGGACAAGCTGAGACAGAAAATCGGTATGGTCTTTCAACAGTGGAACTCCTTCCCTCACCTGAGTGTTCTTGAAAATGCTGCACTTGCTCCACGTGTTGTTCAAAAAAAGAGTAAAAAGGAAGCAGCAGAGATAGCTAGGCAGGAATTAGAACATGTGGGACTGGGTGACAAACTGGATGAGTACCCCAGCCGCCTGTCAGGTGGTCAGCAACAGCGACTTGCTATTGCCAGGGCTCTTGCCATGAAACCCGATTATATGCTGTTTGATGAGGTCACCTCAGCGCTTGACCCTGAACTTGTTGGTGAAGTACTCGATACCTTAAGAATGCTCAGCGAAGCCGGCATGACCATGATCTGTGTCACCCACGAGATCGGATTTGCCAAAGAAGTATCGGATAAAGTTGCCTTTTTTCACGGCGGTGTGATCAAAGAGATCGGGCCTCCCGAACAGGTTATCACTGATCCGCAACAGGAATCGACCAGACGTTTCTTACGAAAAGTGCTCTCTTGAATAAACACGTACAAACCACAATTCCAGGTTACTATTTTATCCTGGCAGGTGCCATCCTCTGGGGTACAACAGGAACAGCCCAGGCGTTCTCACCAGCCGGCTATAATCCACTTGTCGTTGGCACCCTTCGGCTACTGGTCGGCGGATTAACCCTTTTGCTTCTCGCCTACCTGCGTCATGAACTGAAAGGGTTGTCTTCCCTCCCCAAAATCCCAATCCTATTGGCAGCCGGCTTCACTGCCGGTTATCAGCTCTGTTTTTTCTCCGGAGTCGCCAAGACAGGAGTTGCTATCGGTACCGTTGTTGGAATCGGCAGTGCGCCCATTGTCGGCGGACTACTCGGTTTTTTATTTCTCGATGAAAAAATAGGAAGAAGATGGCTCCTTGCAACAGTATTGGCAATTATCGGATGCGTCCTGTTAAGCCTTACTCCCAATAGTGTCAATGTTGACGTTGTCGGCATCCTGTTAGCCGTTGGTGCAGGCTGCTGCTATGCTTCGCTTACCCTTGTTTTAAAAAGGACGCTCAAGCAACATTCAACCTTTGGTATTTTAGCTATCGTCTTTTCGCTTGCAGCCCTGATCCTTTCACCTCTTCTTGTGCAAATCGAAATCGATTGGCTCCTGCAGCCAAAAGCTATCACTGCGGTCCTTCATCTCGGCATAGGCGCAACGGCTATTCCCTATCTTCTCTTTGCCCATGGTCTAAGAACAGTCAAGGTGAGCACGGCAACAACCTTATCACTTGCCGAACCGATGACGGCCGCCACCCTCGGAATTATTATTCTGGGTGAACAGGTTAATCTTACGATCATTTCCGGTATTGCCCTGATTTTTAGCGGTCTGATCGTTCTGGTAGCCGGAAGTCTGCCGCAACTCAAAAAGGCTGCCCGGTGAGAGCAAAAAGAAAATCGCTACTCTATGCTGCGGCTGCTGTTTTCCTCTGGTCGACTGTGGCAACAGCGTTTAAGCTTTCCCTACGCTATCTGACACCCATTGAACTGCTGTTTTTTTCCTCTATTTTTTCAACCGTTGTTATCGGAGCGATCCTTCTGATCCAAGGCAAACTGCATCTGGTGTTAAAATGCAGCCGCAGTGAGTATCAGTTGTCAATAATACTTGGTTTTCTGAACCCTTTTCTCTACTATCTAATCCTGTTCAAGGCCTATGATCTTTTGCCGGCACAGCAGGCCCAACCGATTAACTACACTTGGGCAATTACTCTTTCTCTACTATCTGTCCCTCTTCTAAAGCAGAAAATTGTTGCTCATCAGTGGCTGGCCTTGATTATCAGCTATTTCGGTGTAGTCGTGATCTCTACTGAAGGCAAACTCCTGGCTATGCAATTCACAAACCCGCTGGGAGTTACTCTTGCCTTAATCTCCACAGTGGTCTGGTCGCTTTACTGGATTTATAATACGAGGGATAAACGTGATCCCGTTGTCGGCCTTTTTCTTAACTTCCTTTTTGGTTTCTGTTTTGTTTTAGTTTTTTATCTTCTGATAGGCAAACCACGTCTTGTCCCCATTGAAGGTCTCTTAGGAGCTGTTTATGTCGGTTTTTTTGAAATGGGAATCTGCTTTGTTCTCTGGCTGCTGGCCATGAAACTCACCGACAACAGCAGCCGAATCGCCAACCTTATTTTCCTTTCTCCTTTTCTCTCCCTTATCTTCATCCATTACCTGGTTGGAGAACGAATTGTTCCGGCAACCTACTTCGGACTACTACTCATCATTTGCGGACTTATCATTCAACAGAAAAAAGGAAGTTAAAACACTTCTTCAAGCCGTTTCTCCATGGTGAAATCTTTTGGAAAATCACAATCCGCTTTGATTCTTTGAATCAGAGGGTTTTCATTTTCCCGATTGGTCACCTGCCACTGATCAAAACTAACCAAATCTTCCAAAGGCAGCTTTGGCAGCCAACCGGCCGATTCCAGTTCCGGTTTATTATAAAAATGTGGGACCCGCCCAAGACAGAGATAGGCTATCGGAGTTACATGGGCTGGGAGATTTAAAATGTTCTTTAGTCACTGTTCGTCAAAGATGCTGACCCGGGAACATGAATGAGAACCTGTCATTGACACTGATGATTGTCTCTTAGTCTTTAGCTCCTCTGCCTTCAGGAATTTTCACAAGTAATTCCCCTAAAAGCTCGGAAACCAGCCACTCCTCAGCAATAATGTTCCCATCAAATCGCGAAACGACCATTTCCCGCCATTCCACTTTCTGGCCGGAGGGAGGAATCCCCATCATATTCGTAAGATGGATACCCTTCAGTGTTCTCTGCCAGGTAACCATCTCGCCCTGCTGCAGATATATGGTCACATCGACAACTTTAATATTTTCGATGGCTGAACGAAGCTGCTGAAGGGATCGTTTTACAAATAAGAGTCCCTGATACTGTTTTCCACCGGCATGAACTACATAATCGGCTGAAAAGATATCAGCTACCAACTCAAAGTTGCCTTTTTCAATCAACTCTTTATTTCCAAAAAGCAGACGCTCTTTAAAGTCTAAGCCCATAAAAGCACTCCTTCTTCCAGGTCATTTCAATTGGGTGAAAAATCGGTGCCAGCGCGGTCGGTAAGAATTGTTGATATCAAGCGAGATAACTACCGAGAGCGCCCGGCCGACAATCAAATTCCGTTCTACAAAACCAAAGTATCTTGAATCACCACTGTTATCCCGACTATCACCCATCATGAAGTAGTTCTCATCCGGAATGGTCATTGGACCAAAAGAACGAAGCGACCGATTTTGCGGTGTCAACATGATTGAATGATCAATACTGTTCAGATATTCAACAAAACCTTGCTGATTTTTGCCGATATATGAGGAAACCTCTTTCATCTCAATGCTCTGGATTGGTTCGTATTGCAACTTCTTCCCATTAATTATGAGTTGATTGTTGTACATACCAATCGTATCACCTGGAAGTCCTATGACACGTTTCACCAAACGTGTTCCATCAGCGGGCGAATAGAAAACGACAATATCTCCCCTTTCAGGATCTGACCACTTTGCTAAATGTACTGTTGTGTAGGGAATCTTGAGATCGTAAGCCAGTTTATTGATAAATATACGATCGCCTTCAACGATTGTTGGTATCATCGACCCTGTCGGCACGATATTCCAATCAGCGATAGCGGACTTGAATGAAGTTGCCAGAAGAACAGCGATAAAAAGTGAACAGGCCCATCCTTTCCATATGGATTTCACATTTTGTTTCCAATTGTTTTTCATACTTATCTCCCTGGAACTCGCTCATAACACAGTCGAGAAGGTCCCCCTTGGACAAACTTTTCAAGGGATACACGCTCGTCTACCTTCTAAAATCATCACGGGCAACCTATACCGGCTTCTTATTACTTCTAATACAGAAAAGAGAATTTACAATCAACAGGCGCACCTTTGGAAATCACCATTTTCCATATCAGATTCGGTAACATCAAAAGTGATCCTTGACCAAAGGTCTTTCTGATAAAACAACAACATTTCGTACCAAGACAAGCTTTTAAAAAAATCAGAATCTGTCAAAACAAAATGTTCAAAAAACATTCTGACGAAGACGATAAATATAGCAGATACAGGCTCTTATATACTTTAGAGACACAAACACCTAGAGCAGATTCAACGCAGAAAAGCAGACAAAGAGAGCTTCCAGCTATTTTTTCTCTTCGCCCTCTTTCTTCTTTGCGAGCATTTCCTTCACTTTTGCTGCAGTTTTGGTTGACGGATATTTCGTTACAATATCTCTATAAAATGGTTCGGCCTCGCTGAAACCACCGGCACGCTCAAGTGCCATAGCCTTATTATAAGTTTTTTCCGCCCATGTTTCCGGATCACCACATCCTGAGATAAACATCATCCAGATAGCTAGACAGCTCAGTAATATTTTTTTCATTGAGTAACTCCTGTTATTGGTAAAAAACCTTTGAGATTCATTAAATTCATATTGTAACCATCCCAAACAGAGTATCAGCGTTTAATTCAATAATTCCATCAATTGATAATTCTTCAATCTCCTGAAGGTGCTCATCTTTAAACTGCAGGAGCTGTTGAGGGTCCAACTGATCTAGAAATGATTTATAGCCAGCATTGTTGAGCAGTGCCCACCAATCATCTGTCGTGATAGAGTACCTGATCGGATAACACTCTACATTCACACTCTTTATATTACCAGCTTTTGCTAACTCTTCTATCTGTTGTTTATTTGTGAGTCTCTCTTTCAAACCGGAAGGAATCTCAATATTATAATTTTTTTCCAGGTGAGAGAGAAACAGCTCAGAACAGGGGTTAAATGCATCCTTTGTAAAAGATGAAAAAATAAAAGTGCCGCCTGGTTTTACTATCTCACATATTTTTTTAAACGTTTGCTCCATATCCGGATAAAAAAACAGCCCGTATCCACATGTAACAACATCAAATGATTCATTCTCATAAGATAAATCATCTACGTCAGACAACTTAAAGCTGATGTTCTTACAACCTCTTTCTTGAGCCTTGGAGCGTGCTCTGTTGAGCATCCCCTGTGAAAGGTCAACTGCCTCAATACATGCATTTTTGTGTTTTGCTGCCACTTCAAGAGCGACAACACCTGTACCTGTGGAGAGATCAAGAACATTCATTGGTTGTCTTGGCGGCAGCAGCTGAACCATTTTTTTGGCAGAAATTGCGAAAAACCTGTTTTCATCATATCTGCTCGAAACGTCATCAAAGGTTGCTCCGACACTCTTTTTGTATTGTTCTTTATCCATCTAAACGTTAAACGTTAACTTTGCGGTATGTTTAATAAAGCAATCCCTTGTACAAAACCATATGGGAAAATGATTCTATCCAAAAGACTATTAAACTGGCTCTTATTGTTGAGCTTTTAGAGAGTTATAATTTCGTAATTATTCCCTGTCAGGGCACGGCCACCACTCCTGGTTACTTCAAAAGTATTTTCCGTTCCAACCATACCGATACCGGGCAGACCAATTTTAGGTTCAACGGCCAAGACCATACCTTCTTCCAGCGGTAGATCAAAACCTTTTGCCAATACCGGATATTCATCCACGGCCAGACCGATACCATGACCGACGAATTTGACTTTATTGCTGCCAAATCCCATAAAACCCTGAGCCCAAGGACTTTTTAAGGCCATGGTTTCAGATTGATTCCAGATACTGCTTGGTACTTTGCCGGGAAGTAATTGTTCGGCTATCATGGCTTGCATTTCAAGGCAAAGGCTCTGGGCACCTTGAACAGACGCAGGAATGCTACTTTTATTTCCAAGCCAATACACTTGCGTTTTATCAGTTTGATAGCCACCCAATGTAAAACCATTATCAATGATAAGGGGACTGTCCAAACCCCATTTTACATCTTCTGAGCCCATGAAAGGCGCAGCGGGATTCACACCCCGAAGACCAACCGGTCCATTAAAAACACTTGGATAATTGGCACTCTCTCCAACAGCAATATGTCCTAAGAACACCTCTTCACCAAATGCTTCCATTCTCAAGACTCCGTTATGTCCTTGGGAAAAAAACAATTCTGAAAGTATATGGGAGATCTGCAGTTCATTTATGCCTTCATACAGCATAGGCGGCAACAGCTCTACAAGACACCTGTTATGTCGACGACCAGCTTCTCGGTGGAGTTCCAACTCCCACTCCGATTTTTTTGCCCGACACATTGCAAGGAGCTTATCACTTGAAACAAACTCAATCTCCGGCAAATATTTTTGCAGGCTATTTGAAAGTGACCATGAAAGGCCATTCGTCTCTGCTGCAACCTTGGAAGGAAGAAGAGTATCAAAGTCCAGAAACCCTCTATTCAACTCTTTATATGAGTTGAATAGCACGATATTATTGAGCGGTGTTTCAATTTCTGCCCGTTTGGCTCCACGCCGACAAAACAATATCGGTTCACCTTCTATTGGCAGCCAGAAGACACCATTTGCAAAGGTTCCAGTGAAATAAAAAATATTCAACCTAGAAAAAACAAATGCACCATCACATTGGGGAAGGTGTCGGTTAATGAGTTCCCTATATCTTCTCCAGCGCGAATGAATTTCTATTTCAGGGGTTCTATCGTTCATAGAGCAACTACTTTTTATTTACCTGAGATGAAGGTAAGAAGAGAAATGAAGTATTTCTATTGAAGCCTGTGTCACCATAACGCTCACATCAACAAATCATTTGAACGAAGGAACAGTATAACATCAGCAGGGCAGTTTACTTTAATTCCGGTAATGCCAAGTTTATTTGCGCTGTCGATGTTCACCTGATTATCATCGAAAAATATTACTTCACCAGGATCGGCCTGAATAGAGTCTAAAACATGCATAAAAACAGCTCTGCCCGGCTTTGTTTCCCCTATTAAATGTGAAGAAAAAGTGTGGTGGAAGTAACTTAGTATATTGAATTTTCTTTCCATAATGGGCCAATGAATTTCATTGCAGTTTGAAAGCACTGTTAATTCGTAGTTTTTGGCCAAATTGGTTAACATTTTTTTTGCTCCGGGGAAAACCCTCTTTGGCCACCTCGAAAAACATTTCAATATTTCACTATTCGACATCTCTAAATTGATTTCATCTTTAATCTGCCGAGCAAATAAATCAGGGCCTATGAGCCCTCTTTCAAACTGTGTGGCAGTTTGTGAAAAGAACCACTTCTGTATTTCAAAACCGCTTTTCCTTGGAAATGGAAGTTCGCCCAATTCAATGAGAACTCCACCAAGATCAAAAATTATATGATTATATTTCATCTCAATAGTAAACCACTAATCTGAACTGGTCTGGAGCTGCAGACCACTGAAATATTTGAATAAAATCAATCAAATTCTTATTAGGTCGAGATTTAGCAAAATTCAGTCTTGTTTTAAAAATTATCATTTTTGGTGACATTGAAGGATCTGAGTCCTATACGATTCGGTCAAATAATCGGTAACCGTAATTTCCCTCAAAATGTGGGGTCAAGACAAAACTTGCCAGGTAATCTTACAACCTACTTCTTTATTGTGGTTCTTCGCCTGTATTTACCTGAAAAATTAAGTTTACCGGGCAACAAAGAATCGCCTGGAACAAGACGCATTTGGTAAACTCCCAACCACAGCCATCCCCGTCACAAGGCAGTAATCGGTTAGACATTTGTTGTTATTGTATGAGTTCAATTCCCAATTTCGGCGCAATTGTTTCCGGAACAGAAAAATTTACCTGCTGAGAATGTTTACCGATGAGGTTCTTTCGATCTTTATCACCATACAGTGTAATTAGAACTTCATAGCTCTGTTTATTCTTGATCTGCCTGAAAGTCTGAGAATCCACACTCCACATTTTTTGATTGGGATGCAATATACCGTTTTGAATAAATGGATTGTCCTTATTTACCGGGTTCTGAAACTGAACCAGAGCATATAGGGGAGCTGTTAAATTTTTCCTTATTCTAAACGTCATGGAATAATACAACACAGTCCCTGAGCTGCGATCGATATTGAAACCAGCAGCAGTTGTTTTTAAGTATTCTGTCGTCACCGCTTTTGGAGGGCCAGCAAATACCGGTGTCAGCAAAAGCAACCAGACCATTACCCAGATAACAAGAATAAAGGGGATTTTCAGTACTTTCATCACACCTCCTCTACAAGAATTTATTTCCGGCAGGGTTGAACTTCTATGATTTTCCAGCCAATATTGATGATAGATGAAATATTCAACTCTTTCCAACTCACCAAGAGAAAAGAGTTTAGAACAGAAAACAACCACAATTGAACCTGACTACAATTACGATATTTTTTCAATATTTGATGTTGGATATAGGCTGCTACTATCTCTCTGTAGCAGTACCAAGCAAAATACCGATACCGATAAAAAAGAGACCGCTGATACGCCTGACGATGCTGACACGTCCGGACATATTGAGCCAACTCTTTACCCTGTTGGCAATATAGCCATAGAACATCAGGAAGGAAAAAGAGACCACCATCAGGGTGGAGATGAGAATTGCGAACTGGAAAAACAGCGGTTCGTGTATGTTGACAAACTGAGGGAACAAGGCCGTGAGAAAGATGATCGCTTTTGGATTGGAGACCGCAACACCGAATGCCTGAAAAAAGAGCCTGACGGGGGTTATACCTAACTCAACCATATCCGATTCAGAATTTGAAGGAGTATCGTTTTTCTGGAAAAAAAGCTGGACACCAAGATAGACGAGGTAAGCCGCACCAGCATATCTCACCACATTAAAAACGACCATGGAACTTTCAAGTATCACTCCAAGCCCTGTTATGGTGACAATCCCCATGCAGAAGAGACCAAAGATATTTCCAAGCGCGGTATAAACCGACTTTTTCCAACCATACAGGGTGGCATTGGTGGTAATGAGTAAAATAGCCGGTCCTGGTGTCATTGCGGCAATCACTGCCAGCGTCAGATAAAGGAACCAAGAATGAAAAGTCATCTGTTCTTCCTTGTATATCAGTTCAAGTTTGTGATTGTTTTCCTCTTTTAAGAGTTCAACTGGCCTCAACCAAGAAGAAATCGGCTTGCTGATTCAGGTCTTATGCAGAGTATGAATACTCAGCTCAGATCCGTCATCCACTCTACCTAAACCATTCTTTTAATCCGCTAACTGTCAATCGACAAGCAATATCAACAAATGTGTGCTTAAAAGAGGATAACCAACTGTTTTCACGTGCATTCACAACTTGGTGTAAACTCCAGGTTCATTTGACACTCACTCATGCCAATTGATATAATAGATATACAAGACATAGATCATTTCCAATTAACCTCTGAGCGGAACTGGAAGCCATGAAAATAGTTATCGTCGGTGGTGGTGCTATCGGTCGTATCTTTGGGGTCTATCTAGCGAGACAGAACCATTCAGTTATTGTCGTTGATAAAAACCAGCAAGTTGTGGAGGCTATCAACAACAGTGGGCTCGGTTTCATGACATACGGGGCTGAAGAGATGGATGAGGTTATTTTCACTCCCGCTGAAGCGGTAACTGACCCTCAGTCTATTGAACAGTGCAATTTTGTCCTGCTAACTGTTAAGTCATTTGACACCCTGACTGCTGTAAAATCCATTGCCCATCTTGTTTCAGAACAGTCACCGGTTCTCAGCCTTCAAACCGGGCTTGGCAACCTGGAAGTTATGGAAAAGGTTGTTGGGCGAGAGTCGATTATCGGCGGATTCACTTTTATGGCCGGAACAAGCCTTGATCCCGGAGTAGTCAGGCATGGCGGCACTGGAAAGACCTATATCGGTGAGTTGGATGGTACCGAGTTGGAACGAACCAGAATGATTGGCACCACACTCTCCGAATGCGGCCTCGAATGCGAATTGTGTCAACGGATTATCGGCCGACTCTGGTGCAAGGTGATCATATATTCGGCCATAAATCCCCTCTCATCTATTCTTCGAGTTAAAAACGGACAGCTACTGGAGAACATGGAATCCATTGAATTAATGAAACGGCTTATCGATGAAGGAAAAAGTGTTGCCGACGCTCACTCGATTGATCTTGTTTATCCCAACCTCTATGATTTGCTCTTTGATTCGATAAACAATACACGAGATAACCTCTCTTCCATGCTACAGGATATTTTAAACGGCAAACGAACAGAGATTGAAGCATTAAATGAAACAATTACCAGATACGGAGAAGAAAAAGGAGTCTCAACATCAACCCATAAAACCATGACTGAACTCGTCAAGTTGATGCTTGAACAGGCCGGCACGTTAACCTACTCATAAACGAACTATCCCGCAGAACACGACCGTGCGGAGGGCTATCAAATCCAGACTTCACAATACAGTCACATTATATAATTAAGGTAAAAACACACCAGCAAAACAGGAGAAACCGATGGCTGAACGGAAAAGATTCCTGATAGCGGTAAACGGAACGGAGGCTTCAACAAAGGCTCTGAACTACTTCGGCACTCTTTTCGGCCCCAGCAAGGACATTCAATGCATCCTGCTGAATATTTATCCAGCACCACCTCCTCACTACTACCAGTCCGGAAAAAGCTTGCCCGAATATCAACAGGATAAAGAAGAAGGAGCAAAGACCATTTTTGAGGCATCACTTGATATCCTCACACAGCAGGGGATTTCCCCTGAAATTGTTGAAACAAGGTGCATTATGGCCGACAATAAAACTATCAGCGAGGTCATCTTAGAATGCAGGCAAGAGGAAGATTGTTCTACCATCGTCGTTGGCAAACGCGGGGTCTCAAAGGCTGAAGAATTTCTTTTTGGCTCAATCTCCTCCAACCTGATCCATCAGAACAATAATTTTGCTGTCTGGGTTGTTGGATAAGCCGGAGCCGATTATGGAAATCAGTGATCTGCCCCCAGCAGTTTCCCGAAAATTAAAATTCCACAGGGTAACCCGCTCAATTCGCCGCACTCCCAAGATTTTTACTGATACAAGCGATTTCACTTCCATCGATTACGGTGACCTCCTGGTTGTCGACGACAGATATCTTCTGGTGACGGGCTACACAAAAGAAGGTCGTTTTGGTGTGGATGAGCAGGTAAAACAGTGGGTGCCCCGTGTTGAAGATATGGAAAGCGGCAAAAAACAGATTGTTAAACTTGTCTTCCACGAAACCTTCGATATCAGTTTCGGCCAGTTTACCATTACCTGTTTTCGTAACCCGGAGAAAGAGGCCTCCGTCCTGGAGCTGGTCCAGGGCCATCCCCATTTCATGCAGGGTTATGGTGCCCTGGACGGAGCCGACAACCTGGTTCGCATTCTGGATATCATTCAGGGAAGCAGACTCGATAAATATATCCACAGAGGGCCGGAATTACATGAACAGTATTTTCATGAGAAACTGCCGGCCATCCTCAACCAGTTTCTCGCATGCCTTGAAGGAATCGGCATGCTGCATAAAAACGGCTTCAGGCATGGTGATATCAGGCGAGATCATATTCTGGTGGAATATGATACCGAATTATTCAGATGGATCGACTTCGACTACGACTTCTATCTTCCTGAAAAACCATTCGGTCTGGATATGTATGAACTGGGTAATATTCTGATTTACCTGGTCGGTCGCGGAAATTTTACACTTCGAGACATCCTCGAACATCCTGAAATGGGTCAGGATAAACTGAACACGATCAATGAAGGGGATATCTCTTTACTTTCAAAGGGTAAAGTTGCAAACCTGGCCAAACTTTTCCCCTATATTCCTGACAGTCTCAATACTATTCTGATGCATTTCTCCAAATCCGCACCTCTGTTTTATGAAACGGTGGAAGAATTCAGTACAGAACTTACTGAAGTGGTGGAAAGAATTGACTAAGCAGACAACTGCGATCCTTAAGAAAACACAACCTCTCTAAAAAATGTAATAATCTTCTGGCGCCGTCCCAACATTTTAATCTGCTCAGGAATCAAATCCGAGTGTTTGACACGCATAACCGACATTTTATACTCGATATTGGAGACAAACCGGTTTTCCAGATACCAGGCATAGGTCATTCCCATCAACAGCCCCGGCGGAGTGAAACCTTCATCACCGTTAACCAGCCTGGTGAAGTGGGAGTGGTTTTCCCGGTTTTCCACCATTCGTGACAGGGAAAGATAACTACTCAGATCGTCATCACTGAAATAGCAGAACCGGCTGCTCTGTTCCCTGACATGGAGATGATAAACTTTACCAAGCCGGACACCACCTGTTTCCAGCGGTTTGATCTCTTTGCGAAGCGCATAATTTCCCAACAGCGATTCACCAAGGGCAACTAAAAAAGCCACCTCGATCTTCTCCGGTTCACCAAGCAAATCACTCCGGATCTTCACCAATTTATCATCAGGGTCATAAAAAGAGAAAACATTGTCCCATTTCTGGTCCCGTCTCCAATTCAGTTTATCGATAAAGGCCAGACCTTCAATAAAATCCAGGTGGCTAAGGGAAATATCGGCATGTTTCCAGATAATATCTGCAAGTTGCTGCTTAATAGTATCCACTCTGTTCTCAATGCCGTTTTCTCCGAAAAATTCTAAGCTGAAACCCGCAACGATTGAAGCAATCTGCTGGTATCGTTGGGAAGGTAAAAATGGCATATTGCCAGTGGGAACGTCTCTTTTGCTGTCCTGTTTTTCCAGCACAGTCTCTCTCTCACCGTTCTTTTTACCGTTTAACATGCGTGAAGCGACATAAATGGTCTTCACCGCCTGGGCAATAATGCCGGGATCATGCTGGATAACACCCCTTTCAGCCAAAGCGGATTGGGAATAAATACCGCACTCAATCGATGAGAAACCGAGTTGTTTTACCCGGTCACGATCCAGATAAATGGGTAATTTGCCTTCTATATCATACCTCTGCATAACAGAGGCAGGGACATCTTTTAAGGAAAGACAGAGTACTTCATTAAACAGACCGCGGGTTCCTCCCGGGATATTGCGTTCATATGCCCTTAGCATATCCGAAACATAGAACTTTCCTTCCGGGTCGGATATGGACATGTCAGTTTCTCCAGCCTGGACCCAGAGATTTGAAAAGAGAACTTTTAGACCATGTTCATTTTTGCGCACAGCCTCAGCCATTCCCGGCACCTGAAAGATTGGAATGATAGAACTGTAAAGACTGCCTGGCGCCATAATCAGAACATCAGCCTCTTCAATATCTTTAATGACCTGGGGGTAGATCTGAGGGGAACCGTGAAAATCGACAATGACACGGTCAACAGGATAGCCGCGTTTAGCATAACCGGATTTATGTTCACCGGTTACCTGAACACCGTTTGAGTAAAGAACGCGTAAATGAGATACGGTGGATGTACAAGGTAGAACCGCTCTTTTATTAGCTCCCAACAAAAGGGATATATGAGATAAACCGGCATAAATGGCTTCTTTGACCTCATTTTGCTGATTGACCAGTATGTCGTTTGTAAGAGCAGGGTCAAGTTCGAAATAGATGGCAGCAGCAACAATCAGGTTACCTACACAGTTGGGCCGTAAAAGTGAAAGGCTTAAACGGGAATCGTTGAATACCAGTCGCAGATATTGTTCAAGCCCTTGAGCAAGCTCATCAGGAAGCTCATTTATCTCACATCGACAATCTGCTAAAAGTTCCGAAAGAGAGTCTGGCTTTGAACCAAATCTATGATTAAACAGGCGATAAAGAATTGAGGCGACTTCATGGGCTTCTTCGACTGTCAAGCTGTAGCGGGTCTGGAGTTTATTCAACTGAATTGAGGAGAGCAGCACATGACGAATATCACCAAGGGCTATAAGCGGCAAGTCTTTGAGCAGCTCTCCTGTGGAGCCGCCATCATCGGTGACGCAGACAATGGATCGGATATTTGGGAATAGCTCTTTTAATCCTGAAAATGGGGATAATTCCCAATTTTTTCTCCTGCAATCACCGCCGATGATATTTGAAAGACCTGAACCGCCACCAAAAACAACAACCTTGGCATCATCTACCCGCTGGTCCTGCAACCTCTGACGCAAAGTGGCAAACAGTTCCGAGATCTCACCGTCATGGCATTTGGGCTCACCATAAAGAACAAGTTCAATGAGCTTTTCCCGAATATCTCTATGTGGCAATTGATCAAGCGGGGAAAGCCGCTTGGCAACAAGCTTTTCAAGACACTCTTTGGCACTGTTACTTTGTGCTGAATTAACTCCGTTTTCCTGTACCATAAAACCTTCCGGTTACAGTCCTGTTTCTTCCATCTGTTTTTTCACCGCATCAACTGATACAGCAAGGGCATCTTTTTCTTCCTGGGTCAATTCAAACTCGATGATTCTTTCGACACCCCCAGCACCAATGACAACCGGCACCCCTAGAAAATAGCCGTTAATACCAAACTCACCCTCACAATAGGCGGCACACGGCATAACCCGTTTCGAGTCAGTCAGTACTGCTTCGGCCATCTCAATGGAAGACAGTCCCGGTGTATAAAAGGCAGAACCGGTTTTCAAATGGTTAACAATTTCAATACCACCCTTCTGAGTCCGTTCAACTATCTGGTCAATCCGCTCCTGGGAAATCATCTCAGTGATGGGCACCCCGCAAACATTAGCCAGTCTGACCATCGGCAACATATTATCTCCATGAATTCCCATAACAAGAGCGGTCACGTCCCGGGGAGCAACACCAAGCTCCTCTGCAATAAAGGTTCTGTACCTGGCCGAATCAAGAACTCCGGCCATACCAATCACTTTGTTTTTGGGATGGTTCGTTACTTTAAAGGCGGTATGAACCATGGCGTCAATCGGGTTGGTTACGACGATCAAAACACAGTCGGGTGAGTGTTTAACCGCTTCTTCTGCACATGCTTTTACAATCGCCACATTTTTTGCCAGCAGATCATCCCTGGACATTCCCGGTTTTCTGGCAAGTCCGGCAGTGATAATCACCACATCGGAATCTGCGGTGTCGGCATAATCGTTGGTTCCCTTAACACCATTTACAAATCCCTCCAACGGACCAGACTGCAAAAGGTCCAACCCTTTACCTTGAGGAATTCCTTCAACAACATCAAGCAGAATAACATCACCAAGATTCTTTACTGCGGCCAGATGGGCAGCTGTAGCACCGACATTGCCGGCGCCGATCACCGTTACTTTCTTTCTCATATTTACCTCTTTTTTTCGTTAATGAATTTCTCCACTCTCAGCAGATCCTCCGGGGTATCCACTTCGATGGAATCATGCTTTGTCAGAACAACTTTGATTTTGTAACCATATTCCAGTGCCCTCAGCTGTTCGAGCTTTTCAAAACGTTCCCACTCCCCTTCAGGAAGTGCCACAAAAGTGAGCAGGAATCCTTTGCGATAGGCATAAAATCCGAGATGTTTGTAGTACGTCGGAGTCTCCACTTCTTCCGGATTTCGTTGAAACGGTATTGCAGAACGGGAAAAATAGAGCGCGTAATTATCCCGATCGAAAACGGTTTTAACATGATTCGGGTCGTTAATTTCTTCCGGCCTGATAATTTGATAAATAAGAGTCGACATTGGCAATGCCGGGTCTTCAAGAAGCGGACCGGCAACCTGCTCCACAACCTCGGCAGGAAACAGTGGTTGATCACCCTGAATATTGACGACCACGTCATGCTCCGAGATAGACAACAGCTCGGCTGCTTCAGCAAGCCTGTCTGACCCGGAAACGTGATCATCTCTGGTCATCACATACTCTCCTCCAAATGCGGTGACACAATCAGCAATCATCTGATTATCAGTAGCCACAACGACCCGTGATAACATATTGACTTTTTGGGCGCGTTCAACCACATGCTGAATCATCGGCTTTCCGTTGATTTTTGCCAGTGGTTTGCCCTCAAAACGGTTGGATTGGTAGCGTGCAGGAATAATGGCCACCACTTGTGGTTGTAAATCTTGACTTTGCATAGAACTATTCGGCGGAGTAGAATTGAATGTTGTGTTCTTGACCGAAGAACAATATTTCTCTTATAACAAGGGAAAATTATTGTATTAATATAAAGGATCAACAACTTCAAGTAAAACACAATCAATCAACAAAACACTATTTGATAAACAAGAGTGCTATGGCCGTAAGCTGCTCAAAAAATTCCTCACGCTTACTCAGTGAGGCAAAGCGGATTGCTGACTCTCTAGACCTCCCCTGTCTTGAGGAAAGCACAGACGTATCTCATCATCCTTTTATCCTCTACCTCACTGAAAAAGGGTTGGAACTTCGAGTCTTGATTGATAAAACGAGCCGGTACAACACCTGCTACGTCGATTTCACCCACGGTGCCAGCGGTTACCGATTGCAGCATAATCTCACCACCCGTCAGCCATTGGCCAGGGCTGTTGGAATAGTTCCCGGTTTCAGACCAGATATTTTTGATGTGACTGCCGGTCTTGGCAGCGATGGTTTTGTTCTTGCTTCTCTCGGCTGCAAGGTGACAATGATTGAGCGATCACCAATCATAGGCGCTCTTCTTCAAGATGGCTTAAAGCGAGCGGAAAAGAGTGCGAAAAGCCAGGCGATTGTTAAAAATCATATTAGTCTTATCATCGATGATGCCACAAATTTGATGAGAACAATCGACCAGAAACCTCATACCATCTACATGGATCCCATGTATCCGCACAAAAACAAAAAGGCGTTGAATAAAATTGAGATGCGCATCATAAGACAACTCGTGGGCGATGATACCGACAGCCCAGCACTTCTTCAACAGGCGCTTAAAACAGCCACAAATCGTGTTGTTGTTAAACGGCCAAAAGGAGCGCCAACCATTGACAGAACTTCACCAACTCACACCATCAAGATGAAAAACAGCCGTTTTGATGTCTATATGACCAAAACGACTGACAGTGAAAAAATCAAAGCCTGATAGATTCAACTACAGCCTCAACAGAATCACAGAATGCACACTTCATTGGTGAATGGAACTGCGATAACGGTGTAGCTCATCACCCCTGTTATCCAGCAAATTGGAAAGGGAGTCAGCCTATCAACGGAAATCAAACAGAGTCGTTGCAAATGAAACCAAGCAGGTAAGGTAAAATGAGAAGGCTGATTCTCCACGAGCTATGGTATTATCCA
>CAZMFP010000024.1:0-61971 GCA_964565605.1 uncultured Desulfocapsaceae bacterium | reverse complement strand
TCGCCATGTCGAACTCTTCTTGACAAAACCTTCTCATGGAAGCGTAGACTCCGAAATGTTCATGAGAAATGTGGGCTATCTTCTTTTCTTTTCAGCAGGAAAACGATATCTTCCTTATGCAAAATACTGCGTTTGATGTACACGATCACTTTCAAAACATTACACGCATCAATTAAACCTGCTGAAATGACCTTTCTTCAGAGTCAATATTATGTATATAACCAAAAAGGAGACAACCGGATGAAACGAACGTTGATCTTGTCGATCCTCTCTTTTTTCCTGCTGGTCGGTTGCGGTCCCGCTGTCAAATTGCAACGGCTTAAGCCGGCGGAAGTGAACATGTCGAGTATGCGCCGATTAGCCGTCCTTGATTTTGAGTATTCAGACAGAGGTTATCGATCTGTTGGAGATCTGATTTTCGGAATAATCGCCCACAGCGTTGGCGTAAAGAGTGGCACCATAAGCGATGAACAGGCAGCCGCCTCCTACGGGACAGAACGACTTATCGGTGCCCTGTTAAAAACAGATTATTTCACAATAATTGACGCCTCCAAACTCTACAGGGCCAACCCCGACAACCCAGGCGAAGTCAAACAGCTTTGCCGAAAGCTTGGTATCGAGGCGTTACTCACTGCCCGAATTGACTCAGCCGAATGTAACCTGTCCGATTTTGTCAAAGAAGAAACAGTTATCAACCCGCAGACACAACAAAAAACGACTGTCACATTACCCTGGAAACAACAGAATTGTGAGTTGCTTCTTTCCTATCGTATCATTCGACCTGAAGACAACGCTATCATAGCCCAAAAGTCATTTTCGGAATATCATCGCGATGCCGCCCCTCTTGGTCAGGTTGGAAGCCTTACCGACCCGACTGTTCTCTACCAGCAGATGCTCGACACAATCATTTCTAAAATCCCCAGCCAGCTAGTCCCCTATACAGTAACCGAGACCCGCTTTTTAAAAGAGGATAAAAGCTACGATCCTGAAATGAAAAAAGCAATAACTTTAGCAGAAGCTGGAAACATACGTGAAGCCCGCAAACTGTACCTGCAACGCTGGCAGGTTACTGGCAACATTGCTGCTGGTTATAACGCGGCCCTGCTTCTTGAGGTGGAAGGAAAGCTCACCAGGGCAAAAAAGCTGCTTGATGAGATGCTGACCAGAACCGGGGATTCCTCGATTGTCCGTGAACGTCGCCGGGTTGTTCGAGCAATTGAAGAACAAAAACAGGCCGAAAAACAGCTGCGTTAAAATGGTGTACTGTTTCGATGCTGCATATTATTATTGAATGTAAAAGTTAAGCGGCATAACAGACCATTTTTCCCGCTTTTAAAAACAGAACAGCTCCAGCGTAGTGCCACTGACCAAAAATTTACTTTTATAGAACGGAACCGGTGTTGTACACTGAGGATGATTTGCATGATTGCAAACAAACTCAACAACACAGTTCTTAACAGGAGGAAGGACGACATGAACTTAAATGATTTGCTTCAAATGGGTGCTCAGGTCTTCAGCAAAAGCAACCTCAGTGGAGAAGCCGGTTCCAACCTGGATCCTGCCTCAATTATTACGGCTTTAACGGAATTAACCGGAGGAAAAGGGTTTGATATCGGCTCGCTGATCAACAATTTTGATTCCGGAGATTTAGGGAATCTGGCTCAATCATGGCTTGGTGACGGTGCCAATGAGTCCATTTCACCCAACCAGATCATGGATGCACTCGGTCAGGATAAGATTGGTGATTTTGCCTCAAAACTTGGTCTATCTCCCGAAGAGGCTGCAGGTGGACTCTCGGAGGCACTTCCCCAGATGGTTGATAAAGGCTCAACCGGCGGATCACTTCTTGATTCCATTGGCGGCATTGAGGGTGCAATTGGCCTTGCTGGAAAATTGTTCGGCAGATAATCACCTAAATAGTCCATAGGAACAAAAAAGCCGTTTCGAGAGTATGTCGAAACGGCTTTTTTGTTCCTGACTACAAGAGAGCCGTGCCGATAGATTGACAACACCTCTTGTTGGGCTGCACTTTCAGGCTAATCGAGATTTTGTTTGTCCTAAATTCTTGAAAAGAACCTGTCAAATCGAACTGAACTATGCTTTAATTAAGCTGGTGATGTAACTTTTCCCTCATTCCTTATACCTGACGCGAGGTCTGTAATCGTCCAGCAATCTGAACAACATCTTGTTGCTGTTGATTTGGGGTCCAACAGCTTTCACATGGTGGTCGCCCGTATCGAAGACGGCCATATACACATCCTTGATAAATTAAAAGAAATGGTCCGGCTGCGTGCCGGACTTGACGAGAATAACCAGCTCAATGAAGAGGCTCGCAAACGCGCCCTTGTCTGCCTTGAGCGTTTCGGAGAACGGGTGGAAAATCTGCCTCTGGGGAGCGTAGCCGCTGTCGGTACCAAGACACTCAGACAGGCAAAAAACTCAAAACAGTTCCTTAAAAAAGCAGCGAAAGCTCTTGGACACCCGATTTCTATTATTGCAGGCAAAGAAGAAGCACGCCTGATCTACCTGGGGGTCTCCCACTCCCTTGCCAAAGAAGATGGCCGACGACTTGTAATGGATATCGGTGGCGGCAGTACAGAACTGATCATCGGAGAAGATTTTGAACCACTTCATCTCCGCAGTCTGGACATGGGGTGCGTCAGTATCAGTAAAAGCTGTTTCGCAGATGACAAACTTGAAAAACAAAACTGGCAAAAGGCAAAGATAGCCGCTCATATGCAACTGCGTCCTGTTCGCCATCCCTATCGAAATATTGGCTGGAATTCTGTAACCGGCGCCTCCGGCACTATCAAGACCGCCGGCAGAATCATCCACCGGTTGAACAGTGATTATTACGACATTACCCTGGACAGACTCTATATGGTCCGGGATAAAATGATTAAAGCTGGAAATCTTTCAAAGCTTGAGTTACCAGGTCTTGGCGAAGATCGAAAACCTGTTTTTGCAGGCGGACTGGCAGTTCTTATTGCCGCTTTTGAGGCCCTGCATATCAAGAAGATGCAGGTTTCCGATGGAGCATTGCGTGAAGGATTACTCTATGATCGGCTGGGCCGCATTCAACGCGAGGATATCCGTTTAGATACCATTACTCATACCCAGGAACGTTTTGGCATAAGCCGTGAACATGCACGACGTGTAAGCAAAACCGCTCAGCAGCTTTTGAATTTTGTAGAAGAAGACTGGCAATTACAACTGGAACATGCAGAAATTCTCCATTGGGCAAGCAGTCTTCATGAGATCGGTCTTGCCGTTGCCCATTCCGGTTATCATAAGCATGGCGCCTATCTGTTGGACAACGCCGACCTTCCCGGTTTTTCCTTTGAGGAACAGGACTGGATGAGCGTGCTTGTTCGCTGCCACCGAAAACGTATAGCGGAAGAACTCTACAGCATGCTCCCAAGCCACTCTTTTCAAACTGCTGTGAGACTGACGGTTCTTCTTCGACTTGCTGCCATGCTGCATCGTTCGAGAAAAGACGAACGAGCGGCCATTAAAAACCTGACGGTAACAAACGATGGCCTGAAAGTTCAATTTAAAAAAAATGAACTCAAGAACCACCCTCTCCACCTTGTCAGCCTCAAGCAGGAAGCGGCGTATTTAAAAGAAGTCGCATTCAAGCTTGAGTATTCCTGATAATCCCTGCAAAAAAATACCTGATTACCAATGATTCTTAGCCTTGATGGTAAAAGAGGTGCTGTTAGTTTGGCTGGCGTATTTCAAGGTCACGGGTTATGGCTTAAATGTGTGTCAAGGTATAGAAATGACAGGAAAAAGAGGTGCAATTATCCGTAAAGGAGTGATCCTTGACCGAAGGCTAGGCAGCCAAATTGACAACACCTCGTGTTAGGCTGAGCTTTCTTGGTAATTAGAAAAAAATAAGCTCAGTTCCGTAGTGAGCAGCCTGAATTTGGTTTCGGTGGGGTTATTCAACCACCCTTTAACACGTTAATAATGAAAGTTGAATAGGTGGGGATCAAACCTAGCAGCACCATAGCTCCGGTCAGTACAATCAGGCTTGAGCGCTGAACGACGGTAATGGTAAGAGGAGAGATTGAGGGAACCTTACTGATATAGGCCTCTTTTACCAGTAACAGGTAGTAATAGAGTGACACCGTCGAGTTAAGGGCTGCAAAAATGACCATGGCATAAAAACCTTGCTCGGCAGCAGCGCCAAAAAGCAGAAACTTACCGGCAAATCCGGCCAGTGGTGGAATGCCACCCAACGAAAACATGGTCAACATCAGGATGGCCGCCAACATTGGGCTCTGTACCGACATTCCCCTCAGAGAGGCAAATACCTCTGCTCGCTGTCGACCGACGATGCCGATAATGAAAAAAGCGGCATAGTTGGAAGCACCGTATACAAACAGGTAATAAATAATCGAAGAATAACTGCTCACTTCGGTACCAGCCATAGCCATGATAATGTACCCGGCCTGGGCAATAGATGAGTAGGCCATAAACCGGCGCAGATTACGCTGTTTGAGAGCTCCCAGGTTGCCGACGGTCATGGTTGTCGCTGCAAGCGCCAGCAGAGGCAGTTTGAGAAAGTCATGCAACGGTGCCAGCGGACCATTAATGATAATCAGCAAAAAGGCTATACCTGTTGCCTTTGAAGACACTGAAATAAAGGCGGTAACAGGTGTGGGAGAACCTTCATAAACGTCTGGGGCCCACATATGAAAAGGAAATAGTGTTAACTTGAATCCCATGGCCGCAAAGATAAAGAAGACCGCCATCAGCAACAAAGGATGATCGGGATTCTGTCCGGCAAAGGCAAGAATGGCCTCAAACTCAAGGCTTCCGCAACATCCGTAAAGAAAAGAATAGCCAAACAGCAGCAGACCGGTTGCAAGCGATCCCATGATAATATATTTGGTTGACGCTTCAACACTGAGGTGATCCTGTTTCTGATATCCGCTCAAGATATAGAGAGGAATAGTCGCCAGCTCCATACCGATAAACAGAGTTAACAGATCGGTTGCCGAAACAACCGCGAACATACCGGCGGTTGCAAAAAGGATAAGGGCGTAAAACTCACCACGATATTTAAGCGCACCACGAATATTCTCTCCGGCTTTGAAATAAGATTGCGACAACAATACAGAAAACAGGGCTGAGAGGATAAATATCTGTTTAAAAAGAAGCGCTGTTCCATTGACCTTATAGGTACCCAGGTAAAGAAACTGTTGATCGTAGGGGAGGAACAACAGAAGCAGAAAACAGAGAACCAGGCCGAACCAGCAGAAATGGAAACTCCTCTCACACTTCTCACCTGAGAAAAAGAGATCCACAACAAGGACGGAAAATCCAAGGAGCAGCAGGAAAAAATCTGGCAATATCAAGGACATCATAACCTTACCGCATTAAATTATTGAAGATTGGATGAACTGCGCCGTTCACCAACTCGACGATCCAGCCCGGCAGAATTCCCATACCAAACAGGGTGAAGACCAGGATAGTGACCGGAACCTTTTCCACAAAAGTTGCATCGGACAAAACTTTGAATTTTTCTGAAATGGGACCGTTGACCAGTGAATTGACAGTCCGCAGCACATAAACGGCCGTCACAACGATGGACAACACAGCCAGAACGGTACACACTCTGTTCAATGTTGCCGGATTAGCAAAAGAGCCAACAAAGACGTTAGCCTCGGCAACGAAACCGGAGAGGCTTGGCAGCCCCAGACCGGCCAGGCCGGCAATCACAAAAGCGACTGAGAGAAAAGGCATCACTTTCATCAAACCGCCCATCTCGGATACCGTTCGAGTGTGAGTCCGACCGTAAATCATACCGATGAGACAGAAAAACAGGGCTGTCATCAGACCATGGGAAATCATCTGCAGCACTGCGCCTTTTAAACCGGTATAGGTCATGGCAGTGAGTCCGAAGAGCACCAGACCACAGTGGGAAACTGATGAATAGGCAGTGATATATTTCAAGTCGGTCTGACGGATGGCTCCGAAAGCTCCATACACAACATTGATGGTCACCAGAACGAGGAAAAACGGCATCCAGACCTGTGCCCCTTCCGGCAGCAGATACATGGCCGCCCTCAAGCAGCCGTAGCCGCCCAGTTTCATCAATACTCCGGCGTGAAGCATGGAAACTGCCGTGGGAGCCGAGGCATGACCGTCCGGCGACCAGGTATGAAACGGAAAGAGAGCACCCAGCACTCCGAATCCGACAAAGATAATGGGAAATACCCAGTTCTGAAAAGACAGTGAGAACTGGACCTGCGACAGGCGGGTCAGGTCAAAGGTCTGCAGGCCGGACTCGTAATACATTGCCAGAATACCTGCCAGGATAAAAGCTGAACCTGCCACCAGCATCAGAGTCAGTTTCATGGCGGCATACTCTTTTTTGCCTGTTCCCCACAGCCCGATCAACAGGTACATCGGCAGGACAGCGATCTCATAAAAGAGAAAAAAGGTAAACAGATCAAGAGAAACAAAAACACCGTAGACACCAGCGACCAGAACATTTAACAGAATAAAGAATTCCTTGGATTGCTTCTCGACATTCCAGCTGGCCAGGATTCCGCAAAAAATCACGATTCCGGTCAGAAGCATCATCAGCACCGAGATGGCATCGACACCAATGTTGTACTCGATGTTCATGATCGAAAACCAGGCAATCTTCCAGGTATAGAGAAACTCGCTGGCATTTCCATCAATAGCTGTTGTATTGGCTGCGGTCTCATCGATGAACTTCAGCGTCAGCAGAATAATAAGTGCCAAATTCAGTCCGTTTCCCCACAGCGAGATATTTTTCACCGTCATATGGTTGTCGTGCTTGACCGGTATGGACAGCAGAGCGATGAAAAAGGGGATCAGCCAGATAATTGTTAACAGGAAAGGTCCGTTCATAGTTTCGTTACTTTTGGATGCATTAAAAAATACCTAAACATAGCAGAAGAATACAGCCAACAACGGTGGCGCCAATATAGACACGCAGCTGCCCGGTTTGAGAAAACCGGACCAATTTACCGCCCTGTTGAAAGATAACTGCAGTTAAATCCATCGCCCCATCGACGATCCGCTTATCAAACCATTTGATCGGCTCAGCAATAAAACGGAAGATGACCTTGTGGGTGATAAAGAGGTACATCTCATCAATGTAGAACTTATTATCAATCAAGTTGTACAGCCCACCAATTTTCTCTTTAACCTTTTGGGCAAGTGTCGTCTCTCCTTTGCCGTAAAAGACCCAGGCAAGGACAATACCGAAAACACCGACCAATCCGGCAGCAAAAGGGAGCCATACCGGATGACTCAAATGAGCCTCCTGCAACTCCATTGGCGGTAGAAAGATGTCGCTGAACAGGTGTCTTGACAGGAAACCGGCAAGTATCGATGGAATTGCCAAAGCGACAATTGAAAATGTCATGAACGGGTCCTCATGGGCATGACTCAAATCTGATTTCGGTTTACCGTGAAAGATCAGGAAGAAGAACCTGAACATATAGAAGGCAGTCAGACCGCCAACGGTCAGTCCAACAACAAAGGTTCCCACATGCCCTGACTGCAGGGCAGCCAGCAGGATTTCATCTTTTGACCAGAAACCGGCAAGCGGAAAAATACCGCCGATGGCTAGGCAGCCGATAAGCAGCGACCAGTAAGTCCTGGGCATTTTGTTTTTCAGGCCGCCCATGTCGTCTATATAGTTAGAGTGAACGGCATGAATGACCGCTCCTGCCCCTAAAAAGAGCATGCATTTAAAAAAGGCATGTGTAAACACATGAAACATGGAGGCAGAGAAACCAAGGGTGTTGACCAGCACCCCCTCATGTACGTGGGCCATCTTGGCAACCCCCAGGGAGAACATCATATAACCGAGTTGTGATAGGGTGGAGAAGGCCAATATCCGTTTGATATCTCGTTGGGTAATGGCAATCACTGCGGCAAACAGTGCGGTAAAAGCACCCACTACCCGAATTACTTCAAGAGTGTAATCTGCTGCCACAAACAGGGGAAACATCCTGGCAGTCAGATAGACACCGGCCACGACCATGGTTGCCGAATGGATAATGGATGAAACAGGTGTCGGTCCTTCCATGGCATCAGGGAGCCAGATATGGAGTGGAAACATGGCTGACTTTCCCCAACCGCCTGTGAAAATGAGCAGTGTTGCCAAGCTCAGCAGATTGATGGTCAGCGACCCAACCATAAAGGTTGAATTTAATTTCTCAGCGGTTTCAGGGCTGTTCAACACCTGAAAATCAAAGCTTGAGCTGAAGTAACTGACAAGAATGATACCCACAAGAAAGAGGGCATCGGCAAACCGGGTCAGGATGAATGCTTTTTTCGAAGCGGCAACAGCCGATGGCTTCTCATACCAGAAACCGATAAGAGCGTAGGATGAAACACCAACCAGCTCCCAGAAGACAAACATCTGCAAAATATTGGATGACACCACCAGGCCAAGCATGGAAAAGGCGAACAGAGAAAGCAGCGCGAAAAAGCGACTGAACCCTGAATCATCTTTCATATAGCCGATGGAATAGACGTTAACGAAAAAGGCAATCACGGTAATGACCACAATCATCATCACTGAAATGGGATCGAGATAGATACCCATATCGGCGGTCAGTCCCTCGCTGAAGTTCAACCACTCCATCTTGACGGCAACCAGGGTCCTGTCCGGAAATATCTCGGGATTAGACAATACTTTTTGCACATACGCCCAGACCACAGAAAACCCGACGACCATTGAGCAGATCGAACAGACAACACTGATAAAGCCGTTGAACAGTCTGTAGTAACGGCCAAGCCATAGACCAATCACAACAAATGCCAGCAAAGGAAAAAGAAGAACCAGATAGCTGTGGGCAAGAATCACATCAACCATGGAGTTCCTCCAGTCCCTGAACATCAAGGCGTTTTTTCCGCCGATACATGGAGATGATAATTGCAAGTGCTACTGCCATTTCACAGGCGGAAACCGCCATTACGAAAATAGGAAAGACAGCTCCAGCAACAGGATCATCACTTCTGAAATAGGCAAATGAAATAAAGTTGATATTGGCACCATTGAGGATTATTTCCACGGAAAGAAGAATACCAATAAGATTCCGACGGGTAAAAACGCCGTATATTCCAATTGCCAGTAGAATAAGTGATAATATGATGCAGTTTTCCAGTGTCATAACGTTATTCGTAACTCATTCAATAATTCGTTTTCTGATTATCCTCGTATTTCAGTAAATTGAAAAAAGTGTGTCATTTTACTAACAGAACTCAATTGGTGGCGTTGCGAGTGAAACGAAGCAATCTCAGGCTATCCACAAATTTTCAGGCACGTCTGTACGCTCAATCCTCCCCAAAATCTCTGCGTACAGACGCGACCATGAAAAACTCCACTCTATATGTCATTACCCTTATCAAAACCCATCACCCAAAACTGTAAAACAGGCTCAGGCAGGCCATATTTTTACAGGCGCGTTTGTGCGCTATAGCCCAAACCTATGCGTGCAGGCGCGACCGTGAAAAAATCTACCCTATAAGTCATTTACTCTTTTCAAGACCAATCACCTAAAACTGTGAAATGAACACTGGTCGTTCATATTTTTGCTGGCACTGCTGTATGCTATAGCAGACCTATGCGTATAGCTGTGACCGTGAAAAGATGGACGACCAGTGTTCATTTCTCTTTTCTGGCTAATACTATGGCACCTACAACCGCAATCAAAAGAAGAACGGAAATCAACTCGAAGGGAACAATAAAACCTCCCTTGCTTGTTTCCAGCAGCCGCCTGCCTATCTGATCCATCGATCCGGCTACAATCCGGCTTTTTGGCCCAAGAGGCCCCAGATCACCCGATTGCGTAGCAAATTTAACGGTAACAGCCAGCAGGAGACCGGAAAGTCCAACACCGATCAGCTTGATTGAGCGTTTCGATTTCAAATAATCCTCATCCCCCAGTCCGGTTGTCAGCAGAATAATGATAATACAGAAAATTATGATACCGCCGATATAGATCATGATCTGCGACAGGGCAACAAACTCCATCTTGAAGAGCAGGTACAGTGCTGCTGTGACAAAAAAGGAGGCGATCAGGGACAAGGCGCTGTGCAACAGGTTAGGAACCGCTACAACCAGACAGGAAAAGAAAACCAGAGCCCCGGCCAGGCAATAAAACAGAATATCAGTCATCAGCCTCTCCCTTCCTTTTTATTGAGAACCTGAATCAGCTGTTCTCGAGTATAAGAGGCCAGTTCATATTCCTGTCCCATGCCAATAGCTCCAAATGGGCACGCTTCAATACACAGATTACAAAAGGTGCATTGAGACAACCTGTAAATATATTTGCTCAATATCTTCTTACCGGCCAGATTCTTGGTGGTCAGCACCGATATTGAACCGTTGGGACAGGCACGCTCACAGATCGAGCAACCGGTGCAGTTATGCTCACCATCCTGATCATGAATCATGACAACACCGCCACGAAACCTGTCAAACATTGTCAAACTGTCTCTGTTCTCCGGGTATTGCTGGGTGACGACCTTGCGAAAATCGACCAGGTAGCCGAATGTAAGCCCCATTCCGCTGAGCAGTGAATAAAAGCCTTTAGCCACTTTTTTCAAGTAAGCCGCCGCAAAATGGGAAAACCCACCACTCATCTCTTCTGTTTGTATGTTCTGTTGAGAGTCATTCATGGCAGTATCCACCCCAATGCCAGAAACACACCACCAAAGAGAAGCAGAAGCAGGTTGGCGGGCAGCAGAGCCTTCCACTCAAGGTACATAAGCTGATCGACCCGCAGTCTGGGGAACGACCAGCGAAACCACATATACAACAGCACCACCAGCGAGGTCTTCAAGGTAAACCAGATAAATCCAGGAACAGCGTTTAACAGGCTATCAATGAACCCAATACCGAACTGAGGTGCCAGAAAACCGCCAAGAAACAGGGTGGCAGCCAGTCCGGCTGCAACAAACATGTTGATAAACTCGGCAAAAAAGAACATTGCGAAACTTATTCCCGAATATTCCGTTGAAAACCCGCCGGTCAACTCCGATTCGGCCTCGGAGATATCAAATGGTGCCCTGTTCAACTCGGCTGTTGATGACACCATATAGAAAACAAAGGCAATAAGACCAAGAACCGGCAGCTTGAATATCCACCAGTCCAGTATGGTACCATGCTGAGAAAGGACGATTTCTCTGAGTGATGCCGTTCCGGTAAGCATGACAATGAGAAGCATCAGCATGGCAATGGATATCTCATAAGAAACCAGTTGAGCACCGGAACGCATGGCTCCAAGTAATGAATATTTATTGTTTGACGACCAGCCTGCCAGCAGAACCCCAAGAATGCCCAGACCTGAGATACCGATGACGTAAAGAACACCCCCCGGTGGATCAGCCACCTGCAGATGATGGTCAAAAGGCAGAACCGCCATGACCAGAAACGAAGCGGTTGCCGGCAGTATGGGAGCCAGAAAAAAGACAAAGGTATCGGCCCCTTCCGGCTTGAGGACCTCTTTGAATATCAGCTTTAAGCCGTCGGCCAGTGATTGGAGCAGGCCGTGATAACCGACACGCATGGGACCAAGGCGAGCCTGAAAATGGGCTGCTACCTTCCTCTCCACCCAGATAATCACCACCGGCAGCATTGAAACAACCGCAAAGAGTGCTAAAATTGAGATTAAACCATTAATGAGCAGGTGACTATCCGGAAAAGCAGCCCGGACAACATCACCGATCATATTGGTGGTTGGGTAGAGTATTTCAATCTGCTCTGCTGTCATATCCTTCACCGGTCGATATCGGGAACAACAAAATCCAGGGTTGCCAGTACGGCTACCAGGTCTGGAATCTTGTGACCTTTGGCCATTTCATTTAAAGCACTTAAATTGGAAAAGTTGGGTGAACGATACTTCACCCGATACGGCTTGGCTTTACCATCAGAGACAATATAGACGCCCAGCAAGCCGCGAGCGGACTCGACCTGGGAGTAATAGGATCCCACAGGAAGTTTGTATGCTGCCATCTCTTTTGCCCTGTAGGGTCCTTGCGGAAATGTTGAAATCGCCTGTTCAATAATCTTGATTGATTCGGCCATCTCTTCCATCCGTACCCGATACCTGTCGAAACAATCACCTCTCTCTCCTACGGGAACGTTGAAATCGAACCGGTCATAGATGGAATAGGGATCGTTTTTGCGAACATCGTAATTCACTCCCGAGCCTCGAAGTACTGCACCGCTGCAACCGTAGGAAAGGGCTGTTTCCCTGCTCAGAATACCAACATTTCTGGTCCGTTCCTGAAAAATGACATTATTGGTCAGCAAACGCTCATACTCTCCCAGGGCCGGTTTGAGCTTTTCAATAACTGAGGTGACAATAGAGCAAAAGTCTTCCGGAACATCGATAAAAGAGCCGCCGGGACGGAGGTAGTTCATGGTCAGTCTCGCCCCGCAAACCGCCTCGAAGATGTCCGTGATCAACTCTCTTTCTTTGAATCCGTAAAGAAAAGCGGTAACCGCTCCAAGATCCATTCCACAGACACCCCACCAGAGCAGATGGGACTGTATCCGCTGCAATTCACTCAAAATTACCCTGATATACTCTCCTCTCTCCGGAACACCGATACCAAGACCCTGCTCAATGGCCATACAGTAGCAGTGGTTATTCATGATACTGGAGAGATAATCGAGCCTGTCGGTGAGATGTATCCCCTGAAGATAGGTCTCATTCTCAGCCATCTTTTCAATACCGCGATGGATATAGCCGAGATGGGGGACCAGCTCCTTAATGGATTCCCCGTCTAAACGCAGTACCAGGCGAAGAACGCCATGGGTCGACGGATGCTGGGGGCCCATATTGAGGAAATATTCCTCCGAGGTCTCCTCTGTATCAAACGTGGAGTCGTGTTTAAAGCCTTCAGGCAATTCGATCTTCTCAAGTTCCATGATCAGTAGGGCCTCGTAATAACCCGGCTCGGGTCGTTAAAATCTTTTCTTAACGGATGGCCGACAAACTCCGGTTTTAAAAATATCCGTCGCAGATCGTTATGACCCTCAAAGGTAATACCAAAGAGATCATAGGCTTCCCGTTCATGCCAATCGGCTCCTTTGAACAGATGGGTAATGGTTTCAATACGTGGATCGTCACGATCAAGACGACTTCGAATAAAAATCATATGGTTGTAATCAACGGATAGAAGCTGGACAACAACATCTAAAGAGTCATTCCAGTCAACAGCGGTCAGCTGAATCAGCATATTGAATGTAAGTTTCGGCTCTTCTTTGACAAACTTGATAATTGACGAATAGTCATGGGGCTCCACCATCAGATCAAGAATCTGCTGATCGTTTACTCCCAGCGGATTTTCCTCCTTATTGGCTGTGTCCTGGAAATACAAAGCCACCTTCGGATACTGTTTTTGAATGAGAGTGAAAATCTTTTCATTTTCAAGACCAATTGACTCCACAGGCTGTGGCTCAACCGGCTCAAATTTTTCCTTGGCCACCCGTTTGATTTTTATACCTTTATAGTCTGGATTCTCCTGTTTAAATCGCTCCCGGGCTTCAGCCATCTCCTCGTTTTTAATCTTTTCCTGCTCCAGCCACTGTTTTCTTGTCTGGGCAAAGGTATCAACAAATGGATCTTCCAGGAGGTTACCGATCCTCCATGGATTTTGACGTCCCTCCTTTCTGATCTTGCGCTGAAGTTCCATTAACCCGAACAATAAAGCCTCGGGTCTGGGCGGACATCCCGGCACATACACATCAACGGGGACCAGTCGGTCTCCCCCTTTGATCACGGAGTAGGAATCATAGTAAAATGGGCCACCTGAAATGGCGCATGAACCCATGGCGATAACATATTTGGGACCGGGCATCTGTTCATACAGAGTGACCAGGTTGTCAGCCATTTTTTCGACAATGGTTCCAGCCAGAATAATCAGATCGGCCTGGCGTGGGGTGGCACGGGCAACCTCAACACCAAATCTTGCCCAGTCGTGCCTCGAAGAGCCGGCGGACATCATTTCCATGGCACAACAGGCTGTTCCATATACCAGTGGCCAGAGAGAGTTTGCCCTGGCCCACGAGACAATAAGTTCTATCGAATCGACCGCTTTAGACCCGCCTGGAAGCTTGTCCAGGATATCGGCCACTCGTTCGGTGGCTGTTGAGGCGCCGCCTACTCCCATACCAGTACTCCTTTCTTCCAGCAGTACACGAGGCCGAAAAAGAGAATAAAAATGAAGACACCAAGCTCTATAAAGAGTGTTCCTGATCCGATTGAGGTGATATCCCCTTCAACGACAGATCTGAATATTTTCATGCAGGGAAAGAGAAAAAGAGACTCGATGTCAAAGACAAGAAAAAGCAGGGCAAAGATATAATATCCGACCTTAAACTGAATCCGGGCTCCACCGATTGGATCTTCCGAGCACTCATACGGTTGAACTTTCCTGTCTCCACCAGGAGTGTGGAAGGCAAGCAGTTTGGAAAGGAGAATTGCTCCCCCCACAAACAGCGTCCCCAGAAACAGTGAAAAACCTATGATGATATAGTGGCTCATTCATCCTCCCGGCCAAGAGACTGTCCCACCAGCCTCCATCAAATATTTTTATACATTATTTCAACACAACTGAATTAAGACGGGTTTCTACTAAATGTTTTTGATGGTGTCAATAAAAAATATTGATGGAACTGGCTGGTCCCCGTAAAAGAAAGGTCAAATGAGAAGAAAAAAAACTTGATGAAGAAAGGGAATCTGAAAAAACGGGTTTTGGATTGGCCTACAATCAAACCCGATGTATGGAGAGCAGGCTCACCCGTGAAATTGAAAAAGAAAAGAGAGAAAGCTTACAACAAACTATCTAGCCTGTTGTTCTGCGCTACAGGGAGCCTCACCCAGAATGGTGAAAGCAATGTACTCAAACTGAAATCCGGGGGATGAAGGGAAAAACGGATCCACCGTCCGCTTTTCCAACATAAACAAGCAGAGTAAGTCTTCTGCCATTTACAGAAGACTTACTTGGATTCAGTCGCTTCCTGCATCCCCTTTAAAAACTCACCAACTGCCCGACCGGCTTCTTCCGGACTCATGTCTTCCATTTTCTTTTCCAGCTTCTGGCCGAACTGGTCCGCCTGTTTTTCAATCTTACGGGCCTGGCGTTCACCACCAATTGACGTCATAATGAGAAACGAGCAGATAACCCCAAAAACAAGCCAGGACTTGCGGTATTCAAGCTGATGAACCTCTGTGGAAGCGATTACAAGCAGATAGGTCATCCAGAGAAGACTGATGATTGAACCGATATAGGGGATTGCGCTGAGTACGGTTGTGATAAGGCAGATGCCGCTGCAGTAGGCAGTACAGCGAAAGGCGACCTCATAAGACTCAAGAGAACCCATCAGCTTCCAGATGACAAACAAGACAGCGGCAACAGCAAACCCGAAAATCAGAATCATGATCGGGATAATAATAAGGGAAAAGAGTATCTGGGCAAAAGAGGCGCCTACCCCGGCCAATCCGACCAGGGATAAAATACCTTGGATCAGCCCCCCCAACACTCCCATGACAATAAGAAATATAATCGGATCAACCAGACCGCCGGTTTTTTCCATATTACTGAAAAAACTGACAGGGTTGGTGATGACTTGCATCATTGTGTTGATGATTTCCTGTAAATCCAATTTCTTCGGCCCCTCGCTTTGGAGCTTGGGTGCGCTGTTTTCGTCCATGTCAGTTTTCCCCTTTGGAGTTGTATTGATTGTATTCATTCACAAGTATAAAAAACTAAAAAAGAAAATGAAAGTACTGTTGTATGGCTGATTTATCAAACAACTGCGCCACACCCCAACACATCTTGCCGTATTGCCTCCCAATACTGTATACTGCCGAAATTTGTATCCCTGTAGCCAATGTATTGTTATCCACTTCCAGCTGACATAAAACTGATATGATTACCCCTAATTCTCAGCACCGCTAAGAAATTTGGTTTTTAAGTATATATTATTTCTTGATTACCAATGATTCTCAGCCTTGACGGTAAAAGAGGTGTTTTCAGTTTGGCTGGCGTATTTCAAGGATCACCGATTATTGTTTAAATGCATCTAACGGTATAGAAATATTGAAATATATCTTAATTGTTCTCAGAAGGAGTGATCCTTGACCGAAGGCTAGCCAGACAAATTGACAACACCTCGTGTTAGGCTGAATTTTATGGGTTATCAGATATTTTTTAAGTAATAGCAGAGCCGCACCCTCGGCAGGTAATCGCAGACCAGACCTCACCTAACTGACTGAGATTGCTTCGTTTCACTCGCAATGACTGAATCTTATTTCCTTTAATAAGCTTGCTCCATTTCCAATTTATTGAAGGCAGGGATTATCAGGAAAAATGAATCTGATTGTGATTCTGTGGGCAAGGTCAATTGATGTTGTTGACAAACGGGTAAGTTACACACGATGTGCAACCAAACAATCAACGGGGATAATTGTCACCAATACTGCTTGAACAAATTATTCTACCCATCTAACCCGGTGTGTCAGGCGGACACTGGCAGGTCTCATTTAGGAATTTTCGTGCGAATGGAATCAAATAATGACAAGTAATAACAAATTTCGCTTTTCTATTGATCGTGGCGGCACCTTCACCGATGTGTATGCCGAAGTTCCAGGAAGTCCCGGCTATAGAGTGGTCAAACTGCTCTCTGAAGATCCAGCCAACTATGATGACGCTCCTCGGGAAGGTATACGACGAATCCTTTCTGAATTTTTTCCCGAACAGGTAAATCGTTCTGCTGTTGATACCTCGTCCATTGAATGGATCAGAATGGGCACAACTGTGGCTACCAACGCCTTGCTGGAACGAAATGGAGCCCGCTGCGGCCTTGTCGTCACCAAAGGTTTTGGTGATATTTTGCAAATCGGCAACCAGGAGCGGCCCAACCTCTTTGATCTGCGAATTGATAAACCACAGTTGCTGTATGAGAGCGTCATCGAGGTGGATGAGCGAGTCCGCCTTTTGGGTAAAGATGAATCATTTGATGGAAAAGTTGTCACAGGAATTACAGGTGAACGCTTCGCAGTGCTCTTGGAACCGGACCTGGAAGTTTTACGACCCAGACTTGAGACATTGCTTCGGGATGGGATTACAAGTCTTGCAATCGTTTTTCTGCATGCTTACGGATGCCCCCAGCATGAGCAAACTGTCGGCAGACTGGCACAGGAGTTGGGTTTTGAGCAGGTTTCTCTCTCTTCCCAGGTTATCCCCATGGTGAAGTTGGTATCCCGGGGTGACACAACCATGGTCGATAGCTATCTGACACCTCATCTCCGTTGTTACCTCAGCAGTTTCAAACAGGGTTTTACCAACAATCTGGAAACGACCAAGCTGCTCTTCATGCAATCAGATGGAGGTCTGACAACAGCCGAGGATTTTACCGGCAGCCGTGCTATCCTCTCCGGTCCGGCAGGAGGAGTTGTAGGTTACGCCATGACCACCTATAACAGTCAGACAAAGAAACCGGTGATTGGTTTTGATATGGGTGGCACCTCTACCGATGTGTCCCGTTATGGTGGGGAATATGACCTGACCTTTGAGACCAGAACAGCCGGGGTCCGAATTCAGGCACCGCAACTGGACATTCGTACAGTTGCTGCGGGCGGCGGCTCACGCCTCTTCTTCGACAATGGCATGTTCCTGGTAGGTCCCGAGTCATCAGGCGCCCATCCGGGACCGGTCTGTTATCGAAAAAACGGTTTTTTATCAATAACCGATGCCAATCTTGTCCTAGGCAGACTGCAACCCGCTTATTTCCCCAACATTTTCGGCCCCGATGAAAACCAGCCCCTTGATGCTGAGGCCTCACGAAAAAAGATGTCTGAACTGACAGACACAATTAACAAGCACTACAACAGGAGCGGCAAATCTCCTCTCACCATTGAAGAAACGGCGCTGGGTTTTCTTCAGGTTGCCAACGAGGTGATGGTCAGGCCTATCCGCGAAGTCTCGGTCATGCGTGGCTTTGACAGTAAAGAACATATCCTTGCCTGTTTCGGGGGTGCTGGAGGCCAACATGCCTGCGCCATTGCTCGTCGTCTGGGAATTACTTCGATTTTTATCCACCGTTTTGCCGGAATCTTATCAGCATATGGTATGGGTCTTGCCGATATCGTTGTTGATAAACAGCAGCCTGCAGCCGGAAAGCTCAGCAGAAACAGATTACCTGAACTACTTGACAAACTCTCTGACCTGCAGCGTCAGACCGAACAGGAGCTGCTGGATCAGCAGATACCGGCTGAAGCTATCCACTCCAGCCAGTATCTCAATTTAAAGTACCAAGGAACCGACACACCGATAATGATCAAACGGCCGGAGAACGATGACTTTAAAAGCGCTTTTCGGCATCAGTATCAACGTGAGTTCGGCTTTGAGTTAAGCGGACGTGATATTCTGGTGGACGACCTGCGCGTCAGATCCTTGGGAAAAGGCACCAAACTCAAATCTTTTCCCGTTCGAAAGGCTGACGGTCCACCGCAGAAACTCGACACTGTTTCCTGTTATTTTAAAGGCGGCTGGCGCAAAACCGATCTGTATGATGTCGATGATCTCTTGGGTGGTCACAGAATCAGCGGACCGGCAATCCTTATCCAGCAGACAAGCACCATCGTAATCGAACCTGATTGCACGGCTTCGATTACCAGCTTTGGTGATGTGGAAATTTCGCTTACAACGTCCCGGGTGCAAGAGGTTAACACCTCCATTGATCCGATACAGCTTTCCATCTTCAGCAATCTTTTCATGTCAATTGCCGAACAGATGGGAAGAATGCTCCAGAAAACCGCCATATCGACAAATATCAAGGAAAGGCTCGACTTTTCTTGTGCCCTTTTTGGGCCTGGTGGCAACCTCGTCGCAAATGCCCCCCATGTTCCGGTGCATCTTGGCGCCATGAGTGAAGCGGTTAAAGAACAGATCCGAAGAGTTACGGATATTACACCCGGAGATGTACTGGTGAGTAACCATCCGGCTGCCGGGGGCAGTCATTTGCCCGATATAACCGTTATAACACCGGTGTTTAAAGAAGGTGCCATCATCTTCTGGGTTGCCAGCCGCGGCCACCATGCCGACATCGGCGGCATCACTCCAGGTTCTATTCCCCCCGACTCACGTACCCTGGCCGAAGAAGGAGCGGCAATACTCTCTTTTAAGCTTGTTCAAAACGGTATATTTCACGAAGAAGGTATCAGCAACCTTCTCATAACTCCTTCAGAGGTTCAACCAGACAACAGTCGACCTCCGATAAGCGGCACCAGATTGCTCGATGACAACATCTCTGATCTGAAAGCTCAGGTTGCCGCCAACACCAAAGGTATCGAGCTGATCCTTGAAATGGTAGATAATTACGGTCTTGATGTGGTACAGGCCTACATGAAACATATTCAGGACACCGCTGAGGAGGCTGTTCGTGCCAGCCTGATCGAACTGTCCAACCTCAAAGGTTTACGATCCCGCGATAGTGTCAGTGCTACCGATTATCTTGATGATGGCAGTCCAATTGTCCTAAATCTCACAATCGATCGGAGTGACGGCAGTGCAGTATTTGATTTTACCGGGACGGGCCAAGAACTGGCAGGTAACCTCAACGCTCCTAAAGCCGTGACCCAGTCGGCCATTCTCTATTGCCTGCGCTGCCTGATCCAAAAAGATATTCCCCTTAACCATGGATGTCTGCTGCCAATTAAGCTGATCATCCCAAAGGGCTCCCTGCTCGACCCGTCTCATAAAGCTGCTGTTGTTGGTGGAAACGTGCTCACATCCCAACGGATAGTTGATGTGGTCCTTAAGGCGTTTGGCGTAGCGGCAGCCTCCCAGGGCTGTACCAATAATTTCACCTTCGGTGATGACACATTCGGCTATTATGAGACAATCGGCGGCGGAGCCGGGGCCGGGCCCGACTGGAACGGCCAGTCAGGTGTCCATACCCATATGACCAATACCAGAATCACCGACCCGGAAATCCTGGAACGACGTTATCCTGTCTTACTCCGTGAGTTTTCAATACGAAAAGATTCAGGTGGTAATGGACAGCACAAGGGAGGCGACGGTTTAGTCAGAGAACTGGAATTTCTAGAACCGTTGAATACGACCATCCTCTCAGAACGACGGGTCTACCAGCCATATGGTCTTGAAGGAGGTGAACCCGGTAAGAGAGGTAAAAACATCTTTATCCGCAATAACGGTGAAACAATCAACCTGGGTGGCAAAAACGAAGTCAAGGCCGAGAAAGGCGACCGTATCCGCATCGAAACTCCTGGCGGCGGAGGATATGGGAAGAAGCCGGCCAATTAGGAACTATGGCAGTCCAACGGCTGCAATCGATGGCGTCCCCCTGCCTTGTCCCGTCACAGGCAATATGGTTACAACTTGCCCACAATATATTGAAATGTTTCTTTAAAATGAAATTGCGATTTTACTTCTCTCAACTTTTTCTGATATGATTCCACATCTATACGTTCCATTATTGTTGGCAATTTATCTATTTCAGAACTATGAACAATAATGCAAAATGATGACCAGTCCAATGTATCTTCAAATGGCAGAACTTTTTTGTCTTGCCAAATATAGATTGGTATGCTTTCAGCCATTATGGCTTCATAAATACGAAAAGATGTGTATCCATATCCACGAGGTGCCAAAGTAAATACACTGCGGTTGACGATTTCATTATATTTTGCATATCCCTGTGATTCATAAAACATATATTTGGGATTGTGCTTCAATATATCTCTCATTTTGAATCTACACTCGTGAGTATTCAACCTTCCCATAAACGAACAGTAAATATCCTTTTTCACATTCGTATGTGGAAAGATGGGTAAGCACATCAACGGTATGTCATAATCTCCTTTGTTGCCGTGAAAAATATGCTGTCTACACCCATAATAATCTTCAACACGAACACATTCTGATTTTTTATTTAAACCTCCGCCTCCTGCAGAAAACACCAACATATCAATATTAAGTTGAGGCACATAAATTCCCGAGGCATATTGAACTACTGTGAAGTATTTTCTGCTTCTATCTAATGTATTCAGCCAGTTATATGAAAACTGGATATTTTCTCCATAACCTTGGGTTACATAATACGATGTCCAAAAGACAGGTAAATAAATCCGCTCTGTTTGGATGGAATCTTTGTGTTTTAGAAAGTTCTGATAATAAATTTCTTCTAAATTGAGTCCGGCACTATACTCTGGATAAATTGACTTGTATGGTGGCTGCAATTCTGCTGGAACATCCTGAATAATCATTTTATCTACAAAAATATTATTTGCGCTTAAGCTTTTTCAGACATTCGTTTTAGTATGTAATCATAGACTACTGGTTCGTACTTACGTGCTGGACTGTTCACATAATTGGAATTGGAATGCAGCCTATGTTTGTAGAGTAAATTTTCCACGACATATACATGGTTCCCATTATACAGCCAATCAGTGAACAAAATGGCCGCATCTAAACTGTCAATAATCTTTCGATCATATTTATATTTAGACATACATTCTATGTACGGTTTAACAGGTGCAAAATAATTGCAGTCATTTATCAAACATTTAAAATTTCTTTTTGAGACATATTGTAAGAATTCTTTCGGCCCGATCATCAAATTCTTATATTCTGTAAAATTCAAATGAGGAGAAACATAGTCTGGAAAAGTATACGCCCACATTGGTGTGTAAATTAGTTTTTTATTCCATCCCGTTATTTTGTACAGCGTATCTAAAAACTTAGTATCTACCACGTTGTCTGAATCCAACAGTAATGCCCAATCATTCGTACATTTTGACATACTATTCAATTTATTATGATAACAACCTAGATTGGTGGGATTCCTGATTAATCTTATTTTCTGATTATTTAATTTTTCTAAAAGAATAACCAAACTCTCCAAATCGTTGGATTTATCATCGCAAATAACAATTTCACTCACACGATCGTCGTCTATGATCGGTTCTAATGCCTCGTGCATAAATGCACTATTATTGTAATGAGGAATGGCAACACTAATATATCGCATATCGCTGTAGATCAGGGGAAAGCGGGATGGGCTGCAATGAGCTTTGATTGATTTTGGATTTTGACAGCAGGATTGAATTTCGAAAAACCACGCTGCCATCCTGGCCCTTGCATCATCTTGTCAGGCATTTTTAACAAACGTATAATTACAATTACCTTGTGCACATACCAATAAATAACCGTGTGTAACCAAGCTTTTGACAGACGCCTGGATTCTATCCTGGTATTTATCATCAATTGAGTGAAAATATTCATCATACTCGACGCAGATCACTTTTATATCAATACGGTCCTCAATGATGGACTCAATCACTTTATACTCTGCTCCTTCAATATCGATCTTGAGAAGATCAATTCTATCATGGCTCAGTTCTTTCATTAATGAGGAAAGTCTTTTCACCCTCACTGAAATGTAATCTTCTGTCTTCTGGAGGTTGAGCAAAGAATGAGAAACATGATCTGGGTTTTCAGGGACAAAAAACTTCAATGTATCTTCTTTATCCCATAACCCTACCTCGAAAAAATGATATTTTGGATTTTGCCCAGCCACACTTTCAACATACTTAATGGCTCTTGGAGTTGGGTCAAAGCCATATACATCGCATTTAAAATAATCAATCAAGCCAATGTCAAACGATATGTCTTCACCGCAGCCAACGCAATAACAGATTGAATCTACATTTAACAGGCTGGTTGGCACTACCCATCCGCCATATTTTGTCCCTATCTCTTTGAGGTCATTTCTTCTAGAAATTCTTGCGCCTGAAATCTGGTCGATACCACATGAGCTGAAATTATAACCCAATAACCGTTTTATGATTTTTTTTGGTAACTGTTGAAGTTGCATAGAGTATTCCGTATTTTCGAGAAACCTGACAAGATAACAGGCCTCCTGACATTCACAGCAGACACCATCTGTGGGGAATCAACAGGAAATTAAGATCTTGGATATGGCAATAAACAAAATGGATAACTCAAGACATGATCCCATTTATTGCCATATTTTCAAAGGTACCCTTAGAAGTAACTGGAGCAATCCCAGCAATGGGTACACAACTTTTCTTTGGGCATGCCAATGGCAGCGACCAGGTCATCGAGCCTCTGATACCTGAGGCTGGTCAAGCTGAGTTCATCAATAATTTTTTCAATCATAGCTCTATGTTTATCTGAGCCATCAATGGCATATTCAGTCAAGTCTGTATCTTCAGTACCTTCAATTTTATAAATGGCTTTTCTGCCGGCCAGATCAAGCGTTGAGCGGGATGTTGAAAAATTGAGGAATTCACATGGATGAATCAGGCATGGACAGGCGATTCTCATATGAACATCTTTTGCGCCGTATTCATACAATATCTCCGTATTGTCCCTGAGCTGGGTACCCCGGACAACAGAATCATCACAAAAGATTATGCGCTTTCCTTGGATAATTTCCCTGATGGGAATTAATTTCATTCGTGCGACAAGGTCTCGCATTTCCTGGTTTTGGGGCATAAAACTTCTGGGCCAGGTTGGGGTATATTTAACATAGGGTCGCATATAGGGAATCTTACTTTCATTGGCAAAGCCGATGGCATGTCCGATACCGGAATCCGGAATACCGGCAATAAGATCGGCTTCGGATGTTTCATTTTTAGCCAGGACGGTTCCACAATTGTATCGGACCTGTTCCGTGTTAATGCCTTCATAGCTTGAGACTGGATACCCGTAATAGACCCAGAGAAATGAACAAATCTGCATTTTATCTCCAGGCGCTTGAACCTGTTCATACCCATCCGGGGTCATCCTCACAATTTCATTAGGGCCAACATAATAATCAGTTTCAAACCCAAGGTTGGAAAAGGCGGATGATTCTGAACTGGCAGCAAAAGCATTGTCTCTTTTGCCGATCATAATAGGGGTTCTTCCCAACCTGTCTCTTGCGGCAAATATTTCGTTTGACGTCAGCACCAGCATTGAACAGGAACCTTTAATTTTTTCCTGTGCACTTGAAATGCCTTCCACAAATGATCCTTTCTGGCTGATGAGAATGGCAACAAGTTCTGTAGGGTTGATATCCCCCTGGCTCGATTCTGCAAAATGGATATTTTTTGAAAATGCCTCCTGGGCCAGTTCTTCAAGGTTGGCGATTTTCCCAACGGTAACCACTGCGAATTTGCCGAGATGAGAATGGATGAGAATAGGTTGGGAATCAGTATCACTGATAACCCCGATGCCTATATTTCCAAGCAATTCATCAAGGTCTGGTTCAAATTTTGAGCGAAAGTATGCATTTTCAAGATTATGGATTTTCCTGTGAAATTCATTTTTGTTTACCGTGGCAATCCCCCCCCGTTTAGTTCCCAGGTGAGACAGGTAATCCGTTCCGTAAAAAAGTTCTTGAATACAATTTTGCTGTGAGGCACAACCAAAGAAACCACCCATTTTCTTCTCTCTTGTTTTTATTAAATATAACGTTGCGATAATCTGCCGCAAAAGGACGGACGATTAAAGCTGAATTTCTGAATCACTTTATGCGTACCACATAATTTGGCTATTCCGCCAATGTTTTGTCAGTGCTGATTGGCATGTCAGGTTTTTATATCATCTACCCACTTCCAATCCTCTATCGGCTCATATTTACCACCACATTTACAAACTTTTTTGTCAGTTCGTTGAACCTCAGAAAAGCACTTATTACAAATATCAGTTTGAACTGATGCTGCTGTCGAACCAAAGACGAAAACGCTTGTAATAAAAAAAGGATCATTGAATAGCAAAATACCTATGCAGGGAAAAGCAACAAAAAAAAACAAAACAAAAAACGATACCCACTAAGGTTTCAACTATAGATAAGGCCATTAACAATAAAGTGGCTAATACTGCTAAAGAAACAGCAATTGCTCAATTCACTATTGTAAAATTGGCTAGTATACCAGCTTGTTTATAGTCTTCTTCTGTTTTTCTTTCCAACCTTTTCAAAGAACCTAACGCACTAATTTACCGGAGGCAAAGCATAGTGAGGAACGAGCGGCGCTTTTTGCCATCCGTGTGAATTTACCTTGTTATACAGCTTTTACTGTGGAGAACCTTGTATTTTACTTTATCCGCTCCAATTTACCTTTGCGTTTAACTATGTTTTTGTAATCCCATTGTATTTGACGAGACTCTTCCAACCATTTTCTTAACAACTTAGTGTCGACTTCTTCAGCCGAAGTATACCTTGCCTCTGCTGCCTTAAATTTACCTTCTTTCTTTAAACCATCAGTATGAAAAGACTGACCACTCCAGAAAAGTAAACGAATACAGTCTTTTAATTTAGCATACCCAACGATTGGATTACCCTCCAAGAACCAAACAGGGTGTGCGTGCCAAACCTTATTGTCTGCTTCCGGTAATCCACGATCAATTTCCTGTGCCAACAGCTCGCAAATTTCTCGATCGAATTCGGCTTGCCCGTCATTATATTTCTTCGATTCAGGATGCATGTTGCTACCTCAAATTGTTTAAGCCGTATGACTCTCTAGGCTAAACGACCAACAGAAAATAAGGTCGTGACTTTAGTACTGTGTAAATCCGGGGACATGTAAATCCGCATAAATCCGGGTACATATTACCGTTTTCAAAATGGTTAGCGTGACCCGATCCCATGTTTGCTGTTTGTGTTTGGCTCTTAATTATATGACAGTAACATCATTTCACGGATTAAGGGGCCAGAACAAGGGAAGGACAATCATTAAGACAACAAAGATCACCAGGGTTAGCGGACCACCGACTTTTAAATAATCCTTGAACTGATATCCACCAGGACTCATCACCATGGTATTGGCTGGATGAGCTACCGGTGTCATCAGGCTTGCGGAGGCAGCCATAGCCACCGCCATGAGTAAGCCATGAGGTGACAGCCCCATACTGGCCGATGTGCTGAAAACAATTGGTGCCATAAGGACAACAAGAGCGGCAGTGGGAACAAAGCAGGTGAACATGAAGGTCATGGCGATGAGGCCGAACATAACCCCCAGTGGACCAAAAGGTCCGACCACCGCCACGACTCCCTCAGCGATGAGCTTTGCTGCCCCCGTCTTATCCAGAGCCGAGCCCAATGGCAGCATGCCGCCAATAAGAAAAACAGCCTTCCACTCAATTTGCCGGTAGGCCTCTTCCATTGTCAAGCAGCGAAACAGGACCATGCAGGCGGCTCCTATCACCACGGCGATGTAAATTGGTACCCACCCCAAGATCACTGGTACCAGCACACAAAAAAGGATGGCCAAGGCATGCTTCATCTTTTCATGGCGCACCGGCTCCTGCGCCATTTCAGTTAAGACAATAAAATCTGGTTCCCGGCCGAGAAGTTGCAACTTATTCTGTGTCCCTAACAGCAAAAAAGAATCACCCAACTTCAGTTCAATATCGCGAAGTGGGGTCGTGATACTCTTGCCCCGCCTGCATAGAGCTAAAACATCAAGACCAAATTTTTCTCGAAAATTAAGCTGACGCAAAGTCTTTCCCTCTAGATTGGTTTGGGGGGAAAGCATAGCCTCGGCCAATCCATAGGGCTCCCGCATCATTTTGGCCAGATCGCCTCCTTGATATGGTTCACTTTTTAGACAGGCTAGAGCAGCAAGAATGGCCTTTGACTCTTCATCTTCAGTTGTCAGGAGCCGGTCACCTCCCTCCAGAATGAAATGGGATTCCGGCTTCAACAATGAATCTCCACGCATGATAGCAAACACCTGACATCCTATGATATCGGCTAGACGACTCTCCTTTAATGTCTGTCCTACCAGGCTGCTGTTGATGGCAATTTGCTTGATCTGAAAGGAATGAGGGAGCCCATAGCGATCACGCAAGGTTGCAGTGGATGAAAACTGCAGGTCACTCACTGCCTGCAAAGAGCTGGACTGGCCGAGCTGCTCTCGACTGCCGGCCAGCAGGATGAAATCATTCTCCATCAAGTCAATATCAGGCAAACCTCTGCGGATAACCCGTCCCTGACGCTTAATGGCCAGTGCGTGCAGACCATACTTCTGTCTAAAATTTAAATTGTTAAACGTGTTGCCAATAAAAGTGGAACCCTCAACAACTCTTGCCTCAGCCAGCTGAATAGTATCCCCAAATACCTCAGACAAATCGATACTACCAGCCTTGACCAGCTGATCTTTCCAATTATTTAACTGTAAGAGAGTCTCTTTGTCTCCATCCACTATCAGCCGGTCACCAGACTGTAGGACGAAATCGGAGGAAGGTGATATGAAGGTCTCTCCCTTGCGCTGTACGGCAACAACAACCCAGCCTAGAATAGAGCCAATGCGAATCCTGGCCAGAGAACTATAAAGGCTTGGAGTATCGTGGGGAATAGTTACATAGAAGAGCCTGCTTGGCAGATCATACTGCCCCAACCATCTTTTTCCCTTTCCTACTGCTGCTCCTTTTCCCTTGTTATTCTCTTTTGGCAACAGGTGGCGGCCGACAAAGGCCATAAAGAGAATCCCGACTGCCATGATGATCAGGCCAACCGGTGTGAAATCAAAAAAACGAAAAGACTCGAACCCCTCCTGCTGCAGAGCCTCAGTTACCAGAATATTCGGAGGTGTACCAATCTGGGTCGTAAGACCACCGAGCAAGCAGCCATAAGCCAATGGCATGAGCAAGCGAGCCGGATGACGATTGGTATGCTGAGCAATATCCATAACCACTGGGAGCATCAGGGCGGCGACAGCAACATTATTCATGATGGCAGACATAACACCTGCAGTTGCCATAATAACGATGATCATTGTTTGCTCTTTGCTTCCAGCTAATCGGAGAACAAAATTACCTATCACGTTGGCAACACCTGTACGGGTCAATCCACCACTGACAATGAACACGGCCCAGATCGTGACTACGGCTGGGTTGGAAAAACCAGCAAGGGCGTCAGCAGGAGGGATCAGGCCGGTTATAGCAACGGCTCCCAGTGACAACAAGGCAGTCACTTCAAGAGGGATAACTTCACTGACCAAAAGGATGACGACAATAGTCAGAATAGACAGAACGAGAATAATCTCAATAGTCATAGATAATTGGAAACCTGTCCCCGGATTCACCCGCGAGAATAATTCAATTTCATAAACCGCTCTGTTCCCTAACGCCACACATTACCGGTAGCAAAAAGCGCCGCAGGTTCCTCGCTCTGCTTTTTGCTATCCGAGTACACACGATTGTTATGCCATAATCTTTTCTAAATGTTCAGTTACCAATGGGCATAGATGATCCCCCAATTCCTCCTGAACAAAATGGCCTACGTTGTCGAACTCATGAACCTCGACATCGTGGAGCAGAGATTTCCACTTCTTAAGCTCGATATCACGAAAAGCTATATCTTTGTTTCCCCAGACTATCATTGATGGCTTACTTGCAATTGAATCCTTTTTTTCCCAGAGACTTGATAGCCACTCACTCGAACCAATTATTTCTCTTGGGAATATCCAGCACCCCTTCCTCTCCATTGGGTTTCTTAATGGCTCAATGTAATGCTGGTGGACAGATTGCGATATTTCAGTTCGAAACATTTTCTTCATCAGGACTTTTACAAAGAAATTATACTTTTTTATCAAAGTTCTACCGATAATTCCCCCCATGAACCTACTGAACATTTCGTAGTGGAAGATGCCTTTCACTGGCCACATCCATGTATTTGTGATGATTATAGATTTGATCTTTTCTGGATGTTTTACGGCGTACGATAATCCAATAGGTCCCCCCCAATCACCGACAACCAATGTTATTGAGTTGACTTTTAGATGACTTAAAAATTTTTCAAAATTCAATGCATGGTTTTCAGGTAGGTAATCCCACTCTACTGGTTTGTCTGACAGCCCAAAACCAATATGGTCAAGTGCAATACACCGGTATTTATTTGACAAGCATTTTATCAATTTACGGAACGTGTATGACCATGCCGGATTGCCATGAACCATGACAATGGCATGATCTGAGTCACCTTCATCAACATAGTGCATACGCCCCATAGGTAGGTCGAAATACTTTGGGGCAAACGGGTATTCGTCTTTATCGATCCATTCTTCCATATTATTACTCTAACTTAGTTTCGTTCTATCTCAGTTTTTTTGAGCATAACGCCTTAATAACAGGCAAAGTGCGGTTGGCTATAATACGAGCGAAACGAGATAGCCAGCCGTAATTCGTCCTTGTTGATTAACTTGTTATGTGCGTTGATTTGCATACCAAAATCCGAAACCAATGACCATTACTAGCTCAACAACAACCCACATCCATTGTCTTGGTGCTGAGCCATCCAGAACAATACCCATTACGCGTGAAATCAAAGCTCCCAATGTTAATGTCATACCCAATGCAGCTACAGTAAACAAGTACGGCTTAACTTGATGATGAAACATGAGTAACATACCTAAGCCAATTAAAAAGCCCCAGCGAACTCTTCTTTCAACTGCTCGAAATGTATCTTCTGGAATTGGTTTACTGCTCACAAGCTCAGGGTTATAGGTAAGAATAACCCCCGATAATAAAAGTATAAAACCAGCTACTTGTAAAAATATTTTATGTTCCATTCATGCCCCTAAATGCACATAACAAGCTATTATCCAGAAACTGGATATCCTTCCACCCAAAGATTATTTAAGTGGTATTTCTTAACTAACCATCTGTTTTCTAACTGTATATCATGCATAATACAAGTGATAGCAAGAAACCAGATATCATTCATTCTTCGATAGTTTATAGAACCATAGCCAGCCTAAACCAATTCATAAAAAATACCAATAGAGCCTCTTCCTGATTCAGTCCTTTACCAGTCCACAACCTAACAAAGTTAAATCACTGGATGTTCTAAGACACGACCATCTCAGCTAGAGGCTGCAGGGAGTGCAGGTTTTGTGCAAGCTCACTTGACCGCTATAGCAGTTCCTATAGGGTCAAGTGAGACCGTAAAAAGGTGCGCTGCCTTTCATCTCTATTCTATCCCAAACATGATCAAATAAATAAAACCAAAACACTACCCACACCAGGAAAATGAGCGTAGGAAGTGCAGATTTGTGCAAGCTTACTTGACCGCTATAGCAGTTCCTATGCGGTTAAGTAAGATCGTACAAAGATGTGCTGCCTACGCTCATTTTCCCCCGGATTGGAGGACTTGGGTGGCCTGCTTCAGTATCCCCTCAGGAAATCCAACAAAAGGATAAATCACCAAAAAACCAACAATCCACAGCAGCAACATTGACAAAATAAAGAACCCAAACCCATATTTAACAAAATCAATAGCCTCCAGCGCCCTCTTGTTCGAGTCTGGATAAACACCCAAGGCAAAGGTCAGCGCGTTTGCCGGAGAGCCTACAATGAGAAAATGAGCATAAGATGAAGCCAGGGCCACACCCATGCCGATTGCCCACGGCTCTCCTGCTACCTGAGTCATGATTCCCATTGGAACCACAATAGGTCCGATCAGGGCCACTGTAGCGGCATCTGACATGAAATTGGTCACCAGGCCGGAGAAGGCCGACATCCCCACCCATAACCCGAGTCCTTTATCCATCCCTACCTGGGAAAGGCCGTGTAGGAATTCGGTGGCCAGCCATAGAGCGCCGCCGCTTTCTTTTAAGAGCGCCCCCAAGGTCAAGGCACCACAGTACATAAACCAGGCGTTAAATGAAATACGGTTAATGATCTCTTCAAACTTAACGGTTTTAAACAGAACCGGAATAACCAGAGCCAATAAGGCCGGGCCACCCAATCCTGTTGCTTCACCACCAAATATCCACAATATCACGATTAGAAGAAGTGTTCCGGCGGTTACATATTCAGCATATTTCATCTTACCCATCTTCCTTGTCTCTTCCTTAATGAAGAGCAGGCCGGGTGTCAGGTCTCTTGTTTTAATCCGTTTGCTGAAAAGAGTTGCCATATAGAGGATAAGCATTATGGAACCAAGCGGCACCAGCGCCCAACCATACTGCATCCAACCGGAATAGGTAATCGGGATTTCATACTCATTGAAAAAGCCCATCATGATCACATTTCGACCACCGGCCGAGGGTGTACCCGGACCTCCCATATTAAGAGCAAAACAGAGGGAAAAGAGCAGATATTTAGCCAATGCCGGATCATGAACGACATTACCACCTTCCGGGCTGCTTGCCCTGACCGAACCGTAATAAACAGCCATCATCACCGGTACCATAAAGGAGCACATGGCAGGGGCCGACATAAAGGAACCAACAATAGACATAGAGAGACAGAGAACAATCATCGGCTGCCAAAACCCTTTGGTCCATCCCAGCAACCACACAGCCAGTCGTTTATGGAAACCGACTTCCACCACGGTAGCGCCAAGGGCAAAAACGCCAAGCATGAATAACGGTGCATCACCGGCAAATGTCTTGCCAATCATGTTAAATGGCAGCAGGCCAAAAAAATAGGCCATCAGCGGCATGAGAAGTCCGGTGACACCAATGGGTAAGGCCTCGACGGCAAAAAAGATAATGGCCATGGGTACAATCCCTAAGACAATCATGGTTTTGGCGGCCGCACCTTGTGTATCATGAGCGATCTCCCAATTGATCATCTTCTGGACATAACCGTATTTCTCCATCACCTCGATCAGTGAATTCGGCACCGGCAGAATAAAGCCGATGAGAATAAAGACGGCGACACCCACCCCGAGCCATAATCCCTTATTTGCAAATATTCCGGTTTTTTCTCCATGGGTATCCATGAATTATATCCTCCTACGCTTTACTCCCCTGAGTAAAAATCGTCCTGGGCTAATCACTTTTCTTTTACACTTCATGGGTTTAAAAAAAGTGACTGACAGAAAGTGTCATTTGTTATTTAGAGGGTGAATCAGCATGGCTGGTGAGCGCCAGACTCAACGCTCCAGCATATCAGCTAGATGGAGATCGCCGTACTGCGCTCACAATGACATGTAGTGAGCTATTGTCACCACATCACATTTTACACTTCTTAATTTGCTTGTAGACAGCGGCATACACATCTGAAAGACGCAAAATCCCGATTATTTCATATTCGTTCTTCATTACCAAAAGAGAATATAATGGATAAACAAGAAGCTGGTGTATGGCCTCTCCAAGTGTTGCGCTTTCGTCAATCAACTCAGGCCTTTCTGGCGGTTCGACAACATCAATGACCATCATTTGACTTGCCCTGTCGCATGCAATCTGCAGAAGATCAATCCATAAGGCATTTTTTTCTGACAACGATTGGATAAGATCCGGGCTGTATCCTGAACGGGAGAGGATTTCCTCACTTTCTTTATTAGAAAACTCCGGTTTAAGGGCACCCAGAATACTCTTCATATTCATTTTGCCGATCACCTTGCCATTCCTGTCCAATACGAAAATTGCCCTGTGTTTATACCGTAGAGGATCGGTGGATTCCTGCGATTGTTCAAGAGCGACCACTGCATCGTAAAGTGTGGCATCCAGGGGAACAGAGGTATATGATTCGACAGGAATCATCAGGTCTTTCACCAGTTTCGTTTTCATTTCTTTACTCCGGGTGAAATTTTAATACTCTATTGATATGAGTATATAGTATGCGCAAAACGTGCGAAGAACTCATATCTAACCGGCGGCGCACCAGGTTCCAGCGCAAAAAACCTTAAGACTTCATCATGCAGCGAAACAGATAAAAATGCATTATACTCTCTACCTGTTGAAAATTTTAATTAAAAAAACAAACATGAACACGAACCGTTATGAATAATCCACTTATAAATGCCATTAATAAAGCGGATCAAGGATACTGGGACGAGGCGCACCGCATCGTCCAGCAGTTTGACGATCCCATTGCAAACTGGCTGCATGCCAACCTTCACAGGGAGGAGGGCGATCCGGATAATGCCAGGTACTGGTATCATCGGGCTGTAAGAGAATATACCGAAATGGATATTTATGAGGAACGGCAGCAGATCAGACGTCTTCTTGAAGGTGGTGGTGAGTAACCCATTGTCTTCCAAACCGGATACACTCTCATCTCTCAGCTTTTCCCTATCTCAAACCAGTTTTTCTAGTGTTCTTTTTTGAACCTTTTCTCACTCATATGGTACAAATAAGTATCTGATGACCAATGATTGTCAGCCTGGACGATAAAAGAGATGTTGTCAGTTAGTCTGAGCTTTCTTGGTAATCAGCAATAAGTATGAGCTGCTCCATTGAAGACACACTGTTTATGGTGCTGAGTTTAATACAGGGAGGGGATTATGATGAGATTATATTCTATTGCTGCCAGCTTTTTTGTACTGTTGATTTTTAACAGTGTTGCGCTTTCTCAGGAATACACATTCATCAGTTCTCCATACATTCCACATGAAAATTGGCTTTTCGGCAGTACTCAATCCATTGAGTGGGAAGTCCATACCGAAAACAGTAATGCCGGTGCTTTTGAAGTCTCATTGGCACAAAATGGTCAGTATATCTGCACGATCCGTTCAAATTATACCAAACTGGATGCTATTCCGGTCTCAGGTTTTTTCCTGATGGACGATGGATTCCGTTGGAAATACAGCTGGAACAATGTTGGACATTGTGAAAATGGATTGGTTGTAGAACCCGGTCAGTATCAGATCCGTTTACGAAATATTGTGACCAACTTTCCCAGTAATCAATCCAGCCTTCCATTCACCATTTATAAAGCGCAGGAAGTTCCTGAGGGCTTAAAACAAGCCAGTGTTCAAAAAATCGGGTTACCAACAGGGGGGAAAACACCTACCAAAACCCCTGATTTCACTGCCAAAGAAACAATTGCCAGCCAGATTGCTTCTCATCCCATCATTAAAGAGGATACATTGGATAAGGCCTATGCACCGCCAAAAATCACAATGCCATACCATAACCAGCTCATTACTGGGCCTATCACAGACGGTAAAACACCTTTTCATTACCGGGTAGCTTTCCCGGAACAGGTGAACCTCACAATCCAATTCCAACAATATGAATTGCCCGAAGGAATTTATCCTGTGGACTATGAGCCGAAACCAACAGGCACCTGGCATACTGTTTTTGAAAAAACTATCCCTGCTGCACAGTTGTCCCTAGACGATGTTTATGGTTATTACACTTTTACCGAAGTGCTCTATATGGAAAGCGGCCGCCATTTTCGTATTAAAGCCAAGGCCCACCTCTCCTCTAACTCTTCCACCGGCTGGAGCCAGGCAGTGGGATTTTACCTCAACTGCAACATAGCAAAACTTGCCGATGCCGACCTCACCCCTGTTGAATTATCTCTTCACCAAAACAGATCGCAACAATGTGAATTGTGGATGAAAATAAGAAATAAAGGTGTTTATCGATACGAGAAGCCTTTGCAGTGGGAAGTTTTTAAAGATGGGAAATGGGTCGGAACCTGGGGTACAGGAAATGATAACATTAACATAGGTCCCGATAATGAAGCCGATAACACTGTTGATCAACGGGTAGCCAACCCGGCAGCACTGACCATTTCCCCATATGGAATTCACAAATACCAGATAAAGCTATTGCCCCATTGGAACGAAATGGACAAAATAAATAACATCAGCTCAAAATTCACCTTACAGTGTAAAACTCTTACTATTCAGCAGAAATCCGAAAAAGCTCCAGGCATCTCCACCGACACCCTCTCACCCCAAACAAGCCTCATTCTGATTCAGGGTAAAAAAATGTTCTACCGCTCAGGAGAACAGGCGCTGTTCACGTTAGCTGGCAACCAAAAACGACAACCAGTTGTCGAATGTTTCAGTAAAAACCGCTGGAGCAGGAAGTGTCCTGCCGGTACAATTTTAAGAAGAACAGGCCAGCAGCCAACACGTCAGTATTCTCTCAAGCTCCCTCAAGCCGGTCAATACCGGTTACGAATGGGACCAGTAGTTTCCAAAACGGTAACGGTTAAATCAAAGCGAAAGCAGCCAGTCACAACCAGGGTAGAAAAACAACAGCAGTCGGGCCCGCCGGACATCACACTGAACCGGAGTGTTTTTACTGTTCCTGCCAAGGTACAATTGAAAGTCAAAACCCTACCAGGCTTCAAGCTTACCTATGTTTTGGAAAAGAAGAGTGGTGGCAGGTATCAACGAGTTAAAACATTACGATCACTGAGCTTTACCGTTTCCAATCCTGGCTATTACCGGGTAAAAGCAAGCTATAACAGAAGCTCACTTGTCACAGTGAAACCCTTTGAAGTCAAAGAAGCTAAAATAACGAGAATACAAAAAACACGAAAGACTCAGAAAACAGACAATACAAGGCAAAAACAACCTTCCAGGAATAGCAGTCAACAACGCAGGTAGAATTCATCCACAATGAAAACAATCACTATCCAACCGACAATCTACACTTTTGACATCGACTCCTTGCGTCATGTGAGCAACCAAAGAGTTTACCTGCACTTCTCTTCAGTTCATTACCCCCTTGAGGGATGAACAGTTCGCAAACAACACCTGGCCGTACACCCAACGGCCATCTGTTCCACATGGTTTTTGGCAATATCAGACTTGAGGACCACACATGAAACGTGATCGTATGATGACAACTATCAAGGAAAGCGGCTCAACTCCATGGGATATCATTGTCATCGGCGGCGGTGCCACCGGGATTGGAACAGCGCTTGATGCTGCCTCCCGCGGCTATCGCACCCTGCTTCTCGAACAATCCGATTTCACCAAAGGTACGTCCAGCCGCTCAACCAAACTTGTCCACGGCGGAGTTCGTTACCTGGCCCAGGGAGACATCTCTCTTGTCCTTGAAGCACTCTACGAAAGAGGACTTCTCTATCATAATGCTCCTCATATTGTAAAAAACCAGTCCTTCATCATTCCAAACTACGACTGGTGGGATGGGCCGTTTTACACGGTCGGCATGAAAGTGTACGACATGATGGCCGGCAAGCTGGGCCTTGGACCGTCCCAGTCTCTGTCTCCTCAAGAAGTACTCAAGGCGATACCAAACCTGATGACAGATGGGCTGCGGGGTGGTGTTATCTATTATGACGGCCAGTTTGACGACTCGAGGCTGGCTATTAATCTGGCCCAGACCTGTGTTGAGCATGGCGGTACTGTTATCAATTATATGCGGGTAGCAGGACTGCTAAAAAAAAGTGATGGAACTGTCTCGGGAGTCAAAGCCATCGACCAGGAAACCGGTGATGTCTATTTACTGGAGGCTCGCTGCGTTATTAACGCAACGGGTGTTTTTGTCGACGACATCATTCATATGGATGATCCCGACTCTCCTCCCCTGGTGAAACCGAGCCAGGGTGTGCATATCATACTGGATAAAGAGTTTTTAAGAGGGGATTCGGCTATTATGATTCCCAAAACTTCCGATGGCCGGGTTCTCTTTGCCGTACCATGGCATAACAGAGTTGTGGTTGGCACCACTGACACACCTCTTGATGACTGTTCCCTGGAACCGCGCGCTCTCGAAGAAGAAATCGATTTTATCCTGTCAACTGCTAAACTCTATTTAACCCGAAAACCGCTTCGCAAGGACATCCTGTCAATTTTCGCGGGACTCCGTCCCCTGGCTGCCCCTGATAAAGACAGTGTCGCAAGCGCTACCAAAGAAATTTCCCGCAATCACCACCTGCGGGTTTCGCTCTCCGGTTTGGTTACTATTACCGGTGGTAAATGGACAACCTACCGGAAAATGGCCCAGGATACTGTGGACAAGGCGGCCCTTGTAGGAGGACTGCCGTTAAAGCAATGCAAAACAGAAGATATGCCAATCCACGGCTGGCTCTTAAATGTGGATTATGATGATCCGCTTTACTATTACGGTTCCGATGCCACCTATATACGTGACATTTTATCTGAACAACCTGAACTCGGAGAAAAAATCCATCCCGGACTTCCCTTTACACCGATAGAGGTTATCTGGTCTGCACGGTATGAGATGGCCCGTTGCGTTGAAGATATTTTAGCAAGACGGCAGAGAGCTCTGTTCCTCGACGCTCGGGCTGCCATAGAAATGGCACCTCAAATTGCCCAAATTCTTGCCGAAGAACTTGGCAGAGATCGAGCCTGGCAGCAGCAACAGGTATATGAATTCACAGTGCTGGCTAAAGGCTATTATCTGGAGGATTAACCTGTACTATGTGCACAATCAGTTGGCTATTCGTCAAGCAGGAATTCAAAAGTAATTTTGATTATTAACAGATAGGTCTTGACAGTATCCTCTGCAAACCGCTAGAACGATCGTTGCAGGTGCAGGTTATTTCTTGACGCAATACGGATTAAGAAGTCCTTTCAGATCCTTAGCGGCTGTTATTCGTTGTCTTTGCAGTTTTGTTGATTTCATGCACAGTTCTACTGATTCCATAAGTATATTCGTTCTGTGCTCAACTTCAATTCCAATTGAAAGAGGTCAAAGATGATCAAAAAGATCCTGGTATTTATGGTGGCATTCTCTTTTATGGCTGGTCTCGCGTATGGTGCTGATGACTGTAAGAATCGTGGCACATTAGACACAATGTACTGTGACGAAAATATGGACCTGGTCGCTGACACTCCCAAAGACAAAAGCAAGTGGAAGGATCCGAAAACTCTTGTTTTCACATATACCCCTGTGGAAGATCCTGCAGTCTACAAAGATGCTTTTGCCGATTTCCAGAAGTATCTGGAGAAGGCAACCGGAAAAAGAGTTATTTATTACACAGTTCAATCAAATGCCGCTGAAGTTGAAGCCATGCGTTCCGGCCGCCTGCACATTGCCGGTTTTTCAACCGGGCCGACCGGTTTTGCAGTCAACCTCGCTGGTTATGTACCCATTGCCGTTAAGGGGTATCCCGATAGCTTCCAAGGATACAACCTGATTGTTGTCACTAAAAAAGATAGTGGTATTAAAAAACTAGCCGACATCAAAGGAAAACGTATTGCTCACACATCTGCTTCATCCAACTCCGGCAACCTGGCTCCACGGGCTATTTTCCCCCAGCATGGAATTGTACCGGATAAAGATTATACAGTTGTTTACTCAGGCAAACATGATCAGTCAATTTTAGGTGTTGCCCACGGCGATTATGATGCGGCCCCGGTTGCTTCTGATGTCTTCAAAAGGATGGCAAGAGCCGGTAGAATTAATGGTGATGATTTCCGAATTGTTTTCACAAGCCCGAAGTTCCCCACATCTTCCTTCGGCCTCGCCCACAACCTGCATCCGGATCTGGCAAAAAAGATTATTGATGCATTCTACTCCTACCGCTTTACTCCAGCCATGCAGGAGACATTCGGCAAAGCTGACCGCTTCTTTCCTGTAACCTTTCAGAAAGACTGGAAAGTGATTCGTGATATCGCGGCTTCAACCGGTACTTCCTACAACCAGGCCGGTTTGAAAAAGATGGCTGCCAAAGATGCTGCCAAAGCAGCCAAGAAAAAAGCCAAGAAAAAAGCAAAAAAATAACAGACGCATTCTTATCAATATCACCTTTTTTGTAAGTGATCACAGGGAACACCCTGTGATCACTTACAATTTTTCCTTAAGATTAGGTATGTTGCCTACCCTGTGATTGGTTTCCCTTTTTGTCCTCCGATGAAAAGGCGGAATTTTTTGCTGGAATTCTGCAAAGAAGCGTCTCCCATTATCAGCCTTAACAACGTGAAAATTGACCTGTGAGCGACACAAACAACAAATCAGACAGATCAATCCGAATTGAAAATCTGTTTAAGGAATATGTTCCTGGAAAACCGATCCTCAAAGACATCAGCTTCAGTGTTGAAGGAACAAGCAGTGTAGCCATTATCGGGCCGTCAGGTACAGGAAAAAGCACTTTAATCAGATGTGTCAACAAGCTGATCCCACCTACTAGCGGTAATATTTACGTGAGCGGCGAGAACATCACGGTACTCAAAGGTGCCAAACTACGTGAGGCCAGGCGCAAGGTGGGTATGGTCTTTCAGGAGTTTAATCTGGTGGAGCGTCTCTCGGTAATGGAAAATGTTCTCAGCGGCCGCCTGGGTTATATTTCTCCCTTACGAGCCTGGCTGCGTAAATATCCCCAGGAAGATATAAATCGGGCTTTTGATTTGCTCGAATCAATCGGCCTGTTGGAGTTTTCACATCAAAGAGCAGACAGTCTTTCCGGGGGTCAGCGTCAACGGGTGGGTATCGCCCGGGCCATTATGCAGGAGCCCCATGTGCTTCTGGCCGATGAGCCAACCTCTTCCCTTGACCCCAAAACCAGCGTTGAGATCATGGAACTCCTGCTGGAGTTATCCGGAGCTAACGGAATCCCGCTGATCATCAATATCCACGATGTTGAGCTGGCAAAACGATTTACCACACGGATTATCGGTCTGGCAAAAGGCGGAATCGTTTTTGACGGCCCCCCATCAGAATTATCAAAAGACAACCTTAAAGAAATCTACGGTGGGGAAAGTTGGCTGGAATAACAACAGATGCAAACAGGGACAACCGTGTCCCTTTCAAGGTTAACTGGTGGGTACGGGTCGGCTGGCTACTGGCAATTCTTTATGCTGTCTATGCAGCCAACTACCTTGACGTTTCCCTGCCTCGATTTATACAAGGTCTGGGCAACGGTGCCAAATTTTTGGATGAAATGGTGCCGGTTAATTTTACCCGTTGGCGGCTGCTGGTCAGCAACCTGGTTGAGACCGTTGAAATTGCTGTCATCGCCTCAGCCTTTGGTGTCCTTTTCTCCCTGCCAATAGGTCTGCTGGGAGCAAGAAACCTGATGCCATCCTGGATTACCTGGCCGGCAAGAACATTCATTGCGCTGTGCCGGTCGTTTCATCCAGTTATTTTCGCCATTCTGTTTGTAAAAGCGGTTGGGTTCGGACCTCTTGCCGGTATTCTTACACTTATTTTTGCCTCTATCGGCTTTATTGGAAAACTCTTTGCTGAAGCCATTGAAGAGATATCGTTAAAACCTATTGAAGCCCTGCGCGCTGCCGGAACACCATTTATCTCCATTATCATTTACGGTGTTCTTCCGCAGGTGCAAAATCGTTTTATCGGGTTTTCAACCTACCAGTTCGATGCCAACCTGCGCAACTCGACCATGGTCGGCATCGTCGGGGCCGGTGGAATCGGCGGAACACTTTTTGCCGCCTTCCAGCGCTTTGACTACGACTTTCTCTCGGCAATCCTTATCTCGATCATTGGCCTTGTTATGATCAGCGAAGCTCTTTCAATTCAGATCAAAAAGATATTTCAATGAGTAACGAAAAAGCACCTACATGGGAGCGATTTACACTGGCAGAACGGGTTGCCCGCTTTGGTGCTTTTCTAGCCTTTGGTATTGCCCTGTCCGTTTCGATCCGAACTGTCGAAATCATTCCTGAATTTCTCTATGATGCTCCGACGCAGGTGCTTGATCTGCTCACTCGCATGTGGCCCCTGGATTTGCCTTACTATAAAGAAGGTATTCACACAGCAATGGTTGAAACCATGCATATAGCCAGCCTTGGAACATTGCTGGCTATATGCATGGCTATCCCTGTCGGCATTATGGGTGCCAATAATATCGTTAAAATTCCGCTGCTCAACTGGCTGGCAAAATTGATCCTGGTCTCTTCCCGTTCAGTCAACTCCCTTGTCTGGGCCCTGCTTTTTGTGGCCATATTCGGCCCGGGCGCTCTTGCCGGTACCGTCTGTATTGGTTTTCGCTCCGTTGGTTTTGTCGGCAAGCTTTTTGCCGAAGCACTGGAGGAGACAGACCCCGGTCCTATCGAAGCCCTGACCGCTGCAGGCGCACCCTGGACTGCCATTTTTTTGAAAGGCTACTGGCCGCAAGTTGCTCCTGCTTTCTGGGGAATCTTTCTGTTCAGATGGGATATTAACGTACGTGAATCCGCAGTCATTGGTCTTGTTGGAGCAGGCGGAATTGGCATGGTACTGGACACCGCTCTCAATCTATTCTACTGGGACCGAGTCTCTGTCATCCTACTCGCTATATTTACTGTGGTCATTGCTGCTGAACTACTGGTAACCAATATCAGAAAACGAATTATTTAACCACTGGCAGTCAATAGAATGTCAACCATTTCCGCAAACCCGTAGCCGCCTCTTTCCTCTGTTATCCACTGTGGTCTGTGTTCAAGTTCATCACCAAACTCCAGGACATTTGCTACCCCTACACCATGGTGAAAAAACTCAAACATTGGCGAATCGTTTGGTGAATCCCCAGAGAAAATCATCGTTTTCTGCTGACTGTCCAGGTCAAGATCATAGACCTCTTTGAAAAACAATTTGGTCATTGCCAGTTTATTATAGTTCCCGAACCAGCCGTTCACATGAATTGAGCTGATCTTGGCAACAGCTCCTGCCGCTTCAAAGATCGAGACAATTTTTTTCACTTCAGTCATCGGCAGCGGCTCAACATCTTCACAAAAATCGATGGCAAGGTCCGCTTCCCGATACGGCTGATCAACAGATACCTTACATCCCGGAACCTGCCGCAAAATATCGATCTCCAACTGAACAAGCTTTTCAGCATCAAGCTGTCGCTGTTTCTCGCTTCGCCAGTAGCGTCGAATCATTTTTTTTGCCTGGCCATCGTAATAAAAATAAAAGGCGCCATTTTCACCGACCAGTCCGTCAACGGGCCACATTCTGGAAATATGATCGCACCAGCCGGCAGGTCGGCCGGTAATCGGAATAACTTTAATGCCCGCCTTCTGCAACCGCTCCATGGCTGTATAGGCCACAGCGGGTAATTTCCCATCAAGGGTCAGGGTATCATCTATGTCAGTGAGGACAAATGCTATCTGTCTTTTCAATTCCTGCGGAAATGTGGAAAACGGTTTCATAATTATTTGGTTTTCTCGTTTGTGGGTATCAGAGACACTGAAACTGCTGAGCTCATTTGAATTTAGCCAAGATACTTATAAACGAATGAGCCCTACCCCCTCTTCTTTCAGCAATCTTGTCGTTTTACTGCAAACTGGAGCAGTAGTTTTCAAAACAACGGAAGTACCGGGCTGAGCTTTTTGAATTATCTTAACCTTCTCCAGAATCTTTCTGCCATCCGCCATAATAATTCGACTCTTTCTATCAATCACAATAGTGATGGTTTTTTCGTCAAGTTTCTCAAGGACAGTTCGCGGCGGCAAGCCGAATGCTTTTGGTGATAGTTTCATTTTCCTATTCCAGTTTTTACAGGCACCATACTGTTTTATTGTACTTTACATTTTTGCTGTGATAATCATAAAAGAGTTTCTCTAGTCTGTTCATCTTTAGTCAATCACATGGAAAATGAAAGAAATAAGTACACAAAAAAACAAACCCAAAGACAAACTGTCTCCCTGTGACATCTGCAAGCAGATGGTTTCTCTCTTGGAACTAAAGGAGAACGAATACCAGGGGCGTCTTCTTTGCCGATATTGTCACGGCGAACTCACCAACTGCGGCTGTGAAGATCACGATTGTGATTGATTGCTTTTTTCTTCTATTTTGCTCATTGCCCGCTCTGTTAAAGCGGTAATGGTGAGCGATGGATTGACGCCGGGATTAGCCGAGATCATGGAACCGTCACAAACATACATGTTGTGATAGCCAAACACACGGTTGTCTTTATCAATCACACCATCCTCTTTTGACTCTCCCATGACGCAGCCACCAAGGATGTGGGCTGTTGTGGGAATGCCAGCCAATGTTTCAGTAAAAAGAGCCACCGGCTTGCCGTTAACGATATCGGCATACCTGTGGACCAGTTCCTGGGCCTCCGGGATAAAGGCGGATGGAGCCTGACCCTTTTCCATGGAGGTTCGCATGCCAAACAAGCCTTTTGAAAACCGCAGAGTGGAGTTAAGTGTCTGCATAAAGAGCAATATCTGTGTTTTCTTAGCAAAATCCCAGGTTGTCAAAACTTTGAGGTTTTTTACCGGATAACGAACAAGATCAGTCACCAGCCTTGCCAACCGGACAAAGAAGTTGTTCCCTGACACCATTGGCGCCAGTAGAATTCGCCAGAAACCGGAACCGGAAGCGTACCGAACCGGTTCTAGGTGGCTGTGTTCATCGGTATGAAGGATTGAACCGATGGCAACACCATCAGAGAAGACTGTTTCCTCATCAAAGGTGGTCACTCCTACCAGACTTTCGGAATTTGTTCGAACACCCATGCCGAGCGTATCTGAAAGATCAGGTAGAGAATGTTGTTTCAGATCAAACAGCAACGGCAGAGTTCCCAGTACGCCGCCAGCGAAGATCACTCCACCGGCAGTGACAGATTGTTTCTTTTTAAAAATACCCGTTAAGCTTCGAAAGGTTACTTGGTAACCTTCACTACCATCTTTTTTACCCAACGGCTGGACATCGGTTACCTTACTCTCTGCCTGAACCCTGGCTCCTCGTTTTTCTGCCAGGTAGAGGTAATTTTTATCCAGCGTGTTCTTGCCGTCAAAACGACAGCCGGTCATGCAGCCGCCGCAGAATGTACACCCCTTTCTTGATGGTCCGTCACCATCAAAATACGGATCGGCCACCTCCACTCCAGGTTCACCGAAAAAAACAGCCACTTCGGTCAGTTCAAACTCATCCGCTTTACCGATCTCATTTGCCAGTTTTAACAGGGCCTCATCCCCACACTGCATTCGAGGATTACGACTGGTTCCCAACATCTTTTGGGCGAGCAGGTAGAATGGCACCAGTTCTTTTTTCCAGTCTGTCAAATGAGCCCAGCTCTTTGATGTGAAAAAGTTATCTTTAGGAACCGGCAGAGTATTGGCATACACTAGCGAACCGCCGCCAACCCCTACTCCGGACAAGATAGTAATATGCCGGTAAAAGCTCAGTTTGAAAAAACCAAAAAACCTTACAAGAGGCAGCCACATCCACCGTTTAAGATTCCAGTTGGTTTTTGGGAAATCTTCTGCCGTAAACCGTTTGCCCTTTTCCAGAACGAGAACCCGATAGCCCTTCTCGGCTAAACGCAGAGCGGCCACTGAACCGCCGAAACCTGAACCGACAATGACAAAATCGTACTCCAATTTTTGCGGGGTTTGGGTTTTCATGTTCCAACCTGTTTACCATCTGTTACCACAAGTATTCAACCATTTGCTTTTTTTGGGCCGCTGTTAGCTCGGATCATTAAAAATTTCTGGTTACCCCTAATCCTTGGCAGAGGTAAGAAACTTGTTTTTTCTCTATGTATCAGTAAAAGTTGTTGCCAGGTTGGAGGCCGTGGCAGGTAAGCGTAGACCCCTACCTCACATAACCGACCGGGTTTAAGATGTTTTACTCGAAAAGACTGTGTTTGATTCCCGTTGATAAGCTGAATCCCATTCCAATTTGCTGAAGCATTGAGGTAATCAACATCTTAACAGAATGACCTGTTTAGGTTGAAGAAATAACGGCCAATGGCCTTTATCACTGACATGCAATTGAGTAGAGAAAGACTACATAGATCAAAAGTTCCGCTCCTCGATGAGACCGATAGCTGACAAGGACAACATTGAGTGTTAGATTGGTTTCTGTTTTGTTCCTATTTCCCCAAAAACAACCTTTTCATATATGGCTGCCGAGATGGAAAACAGACCGGATTTACATCACATACTTCAAGTTCAGCAACAGGCTTTCTCAGCTGACATGTTGCCCAGTGCAAACGAGCGAATAACCAGGCTGAAACAACTCAAATCAATCCTAAAAAAAAACCGGCAACCGCTGATTGAAGCCTTGAAAGACGATTTCTCAGCCCGATCTGCTAATGAAACGCAACTCCTTGAATTAATGCCCACTATTCAGGGAATCGACTATATGTGCAGGCGGGTTTCCAACTGGATGAACCCGGAACGTCGCCATCTGCCGCTTCATCTCTGGCCTGGAAAGGCTGAAGTTACCTACCAGCCGCTGGGTGTGATCGGCATTATGGTGCCCTATAACTTCCCACTGCTTTTATCCTGTTCACCCCTGGCAACAGCATTTGCATCCGGCAACCGAGCCATGATTAAGATGCCTGATACAACACCTAAAACATCCGAGCTTGTTGCCGAAATCATTCACAATACTTTTCCGTCCGATCTGGTCAAGGTGGTAACAGGCGGCCTGGAAAGCAGCATCGCCCTTTCTAAACTGCCGTTTGATCATCTGCTCTTTACCGGCAGTACAGCTGTGGGAAAAGAGATTATGAAAGCGGCTGCAGAAAACCTGACCCCGGTAACCCTTGAATTGGGCGGCAAGTCGCCGGTTGTAATCGATATTGATGCCGATCTTAAAGAAGCGGCAACCCGCATCTGTGTCGGTAAATCTCTCCACTCCGGACAGAGCTGTGTCGCTCCTGATTATGTGTATGTCCCCCATAATAAACAGGAGGGCTTCATTTCCTTTTATGTTGAAGCGTTTAACCGCCTTTATCCAAGCATCTCTTCAAATCCCGATTACAGCGCAATCATCAACGACAACCATTTTCGCAGACTGGATAACCTTTTAAAAGATGCGGTACAAAAGGGAGCAACAGCGATTCCCGTTTCCGATGAAATCGTGGATGATGGCAGTCGCCGATTCAAACCGCACCTGCTTACCAATGTGAATGATGAGATGGCAATAATGGATGAAGAAATCTTCGGCCCACTGCTGCCGATTATTGGATACGAGAACATCACTGAAACACTGTCATTTATCAAGAACCATGAAAAACCGCTGGCACTGTATTATTTCGGCTTTAACAAGGGCAACCGAAAAAAAATGCTGGAACAGACCCAGTCCGGGGGAATTGTTTTCAATGAAACAACCATCCATGTGGCCGTCGACGATTTGCCCTTCGGCGGGATAGGTCCATCCGGTATGGGCCAATATCACGGTCGAGAAGGGTTTCTTGCTTTTTCAAAAGCAAGACCTCTTCTTATTAAACCTCGCTTTAACAGCCTGCGTCCACTTTACCCTCCATACGGTGGTAAACTGGCTAAGATGATCATGAATTACTTATTGCGTTGAGCGCAAATCATTCAACCCAGCTCAACCCGCCTTACTATTAAGGACAGCCAACAGCGCCAGGTTCAAAAACAAAGAGGCCGGCTAATCACTAGCGATTAGCCGGCCTCCTCTTCTGCCGGATTTCCGTTAATTACCGGAAATCTTTTGGAATAGAATAGCTGTTATTTCCCATGAGTTGCCCGTATGACCTTGGCAAGCTCCTTGATTTCACCAAGATCTTTTGTCATCTCATTCCAACCATACCAGTAGGCATAGTCTGGGTTTACGTGAAAAAATCCCTGATAGGTACGCATACGATGCTTCATGTACATTTCGCAAAGGACTTGGTCAATATAGGACAGCTTATCAAGATCCTTATCCCATGCCTCTCCGTTTGTATGCATAAAGGTCAGGAGGAACGGATAGTTGGCAGGATATCCAGCCGGCTTTTTAATCAGTCCGTCCTTATAGAGTGCTGCCACGGTTTCAATAGCTTCAGCCATCAACCGATCAGCTTTCATCATGATGGAGTCACCCATGTCAAGCTGCTCTTTAGCGTAGTTGTGGGAATGACACTGGGCACACACCTTCAGCATCTTGTCACGCTCCTTCTGCCAGGACTCCTGGTCCAGCTTGGCCATACGAACGGCTTTGACAGCATCCAGAATCGGGGTTGGTTTACCGGTTTCCGGATCAAGAACTCCCAGAGCCTTTAAAATGGTTACCCTGTCGGCTGCTGCCTGCTTGTCATCCGGTAATGGCAGACGAACACCAAGGAATCCCCAGGCTGTTTCGTTGTGATGATTGCCATCAGGCATGTGACAGGTCTGACAGGTCGGGGCCGCCGCATCTTCAGGCAGGTCACCATTCTGCTTGGCAAACCAGCGAATACCATGCTTGGAACTTGACCACATCTCCCACTGTGGATGATCATAGCCCATATGACACTGCTGACAGGCACGAGGATTGAGAGCTTCTTTCTTAGAGAAAGTATGACGGGTGTGACATTCGTCACAGGAGTTATTCTGGTAACGATACCCTTTATCCGCCAGTTCCTTTTTCTGTTCTTCAGTCTTTATTCCCATGTTATGACAGCCACCGCAGCCGCGACCACCTTCGATCAGTTCATCCGGGGCCATATGCGTTGCCGGAATAGCATTTAGAGACGTCCAGCCAAAATTATGCTTTCCGGCGGCAAACTGCTCAAACTGCTCTTCATGACATTCAGCACAGACGGCCTCATCGGGCAACTGGGCCTTCTTGAAGTCTTCGGCTGTTTTGTGATCCTCACCGTGACAGGTTGAACAGGTCACATCCTCCTGCGAATGCAGACTTGCCCTCCAGTCCCGGACCATTCCAGGCGAAACTTTCGTGTGACATTCGATACAGGCGTCAGCCTCTACCGCACCTGCTTTCTTTCCGGGTTCTTCTTCCGGCAGCGTTCCAGACGCATTGGCCGCAACGGCTGCAGCCAGAGACAGGATACCTGCTAACAACATAACACTTGTTCTCTTCATGCTTTTTCCTCCTCAGGTAAAAAAATGATGGTTATAGCTGTAATAGATGCCATGACCACACCAAATTTTCGTTGACCTAAGTCAATTATTCCAGCATTGAAGAGAATGACAAATAGAGATTCTACCGCACGATAGTCTGTTGGAAAACTGGCCTGAAAGCTGATTCAGCGGATAATTACGTGTAAACGTGTGGTTTTGCTTCCTGGTATAAAACCGGGTAACAAATGTGTGATGCACCCATGTTGAATGAGCGTCTTCATTGGAAGGTATTGCAGGCAGTTTTATGACTTGCGTAGATATCCATAAGGTAATGAATACTGCACAGACCTCAGCCGAGCATATAGCCACTACCTGCCGCGCTGTTGCGATATGTGTAAAACGATTTTACTGTACAGCCATGATAAAAATGGCAAGATAAAAAGCAGTCCTAAGAGGAATGAGACAAGCGGCCCCAAAAGGGGCAGATCATTGCTCAGATGTATCTCCTTGGGGTTTTTCGGATTATAGAACACTGTAACCGTTTTATTCTCTGGAAAACGGCGCAGTGCCTGTTCGGCACACTGCCTATCATGGGGACAAGATGCCAACTCCAACTGGCTGCTATAGTTTTTGCCATCGACAGCAAGTTCTGCTAAAGCCATCGCCTGATAGTCATACCACTGTGCGCCTGTCTTATTATTCGATTTCGGGTTATCCAGAATATACGTATCAACAACAAGGGCCCGACTCTCTACGAGTTGATCAGCATTGAACCATTGACGTATCTTGCTGGAGCTCTGCCAGATCAGAAGAGCCCCACAAAAACAAACAAAAACGAAGGCAAGAAGGCCAAACAGACGGTTACCAATACTCTCTTTTACTACAAGCTTTTCTTCCCCTATTCCCCTAGCCATTAGCCGACTCACATAACAAATCTCAAACGCTGCTATCGCGCGTCTTTTGAAAAAACCGATCAAAAATTTGCTTTTTCACTATGAAACAAATATGTTCTGAGATAACTATTCAATATTACACAGCTACCAGGCTGAAGTGAAGTAAAAGATGAACTGTCCAAAGTGCTCGGCAGAAATGGAGCAAGTCCAGATAAGCGGTATCGAAATCGATCGCTGCAGTCGCTGCAAGGGGATCTGGTTCGATAAACAGGAGCAGAGACGGGTCCAGCACGTTCGAGGATCGTATAAAGCCGACATCGGCCACCAGGCAATCGGCGAACATTACAACAAGCTGCGAGACATCAACTGTCCCCGCTGTGATGTTCCCATGGGTGTAGAGGAGCTTAAAAGAGGTCGGCTGCCAATCACGATCGAGACCTGCCCCGACTGCCATGGCTCCTATTTCGATGCGGGTGAATTCCGTGATTTTGCAGAACCAACCATTTTAGAATTTGCCGCAGACTTGCTCATGCAATTTAAACAGAAACTAACAGGTTCAGAGAAAAACAATGAAGAACAAATCGGCTGATTATCTGCTTGATATCACCTGCATGGTAATCTTTCCCATCGCCATGGTCTTCATCCTGAAAAGCATGGCATTTTTGTTGATCCCATTTCTCTTTGCTCTACTTTTCTGCTATGCCATTGGCCTGCCAATGGATTATATGCAGGAACACCACGTGCCGGCAACCATACGCATTCTTCTGACTGTTGCATTGATTGCTGGAATTTTCTACGGACTTGAAAAAGTCATTCAGCAGAACCTGATCAGTCTGGTGAAAACCTGGCCTCATTACGAGGAAAAATTCTGGATCTATGCCAACCTGCTCCTCTCCCACTTTGACATTTCCCAGGAAAAGGCTAAAGAAACCATGGCCGCCTTCTTTTCAAATATCGGTAAAGAGGGGCTCAAGCCGGTCGGTTCCATGGTGCAGTACCTGAGCGGTTCGTTCTTCTCTTTCATGGGCAATGCCTTCTGGGTGGTACTATTTGTAATTTTTATCCTCTCAGAACGGGGTGGAATAGCAAGGAAAATTGTTAAAGGAGTTGGACCGGAAAAGGCTATCGATATTCTCGACACCATGGGTCGGATCAATAAGTCAGTGCAGCAGTATCTTGGCTTGAAAACCCTGATCAGCCTGCTCACAGGTGTGCTCGTCACCATTGCTCTTTCCCTGTTGAGTGTTCCCTTCCCATTTCTCTGGGGGTTGCTTGCTTTTCTACTTAACTATATTCCCAATATCGGCTCAATCCTTGCCGGAGTGCCACCAATTCTCGTTGCCTTGTTCGACAGTGGTTCAATAACCAGAACTCTGTTTGTTGCCGCCTCATTTGTGGCCATTCAAACCATAGTCGGCAACTTCGTTGAACCAAAGGTGCTGGGCAAGGGGCTTGATCTCAGCCCACTGGTCGTTCTTCTTTCCCTGCTCTTCTGGGGCTGGGTCTGGGGAATCCCCGGTATGCTGCTTTCTGTGCCACTGACCGCTGCTTTGAAGATAAGCCTGGAGCAGTTTGACCGTACCAAACCTATTGCCATTTTACTTGGAGACAATCCCGAAGATTGATAAATCCTATCATATTCCACATTGTACAATCACTGGAAGTAATCTATAATGTTTGTTTAGGTTAGGAGTCTGAGTCATGTTAATCGAACAATCGTTCCCGGCAGAAATATTTGCCCATTCACTTATCTAAAAAAATCCGAGATTCGAAGCTACCAAAATATATAAGCAATGAAGAATCTGGAGAAGAAGCGAAAAAAAGCCCGCAAGCGGCTGGACATCACGACCAGCAAGTTGGGCGTTCTACTCGGTGGAACCGGTTTGATCGGTGGAGCAATTCTTCACTACATGAAGAAAAAATCCTCCGAAGAAATGGTTATGCTCTCCCCGAACAGCAAGAAGCTTAGTCTTCGTGTGCCCAAAGACATTCGCAAGTACATCAAAAGGTACCAGCCTGATTTTATAATCAACTGTGCCTTAGCGTCTCTTGATTCCGATGCTGAGCTCTCATACGAGATTAACTGTGCCGGTGCCATCCGACTTGCCAAGATGGCTCTGAAGCTGAAGATACCCTACATTCATATCAGTTCTGCGGCTGCGATGCCCATGGCGGAGGACCTTTCGGAGGACAACCGGCTTCCCCTTGAAGCTAAAATGTCCAATTACGCCAAATCAAAAGTGATGGCCGAGATCCTGCTGCAGCATATGCACGAGACACAGGGCCTTGATTATACAGTCATCAGACTCGGTGTGGTCTATGGCAAACATGATCATAAAATCAAGGGGTTCCAGCGGTTGCTGTTTGCCATTGCCGATGAATCCATGCCGTTTCTTTTCAGTAAACCCGGTATTTATCATTCATACACCTATACGAAGAGGATCCCACCGTTTATCGATTATGTGCTCCACAATCGTCAGGAGTTCGGCGGTCAGGTATATAATTTTGTTGATAAAGAGCCGGTGGAAATGATAACGCTGATCAAGGACATCAAGAAAAAAATTGGCTGCAAAAGGCCAAGGAACTTCTGTGTTCCCTATCCACTTGCAACCTTTGGCCAGAAAACAATCAGATGGTTCATTAAAAAACTAAGAATAGTCGGCATTGAAACAAAGGTACCGGCTGAACTGATGTTTTTAAAGAGCTTCTACCAATCCCAGACATTGTCGACTAGAAAGCTGCAGGATTCGAGTTATGTTGATCCTTTCCCTGACGTGACCATCTTCACTCAAATACAGGACATGGTTGATTATTACATGATGCGATGGCACCATCTGAACCTGCTCATCGACCATGAACAGAGTGTTGATGACCTCAGTAAACGAAGTGGTGAATTCCTGCAAACACCGACAAAACTGGTGGAAGAACTAAAGGCCGGCACTACCTTGTCCATGAGTGATTTTGACAAACAGTTTTGAGTCTAAATTTCATATTATTACGTGTCTGACTGGAAATATATTTTTAATAATTGCCCCTAATTTTCAGCAGAGGAAAAATACTTAGTTTTTTAGTATATTAGTAGTAGTCGATGTAAGGCCAGAAACTGTGGCAGGTATGCGTAGACGCCGATATCACCGCACTTAGTGCGATCGGAGTCTACGCTTACCTGCTTCGTTTCACTTGCAACGACAATGTTTGATTTCGGTTGATAAACTGATGCCCTTTACAATACACTGAATAATAAGGGTAATCAGAATGCTTTTTCTTCTAACTTGAGGTGTAGATAACGTTTTTCCGACCATCTTATTACTGATATTTGAGGATAAACCTTCTATGAAGACCTATACACCGCTCATTCTTTCACTTCTTCTTTCCCTTTTAATATCCTTTTCACTGGTTGATAATAGTATTGCAGTGGAAGGGCTCAGCGAGAAATGCGCCAGGCTCAAGAGTGACATCGACACAAGAGACGATGAACTTCAAAAAATTGCCCCTAAAGTTAATATTGTCAAAATGAAACTGGATGATTTGGCCGCCTGCCTGAAAAATTCAAAAGATACAATTGATCTGTACAATAAAAAAGCGGTAGCCATCTACAATGAACATATCACCCAATATTCAACAAAGGCTTTGAGGTATAAATTACTTGAAGAGATGTTTAACAAAAAGGTCAAAGCCTATAACAAACTGGTTTCACAGTATAATAAAGAATGTGGGAAGTAATCAACAGCCACCCAGCCAAGCGGGTCTGTGATTTTGTTGACATCTATGGTGATGGATTCATAACAAAAAAGGAGTGTGTACAAAGACTGTCTTTATCACGCATTCCAGCATGTTATAAGCTGGAGGCCAATGATTGTCTCAGCTGCTGGATTCCGGGTTAAAATAGTCCGCAATGCCTATATAAAAAGGATTTTCATATAAATATTTCATCGAAAGTTCAGCTGTTTAATTTTTCAGTTCGATGAAATGAAAAATGCTTTACCGTGTAATTTTTCCTTACATGGATATATACTGCCCGATTTTACCTAAAACGCTGATAGTGTTTTCTCAAAGATCAAAGAACAACACCTGATAAAATAGATGCAGCAGCCAGCCGTAGAATCAGCTCAGTCTGGAGTAAAAATGTGAACAACCTGTACAAACAGTGCGAGACCGCTTTCATGCGTTTCTCAGCACTGGTCTATGATCACAAATACTTCGGACTGCTCTTCATTCTGTTTCTTACCATCGCGCTTGCAAGCCGGCTCTCCACTCTCCATATCGACACTAGAGATGAAGGTTTCTTTCATAAAGATGACCCGGCACTGGTGGCTTATAATGATTTCAAAGATCAATTCGGTCAGGACGAAATCTTTATTGTGGCAGTGCAGCCGGCACAGGGACTCAACAGAGACTTTCTACATTCCCTAAACACTCTTCACCAGGACCTGAAAGAATCTGTCCCCTACCTCGATGAGATAACCAGCCTTGTAAACGGGCGTGTGGTACAGGCCGTTGGCGACACCCTCCATGTTGGAGAGCTGTTGAAAAAACTACCTGGAGATGAAGCCGAATTCAAGCGGACCAGCGAGCTGATCGATCATTTTCCTCTGTTTAAAAACTTTCTGATTTCAGAAGACAAATCCACTTTCTCTATCATCCTTAAAGCTGTCGCGGTTAAAGAGATTGAGGACGATGAGTTGATTTCAGGTTTTGACAACCAGACATCCCAGACAGAAAACGATCCTGAAGCTTACTTGAGCAACGCAGAAAGCCTTGAAATAACAAAAGCAATTCAAAAAGTCGTCAACAAGTACAACTCCCCGGAAACAAAGGTCTTCTTCACCGGCACTCCAGCAGTTGTTGCTGAAATGCAAATGAGTATTGAAAGAGATCTGTCCCTTATCATGCCGCTGTCTGCCCTGCTGATTATCTTCTTTCTGACCCTTCAATATAGAAGGGTTTCAGGAGTTGTTTATCCTCTGCTCATCGTTGGCCTGTCCCTTGTGGCCACGTTTGGCGTTATGGCTCTTGCAGGATTCCCCATCACACTGGTCAGCCAGATACTACCATCCTTTCTACTTATCGTCGGTATTGGTGATACGGTCCACATTCTGACAATTTTCTATAGAAATTTTGACAGATGCGGAGATAAACGTCAGGCTATAATCGATGCAGCCGGCTTTGCCGGCCTTCCTGTTCTCATGACCAGCGTGACCACGGCATGCGGCCTGTTCTCCTTTGTATGGGCTGATGTAGCTGCTATTGCCGAACTGGGCTATATCGCACCCATAGGTGTTCTCTTTGCCTTTCTTTACACAATTGTTCTGTTACCGATACTCATTGCTCTCTTCCCGGTTAAACACAAGAAGAACCTAAAAGAATCCTCTAAAAAGCCTCTGATAGACCGAATATTTACCTGGATAGCCCGAATAACCGTAAGACGGCCAGCTATTGTGGCTGGAAGCTTCGGCCTGATTCTGGTGCTCAGCTTTTACAACGCTCTTTCCGTTCGTTTTTCTCACAACATCTCTACCTGGTTCCCGGAGGACTCACCAATAAGAGTAGCCACCAATGTCCTTGACTCAGTCAATGGCGGATCGGTCATGCTTGAAGCTTTGATCGACACAGGTAAGGAAAATGGCGTACAGGACCCTCTTTTTCTTAAACGGCTGGATGAAGCGGTATCAAGTACGACAGATCTGGTTGTCTCAGGTGTTAAAGCCGGTAAAGTGTGGGCACTGCCTGATGTAATAAAGGAAATTCACAGAGCTTTACACGAGGATCAACAGAGCGAATATAGAGTTCCCGACAGAGAGAATCTCATTGCCCAGGAACTGCTGCTCTTTGAAGCAAGCGGGAGTGATGACCTTAAGGATTTCACCGACAGCAGCTACCAGACCGGGCGCCTATCAATCCTGGCCCCTTTTGCCGATGCAGTACTGTATGCCGAGTATGTCGAAAAGCTCCAAAATTATTTGACAGAACAGTTCCCGGACGCAACCATAACTTTGACAGGAAAAATAAAACTGTTTGTACAGATCATCGCCAACGCACTGTCAACCATGGCGAAAAGTTACTCTTTTGCCCTGGTTATTATCACCCTGCTGATGATCATCCTCATCGGCCGTATCCGCATCGGCCTGATGAGTATGGTCGCAAACATCACCCCAATCATCTGTATCATTGGCATAATGGGGATACTCTCCATCCCCCTTGATCTTTCCACAATGCTTATTGGCAGCCTGGTCCTTGGTATAGTCGTGGATGATACCATCCATTTTCTGCACCACTTTCGCCGGGCTTTTGCTGAATCTCACGATGTCGAACAGGCTGTACGGGAAACATTGCTGACCACCGGAAGGGCTCTTTTTATCACCACCGTGGTACTTTGCGGAGGCTTTTTTATTTACACCATTGCCTACCTTGCCAACAATGTCCGCTACGGCATAATTTGCGGCTGTGCCGTGATTCTTGCTCTAGTCGCAGATTTTTTCCTTGTCCCTGCCTTACTGGCGATTGTTTATCGACGGAAACAGGCAAACTCACGTTAATGAATCTCACGATGTCGAACAGGCTGTTACCGCGTATAATGAGAAGGGAGATACTATTCCACAAGCGACCGGATCGGCTCGTGAATAATCCGGGCTAATAGCAAGGTGGGAACATACACCTCTCATCTAACCCCATCTGAACTGCAGCCTGATCAGCCAGCATCAACAGTATGATCAAACAGTTAATCGCAATAATCAGCTTCATCGCAAACTGTGACACCTCCTGCCTTTTCGGACGTCGCTCGAGAGGAACATATTTCCTCGTATTAAGCTTCCCGGATTTCTCTAACTTCAGGATCATGCGACAAAAACTTGTGACCCAGGGAGGGACCACTTCGCGAAACATATAGGGGACATAGAATCGCTCGATTTCATTGTCATTGATATTTTTTCCGTACCAATTCCGGTAAGCCAGGCGGAACACATTGAATTCGGTTGTCTCCAGCAGTGCCGCTGTGTTCAACACATCAAGACAACCGGGACTCATATCAGTATTTTCAAATGAAAGCTTCATGTTACGAGCACAGGACATGAGGGACGCTGTTTTTTATTGATTTCAGAATCCGAATCCCAATTTTTCCCTCAACTCACACTCCTTTGTAGAATCGTTTCTTCTCTGGCCACTCACTACCCGGCTCACTGCCGATGACCTTTATTTTTTTAAAGCACCTTACTTCTGTAGCTCTTATGTCCTTATATCTTACTACAACAGCGCCGAAATTTGCACAGGCTTCGGAGTTGGCATTATTTAGTGTCCTTAACAAAATCGACTCAGGCTCAACCTTGAGCAATTCAGACAGACGTTTCTGCATTTCGGCAAACTGAATCTTTTCGCTATTATTCCGTGCAGAGCTGGATGCTTTCGGACTCTGCTGTAAACCACCGCCGACCAACTCCGGTCTACGGCTTTTGGAGACAACATCTGCAATGCATTGACTGCAGTTATTTCAGCAAACAGTCCATCCGCCTGTCCCGGACATTGCAGATTCGGCCGTCAAGCTTGGGAGAAATACCTTTTTCCCCAGCCATCCTCAACTGCTCAACCACATACTCGACAAGGTTCGGCCGGTTGGCATCGGGTTCAATAATCATCGAACTGTTTAGCATACGATAGCCGTCCTGATCACCTTTCTCATTAATCAGATATTCATTAACCACCGCAGTCAATTCATCTTTCGGCTGGATCGGCTTCAACCCCGAGTCGGTGATTAAATGAAGATCACTGGCCGTTTGATTCTGAGGATCATGCTTATAGGTAAAACCGCTGATCTGCAACCAGTGGCCGCTACCGGCCCAGTTGGTGATGGTATGATTCAACACCTTTTGCAGGATCGCCCCGGTCATCTTGATCCTGACAAGATTTGTTGGATAGGCAAACAGAGTATAGAGGTCCCTGCGGGTAATCATACTTCCCGCAGCAATATTTCTGTTTAAGCGCATCCCACCGGAGTTGAGAAAAGCTATCTGCGCTCCTTTATGATCAAACTTCTTCCTGGCAAGATCCACAAGCCAGTTTCCCAGATTGGTCTCAAACCGCCTGATGGTCAACTCTTCACCAATGAGATCCACCTCTGTTTTCCCAAGTGGCTGGTCCAGGCAGCCGCTTGGCTCGCTCAGGTCTTTACAGAATTCGGCATCAAAACGTTTATTCCAAACCGCTGCCCGTTCCATAATCTTTTCATGCGGCTTAAAATTGCCCGGCAGCTCAACATATTCCAGCTGAACATCGGGCATTTCATGCTGGCCCATTGGTGTCACCTGAATAATAGCAGCAGTTTTGGCATCCGAATCTGCTTTCACTATTCGTCGGCCATTAACAAGAACAGTCTGTCGGTCATGTTCATGACCACCAATGATCAAATCCGGCGCATCATTGCCAAGAGCCGCAAGTATTGCTTTGTCCTGACTCATATTGAGATGGGTAACGGCCACGACAATTTCAGCGCCGTCTTTTCGCAACCTGGCAACTCCTTCTCGAATGACCTGTTCATTAGGGAGAAAACGCTGTATGTACTCCGCCTTTTTAACATCAGTCACAACTCCAAGTAATCCTACCCGAACACCGTTTATTGTAACAATGTGTTCAGGCAGCATCTGTTCCGCCTGCACCAATGGGGTGCCATCATTGCCTTTGCCAAACTCCACATTGGAATTGAGCCAGATGAACTGTGAGTTTTGTATCCGCTTCTGCAGCATGCTCGCATCTTTTTGTTTGGATTTATCAAACTCATGGTTGCCGAAAATGATAAACATCCTTGGGTCAAAACCTTTATCATCACCATCCAACAGGTTAAGCACATCGACCATCTGCTCACCTTTATATCTCCTGCTCAACAGCGAAGGAAAGAGAAAATCCCCGGCATGCAGCAACAACACTTCTCCATATTCCCTTTCCAGTTTTTCCCGCAGACTGCGTACATACCCTAAAGGCTCCAGCAGATAGACATCATTTATCGACAGGATGGTTACCGGAGGATTATCACCGATCTTTCTTGCCTGGCCGGTTCCGGATTGGATGACAACAAACAGAATGAATGATAACAGTATGGTAATTAGTTTTTTCATATCGAGTCCAGATTTTGCTATGGTTTATCTAACGATTGTATTTCCCAGGTTAGCCTTTATTCTTTATCATCCTTTTTCAAAATCTTATACACATTGATCATTCGGTAGAGAAGCCCAAAACAAAGTACTGCATTGACAAGAATGATCAGACTGGAAGCAAAAATCATCATAATGAAAATAAAGGGATCGTTCAGGTCATACGCGGCACGGAACAGGCTTATCCCATAAATCATAAAGAAACCCGCCACCACAATAAGAACACATTGAAAAATCAACCACAGTTTACTTTTCACAGAATCTTCCTTCATTCAATCTATTGGCCATTTCAGGCCTCTTTTTTTCGGTAAATCGGCATATCGTCGATCCATCTGTTGAAGTTTACACCATTGTCCGGTAACTGTTCATGGATACCGATGACCAGCGCTCCACCAACCTCAAGCTTTGATTGAAACTTTTTTAAAACCTTCCTCTGTAACTCTTGGTCAAAATAGGTAAATGCCAGGTTGCGGCACAGAATAATATGAAAACGGCCGCTTGGCGTTTCTTTTCTAATATCAAGATTACAAAATCGAACGCAACTCTTAATAGAGTCTTTTAACCGATAGTTCCCTTTTTTCCGAACAAAAGCATCTTCCTGCCATGACAGAGGCAATTCACGGATACTTGACTTGGGATAAATCGCTTTTTGGGCTCGCTTCAATACAACCGGATCAATATCACTGGCAACGATCTCCAATCGACTTTCGGGAAATTCGGGCCTCAACAGGTACTGCTCAATGAGTACCAGCGTATACGGCTCCTCACCGGAAGCACAGCCTCCACTCCAGATTCGCAGAACCGGATCATTTCTTTTCACAGCCTGGCCAGCTAAAGCCGGGAGTATTTCAGTACTTAAAAGAGCGTATACTCGCCTGTCCCGGTAAAACCTTGAAATAGTGATCCGGCAGAAATGGTCCAGAATCCGCCGCTCCTCCTTATGATGTTCCAGGTATGTCTTATAGGAGTCAATGGTGGCTAAGCCAAGATCAGCTATTCTCCGTTCGATTCGTTTGCACACTTGCCGACGAACTTTGCGAAAGCCTTTCCATCGCATATTGAGCTTAGGCAAAGCCCACTGAAGGAAAATGACACAGCTGCTGTCTTTCATTTCATTCTTGCCTGTCCTTGACAACTATTCGCCTGTTTATGAACTTATCTGATTTCCCCTATTTTTCAGCACAGGTAAGAAGCCAGCATCTATTTTCTCACCTTATCTCAAGATCAACAAATGGCACTATTCAACTACATGAATACCGACAGTTGTGATAAACTAAAACCATACAGTTATGACTGGCAAATAACGAATCTGCCACTCCTCTGATTACTGGAAAACATGAGTATTGTAAAACGGCTCAACATCTTGTTTTTCTTTGCAATAATCCTCTCACACGTTTGTGTTGCCGCGCAGAATAGTTCTCCAAAATCTACCGTCGGTTCCTGCGGACGCAAAAACATCTCAATCCACTACGAGATAGAAGAAGATTATCTCCATGCATGCGAGGGTATCGCACGTGCTGAAAAATTCTTTCTCCAACATAACTTTACCATATCGGATGATAAGATTTCCTTATGCTTCAGCCCTCCGGTACCCATTGATGAAAGCTTCAACTTCCTCATGGATGCCTACGGTTACTGTAAACCAGATACCAAGTCCATTCTCATACGGTCAATCAGTTCAACATTTATCCGGGATTCTGAAAAAAGATTCTTTAAGCTGAAACTGGAATCAGAATTTATGTTCAAAGAACACCATATTTCCATGATAGCTCATGAGATGGCCCATATGTTCGCCCAGCATAATTTTGATCTCCTGGCCAAATTCAAATCGAAGACTCCCAAAATGGGTACCGGTGTCCATGAGTATATCGCTTACATCGTCCAATTGAGTTCCATAGAAAAAAGCATACTGGAAAGGATACTTCAGCAATACGACCCACCTTCCATATTCACCAATGAACACCAAATAAATGCTCTTGTTTTCACATTTGACCCTGAGAAATTCGGCATAATGTCTTATCGCCATTTCTATTCTCTTCATCTCGATGAACAACGGAATATACTAAAACGAATATTCTCAAATGACCTCAACCCGGATCATTTGTTGGAAATCTTCTAGCCGAATTTCTCATGAACATTTTACTCAGAACAGATAACATGCCAATATTGTTAATAAATAATTTTATTTTTCATATTCTGTTCTTAACAAAATGTTCACCAAAGGCGAGGCGATACAGCCGCTTCTACTTCGTCTCTATGCGAGTAAGCATAGGCAACTATAGCTTACACGCATGTTCCTCGTATAAGCAGCCGTCTCACCTCGTGAGAAATTCAGGCTAGTAAAAACAGTCTTCACTGGACTACCAAAGAAAAACGTTTCAAATTTACAGAATCGAATATTCATCTACCTGTCACCCATGGTCCATCAACTGGAACCACCTATCCTGCCGCTGTCCTTCTGTTCCCGGTTTCCGTACCTGTATTTCTCTGGCTGTTCAATCTGCCCAACTACTACTGTATAACTTCTCCTGACAGTTGAAAAGCACCACCTTCCTTGTGGCACATTGTGGTACCAATGATTACTGTTTTCATTATTCACCGCCGGATTGTTTTTCCGGTCCACTTATGAAATAACAGCAGAGGAGGAATAGAGCGATGATTAAAACATTTCAAAAGAAGGTGGTATACGTCTTGATTACTCTTTTAGGATCCCTGCTGTTTGCAAACGTTTCAGCTTATGCTACCCAACATGAAACTAATCAAACGACGATTAATAAAGTATTTATCACACAGGGCATCGTAAGAAGAATATCTCTTAATGATAATGAAATTACGGTTAAACCGCACAAAGAACCCCAAGTCACGATCAAGGTCGATGGTAAAACAACTTTTTTCAGAATGTTTTCACTGCAAGATCTTGAGAAATATCAGCGAGTCAGGGTCTGGTTCACTGTGATAGGTGAGAGAAAAAGAGCAATAAAAATAGAAAAGCTACCACAGGTTGGCTGCTGAGAAGGAGGTCGACATGAAAACAATTATAACAATACTGTCATTAACCATATCTCTTATTTTTTTATCGGCTGCCACCGGTTTCGCTGATAAATACGACAATAAACGAGCCCTGCAGAACGTTTCTGCCGGTAAAGTCTATTTTGATGTCAATATCGGTGCAGGCATGAAACTAGCCATGAGATTGAAACTGATCGATGCCACCTATAATCAACTGGTCTCTTCAAATGTACAGCCAGATATTGTTATCGGGTTTCGTGGTAAAGCGACCCGATTTGTCACAAAGGGAACGTCATATGTTTTTGAAGAAGATCTTCCCGTGAAAAAAGAGATACAAACCTGGATCAAACATTTCAAGCAGCTTGGTATTCCGATGGAACAATGCTTAATTGCCGTAGAACTGCAAAAAGTTGATCCAAACGATATTCTGCCTGAGATCCCACTTGTTAAAAATGGCTATGTATCAATGATCGGTTATCAGGTAAAGGGCTATGCCCAGGTACCTATGGATTAAAATATAAAACTCCAACAACAGATGAGAATGGTCACTTTGACAGGAGACAAGCAGCTGGATTTCAACAACAACGTATGTTACCGGAAACCGATTTTCTGTTCTGTGCTGAAATCCAGTTTGAGTGACCTGTTGAAGAGGCTTACTCAATCAAACAACTGACTTTTAAACCACAGCAGAGGGCCGACTTTGTCATATCACACCCGCTAGACACTTTGAGACATCGACTTTGTCCCATTGTCTCATTTCAGGGTTTTATGAATGAGAGGCGCATCACATTACGAAAAACTTGGGTTAACAGTCATGAGGTCTGTAGTAATAACAATGATTCTCTCGACCAGTACATTTGCCAAACATTATGACACATTAACATGGCTAAACTACTCATTTTACCCAAACAATTATTCACTTTTTTTAAGCCGAATTCAAAGGTAATATGAAAATATATACACAGTGTGCCTTTTTTGGGCCGAGCAAGAGTAATCTGTTTTCAATCGAATAGGAGGAGACATGAATTTCGCTTTGATCGCCTGTAGTGACAACCCGGAAATTCTCTGGAACTGTTTTCGTTTGGGAAATCTTATGCTGGAGCAACTAGATGAGGTGACAATATTTTTAGACGGCCCTTCGGTGAATTATAGCTCCCTGTCCTCAAAGCAGTTTCCTGTTCTGGAGCAGGCAAAGCTATTCACACTCTCTGAAGGCATTTTGCAGGCCTGAGGTAAACTGCTTGACCTCCACGGTGTGGAGGATAGATATCACAGCAGAGCCAAACAGATTGATCTCTATCACCTGATTAAGGTCAGTGATAAGATAATCAGCTTTTAATATGAATCCGTGCACTCCTGGCAAATCTCACAAGAGGCTATGACGAATTCAAGTATAAAAGAGAAGCAATCATCCTCTGCACTGGTCTTTAAGATTTAGATCTGAATCGTCAGTTTTGTCGGGAGTATTCAAAATTCTGTGTCATCAGTTTTAAGTTCCAATTGACCCCGGTCT
>CAZMFP010000023.1:5097-64475 GCA_964565605.1 uncultured Desulfocapsaceae bacterium | reverse complement strand
AACAGGAAATCTCCGTTTTCTTCTTGACTTTACTTATCATAGATGTCCCCGGATTACACAGCACTATCAAATGCTCACGGATTCAGATAATAAATTGTTTGAATGATTTTTCTGCTTTCTTATTTAAATGGACCGAAAAGCAGCTTTGCAAAAAGAATAATCTCAAATAAAGCATGAGAAAATGAGGTGCATGGCAGAGAAGAGTCAAGTAAAGATCTGACCCCTTTCCTTTTATAATATTCTCTATAGAGTATTAACTGTCATGTACTGTAATCCACTTAGCCATTGTTACATACATTTTGTCAGGGTTAAGTGGTTTGGCAATATGGTCATTCATACCAACCGCCAGGACCTTCTCTCGGTCACCCACCATTGCATTAGCAGTCATAGCAATAACCGGCAAATCTCTGAATTTCTCCTGTTCCCGAATTTTTCTGGTGGCTTCATAACCGTCCATAACCGGCATCTGACAATCCATAAGCACTCCATCAAACTTACGTTCGCTTAATAGGTCCAGCGCCTCCTGCCCATTGAACGCAGTTTCAACCGTGATCCCTTTCGTGACCAAAAGCTCCATGACAATTTCCAGGTTGATTTCGTTATCTTCAACGATCAGAATTTTGCTGCCACGAAGTTTTGCCAAGGCCAGGTTTATAGTTTCTTCTTCCAGCTTAGAAGATGAGTCGACCTGGCTTAAATCATCCTGTGATTTACCGAGGCGCACAGTGAAATGAAAGGTGCTCCCAATGCCCTGGCTACTCTCTACCCATATATCTCCATCCATCATATGGATGATGGATTGGGAAATAATCAAACCAAGACCTGTACCACCATACTTTCTGGTTGTCGAGCTATCAGCCTGACTGAATGGCTGAAACAGTTTTTTCTGCTGTTCTGAAGACATCCCAATACCGGTGTCCTGTACGGAAAAATACAAAACAACTTCAAGGTCATCTTCTTCTTTCAAATCGATTTTCAATGACACAGTGTCACCTGCCTCACTGAATTTTACAGCATTACCAGTCAGATTTGTCAATACCTGAGCCAGGCGGAGTGGATCGCCACTCAGTGTCTTTGGAACATTACGATCCATTTGGACGGTGAACTTCACGTCTTTTTCATCGGCTTTAAATTTGATCAGATTAACTACATTTTTAATAACAACTGGAAGTTTAAAAACCACAGTTTCAAATTCGAGTTTGCCCGCCTCAATTTTTGAAAAATCGAGGATGTCGTTGAGAATGCCGAGGAGGTTTTTAGCTGAGAAATGTGCCTTGTCGATATAATTTTTTTGCTTCTCATCAAGATCGGTTTGCAGGGCAAAATTCGTCATACCAATAATAGCGTTCATAGGAGTGCGGATCTCATGGCTCATATTGGCAAGAAACTCGCTCTTAGTCCGATTGGCCTGTTCTGCTACATCCTTCAACTCTTCCAGCTGTTTGGTTCTTTCAGTCACCAGTCCTTCCAGGTTTTGCTGGTGCAACTTTAGTTCTTGCTCCAGGTGAATCCGCTCGGTGATGTCATGAATAATTGAGAAGAGTATTTCTCTTCTATCTTGCCTAATCGTGCTGCAGTAAACTTCGACATCACGGATTTCCTGGTTAGACAAGCGATGTTGAAAAACAAAATAGTTTTTCTGCTCAGACTGTGCATTTTGCATTTCCTGGAAAACTTGTTCTTTGCTGAGCATATTAATGTCTGAAATATTTTTGCGCGTCAGCTCTTCCAGACTCCACCCGTAAAAGGTAGTTGCTGGCTGATTTGCATCTATAATTTCCCCGTTTTCAGGATCGATAAGGAGCATCACCGAGGCGCTATTTTTAAAGAGGCTTCTATACCTTTCCTCACTCTGTTTAAGCTCCTTCTCCACCTTTTTCCGCTCTGTAATTTCAATAGATTGCCGGTTGATAGAATTTTGCAAGTTCTTGACCGATTGTTTCTGATATCTTTTCGCTATAAGCAAAAGAAGAATGGTGTTGGCAACAAGAGCAAAAAAACCATATAGCAGTAACCTGTAGAGCAACTTCGCCTGATTGTTAACATCGTTGACCCTTTCTAATGTTCTTGTATCAATGGCATGTAAGAAATTGTTGATTGGTTCCATAATTTTTTTCTTTTCTTCATGATACTCACCCCCAAAGACAAGCTTCCGAGCTTTATCAGGATCCGGTATACCAGTAATGGAAAATTCTCCATTCTCATCCAAAAATTTACCTTTCATGGCATGCATTGCTCTTCTTTCAAGAGAAACTAACTTATCAGATTTTTCCTGTGCTTCTGCAAGCAATTGAAACTCCTTATCCGTGAAGCCTGCTTCTTTCATTAGCGTCTTTAGAGGTACTTTTTCTCCATCTTTAAAGGGTGATTCCGGCTTATCTACTGTCATAAAATCCCAGTAAATCCGATTGTAATTTATCGGCCTTGCTTTTTTACCATCTCGAATAGCAAGAATGTCCCAAAAATATCTCTCAAATTTAGGATCACCGGTAACAACATAAGACCTGACCATCTTTGTAAGATCATCGGAACTCTGACGAAGCTGATTCGCCAACACATGAGATTTATGGCGTAGTTCAACAGCCAATTCTAAATTCTCGTGCTCTAAATAGTGCTCCCTGAATAAAAAAGCGGAAAAGAAAATCTGGAGAATCAAAAAGAAAATCGCCAGAGAAATAATGAAGAACAGTGATTTTTCGTTTTTTAGAATTTTCTTAATCATTAAGTAACCGAAAATACTTTCATTAGCAGTACTGGCGTTGGAGACAGGAATAACAACTCAGCCCTCTTTGTAAGCATGTCGACTTGTTATGCAGTAAAAATAGATAATATCCTCAATACCCAAGGAATCAAGGTGGTAAAGTGTTTGCCCATGCTGTTAAGCCGACGGATATTAAAGGAACCAAGAATACTCGATAGTAACAGAAAGCCTGGGAAGAAATACGTCATAAAGTGTATCTATATATCCGCCTGATTAATAACAAAAAAGATATACGCTCTCTAAAAAAAGGTTATCACAAAAAAAACTGTTTGGGAAACTGAAATGCAGATAGAAAATCAGCATCGAAATGGACATACCCCATTTTAGTAGATACCAAATATGTTACATTGCATCCAGGAGGTGTCCCAATAGGTCACAAAAGATGTTTACCAGAAAACAACCATAAGATAAGTATCTGAAACTACTGGTGGGCGAGGTGGGATTCGAACCCACGACCTTCGGCTTCGGAGGCCGACACTCTATCCAGCTGAGCTACCCGCCCAAGAGATACTGTTTTTTGGATCGTTTCCCGGTCGGGAAACGAAATGAAGGCGCTATCCTACACCTGTGACGAAGATTTCGCAACTGAAAGATAAGACTTGATAAAGATCGCCGCGCTTCGCTCGCGATGACGTGTCGTGACCTTTGCGAATTGATCATCACTTAGCTTCTCGCTTTTCAAGATACTCCTGCCAGTCGATGGGCATCATCGATTTCTTTTTGTTATTACACGTTTTGCAGCATGGGACAAGGTTGTCCTTGGTTGATCTGCCGCCCATGGCAAGGGGTACCAGATGATCCATGGTCAGCTCTTTGAACGGAACCTTTTTCTCACAGTAGTGACATCTATTGTCCGCTGTTTTCTGTTGCCACCAGCGAGATTTGCGCAACTCTCTTGCTTTGGCTTTCTGCCGCCTGATATCGCTGTCATCAACTCCATCAAAGCCAAAAAAATCATCGCTCATTGAACCAATTCTCCAACCAGCATTTTGCGAATGGCTCCAACGAGGTACAGTGAACCGGCAACAACAATCATATCACCCTTCCCTGCCATTTCGGTCGCTTTGTCCAGAGCCTGACCTGCATCACGAATCATAATGCAATTATCTTTTAATTCCGGATCAATGACATCAAGGAACATCTCCGGCTCGGCGCTCCTCTCCCCTTCCGGCCGAGTAAAGATAATCTGGTCGGCAAGAGGGGCAGCCTTTGAAAGTGTTTTTGATAAATCCTTATCGATCATGGCGCCCCAGACAAGAATCAGCCGATTATAATCATATTCTTTCTTAAGAGTCTCAACCAGGCTGTCGACTCCTGCCGGATTATGGGCGCCATCAAGCAGATAGGAGATTCCCGGCCTCTCTTCAAGTACAATATGCTCAAGCCTGCCGGGCCAATGAACTTTCAGCAGGCTTCGGCGAATGATTTCCTCATTCGTTGAAAAGCCCTGCTTTTCAAGAAGTAACAGAACAGCAACGGCCAGGGCCGCATTGATCTGCTGGTAATCACCCTTCATGCCGCAGCGTAGGTTAGGGTATTCAACTTTACCCAATTGGTCATTTTGACTCTGGAATGTAAAATTGGCGCCACTCTCAATAGTATCAAACTGTTCGCCGTAGAGATAGAGTGGCACTGACCGTTCTTGACAGACTTTCTGAACAACCTCCCGACTGATATCATTCCCCACCCCGGATATTACCGGAACATTTTCCTTGATAATTCCAGCCTTTTCATAGGCTACCGCCTCAAGGGTATCACCGAGGTAGAGTTCATGGTCCATGGATACATTGGTAATTACCGAGACTAGAGGTGTTACCACATTGGTGGCGTCAAGACGACCGCCGAGACCGGTCTCCAGAATGACCAGATCGAGATTGGAGCGGCTGAACCAGAGAAAAGCAATGGCGGTGGTGAACTCGAAATAGGTGATCATTCTCTCACCAAGGACATCCCGTATCTCGGTTGCTATTGAAGCAAATTCGTCCTCACTGATAAAATTGTCATTGATCCTGAATCGTTCGCGCACAGAACTGAGGTGGGGAGAGGTGTAAAGCCCGACATTGTATCCCGCTTTTGACAGCAGGGTGAGCAATGTGGCGCTAACCGAACCTTTGCCGTTTGTGCCTGCCACATGGATATATTTAAGACCTTTCTCCGGCCCGCCAACCAGGGCTAAAAATTCCCGCATTGAATCCAGCCCCAGTTTAATCTTATGCATCTGCAGGCTATCAAGGTAGGCCCATGCTTGTTTGTAGTCCATTTGTTTAGTTTCGTGTTTCGGGTTAATATTTTTTACAGAATCACACACTATTTCCTCATACTTTAGCTTTGTGAGATTGCTTCGCTTTGCTCGCAACGACGTAATCTTAAGCTGTCATCGCCGAGGAGCAAGGCGATCTGTTTACAAAGAACCTTGTTTTGAGATCGAAGTCTACGCTTATCTGCCACGCCCTACGGCCTCGAAAGGACTTGAGCTAATGTATGTGTAACTCATCAGGTTCTTTCAAATGGTTGAGGGTGTTGCAGATTTATGCAAGCATTTCTCAAAATTAGTAAGCATGTGAATAAATTACTCTGCCAAAGTAAATGGTTTGAATAATACAGCAAAAGTACTTTCTTACTGCCCAAGTAAACGGTTCAAATAATACAGCAAAAGTACTTTCTTATTGCCGAAGTAATTTATTAAGAGTGCTGTAGTTTTGTACGATCATCTCTTAACGCTATAGTTCGACCTATGCGTTAAGAGATGATCGTGCAAAAATGCAGTGCTATCGATAAATTACAAAATTTCTAATTTGGCGTAATCCAAATGCAGCGTTTTAGTCCCATGCCGATCAAACCTCACATTCAACGACCTTTCCCCCGTCTTCTGCTCAACAATACCAATTCCAAAAAATGGATGTTTCACTCGGCTGCCCAGGGTAAATTCCGATATGGGAACTTTTTTGGGTTTTGTTTTCTTCAGTGGAAAACCTGTTTTTTCTGTCAAGCGAGATTCTGATGTAAATGACCGCTTTTTCTCCTCGACCCTTTCATACAAACCACCCTTCAGCTCTGCAAGGAAGGGAGACATCCCTACCCGTTTGAACTGTCGATCCGGAGTCATCAACATGCGTGGATAGCTGAGGTAAAGATATTTTTTGGCCCTGGTTGAGGCTACATAAAGAAGCCTTCGTTCCTCTTCCCACTGTTCACCGAATCCGGCTGAGGCATGAGGAAAACGGCCATCGGCCAGCCCGATAACAAAAACAGCCTCCCATTCCAGACCTTTTGCCGAGTGAATGGTCGACAGCACCAGTCGATCAAGGTTGTCACCAAACAGTTCGGAAGCAGCCTCCGGTGGATCAAGTGTTGTATCATCGATAAAACTCTGCAGATTATCATAAGTGGCAATAATTCCTTTGAGCTGGTCGAGATCCTTTTGCCTCTTGGGGTAGTCATCTTTATAGAGCAACTCAAAATAGTACTGATAGTATTTCAAACAGATCTCGTAGAGAGCGCCAGGACTCTTGGCTCCGCTTCTTAAATCACTAAAGAGCTGTACAAGTTTTTCAAGCCCCTTTCTCCAGGATTTACCGGCGGGATAGGCCGCCAGCGCTTGAAAAGGATCTGGTTCGGCCGTGATCACAGAGGTGATTTTTTTGGCTGTTTTAGGTCCGACCTTTTCAAGCTGAAGTAAAATCCTGTTCCAGGAAAGATTGTCCCGCTCGTTGACCATCAGCCGCAGGAATGAAAGTATATCTTTCATATGGGCTGATTCGGTCATCTTCAGGCCGCCACGTTTTTCAAAATCGATGGAAGCGGCATTCAGTTCCATTTCCAGTTTATATGAGTGAAAGCCGGACCGAAAGAGAACAGCAATCTCTTTGACATCTACACCTTCAGTGATCAGTTCACGAATCTTGCCGACGACGAACCCGGCCTCTTCCATCTCATTTGATCCACCAAATATCTTGGGCTTAAAATCCCCTTCAATTCGGGTAAAGAGTGTTTTGGTGTACTTGTCCACCGCATTCCGGATTATATCATTGGTCAGCGACAGAATGGGTTGACTGGATCGATAATTTTCTTCCAGTTTGATGATCGCTGTTCCCTCAAACACCTTGGGGAAGCGCATTATATTATAAAAATCTGCGCCCCTGAAAGAATAGATCGACTGGGAATCGTCACCAACCACCATGACATTTTTCTTGTCACCACCGATCAGGCGAACGATATCCGCCTGAATCAGATTAGTGTCCTGATATTCGTCCACCATCACATACTGGAACCTTGAAGAAATCTCTCTTCTGATATCCGGAGCTTCGTCCATCAACCGCTGCCAGTTGACCAGCAGATCATCGTAATCCATCAGGCCGTTGTCCAGTTTAAACTCTTTGTAATGGGCCCGAAGGTTGACAATATCGTCAATGTGTTCGGTCAAGTGAGGATATTGGTCGTAGATCAGATCTTCCAGATCAATTGCCTTATTGATAGAGCCGCTGATCATGTTGACGACGATCCTCTTTGAGGGAAATCGTTTATTCCTGCCACCAAGCCCAAGGGACGATTTAAGCAGATTGATAATACCCTCGGCGTCCGCCCGGTCAATAATAGAGAAAGAGGAACCAAAGCCAAGATGAGAACCGTATCTTCTGAGCAACATATTGCCGATACCGTGAAAGGTTCCACCGGTTACCCTGTTGCAGGTTTCATTGAGGAGACGACCGGCACGCCAGAGCATCTCCTGGGCTGCCTTTCTGGTAAAGGTGAGAAGAAGTATACTTTCAGGCGATATACCCTGTTCGATCAGATGAGCCACACGATACACCAAGGTCCTGGTTTTACCGCTGCCTGCTCCTGCAATGACCAGTACAGGTCCTTCGGTCCGGGTCACTGCCTCGTATTGGGCCTCATTGAGATTGTCCCTGTTGATAACTGATTGAAAACTCTGGTTGACCTGATCTCCGATCTCGTTCTGCATAAAATTAAAGACTCTTTATATTCCGCACTTCTTAACTTACACCTGAATCCATGACAGAAACAGTGAATGCCATTTGTATTGTTTCGACACGGATGAACACAGGAAAATACCAGGAATAGGTGAAATCCACAACTCAATCCGACCCTGTTTGTTTTCTCTTTTGGAAAGTACAAATATTGTGCTTAGGGAGTTATAAAACAGATGAAAATAAATATCTGGATGCCTAGGAATCTCAGTCTGTCAGTATTATTGGCTATAAATTGGGTATGCGATACAGACCATGAGGCTGTCTGTGACAGCTTGGGAAATCTCTTAAAAAAACAAGGGATTACTCAAAAACAGTTCAGACTACTTCGCCTGACTGTCTTTATCGGTCTGAAAGAATTCCAATTCTTTTTTAAGAAGATTGATTTTATCTTGAATATCGTGTGTAACCTCCAGTTTTTCATCCTTCAAGGCAGTTTGAAGATCTTTTACCAATTGATCGAGCTCCACAACATCTTGCGATATATGGGAAATACGATTTTCGAGATCACTACGAAGTCCATCGAGTTCTCCTGCCAGTTCCTTGCCAAAATCTTTATTTCGTAACTTCAACTGCCTTCCGAGCTTTCCTTCGCGAATCCCTTTTATCTTTTGAGTCATTCCAAATATAGGCCCGGCTATTCTATGAGAAATCCGTATTGTCAAAAATGCATGGAGAATAATAAAGACAATGAGCAGGACAAAATAAATAATAGTATAGGGAATATTCTTAAATATAAAAACGTATGATGCATCAGGTAGCGGGATCTCATGCCTAAGGACAAGGATTGAAATGATGTCTTGGGCAATGATAAAAAAGAGAAATGTCAAGATCATGACCTGCAACAGATTAATGGTGCCAAGCTTCAGCAACAGTTGTATTTGAAAAGGTTTATCGCTGAGGAATCTTTTTCTATTGTCTGTTTTTGATTTCATCAAGGTCTCCAAAAAAACTTCATCTACACTCTATTTACTCCACCTTGATCGTGGTTGTAAAATCAGCTATCAGGTCACCTGTCCATTCACATTCAACAATAATAAGATCACCGCTGAGTGCTGCATTGATATTTGACGTATCGAATCGTATAACCCCTTCACCTAATACCGTTGAAAAAGCATCAATGCTGGAATTAAATGGACTTTTTTTCCCTCCGATATTGAGATCGCGCACGATATCATCTGTTGCGTTGCCACCGGCAATCATTTTACTTAACTCTTCTTTTAAGAATGACTGTGCTGTAGCACAATTATTATAGCAGGTGGTTTTTTTTGCCGCTTGTATATATCTCATATACGGGGGAATGGCGATGGCAGCCAGAACACCAATAACAGCGACAATAACTAAAAGTTCTATCAATGTAAGACCGTGTTCATTCTTCATAATCTCAACTCTAGCTCTTTGAAGAACTAAAAAACAACATCTGTCAAAGGCAAACAACACCGTATAACTGTTATATACCACAACGGATTTTGCGATTCAACTTTTTTCATGATAAATCAAGAATTTACACAGAAAACATTGGCAAATATTTTGAAAAAAACAGACCATTTTGGCCCTGATATATCCTCCTGTTTAGATCCGTCTGCAACCGTTGACAAAGAAGCCAAGACGGGTATATTAGACGCGTCTATAAACTAAATAAACATAAATGATGAATACGTTTGATGGAAAAAAGATGGACAATCAACGAATTGATAATCTGTTCACACCAGAAGTGTTAAAGAAACTCTTCCCTGCAGAACGTTCCAATGAGTTTTTTGATGCGCTGTTCGGAGATGCCAGTGAAGGGGCCTACGATATTCACCTGGCTTACAGGGGAGTGAATCAAAACAGTCTTGTTCTCGAGCTGGAACTGCACGAGAGACCTGGAAAATGTCTGGCCTGCAATTTAACCCAGGGGTTGCCGACGGTTTTTTCAAGACACCCCATTATCAACGTGAGCGGTCTGGTTGATGATGTCAATAAATTATTATCGGGTAAAGCAACCTGTACAGACTGGTCTCTAGGATATACGGAACAGCGGCAAAAAGATGTGCACGTAATCCCGTTGACCATTCAAATAGAAGCAGCCTGACCCTCCAAAATAAGGGTTCCAGATCCACTCATCACCCACCAGAGCCGGAGCCGGTCTATGGAAATTGAACAGAAAATAGGCCAGCTGTTCATTCTAGGTTTTGGGGGTTACCGAATTGACCGGACACACCCAATCGCCAGGGATATCTGCGAACTGAACCTGGGAGGTGTTGTCCTGTTTGATCGCCTGCTGGCCAAATCACGTCAAGACAATAACATCATCTCTTTTAGCCAGCTGAAGGAACTCACATCGTCATTGCAGTCATTCAGTGACACCCCGCTATTGATCTGTGTTGACCAGGAAGGCGGCTCCGTATGCAGGCTGAAAAAGGCTCGAGGATTCAGTACCACCAGTTCCGCAGAAGAACTTGGCCGAGAAAACAATCTCTCCAGAACATTCTTGCAGTCACAGCAAACGGCCAAGATGCTTGCCGAGTCCGGTATTAATTGCAATTTTGCGCCGGTTGTCGATATCAATGTCTATCCAAAAAATCCTATTATCGGTAAATTGGGACGAAGCTTTTCCTCTGATCCCACTAAGGTGATAGATCATGCCGCCTCCTGGATAGAAGGCCACAATAAACACCAGATTGTAAGCTGTCTCAAACACTTCCCCGGACACGGCTCATCCCGCCACGACTCCCATCTCGGTTTTGTCGATATCACCAAAACATGGCAGGAAAATGAGTTGCAGCCATTCAAAGAGCTGATTGGCAGGGAGCGCTGCAATCTGATCATGACCGGTCACCTTTTTCACTCGGGTCTGGATGAGAAATACCCGGCAACCTTGTCACCGGCTATCGTTACAAACCTGCTTCGTAACAAACTTCATTTTGAAGGCCTGGTTGTTTCAGATGATATGCAGATGAAAGCAATCACAGACCATTACGGGCTTGAGCAGGCTGCCTGCATGGCTTTAGCCGCCGGGGTCGATATGATTGTTATCGGCAATAATCTTGAGTACGATGAAGATATTCTGCCTAAATGTGTTGGAAAAGTAAAAAGGGCCATAAAATCAGGCACCCTCTCCCTGCAGAGGATCGATGAGGCCTATGAACGAGTCAGTAGAGTTAAACATATAATCAGTCCCTACAATGAATGAGATAAAGCAGAATCAGACCCACAATGTAATGATAGGTTACCTGATCTGGCTTTTTGGTTTTTTAGGAGCCCATCGCTTTTATTACGGCAAACCCGTCTCAGGAACAGTTTATTTTTTCACCCTTGGTCTTTTATTCGTCGGCTGGATCGTTGATCTTTTTCTGATTCCGTCAATGAATAGAAATGCGGATCTTCGCTATGTTGATGGTGAACTCGATTATAATGTGGGCTGGCTGTTGCTGACCTTTGGCGGCCTGTTCGGCGTTCACCGAATGTATATGGGTAAATGGATTACCGGCATTCTCTACCTGTTTACCGGAGGACTCTTTTTAATCGGCTACATCTATGATTTCTGGACACTCAATGAACAGCTCAGCCAAATCCACCACAACGATAAGAATACAATCCCACCAGGAAGTGTATGATGAAAATAAACTCCCCCTATTCCTGTAAACAGAAGCCGAAAATCGACTATCCATGCGATTGGCTTTTTAAGGTGATCGGTGAAAACAAAGAAGCAATCAAAGAAGGTGTCGATCAGGTCCTCACGGACAAAGAATTCACCTTCGCCTATTCTCACACCAGTTCCGGCGGAAAATATCACAGCTTTAACGTGGAACTTGTAGTTGAAAGTGAAGAGGAGAGATTATCAATCTACAACCGACTGGCAAACCACATAGCAATTAAAGTTGTTATTTAACCGAAAGATATGAAAGAAAAAGAAAAACAATCACACCTCATCGGGGTCTTGCGTGAAGGCATAACCATTGTTCAGATGATCCTGTTTAAAGAAGTACGGGAAAATCTGACTAAAAAGCATGCCAACCTGCAGGATCGGGATATTTCAATGTTGGCAGGCTCCATCACCAATGAGTTGTTTGGAACAATTAACCGGGATGAGAAGTTTCAGACATTTCGCAGCAAGCATCTTGGACTCATTGAGCAGGAACTGCTCAGCCTGGCGGAAGAGTTACCCAAAATCCGTCCTTTTCTTTCAGATGCTCTACGGGTCCAGACCCTCTGTGATGGTCAGGAAGGAAACGACAATCCGCGTCTTCTGAAAAAAGCGGACGAACTCGGTATTCTGGTGAGTGAACGGGATATCCCACTGCCTTCAATCTTTATGACGCGGGTTCGTGAATTGGGATCTAACTACAATCTTATTATTCCACCGGTTCAGATCAAACCGGAAGAAGATAGTGTTCTGCAATAAAATCAATGCAAGCCTGCATCCCTGACAAAATATATTCTAATTACCAAGAAAGCTCAGCCTAACACGAGGTGTTGTCAATTTGGCTGCCTAGCCTTCGGTCAAGGATCACTCCTTTACGGACAATAAGCACCTCTTTTACCATCAAGGCTGAGAATCATTGGTAATCAGGAATATATTGTATTCTCAAACAACCTATTTCGTCACGGACTCAGGACAATTCAAGAAACTGACTCAGTACTATTTTACAAACAGATCAATCCTCAGATAGCCTTACCCGTACAACTCCACGGACCGAATTACAGAGATAGATCGCTTCCGCCCCAATAAGATCCTCGTAAGATAGCTCTTTTTCTTCAACAACAATTTTTGCATCGGCAAGAATCTGTTTGCGCATTACCCCTGCCAGAAGCCCGCTGTCTATAGGCGGAGTGACGTAACCACCATTACGGTAGAGAAAAATATTAGTGATACAGCCTTCGGTCAGCTGGTTTTCCTGATTGAAAAAACAGATATCAAAATACCCTTTTTCACTAGCCTTCCCATATTCCACATTAAACAACTCCCGCCTGGTTGTTTTATGGAAAAGATGGGGAGAATTTTTATCAACCCGTTTTTGAGACAACCCAACAAGAGGCAGGTCATCTTCCGGGGAGTCTGGTCTCTCAGGTAGCCGCCTTGCACCGGGCTGCCCGCAGACTGAGTGTGAAATAACAACCGATCCATCCTTGGATAACGTCAACCTGACACGGGTTGTCTGGTTGCCAAAGGATTCTTCTGCATTCTCGAGCTTCCCAATCACAGAGTCCCGGTCATAATGAAACAGGAAATACGTGGCTGAATCCATAAGTCGCGCCAGGTGATCGTCAAGGAGCCAGTAGCCTGAACCCGGTTCCCAGAGAAAGGTTTCAATGAGCTGAAAGTCCTCGCTTTTACGGGTTAAAAAATTGCTTTTCAGCAAACATTCATCCCACTCGTTCTCCGGGTCAGAATCGTAAACAATGCCGGAACCAATTCCCATCTTGGCTTGTTCACCATCCATGACAATGGTCCGAATCGGTACATTAAAGGTAGCATCACCGTTGGGAGCCAGATAGCCTACTGCACCGCAATACACACCTCGTCTGTCCTTTTCCAGTTCATTGATGATTTCCATGGTCCTGATTTTGGGAGCACCGGTAACAGACCCGCAGGGAAAAAGTGCTGTAAGCAGATCTGTGAGAGACAGGTAGGGAAACAATCTCTCATCTATCTCCCCTTTAATCGTAGAAGTCATTTGCAAAAGCGTCTCATAGGTTTCCACATCAAAAAGAGACTCGACCTGCACTTTACCACCGGTGATATCAAACATGAGGTGACTGAGATCGTTCCGCAGTAGATCGACAATCATCACATTTTCACTGCGATTCTTTGGATCATTGGAAAGGAAACGACGATTCTCTTTATCCTCGATAACTGTTCGTCCTCTTTTCAATGTTCCCTTCATGGGCTTAACCGTAATCGTCCGGTTTCTCTTTGAGAAAAAAAGCTCAGGTGAAAATGAGAGGACCCTTTCCTTGTCCCACTTTATAAAAGCCCCATACGAAACAGATTGATTACGACGAAGTTCATTATAAAATCCTTCCGTTGAGCCGTTATGGGAAAAGTGCAGTTTAATCGTGTAGTTCACCTGATAGGTATCCCCAGCTCTGATGTATTGCCTGATCTTCTTTATTGTCTTGATGTAATCAGCCCTTTCCTGGCTGGCCAGGATATTTTCAACACCGTAATCAATCTGCTCCAGAGGTTCTACTCCTGCCAAGGGCAGATTGTTCTCGCCGGTCAGGTGGTTAAAATAGCAGGGCTGCCTGAAGACACCAAGATCGGCCAATAGAAGTTTTTTATCATTTGGTCGACTAAGAAGAGGATGCAAACTCTCTTCAAGCAGATAGCCAAATTCATAACCGATCCAGCCGGCCAGGTAGTATCCCTGAACCAGCCAACTCCTCATCTGCTCAAGGAACTGTTTATGATCTTCATTCCCGTAACAGCGTAACCTGGCTACAGGGTCAAGAAAAAGAAATGAGTGAGAATTCTTTGCATCGGGCTTGGAAGTATCAAGCAGAATGCACTGTTTTTCTCTTTCAACAACATGAAGTAGTTTTAAAAAGTCATTTGTCGATAAATATTTCATAGAAAATACGGAAGATTGAATAGTAATTGATGCGTTCCCACTTCCTATTGGACTTGCATTGAAGTCAAAAATCTACTATACTACTTTGTTTCGCTGAGTGAAACGTACTGCGTTTTATCTCTATCAATTCATGTCAGATAAATCTCATTCAACATAAAGGAGACGTGCCTGTTAATCAAGGAATGGATGGTCACAAAAATTCTTACCTTTGATACCAGCACTTCTGTCATGAGAGCCACAAGAGGAAGCAGAAGGTTATAACATGATCGCCCAGGATATGGGCGATCTCTTAAACCTTCCTGAAGAATAAACTGAGCACATATTTTGTTTTTTCAGAATCAACTTAGTGCAAACAAAACATAAACATCGAAGGAGAAAGTACTATGTCACGTAAGATGGTCACTATTGACGGTAACCAGGCCGCTACCCATGTTGCCTATGCGACAAGCGAGGTCATTACTATTTATCCGATCACCCCCTCTTCTCCCATGGCAGCCGAAGCCGATGCCAAGGCTACCAGTGGACAGAAAAATATATGGGATTCCGTTCCTGTCGTCACCCAGATGCAGTCTGAGGGTGGTGTTGCCGGTTCCCTGCATGGATCACTGGCAACCGGTTCGCTTTGTACCACATTTTCCGCCTCCCAGGGGTTGCTGCTGCTGATCCCAAACATGTATAAAATTGCTGGCGAGCTGACACCGACCGTTTTTCACATCACAGCCCGTTCAATCGCCTGCCAGGGATTGTCAATCTTCGGTGACCATGCTGATATTTATGCTGCCCGCCAGACCGGCTGGAGCATGCTCTGTTCTCAGAATGTTCAAGAATGTATGGATATGGCTCTCATCTCCACTCAATCATCGCTGCAATCTCGCATCCCGTTCATTCATTTCTTCGACGGCTTCAGGACCTCCCACGAGATTCAGAAAGTCGAGGAAGTAGGCTATGATGTTATGCAGGAAATGATCGACGAAGATATGGTCATCGCTCACAGAAAGCGCGCCTTGACCCCGGACAGACCGACTATGCGCGGTACTGCTCAGAACCCTGATGTCTACTTCATCGGTCGTGAGACAGTTAACAAGTATTATGATGCCACACCTGCCATTGTCCAGGAGAATATGGACAAATTTGCCAAGCTGACCGGCCGTCAATATCACCTCTTCGATTACTACGGTGCTCCTGACGCTGACAGGGTCGTTGTCCTGATGGGTTCCGGCTGTGAAGTTACATCCGCTACCATCGACCACATTGTTGCCCAGGGAGAGAAAGTTGGTATGGTGATCGTTCGTCTGTTCAGACCATTTGATTCAAAGGCAATGGTTGCCGCCCTGCCCGACACTGTAAAAACCATCACCGTTCTTGATCGGACCAAAGAACCCGGTTCCGCCGGTGAGCCGCTGTATCTCGATGTTCGTGCGGCTGTCGGTGAAGCTGCTGATAACGGTCGTCCAGCGCCTGTTGTTTACTCCGGTCGTTACGGACTGGGCTCTGCCGAGTTCACTCCCGCAATGGTCAAGGCTGTATTTGACAACATGACGGCTGATTCTCCCATGGCCAGATTCTGTGTCGGCCCTAATGATGATGTGGCCTTCACCAGTCTTGCTTACGATGCTTCATACAACATCGAAGGAGAAGACGTCTATCGCGCCATGTTTTATGGTCTGGGTTCAGACGGTACCGTCGGCGCCAACAAGAACACCATCAAGATCATCGGTACAGAGACCGACAACTCAGCCCAGGGCTACTTTGTCTATGACTCAAAAAAATCCGGTTCCATTACCACCTCACATCTGCGATTCGGTAAGAACCAGGTTGTTGCACCTTACCTGATTAATAAGGCCAATTTCATTGCCTGTCATAACTTCACCTTTCTTGATCAGTATGACATGCTGAAAAACCTTGATATGGGCGGTACCTTTCTGCTGACCACTAACTTTGATAAAGATCAAATCTGGAACAAGCTGCCGGCACCGGTTCAAAAAGACCTGATCAACAAGAAGGCCAAGTTCTACATTATCGATGCCATCTCACTGGGACAGGCACTCGGACTTGGAGCCCGGATCAACATGATCATGCAGACCGCCTTCTTCCTGATCTCCGGTATTCTGACCGAGGAGGAAGCTATCCAGGCCATTAAGGATGCCATCAAGAAGACTTACGGCAAGAAGGGTGACAAGATCGTCAATATGAACTATGACGCTGTTGATGCTGCTGTGAAAAACATCGTTGAGGTTTCCATCTCCGATAACATCAGCGGACATGAACTGCCACCAACCGTCCCCGACGAGGCACCTGACTTTGTTAAAAATGTCACTGCCAAGATGATCCAGGGAATCGGCGATCAAATCAAGGTTTCTGAGATGCCTGACGACGGTACCTGGCCCACAGCGACCACCCAGTACGAAAAACGTAACATCGCGGTCAACGTGCCCGAGTGGCTGCCGGAAAACTGCATCCAATGCGGTCAGTGCTCTCTCGTCTGTCCCCATGGATCCATGAGGATGAAGATCGTTGACTCAGTTGACGGTGCACCAGCGGCTTTCAAATCTGTAGATGCGGTTGGCAAGGCATTTAAAGGCAAGCAATTCGCCATCCAGGTCTTCACTGAAGACTGCTGCGGCTGTACTCTCTGTATGGAAATGTGTCCAGCCAAGACCAAGGCGCTCCAGATGACCCCCAACAACGAAGAAGTACGGACCACCCAGTCTGAGAATGCAAAATTCTTCCTCAACCTGCCTGAGATCAATCCTGCCGAGGTAAATCCGGCGACCATCAAAGGCAGCCAGCTTCTCCGTCCGCTCTTTGAATTCTCCGGCGCATGTGCCGGTTGCGGTGAAACACCTTACATCAAACTGGCGACCCAGATGTTCGGCGACAGGATGATGATCGCCAACGCCACAGGCTGTTCCTCTATTTATGGCGGTAACCTGCCGACAACACCTTATTGCCAGCGTGATGACGGAAGAGGACCTAGCTGGGCCAACTCTTTGTTTGAAGACAATGCCGAATTCGGTCTTGGAATGCGCACATCAGTGAACAAGCTTAGCGCACAAGCCGATGAGCTGCTTGACACAGCGGCAGAAAAAGGTCTCATTGACCAAGCCATGGTAGATGGAATCCGCAATGGTTCCCAGGCAACTCAGACTGAGATCGAAGAACAGCGGGCCCGAGTTGACGAGCTCAAAACAAAACTGGAAGGCAGTGATGATGCTATCGCCAAACGGCTGCATGCTGTCGCCGACTACCTGGTGAAAAAATCAGTATGGATCATCGGTGGTGACGGTTGGGCCTATGATATCGGTTACGGTGGTCTCGATCATGTTCTTGCTTCCGGTGAGAATGTTAATGTAATGATCCTTGACACCGAGGTCTACTCCAATACAGGTGGCCAGGTTTCTAAATCAACACCGCGTGCGGCAACAGCCCAGTTTGCTGCCGGTGGTAAGAAGCTGCCCAAGAAGGATATCGGCATGATCTTCTCCACCTACGGCAATGTATATGTGGCCAAAATCGCCATGGGTTCCAACCCGAGCCAGGCAGCCAAGGCCATTGCCGAAGCGGAAGCTTACGATGGACCGTCACTGATCATCGCTTACTCTCACTGCATCAACCATGGTATCAACATGACCAAGGGACTTGACCAGCAGAAGAAAGCGGTAGCAAGTGGTCACTGGCCGCTGTACAGATACAATCCTGACCTGGAAGATGCCGGCAAGAATCCGCTGTCCATCGACTCCAAAGAGCCGTCCATTCCGTTTGATGAATACGCGCTCGGTGAGAACAGATACAGGATGCTGAAACTGATGAACCCGAGTCAGGCTGATGAACTGATGGCTCAATCCCAGAAAGATGTGGATAAGAGCTGGAAGTTCCTGACCGGTCGAAAAGCTGCGTTAGACAGCGATGTCGAGTAAGTCATACTTGACTGAGAAGTAAAAAAGAAAAGGGTTCCATATCCGTCTGGATATGGAACCCTTTTTTGTTTCTAGCTCTATTCAAACTACAAACAACCAGTTTGTAGTTTGAAATTGAAACAGGAAATGAGAAACTGCACTTACCCCTCGGCTCTTTTCTGAGCCTCCCGCTCTGCTTTTAGTTCTTCATACTCCTTCACAGATTCTTCAACCTGGTCATCCTGACGCTGTTTAATTTCTTCAACCTTTGCATCAATTTTATCCTTCCTGATGCTCATGGTCTTTGCACCAAAAAGAGTTGCTGCCAGGTATTGAAAAGAAAAGAGCATAAGCTCCACATCATCATTTCGAATCTTATCGATTGTTTCCTCATCCACCTCATATGTTTCGAGAAATGAAGACTCGAAGATGAATGTGCGAAAATGATCAAGATCAGTCGACGCCATGAAAAACATACGTTTGGCCTGCTCGGAAAGACTGGCCTGATGGCCATAAGATTTTCGCCGCATTACCAGCCGCAGCCACTCCTTATTCATCTCATCACGAACATCGACCCCCTGGTCTTCCCGCCATTCCCGGATGGTCCATTCCTTATCCTCTTCAAATCCTTTACAGTGATCTTCCTTCACCACAAAAAAGAATTTCTCTTCGGCTTTTTGTTTCGCATCCCGCTGGTTGGGGTCACCACCTTCATGGAAATCAGCCATTCCAACAGGATAATACCTGCAGGCGGATGGGCGGTCAGTATAAACCGTGCACCCTTCTGGAGTGACAAATGGACATTTCTGATGATCTTCCCGCAGCTTAAGGGCAACACCAGGCATATCGGTTTTCTCAAGATAGACCGGAGTGGTATATTTCTGGAGAAACTCATGGGCCGGAATGTTGAGCCGATTCTTCAACATCAGAATATCATACGGAGTTAAAACGATCTTTATTCCCCCGCAACATGCGGTAAAGCATTTCACTCCCGGATGACAGCGGAACTTAATCTTGGAATCCATCGTCAGCTTCTTCGGCATGATATTTGACGGATTGGTACTTTTACTAAAAAGAGTTTTCTCTTTTGAGGACATCTCTTGGTTGCTCATTCTTTCACCTGGTAAAAACTCGTAGAATTCATAGTTACGTGCAAACAGGGGATATACTAAACACCCTACCTTGAGGTGTCAAATTGAATTCGACAAGAAATGAATAACCATTCATTATTTTGCCAAATAGTCACCATGATTTCTCCAGCAGAACCTGCTCGCACACTGCTATTTCACTATCAGGTAAAGAAACGATAAAGATTGACACAAAGAATAAAGAAAGAGTCGATGAAGCTTCCTTTTTATGCATTTGAGATGCTATAATACAGACAACCGGAGGAAAAAAGCAAAATCAGTCCCTGTAAAAGATCATGAATGAACTTGCAGTTTAGTGAAAAAAAACGTATATGTCTTGTCTCAAAACAAGTCGTGCTTCTCATATTTTTTGAAGCTCGTTTTTACAAGGAATAGTTCATGAAATTATTTACCCGGCCCATTGACCTCAACACGGTTAACACCATCATATATCATCTTCCCGATGGACAGTCTCTCTCCGTTAAGATCGAGGGTATAGAAGACGTACTCGATCTGGATCTGGATACGGGCCATATCTGTGACACCTCTGATATTGATGGGGTTGTTCATTTCTTTCCCAGAGGACACGCTTGATGCCATGTGCATTCGCTAGCACTGCATCTTAGTTCGATTTAAACGTCCGATATAGCTCACTATTATCGGACATTTAAATCGAACTAAGCTACAGCACTATCGAATACACTTGATGATCTTTTCATATCATTCCATTCAATTATTCAGGCATTTGATGCCCAACACTCCTAGCAATCAATGTTGCACTCCCTGTTAGTTTATCCACTAGGAACAATCCATTGCTGACGGAAAAATTGACCCATATCGATTTAACCTCTGATCATCATATCCACACATCTTATTGCCGCCATGCCTCCGGCACCATGGAGGAGTATGTTCAAGCAGCCGTAAAAAAGGGATTAAAAAAAATCATCTTTCTTGAACATATGGAGGTGGGGATTCGTTATTTTGAGCGGGTATGGCTGGAAGAGGAAGATTTCGATCGCTACTTTGAAGAAGGCAAAGCGCTGCAAAAGAAATATAGGGATCACCTGGAAATCGGCCTCGGGGTGGAAGTTGGATATAACCCTCAATTCAGAGAAGAGCTTAAAAAGCGTCTTGCCAGGTACCAATTGGACCTTATCGGGCTGTCCTATCATTTTGCCTATATTCCAGAACTGGACAACCACCTGAATCTAGTCTCACGGAAAAAGCAGAACGTTGCCCTCTTTGCAAAAGTCGGCTGTAAACGTCTTCTCAATCTCTACTTTGAGGGGCTCATCGAGGCAGTTGATTTTCTTGAAGCGGATTTCCTCTGCCACCTGGATGCTGCCCTTCGCTTTCAGCCGGGTCTATCACTGTCGACCAAAAACCGGCAGCAGATCGACACCCTTTTGACACGATTGAAGGCCAACAATATGGCTTTAGAGATCAATACATCCGGGTTCAGTATTCGACAGGAGCCTTTTCCAAACAGGACAATTCTGGCAGCAGCAATGGAAAAAGGAATCCCTTTCGTCGCAGGGTCCGACGCCCATAGACCAAAAGATGTGGGGAGATATTTTGACATGCTTCCAGATCTATTGGGAGAAATCAAACTTTCACTTTCACCCAAAACATAGTTTTCTAGTAAAAAAATTACAGAGGCCCCAGAGAGCACAGAGATTTTTATTAGTTACCCTCTGTGAACTCTATAGCCCCCTGTAGTGAAAACTATTTTATTTTTATTCTCTGACGCTTGAGTTTATTTTATCGGATACCAATCCACCCCAAGTCGTCTGATCACGTTAAAGCCACCAGACAATACAAGAGTGTTGGTTTTACCAATAGAATCGAGAAAGACCTGTACCTCATAGGAACGGGTTCCGGCATCACATAAGATGATCAGAGTTTTATCCGCTGGAACTTCTTCATGACGATCTCGAACCTCGTTATAGACAACTGCTTTCCACTTTTCTTCACCATATTTCTCGACAAAGGGTGTGGCTTCTGCCGAATGTCGGATGTCAAGAGCCATCCAGTCCGGTTGCGAAGAAAAATCTTCCATCCAATCGAGAAATAACTGCATATCAGTTTTCCGCAGGCGACCGTCTGAAAGATTATCGGCTACATAAGCTGCTGCATTAATCGAATCGATGGCTGCTGAGAATGGTGGGGCGTAGGCCATTTCCAGGTTGGCAAACTCATCGATTGTTGCTCCTTTTGAAAGCATACCGGCTGCCGCATCAATACGGGCGGAAATGCTGTCATTCATTGGACCAAATCCCTGCAGGCCAAGTACCCGTCGACTACGGCGGTCAAATACAAGCTGAAAAATGGCAATGGATTCGGTGGGAAAAAAGTGCGCTCTATCCGACGGTGCAGTTAAGGCCACATCGGCATCAAACCCTTCGGCCAAAGCGTGTTTCAAACTCAAGCCGGTTGCCGCGATACAGGTATCAAAGGCCTTCATGATGAAACTGCCCACCCCACCCTTAAAAACGGACGGAATACCGGCCATGTTATCCGCTGCTACCCGACCCTCTTTATTGGCCATAGATCCTAATGGCGCATAAAATTTCTTACCGGAAACGAGATGGGGGATCTCCACACAATCTCCAGCGGCATAAATATTGGGATCAGAGGTCTGCATGCGCTCATTGACCACAATAGCGCCCATTTCAGAGACCTGTAACCCGGCTTCAGCCGCTAGTTGTGAACGCGGTCTGACACCTGCCGCCATGATAACAAGATCGGTCTCAATATTTCTCTGATCCGTTCGAACCTCACTCACTTTTCCATCTTGGCCAATCAGCTCAACAGCGCCTTCTCCCAAGAACACATTTACCTTCTTTTCCCGGAGATGCTGCGTCACCATATCGGCCATAACCTTATCGACAACGCCCGGCAGCAGCTGGTCCATATATTCAACCAGGGTCGTTTCGACTTCCCATAAATCAGCCAGGGCTTCTGCCATCTCTATCCCTATGGCTCCACCGCCGATAACCACTGCCCGTTCTACCTGGCCCCTGGCAATGCGTTTTTTAATTTCAATGGCCTTATGCAGATCGCTGATGGTAAACACCCCATCAAGATCAACACCGCCAATCGGTAAGACAAATGGCTGTGAACCGGTAGCCAGCATCAGCGCATCATACGGCAGCATTGATTGTTTACCATCTTTGAGATTCTCAATTTCAACCGTTTTTTCCTGGCGATTTATAGCAAGAGCGCGAGTCGAGGTGAGAACATCCACCCCTTTTGCCGCCCTGAAGAATGATTCATCTCTGATCATATGAAATGATGTTGCCCGAAGTTCGGAATCATCGGAGACATCCCCTGAAACATAGTACGGTATTCCGCAGCCGCCATAGGAAATCAGACTGTCCTGGTCAATAACGGTCACGCTGGCATCCGGCATCAGTCTCTTAACTCGGCAGGCGGCTTTTGGGCCTGCCGCCACTCCTCCAATGATCACAATTTTTTTTTCACTCATTTTCTCTCCAAACATTAAAATAAAAGACAAACCATCAACCGCATTGAGTACCAACCGCTATCATTCCCACGAGAAAAAGAGCCGTTTTAAAATACCCATTGAGCTGAATGGTAATTTATCTGCATAACAGATCTGACTGCTGTTGATTACTGTCTGCTCTCAAGTCGTTCAAGGTGTAATCTGTGCCGGGAGTCAAAAAGCAGCCTGCCGATCAGCCATATACTGAAAATTACGCCAAATCCGGTTCCTGCACCAATCAGAAAAATAATCAAAATCTGATATTTTACCGCATCAAACGGTGAGGAGCCACCAAGAATCTGACCGGTCATCATACCCGGCAGGCTGACGATCCCTGCTGCTGCCATGGAATTGATTATAGGGATCATCCCGGTCCTCATACAATCCTGCCTGATATCAACAGAGGCCTCCTTCCAGGTCTGGCCCAGCAAAAGCCGTTGTTCGACGATATCTCTCTGGTCATACAGCCTTGTCATCAACAAATCGGAAGAAAGGGCAACCCCATTCATAGTATTTCCAAGCAGCATACCGAGCATAGGGATCGCGTATTGAGGCGTATACCAGGGATCAACCTTGACAATGACAGTTAAGGCAAGCAGGGTGATGGAAAAAGACGAGACAAACATGGCCCCTGTACCGATCAGATATCCGGTGAAACCGGCTATTCTGCGCTTCTGTCTGGCCCTGACCTCCCGACCTGCCACCAGGAGCATGACACAGGCCATACCGATGATTCCCCAAACATTGACATTGGCAAACAGTACTTTTAAGACCAGTCCCAGCAGGAGCAGTTGCACCGTCATGCGGGTTCCATTAATCACCATTCGCTTGGCCAGACCCAACTTCAGAATACTGCTGGTGGCAGCCAACATCAGAAGCAGAAAAGCGGCAATGGATAGATCAAAATAGCTCAGTGGAATAACATTCATACTTGGAAACCAAGGTTTAGAAGGAGTGTAACGTACTCTTATCCATTTTATAAATACGATCGCTTACCCGCTTTAGCTGTTCAAAGTCATGACTGATCCAGACCAATCCAACCTGCTGTCTCTTCTGTATTTCGGACAATATCTGTTCAAGTTGAGAGGAATGATAACGGTCAAGTGCTGAAGTCGGTTCATCGAGCAGAAGAATGCTTGGCCGGTTGGTCATGGTCCGTAGAAATGAGAGCCGCTGCTTCTCTCCAGTCGACATTCTGCTGACTCGCCACTCCATTATATCTTTTGGAAAGCTCAACTCTTTCAACCAATCGACAAAAACATCCTCCAGTTCATCGGGAAAATGGTCTCCCACACGATCAAACCACCAGCTCGATTCCGCCGGTAGCATACTAACCCGTTTACGCCACTCCCAAGGAGCGATTGTCTGATAATCAACCTCATCCAGTGTGATTTGACCTTCATGGGGAATGAGGTCGACGATTGCCCGGAAAAACTGGCTCTTACCGATTCCGGACGGACCTGTAAGGCCAACGCATTCACCAGCCTGTACAGACATTGAATAGGGTCCATTCTCAAGAAATTTCAGACCCTGAACCTGAAGACCTGCCATCATACTTTACCGTCAATTAACTCTATATATTTCTAACTTTTAACGAGAAATAAGGGTGGATAAGTATCAATTATTAATGATCAAATTATATTAAGTAGAGAGCCAACCTGTTCAAGCACAACAGAACCCTATTACTTATCTTGCATACTGAATATCACACATTCTCTGATCGTTGGTTGATCTTTTACTCGATAGAGTCATGGCCACATCACAGAAATATGCTCTTTTACGGCAGCACAATAGTAAATTCAGTCCCTTCCCCTTTCCGGCTCTCAACCCGGATCCGGCCATTGTGATTTTCGATAATGTTTGCGGTTATTGCAAGACCAAGCCCTGTTCCCTTATTTTTGTCAGTAAAAAATGGCTCAAAGATATGCTCTATTTTCTCGTCAGCAATCCCAATGCCATTATCCCTGACCACAATTTTTACAGAGCCACCCTCCTTAGCCTTTTCTGTTCTCACCGACAATACCCCGCCATTCTCCATCGCCTGAATAGCGTTAACCAGAATATTTAATAATGCCCGGTAAAGCAGGTCCTTGTCACTATTAATTTCACCAAGTCCCTGTTGTAAAGAATCCTCCAGTTGAATGTTTTTCTCCTGGAGTTTTGGACCGACAAATTGAAGCGCCTGGGACACAATATCATTGATATCAGAAGGTTCCAGCTGAGCATCCTGAGGTCTGGCAAAATCGAGAAATTCCATGACAATATTATTAAGCCTGCTGGTTTCATCAACGATGATTGTTGCCAGGTGTTCATTGCCGGGAGCAACCTTTTTTATTCGGTTCTCAAGAATTTCCGCAGTACTTCTGACGATACCCAGCGGACTTTTAATCTCGTGTGAAACAGTTGCCACCATTGTGCCCAGATGTGCCAGCCGTTCAGCCTGGTTAAGTTTCTCTTCAAGGGCCAACCGCTCTTTTGCTCGTCTTTCCATAATCTTATCGGCCCTGGAAACAATTGTCCGCAGAACAAGAAAGAGAACTGCCATCACAAGGTTCGAGACTAGAATAATACGGCCCTGCAGACGGATGATCGCCTGATAGTCTTTGGACAGATCTTTGTCTATCTCAATAACTCCCATAATCACATCTCCGGGTTCACCACTCTGCTTGACCTGCCTGAAAGGAATAAAGGTTTTGAGCTGACTGCTCACCGGATTAGCCCATGGAAGCAAACTGAATAACGAACCGCTGGAAATGAATTTTGAATTGGGTATTCCTTCAAGAGCCTTCTCATATTCCTCTTTACCAATATCCTTTTCACCAACAAGATCTGAAACTGTGGAATATGAGATAACATTGACACTCGAATCGTAGATTGTGACCGAATCAATTTTCAGTCCCTGAATAACATTCTGGACAACCCGATCGAGATAGTCGAACTGTTCTGGATTGGAAAGCGCAATACCTCCAAAGCGGACAACCGCCGGCAAGACAAAGCGACGAAACACCTGTTGGTTGAGATTCTCTGCCAGCAACCGAGAATATTCTTCACTCCGCTCCAGCATGATTGTTCTTGCGTGATTGGAGATCACTACTGACAGAAACAGCGTAAAAATAAGGATAACGGCCAAGCTGGTAAAAGAGAAGTACTTTACCAGCTGGAATGGCTGCATTCCGGCAGCAACCTTCTGCTTGCGTATTGAATCTAAAACCTTGTGGGCTTCAGCCTTATTTCTCACGGCACACTCCGCAACTTCTACATATTTTAGTGTCACACGGTTTGGTCGTCTGACCTGAAAAAGAGCGAGTATATTCGCGATAAAGATATTTCATATTGATGCCGTGATCGATTATTGACCAGGGAACAAATGTCGATTCACCTGTTCCAGTTAAAATAAACTGCTCGGCAGTCAGATTGTTATTTTTCATCGCCCGTTTCCAGGAAAGGTTGGTGGCTGCCATATCAAAAAGCACGCCCGCCAGCCTGCGGTCACCTTTTGCCAGCACAGCTTGAAATACCACCTTTTCTGGATTATCGCAACGAAGACGAACATTGCTCATGGCTGCAATCGATTTTCGCAGGTAACTGATCTTCTGTTTTAGAGTCTTAATCGATTCTTTTACTAAACGTACTTCTCCTTCTCTCAACCGGCTGCTGACGCCAAAACAGTGAAATTGAAACGGTGTCCACGGTTTAGGAATGAAACAGTTGACAGAAAGCTGAATTTCACACAGACGGCCTCTCTTTTTCCCCATCGGTTCCATGATACCTTGTATCTTTTGTATTAAACCTATCATTTCATCAAGATCATCTATTTCCTCAGTTGGTAAGCCGATCATAAGATAGATTTTCAGCTTGTAGAGGCCGGCTTCGGCCAGATTACGGCAAGCTGTGAGAATATCACCTTCATCCATTCCCTTATTGATCACCTGTCGAAGTCGCTCTGAGGCGCCGTCGGGTGCAATGGCCACACTTTTCAATCCGCTTTTACCAAGCAGGTCAACAAGCGCACCAGAGATTCTGTCTGCCCGAAGTGATGAAAAAGAGAGGGAACAGCCACTCTCCAGCAGGTATTCTGATAAATATGAAAGTGACTTGTTATCGGCCATCTCCATACCTAGAAGGCCGATGCGCTTAATTGAATCAGGCCGCTGCTCAAGCCCGGCAATAACGGCTTCACTGTCCCACAGTCGTGGAGGCCTGTAAATAAATCCGGCAGCACAGAACCGACACCCTCTTGAACAGCCGCGACCCAGTTCTGTCAAAAAAAGATTGGAAAATTCAGCATGGGGAGATAACAGCTGGGAATGGGCCGATTCCCTGGAATCACCGACTATGACCTTTTGTATCCGCTCAGGAGTCGCCGGCTCGGGACGCAGGCCCTCTTGATGGCCACTATCTCCGAATATGGGATGATAGAGTGAAGGTACATAACAACTGGAAAATGTTCGGGCAGCTTCCTTCAAGAGCTTATTTCTATTGCCACTATCGAGTTGCTGAACCATATATTCGAGTAGCTTCGCCAATAGTGGTTCCGCTTCTCCAATGACAAAAAGGTCGGTAAAAGGTGCCAGCGGCTCAGGGTTGAGAAATGTGGCCACACCACCTCCAATAACCATGGGAGATGAAGGACTTATTAAACGGTCTCTTTTTTTGGCAAACGGTTCTACACCTCCGCCTAAAAGGATTCGAACCAGGTTGGCATAGTCATCTTCAAAGGAGACTGAATAGAGCAGTAGAGGAAACTGGTCCATGGTCCTCTCCGATTCGAAAGAGCGTATCTTTTCCCCCTTGGCGGGAAGAAAAAATCGCTCACAGACGAAATGATCGATGTTGTTAATCAGAGAGTAAACAAGCTGAAAACCGAGATTGGACATCCCGATTTCATAGCGGTTGGGATAGATCAGACCGACAGCTACACGTCCAGTCCATTTCTTGAGATAGCTCCCCTTTTCATCTGCAAGTAACTGCCTGGATGTTTTTTTGATAGGTCCTTTGAGATTTTTTCTTTTCTCACCAAAGGGGTGTCTACGGGAGGCCATTTCTCTATTCGATCAAATATGCGGGCTCTTCGAGAGACGGTGGAGAAAAACCAACCGCTAATCGGAGGTAGAAAATTCGGCACATGAAAACAGAAACCGGGAAAATTGTCGAGCTGCTCTAACCCGGGTAACATGCCGTATATCTATATGGAAAATGCCTTGGAACAGGGGGAATACGAATAATCTTTTACGGAAAAACGGTTACTGGGTATTCTTCCGTAAAAAAGTTGGAGTATCGAGGTCCTCTTCACTCCATTTCTCAGGATCTTTTTTCCTATCATTATTGAGTATTCTACTCTGGTCAACTCCAAGCCTGGAGTATGAGTCAAAACTGGACCCCGGTAATTTGGCATCAGTCATTCGTCTATGAGCGCGGGCCCGTACGACGCCTTTTTCATTTTGTTTCTCTTGGTCGATCTTTGCCCGCACGCCTCGTAAATCATCAACCCGATTTACGGTTTTATTTTTTTTGGTCGCATCATCTATTCCGGTTGCGATAACAGTAACACGCATCTCTTCACCGAGATTGTCATCAAAGAGTGCACCAATAACAACTTCTGCCTCTTCATCAACTTTTGACTGGATATAGGACGAAGCTTCCTCAAACTCATGCATCCCAAAAGTGTCCTCAGCGGCGGAAATATTAATCAGCAGGCCTCGAGCACCATCAATACCGATATCTTCAAGCAGTTGATTGTCGATGGCTCGTTTTGCTGCCTCAACAGCACGACTTTCACCCACAGCCGAACCGGAGCCCATAATTGCCGGCCCCACTTCTCTCATTACTTTTCGAAGATCGGCAAAGTCGGCATTGATCATTCCCGGGACATTAATAAGATCGGTAATACCTTTGACAGCATGAAGCAGAACTGTATCAGCCATGGTCAGCATATCGGAGAGCTTACTCGACTTATTCATCAGGCTTAGAAGCCGTTCATTGGGAATAGTAATAATGGTGTCGGAATGTTTTTTTAACTCTTCCCAACCAGCTACAGCTTTTTTCATCCGCAGCTTTCCTTCGAAGCCAAACGGTTTGGTGACAACCGATACTGTCAGAACGCCCATCTCTTTGCTGAGCTTGGCCACAACAGGTGCTGCTCCTGTCCCGGTCCCACCACCAAGACCGGCCGTGACAAAAATCATGTCACTCCCCTTAATGACCTCTTTGAGTTCATTTACCGACTCAATGGCAGCCTGTTCTCCGACCTCTGGATCTGCTCCGGCTCCCAGACCTTTGGTCACACCAGGCCCAAGTTGCACACAGACATCAGCCATTGACTGATCCAGCGCTTGTCGATCGGTGTTGGCCACGATAAACTCCACTTCCCGTAAACCGCTTTTCACCATTGTGTTGACAGCATTACCACCACCACCACCCAGGCCGATGACTTTTATGCTCGCTACACTCTCCGACTCTGCCATTCTAAACGCCATAAGGGATCTCCGAAACTGATCGGTTCAAAACCTATTTTCTCAGGTTTTGCTGAATAAATTTTTGTTCATCAAACATAGCATTTCCCAAAGTTGATCGAAAGAAAAAACTTACCTGTCAGCTTCTTTTTTTAAAAAAATTCCTGGCAAAGTCAATGACCGTTGGTCTCTTGGTTACAGGCCCCTTATACTTGTCCCAGCCATACAGCACCAAACCCACGCCAGTAGTGCATCTCGGCGTATAAATCTGGTCATGTTTGCCCTGTATATTTGTTGGATAACCGACCCGAACCGGCAGGTCAAATATCTGCTCGGCAAGGTCACTTATGTCCGCCAGCAGAGCGGTTCCACCAGTGAGAACGACCCCACCATTTACTCTCTTTTTTAACCCTGAATCGATCAGTCTCCCATTGATGATTTCAAGAATCTCACCGATTCTCGCTTCAAGAATTTCAACAAGAGTTCTCTGGGCAACTGTTTGCGCATCCCGAGCTCCAATATCCGGAACCTCGACAACCATATTTGGTTTGATGATGTCTGGAATACAGCTGCCGAACTCCTCTTTGAGATATTCAGCATCCTGGAGAGTTGTTCGTAAGCCAACGGAAAGATCATTGGTTAAATTATGCCCTCCCAGACCAATCTCAAATGTATGACGAATGGTCCCATCACAGAAAACGGCAACATCGGTTGTCCCACCACCGATATCCACAAGTACCGCTCCCATATCAAGCTCATCACGACTCATAACCGACTCAGCTGAAGCAATCGATTCCAGCACCATTTCTGCGACTTCCAGACCGGCCTTACTACAGCAGTTGTAGAGATTATGTACAGCATCTTTTTCTGCTGTTACGATGTGGACGTTAGTCACCAGTCGAACACCAAGCATGCCGAGTGGATCCTGTATGCCGGTTTTGTCATCAACCATAAATTCTTGTGGAAGAACATGGATTATCTGATGGTCTCCGGTAATCTTTACCGTTGATGCTCCACGGATGACCTCCTCCACATCCTCCTCGGTAATTTCTTTGCCGTCAATTGCCAGGATACCAGGACTGTTAAATCCTTTTATATGATTACCGGCAATGCCAACATAGACCCGATCAATTTTACAGTGACTGTCCACTTCAGCCTTATCAACGGCCTCTTTAATTGACTCAACGGTGGCACCAATATTGACAATAACACCTTTTTTAACCCCCCTTGAAGGGGCAATACCCACACCGACAACTTCAACTCCGTCCTGTTTCAGCTCACCGACAATACAACATGTTTTTGTCGTGCCGATATCGAGCCCGGTAACGACAGTGCCCACCTTCCTCGGAACATATCCTTCAAACTCATATTCCATATTATCCAGATCATCACCAAGCATCATCACCTCTCAACTTTCCCTGTGTGCGCAATCAGCACTTTATTATCCAAGTAATTCAAACGAATATAGGCAATTGAGTGTAACTTCATCCCTTTTTCCCTCTCTTTATACAAAAAACCTACCACTTTCTTTAACCTATTATACCTGTTTTGTATATCGTCTTTTCCTAAAAAAATCGGGAATGGAAAATCGACTAAAAATAGAACGGTTCCTTCATCTGAATCGACATGCAGCTGCGAGACAGCATGGGAATTCAGGTTCGGATCATCTTTGTCGGTCTTTTGTAAAAAACCCATTATATCAGTAAGCTTTTTCTTTGAATCCTGAGACTGGTTAATTTTCTCAATACCGGTAATAACAGGAAAATCCATATTCTCACCCCTGGCAATCTCAACAAAGGGGGTGCCTTGTTTATCGATATAAAACAGCTCTTTTTTCTCTCCAACCTGAAGGATCGCTTTGGGAGTATATTCCTTTATGATGATCCTCAGTGTATCGGGCAAATGTCTTTTCACACGAGCCTCTTCAACCCATGAATGACTTTCGAGCTGTTTCTCCAGATTGCTCAGATCTATACCAAACAGTCTGGTATTGTATTTAAGTCCGCTGTGCTCCCGTATTGAGTCTGTTGTCGTTTTCAGGCATCCTGTTACCCGGATGTTCTTTAAAAGAAAGAAGTCTAACTTCAATAACTGGTCTTTTATGATACCGGCAAATCCAAACAGTAGAACAACAGAAAATAGAACAATCGTGCCAAGTACCTTCAACCGTTTATACGATCTGCCGGCCGGCTGCTCCTGAGGAGGTGATTCAGCATCCGGCTCCTGTTCGAAAAGATATTGTTTCAGCCCGATGAACCTTTGAAGCAGTTTATCCAGCAGAGTATTTCTTGGCTCTTGAAGAACATGGTGCCGATAATGGTGAAATGAGCCGTGATAAGGATCATTTTCCCTCTTCACCTTCGAGCGTATCCAAGCTTTCAGCCTCTCTATGACGTCCTTAACTTTCACCCTGAATCCATGACTTTGGTTATCATTTTTCTTTCCAACACCCTGATATAATACAAGATTATTTGATCTTGATATCCAATCCGAAACAGCAACTTATCCTTTCAGATAATTCCCAGTTCTACATTTCACGGAAGAAAATGAACTTCCGGTTCCAACAAAATATTAAAGCTTGTTTTTACTTTTTGCTGAACAAGCTCCATTAGTCGAATCATATCAGCTGCTGTGGCAGTACCAGTGTTAATAAAAAAGTTTGCATGTTTTTCTGAAATCATCGCTCCGCCAACACGGGTTCCTTTCAGACCACAACGATCAATCAATCTGCCGGCACTGTCATTTGGAGGATTTTTAAAAAAGGACCCACACGTTCGTTTTCCATGTGGTTGTGATAATTCTCGTTGTTGACGAATCTGCCGGCATCTTTCCCGGATCTGTTCGGCTGATCCTTCCTGCAGCGCAAAATGCGCCTTAACGACAACCTGTTTATCCTCACTTCTCTGTATATTTTTCAGACAACGATAGTCAAAATGCAACTCCTCTTTCTCAACGACCAGGATTCCCTTCCTGTCAACAAGTTCTATGGCAATGACCAGATCACCTATCTCCACACCCCAGGCTCCGGCATTCATCACCAGAGCACCACCCAGGCTTCCGGGAATCCCGTACGCAAACTCAAATCCGGTAAAACCTCGCTCACTGCACCATTCACTTAGTTTTGAAAAGCCAAAAGCGCTTCCCACCTCAAGAATAACCCTGTCAGCGAAGCCTGCCTCTTTGACCTCAATTTTTTTAAAGCCTTTCCCCAGGTGAACAATTATTCCGTCATAACCATCATCATGGATAAGCAGGTTTGACCCACCACCGATCATCCGCCAGGGAATGGATTGTTGATGGCAAAACGCGAGCAGTTGCTGAAGTTCTTCCACATTATCCACATCAACAAAGGCACCAGCCGGACCTCCAATCCCAAAAGTTGTGTAACGGCTTAACGAACAATCAAACCGGACCCTGTCTTGAAAAAGCTCAATCAGCTTATCTCTCAAATCAGCATGTATCATGACCGGCTCATCTATCCATTCTTCCTGTTATATTACATTTCCTTCAGAGGCTGTCTGACACTGATACACTGGGACAAGAGCATCTCAGGCGGCCTCCTGTAAAAGTTTGAGCAGCTTCTCTCCGGCAAAGACGATGTTACCGGCACCGAGGGTCAAGACGATATCTCCCGGAGTAACAAGTCCTGACACCTCTTCCGGGAGCTGGTCCACATTCGGAATATGGTGGGTGTTTTTCTGACCGTGCTTTGCAATTGCTTTGAGTAGACTGGCACTGCTTATCCCTTCTATCGGTTTTTCACTGGCGGCATAGATATCGGTCATGACCAGCATGTCAGCATGACGGAAACAGGTCTGGAAATCGTCAAACAATCCCTTGGTTCTTGAATAGCGATGGGGCTGAAAAAGGACAACCAGCCGCTTTTCCGGCCACGACTCTTTTATGGCCTTTAACGTTGCCTTAATCTCGGTTGGATGATGACCATAATCGTCGATAATCGTGATATCATTCACCTTACCTTTTATCTGCATCCGTCGCTGGACTCCCTGGAATGTTCCAAGGGCTACGGCAATCTCAGCAAAGGGTATCTCAAGCTCAAGAGCGACACAGATGGCTGCCAGTCCGTTGTATACATTATGTTTCCCAGGAGGCCACAGGGAGACTTCTCCAAGCTCGTCCTCACCCTGTTTGACGAAGAAGTGAACTTTGCCATCTTCAAAACGAATTCTATCCGCATGAACATCTGCCTGAGAAGTCAGTCCATAAGTAATAATTCGTTTTTTTATCTGTGGCAGGATGTTTGAAATATTTTCATCATCAAGGCAAAGAATAACCGCACCATAAAAAGGAATCTTATCGATGAATTTCAAAAACATCGACTTAACGTGATCAATATCCCGATAGTAATCCAGATGTTCAAGGTCGATATTGGTCACTACTTCAAGTACAGGAGATAGCTTCAAAAAGGAGCCATCACTCTCATCCGCTTCTGCTACCAGGAAATCACCCGAACCGAGCAGCGCGTTACCTCCGAGGCTGTCAACCTTTCCGCCAACAACAATGGTTGGGTCCAGTCCGGCTTTGTTGAGCACCCAGCCAACCATTGAGGTGGTGGACGTTTTACCGTGACTGCCGGCAATACCGATACCGAATGTTTTAAGACGCATGAGCTCTGCCAGCATCTCCGCCCGTTGGATTACCGGAATTTTTGCCTCTGTTGCGGCAGTTACTTCCGGATTGTCTTCGGAAATAGCCGATGAGGTGACCACGACATCAGCCCCTTCAATACAGTCTCCCCGATGACCCTGGTATATGGTCGCCCCTAATGAGGTAAGCTTATCGGTGATGACCGTTTTATTCAGGTCGCTCCCTGAAACTTTATATTTCAGATTCAGCAACAGTTCGGCAATCCCGCTCATGCCGATACCGCCAATGCCGACAAAATGGATATGTTTGGTTCTTTTTTTATACATGTCGCTTCTTTATTGTTTCCTCATTGAATTTGAAGTGAGCTAAAACGCTTTCAGTTTGTGTCCGTCCGGCCTTCTGTGAAAATTCCACAGCTCTTTATCATACAGGCCGAGAATCATTAGTGGCAAAAGTTATGTCAGCAACAGCCCGAGACAACAGCCGATGATTCTTTCCGGTGCATCAACAACACCCTTTTGTGCCATTGCCCGGCTCATCTCCTCAAGCCGTCCCGGCTCAACGAGAATATCCCGGATGGTTCCGGCCAGTTTTTCCCCGGTCAGCTCACTTTGACGAAAGACAACGGCTCCACCCTCCTGAGAGTAATATTCAGCGTTGACAGCCTGATGGTTATCGGCTGCAAACGGATACGGAATGAGTATTGCCGGCTTTCCAAGCAGAGCCAGTTCAGCCAGAGTCGTTGCCCCTGCCCGGGAAATCAACAGATCGGCTTGGGCATAAATTGAAGCCATGTCGGGGAAAAAACCGGCAACTTTCACCTCAGCCTTTGAACGAGAATAGTCTTTTTTTACCCACTGCTCATCTCGACTGCCAGTCTGGTGGATAACCCGAATGTTCTGTGGAAGCAGATCTCTATGTCTAGTCAGAGCGCTGACCACTAACTGGTTCACAGCATGGGCCCCCTGGCTGCCGCCCAAAACAAGAATCGTTTTGGTATTGGAGTTGGAATCGTCATGCTTTTTATTTGCCAACTCAACAATTCTTTTCCGTACAGGGTTTCCTGTAAAGACACGCTTTTCCTTGGCAAAACATGTCTCACTACCTGGTATGGAATAGCAGATCCTGTCCACCAGAGAGGCAAGTTTTTTATTGGCAAGGCCAGGTATGGAATTCTGTTCATGAATAATTGTCGGAACACATAAAAACTTTGCCGCCAGAAGGACAGGAGCGGTAACATATCCTCCAACTCCCATAACTATCTGCGGTTTAAACTGAAAGAGGTGGTAAAGCGCCTGGACGATAGAGATCGGTAAAAACAGTAGTGCTTTCAGTGTTTGGCCAATGCTCTTGCCCTTCAAACCGTAACTGTGGATAGTCCGTACCCGGTAACCGTACCGATCCAGACTCTGTCGATCCAGTTTACGAACTGTTCCGATAAACAGAACTTCACTTTCAGGAAAATCATCGCACAGCTTTTGAGCTGTAGCTATGGCAGGAAAAAGATGTCCGCCGGTACCACCCCCAGTGATCACCATGCGAATTGAGTTAATTTTTTCTCCCATTATACGCCCGTTCCTTCCTGAAAATATTCACGTTGTATTGCCATAACCAGATCTTTAAAAACCTCTCCCCGGTGACCATAGCTCTCAAACATATCAAAACTGGCACAAGCGGGTGACAGCAGCACCGTGTGGCCGGGTTGCGCTGATAAATGAGCGAGTCGCACCGCCTGTTCAAGAGAATCGGCCTGTTGCAGTGTTACTCTACCATCCAGTGCTGCAGTGATTTTTTCTTTTGCCTCACCGATCACAATGGCAAGTGAGACTTTTTTTTCCATGTCGGGTATCAGCAGTGAATAATCATCCCCTTTATCACGACCACCTAAAATAAGAATGACCGGTCCATCCAGCTGATTGAGGGCAGAGACAACAGCACCACTATTTGTCGCCTTCGAATCATTATAATAATTAACACCGTTAATCTCTTCGACCCATTCCATCCTGTGCGGCAGACTATTAAAAGCCCGCAAGCCTTCCATTATCTGCTGGTTGCTACAACCAAACGCTCTTACAGCAAGAATTGCGGCAGCACTGTTCAAACATCCGATGTGATTCGCCATGCCTGTTGAACTCAAATCAAATTTGTCTTTGCCAATTTTGTCAGCCACACAAATATGGTTTCCTTCTATCCTGGCATGACACCCATCCAAGTGGCCGAATAGTAGAAAATCTTTTTCAATACTTTGCTTCCGCAGCTCACTGCAGACCAAATCATCAGCTGAAATAATCGATAGATCCTTTTGGCGTTGGTTGTCAAAAATCTTCATCTTGATCAAACCGTAATTTTCAAGAGAGTCGTGGCGGTCCAGGTGATCCGGTGTGATGTTGAGCAGAAGAGCCACATCAGCTCTAAATTCACCGGCAACTTCAAGTTGAAAGCTGGATAATTCAAGAACAAGAACATCAGCGTCATACGGATTACGTAAATAGTCTAGCAGCGGAGTACCGATATTGCCGCCAACAAACACCTTTTTGCCGCCATGGACGAGCAACTCACCAATAAGACTGGTCACCGTCGTTTTTCCATTGGTTCCGGTAACGGCAACCACAGGTGTTTTAATATCTGCTGCAGCCAGTGCAAGTTCACCGACAACCGGAACTCCGGCATCCCGAACCCTGGCAACTATTTCAATGTGAGGACTGATACCCGGGCTGATCAGTAAAAAAGAGGCCTGTTTAAGGAACTGTTCAGTGTGACCACCGAACTCTTGATAAGTTGTATATTGGTTGAGAAATGCGTGCTCTTGTGAGGAAAGTTCTTTCTTCTGCCTGACATCGGAGACGGCAACCCTCATTCCCTTGGCGTGCAGGTAACGTACGGCAGCACACCCGGAGATCCCCAGGCCCATTACAACTGCCGTTTTTCCCGCTTCGATCATAAAAAAACTCCTGGTTCCTTTTCCATTTTTCCTCTTATCGCAATTTCAGAGTAATCAGACCGAAAAGCCCTAAAATCACCGAGACAATCCAGAACCTCACTACAACTTTTGACTCATGCCATCCCTTCTTCTCAAAATGGTGATGAAAAGGAGCCATAAGAAAAATCCGTCGTCCTTTTGTCATTTTAAAAAACAGGACCTGAAAGATGACCGAAAGGGCTTCCATTACAAAAATACCGCCGACAATCAATAGTAAAATTTCCTGTTTAATAATAATGGCCACCCCTCCAAGGGCTCCGCCTAAGGCAAGTGAACCGACATCACCCATGAAAATCTGGGCCGGGTAAGCATTAAACCAGAGAAAGCCAAGGCATCCCCCGACAAGCGCTCCGCAAAAAACTGCCAGTTCACCGCTACCGGCTACATATGGAATCTGCAGGTAATCCGCCAGCACAACATGACCTGCTAAATAGGAAAAGATGAGATAAACAGTACCTGAAATGATCAGGGGACCAGAGGCCAGCCCATCAAGACCGTCTGTGAGGTTAACCGCATTTGATGATCCGACGATCACCAGTACGGCAAAAAGAATATAGAACAAGCCAAGATCCGGCTGAACATTTTTAAAAAACGGAATGGACAGGTGGGTTGAAAAGCCTGGATGAAAGTAAATAAATAAGCCAACCCCGGCAGCTCCAATAATTTGTAGGATCAGTTTGCCTTTAGCTGAGAGTCCTTTACTGTTTTTTTTCGAGATTTTCCTGTAGTCGTCAATCCCTCCGATGATCCCGTAGTAAAACAGAAGAAGAGAGATCACCCAAGTCAATGGGTTATCCAGGCGTCCCCACAGAAGTGTTGAACAGCCAATGGCAGACAGCATCATCAGGCCGCCCATTGTCGGCACCCCTTCTTTTTTGAAGTGGGTCTCCGGACCGTCATCACGAATGACCTGACCGATCTGAAAGCGTTTCATCATTCGGATAAAGATCGGCCCAAAGATAATGATCAGTAAAAAAGCGCAAACGGCCGCACTGATGGAGCGAAAAGTAATATACCGAAAGACATTGAAGCCAATGAAAGTCGTATGCAGTGGGTAAAGTAGATGATAAAGCATTTCTGTTTTATTTTCTCAGGTTACGTTACTCAAAGAAAAGAGGGTAAAACTGACTCCAATTTCATTCCACGTGATCCTTTAATCAGCACCCAATCATCTTCACCAAGTTCTTCAGTCAATCCTGAAGTCGATAACCAGGTGATCATATCGTCTTTTTTTGTAAATGCAGCAGTTTGTTCCGGTTTCATCCCGTTATCCGTTGCACCACGGACAACCTCACCTGCAAACTCGCCAACAACAAGAAGCTGATCAACTCCCTGCCCGGCGGCAAACCGACCGATCTGATAATGGGCCTCACTTGCCGTATCACCCAGTTCAAACATATCACCGAGTATGGCTACTCGCTTTCCCGTCCTGAACTGGCACAGTGTTGTAAGACCCGCCTTCATGGATGCTGGATTGGCATTATAGGTATCATTGAGAATAGAACAACCATTTTTCGCTACTATCTTTTCCATTCTCTTATCAACTGATCTCACTGCCTGCAGCCCACCGACAATATCACCCATCCCTGCTCCTGCGAGATGTGCCATGGCAGCGGCAGCCAGTCCATTTTCAACATTATGCAGCCCTGCCACACCCAAGGTTATTTCATGCTCTTGGGCCTCAATATGCAGGGTAAAACGAGCACAACCGGAAGCCAGGAGTTCAACATCAGTGGCCCAAACCTGGGCTCCCTGCTGTTTGGCTTCTTTTGCAACTGAAAAGGTGATTTTATCCTGACTGTACTTGTTGGCAAAAGTGCTGATATGCGGATCATTCAGATTTATAACCAGCCTGGAGTCGTCTCTAACACCTGCAAACAGCTCCTCTTTTGCCCGGGCTACACCTTCGATGGTTTGCAGGCCTAGAAGGTGTGCGGGGTGAACATTGGTAATACAAGCTATATCCGGGTCGCTGATTTCTGTCAGTCTTTCGATTTCTCCGGGCCGATTCATGCCCATTTCCATAACGAGTACCTTTTCTCCTACCCCTGCCGGTAAGAGTGATAATGGAAGACCTATCAGATTGTTCAGATTACCTCTGGTTTTCAGCACTCTATTTTCCGGACCAGCGCCGTCATCCGGCCATTTTTCACACATAATCGCAGCCACCATCTCTTTTACTGTCGTTTTACCACAACTACCGGTTATACCGATAACAACAGGCTTGGAGACTTTTTTCAAACTCTGTCTGCGATAGGCTGCTAAATTACCCAAAGCCTTGAGGGTATTGGGAACAATGACCTGGGGAACTCCTGCAGAAACATTCTCTGAAACAGGGCTGGACAGTATCAAACAGCCACAGCCTCTTTTTACAACATTGCCGACAAAATTGTGACCATCAAAGTTTTCACCCTTTAAGGCAACAAAAATATCACCTTCTTTAATGGTCCGGCTATCGGTACTGACATCACCAAGTTTTTTCTCTATCGTTTCTGCAAGCTTTCCGTCCACTGCAGCCAGAACGCGCCTTATTGTCCAGCAGCAAAGATTTTGGAGAATTTCAAGCCGATCATCAAAAAACCTCTTTCCACTTCGACTAAGCTGGTATGTTTCATGCCCTTTACCGGCTACAAGAACGATATCACCTTTGCTTCCCGAAAGGACCCCTGCCTTTATAGCCCCCTTCCTTTCATGAAGAATCAAATACCCTTTTTCTCCGGACCCTCTTTTAGTTAACCACGATGGATCATAACTCCTCAGGCCAGCCCCTTTTATCCCCTTTTCAATCTGATCGGTTATACTCCCGGGTGATTCGGATCTTGGATTATCATCAGTTACAATGACAACATCAGAATATTTTGCTGCGATCTCGCCCATCAGCGACCGTTTCTCTCTATCCCGGTCACCACCACAACCAAAAACCGTATAGAGTGATTCATGGGGTAAATCGGCAAGGGTTGCTAAAACCTTTTCAAGAGCATCCGGTGTATGGGCATAATCGACAAAAACAACAGGTTGAAGCGGATCGTCAGGGCAACCCTCTATCCGCTGCAATCTCCCAGGCACTCCTTTGACACCGGCCAACCCTTTCGATATTTCCGGTGGGGCAAATCCCATGGCCAGCCCGACCCCAAAAGCATTCAGCAGGTTCTCGCCATTAAATCGTCCGATCAATGGTGAATTAATCTGTGTAATCTGATCTTGAACTCTGATATCAAGAACGGTTTTTTCTAAAGAGCAGCCCAGGTTGCAGGCAACGACATCATCATCTTTTGAATCCCCGCAACTGGTACACGATATTTTCTTCTGAAGGCAAAACTGAACAATCCGCCGGGACCAACTCTCATTGACCCGGCCAATTCCTGTACAGACAACAGCCTGCCCGGAAGGGAGCAAATAGTTGGTGAACAGCTGGAGTTTGGCCTGAAAATAGTCTTCCATATCCCGATGATAATCCAGGTGATCATGGGAGAGATTTGTAAATACAGCGATATCATATTGTATGCCGCTGACTCGCTTTTGATGAAGCGCGTGGGAAGATACCTCCATTAACACTATCTCAACACCAGACTGAACCATGGTATAGAGCAGCTTCTGCAACATAAGCGGTTCCGGAGTGGTCAGGGAGGCTGTCAGGCTGACAGGATTATTGTTGGAATCTTGGTAACGGTAATCGACCGTACCAATAACTCCGACCCGATAACCGTTCTTAAGCAGAAGGTTTTCTAAAAGATAGGTGATACTGGTCTTACCGTTTGTTCCGGTAATACCGATCATTTTCAATTTATTAGCAGGGTTGCCATAAAAAGCGGAAGCAATTTTCCCATATGCTTCCCGACAATCATCAACTTCAATTACGCAGACATCAGTCGTTTTGATTGTTTTTTGATCAAACTTCTTTTTTTCAACAACAACAGCACGACAACCAGCCTCGACAGCCTTTTTTATAAAAAGATGTCCATCCGTCACAGTGCCAGGAAGAGCAACAAAGAGTGACGACTCATCCACCTTGCGTGAATCTGATATGATGGTACGAATTGTCAGCTCAGGCAGACGATCCAGTCCTGCAAACTGATAGTCTACCGCAGACATCAGCTCCGATAATTCAATGGGTCCGGCATCGTAGGAGAATCTGTCCGTCATCCTATTATCACCTGGTATCTATCTTGTTTTTTGATGGCGAGATCGAGTACGTCGACCGGAGCACTAAACGACACTCTTTCCTGTTCTCCAGTGAAACACCGGCAGCCGGTTCCTGCTCAACAACTCTGCCAAAACCATCAAATTTGACCTTGAGATTCTTTTTCTGCAGCAGACGCAGGCTCTTCCTCAGGCTTAAATCTTTAAGATCCGGCATTTCAAACTCACCGCTAGCTATCCTTATTCGTGTGGCTGGTGGGCCACTGGTTTCCACTGAACTACCGATATTCAGCACTTGAAAATTCATCTCTTTTTTCTCCGACACCTCCATTTCACCACGGCTGGAAGAAATTACCTCCTGGAGTGCAACAACCGGTTCGATGATTTTCTTTACCTCATTATCTATATCTTTTTGGACGATATAATCTTTTTGCGGATACAGAGAGACTTTTTTAACGACAAACATAAAAATGAGATCAGAATTATCATTGGGGAAACAGACAAACATGATCCGGTTTTTTACATATTGAAAATCCTGATTCATGTTGAAAAACGCAACTTGTTCTCCTGCCAGCAAACGAGAGCCAAATGGTCCACTTTGGGACTGGGAATCCAGGAGTTTTTTCATTTCTTCAGAAAAATCGCTTGTCACCTTGTTGGATATTGCCACCCTGTTCTCTTTTCGAACAGAGCTCTCTTTTTTTGTTTCTCTCTCCATTACCCGGTCGAGTACAAAGGGAACGATCTTTTTCCCACCGTTGAATAGATGGGTTATTCCCGTCAACAGCTGATATGGTGTTGCAACCTCTGGTACCGCTCCAAAATCAAGGGGGGCTGTAATTGGCAGAAGCGGTTTCTTTTCCAGGTTACCGGCATCATCTTTTGCGAAATCCAACTGTAGAGAGGAGGATAATGAGAGATGTTCCCAAAAACGAATCTGACTTCCCAAAGAGATCTCTTCTGAGAGAATACTCCATGGCAGAACAGTGCCGTTTTTTTCATACTGTGCCTGGACAAGAGAGGCATCTTTGAAAAAACGTCTGATTTTTTCCGGAACAGCTAATGGGCGCAGCAGTATGTTCTCCAATATTTTTTTATCATACTCACTAAATCGATTTGGTTCAAAGGAAGGATAATGGGCACTGGCAACGAGTGCTCCGGAGCTCATCTCCATTACACAGGCGGCAACCTGAATGCCCCCACTTTTAGCTGCCAGATGCCGCACAGCATCTTCTAATTTCTGTTGGATCTTGACATCAAATGTAAGAACCAGGTGAACACCACTTTCTTCTCTTCTCTTTTTCCGGGGGCCCGATTCTCTGTTTATATCCTCTGGTTGAGCACCATAATTTTCCAGCAGATCATTATAATGCCATTCGATCCCTGCAAGGCCCCTATCCTTATCCATATAACCGAGCAAGTGAGCCATTGATTGCCTTTGGGGATAGCGCCTGACAGCCTCTTTTCCTAAAAACACACCGGGAAGTTTAATATTTCGAATCTTTACTTCAGTATCCTGGCTGACATCCCTTGCCAGCCAAACACGAACCGCATCACTGTTTAATTTCAACAGCAATTCATTCTTACTCCGACCAAGAATGGGTGCCAGACGAGCGGCAGTCTCACTTAACGCTCCCACTTCTCTGGGCAGCGCGTAAACAGAAACTCTCTCTTGTGAAAAAGCCAGCTCCTTGTATGTACGGTCATAGATTGTCCCACGAAGGTAAACGGAGTTCCGGTCGACTTTGACGGAGGGGGACGGGGAGGTAATCAGATATGGTATGAGTTGATCATGGTTTGCGGAAATCCAGGCAATACAGGAAAATACCAGGAAAACAACAACGAACAGAACCTTCAGTCGGCGTTTGTGAGCTGCGCCTACTTGAATGCGTTTTTTTCTGGTCATTGCTCAATCCCATCATCGTAATGATGATTGCCCTAAATACCGTTTGAAACTTCAGCCCCATATTCCTGTACGGTATCAACAAGATCATGGAGCAGTGTCAAGTGAAGGTGGCCATATCACTTTACGTCTTAGTAGAACATTAGTAGTTTCAGAGTTAATCGCCTGCTGAAAAACGTTCGTTTATTTGAGCAAGAAACCGCCACAATCATCACTTAATTGCTGTTTGAATTATTGTGGTTTGCATGTGTCTTCAACATAGAAGGAGGGGCTATGTGAACGATATACATTGTAAAGGAGAAACTGTTGTGACGGCTTCCTGTCAATTTAAATACCTTATCTGTTTCTTGTCGGCAGTATGCATACCAAGCTTTTCCACCGCAACTTTATTAATATACTGTGGAGAGAACAGGTAGGTCCTTTCAACCCTTAAAGCGATATTTTTATCCATCAGCTCATTGCGTTCCTGCTCAACAACAAGAGTTGATTGGTCAATTGAGTCTGCAATCTTTCCAACCCATAAACCGGCTCCAAATACTACGACAATAAGTACTAGGATTGCGGCAATGGACATCTGCAGAAAAAGCATTTCTCTGCTGATCAATTTCTGCAGTTGAGTAATAAACTCCGGCTGCTTTTTCCTGGTGTCAAGAACAGGACAAACATATCCTTCTGCGGTGCTTTGAAAAAACATCATATACCTCCTTTCTGTCCGGCTTCACATCGCTCGGCTACTCTCAACCGTGCACTTCTTGCACGGATATTTATATCAATTTCCTCTTTTGATGGAACAATCGGTTTTTGAGTGATAATTTTAAGTTTTTTATTCGTCCTGAAACTCCTCTTCACCAGCCGGTCTTCCAGAGAGTGGAAACTTATAACGCACAACCTGGCACCCGGTTTCAAGAAAGAGACGGCATCGGTTAAAAACGAAGCCAGATTCTCAAGTTCAGCATTAACTGCAATACGTAGAGCCTGAAAGACTTTCGTGGCTACATGCTTTTTCTTCGGATGAAATCTTCTCGGAACCGATCGAGCAATAATGGCCACTAATTGTTTTGTTGTTACTATTTTTTTTCGGCTCCGCTCCTGAACAACTTCTCTGGCGATGGGTCGAGCCTGTTTTTCATCCCCGTAGTAATAAAAAAGATCGGCCAATTCCTGCTCACTGCTGTTTTCAAGAATCTCGGCTGCTGTTACCTCTTTTCTCTTATCCATCCGCATATCAAGCAATTCATCTTCTCGAAAGGAGAAACCTCGCTTGCCCTGATCCAATTGGAGAGAAGAGAGTCCTATGTCAACCAAAATGCCATCTACCATTTGAATGTTTAAACCGTTTAACCCTTCTTTGATTTCAGCAAAATTTTTCCGAATAATGGTCAGCCTGGACTGGTAGTCTGCCAGTCTCCTGGTGGCTAACTCTATTGCCGCCTCATCCCATTCAAAGGCAATGACACGACCATCCGGCTTACTTTGTTTCAAAATCTCCAGCGTATGTCCTCCAAGTCCCAGGGTTCCATCAACATAGGTTCCCTCTGAACGTGGTGCTAAAAACTCCATGGTCTCATTCAGCAGAACCGACCGATGGATCTGCTCAATTTGAACGGTTTCGGCCATTAGAATATTCCCAGTTTGGCCAGGCTCTCCTCAAAACTGTCAAAATTGTCTCGGGCTGCCTGATTCTCAACAAGCCATCTGTCTTTATCCCAGATTTCAACCCAATCAAGCATTCCGGTCAAAACAACTTCCCTTTCAATCTTGAGTTCATTTCGCAAAGAAACCGGTATCAACAGCCTTCCCTGTTTATCGAGAGAACACTCTGTAACACCGGACACAACCATTCGAACAAAACTGGCAAATCCCTGTTGCTCCTTTCCCTGGGTTAACAGCTTTTCTTCAAGTTTTTCCCACTCAACAAGAGGAAAAGCCCGAAGATGATCACCCCAGGTAGTTATCATCAAATCAGTGGAATCGTAGGTCTGGACGACCTGACGGAACCGGCTGGGAAAATTCAGTCTCCCTTTCTCATCGAGAGTATGTTCCGACCGGCTGCGAAACCTTTTTTTGATTTTTTCTTTCTTTGCCATCATTGAGAACTCTGTAGCCACATTGGCCCACTTCGGTCCATTATGTATCACAGTAGCCGATATGCAAATCGTATGTCAAGAAAAAATGTTGTAACATCAGACAACTAAATCTTTATCTTAAACCAACATTTTTTCCACATGCTGTGCCACAACAACATCAGACACACTACATAGTGTAGAAAGCACCTTTTCCCTCTACTTCTGGAAACAACTCAATCTTCTTGTTTAAAATCAATAATTCAGAAACAATTCAGCTAAACTTTTTCTTTTGAATTGATTAAAAGCGAATCTTCGTTGTTAAAACAAAGTGGTGAAAAGCGGTGAACAGCTGGGCAGAGCAGAGAAACTCCATTAACATACTGATAATATTAGGGTTATCAAGATTTGCCTACCACTGGTTCTTCAGTGGTGATAAGGTGGGGAGGAAAACAACAACTTCAATGGAAGCAGCACTCCACATATTTCACACCAAAATTATTGGCTGAAGTTATTGTTTTTATTGATTATATTTTGATACAATTTCGGATTATCGGATTTGCCCTATAACCCCAGACAGTAACTATGTCCCAGACTTCCAGAGATACAGATCAGTCGTCAAACAAGACCCTGATCGTCTGTCCAATTTTTGCCCGTGAGCTGCAAGTCGTACTCGATAGGCTTACCATGGACCCGGATATCCATTACATGCATTACGGCATCCACATTGATGCCAAATTGATGCACTCCGAACTTATAGACGGAACCGAGCTGGCAAAACAGGCGAACACGAAGCCCTGTTTTCTTGTCGGCAAAAATTGCGACTGCACCAGAGATATTGGAGAAGTGGTTGATGATTGTAATGGTAAGATAATGGAAAGCTCCAACTGTATTGAAGCGCTCCTCGGCAAAGATATTACCCAGAAGCTTCAGGAAAACCGTACAACCCTCATGACTCCCGCCTGGATCAAGATGATCAACGACTCGATACAAGATGGCCGTTGGACCATTGAAGATGTCCGTATCAACCTGGGGATGTTTGATCGAATCATCATTCTCGATTTCGGTATTGAACCAATTGACGATGAGATGCTGATGGAATTTTTCGATTTAACCCAGGTAATGGTGGAAACAATGAAAGCAGACCTTGACCATTTCAAAGAAGTGGTCAGCAAACTGTTAGCCACTCCCTGACACCCATTACCCAATATTTTAGAAACCGGGCAAAACCACATTCTTTTTCTCGATTTCCCATACAACCGTGCCTAACACGAGGTGTTGTCAGCATGGTTGTCTAGCCTTCTATCAAGAAACACTTCTAATCAAGGACAATACATGATTTTTCAATCTTCTTACTTTGTAACAAATGTAAGCAAGAATCTGTGGTACTAGAAATACGCCAGCCAAACTGACACAACCTCTGTTTCGGTCAAGGCGGAGAATCATTGAGGATACGGCTCATTTTTTCAAAAAGAAGCAACAAACAATTTCTCATAATTCGTTAGGAGTGATAAGCTATTTTAATAGATGATCACCAACTTTCCTCTTCTCTCCAAAAAGGCGAACGTTATGAAAACCTTCTCTTTGACTGCCAGAGCCCTTTTTTTTCTCCTTAGCCCTTTTTTCTTTCTCACTCTTCTAACTGGTGAGGCAGCTTATTCTCAATCCAGCGATCCGATTGATCCGAGCCATAACTTCCCAGCTCAATCACAACCGGACGATCAGAGGCCAAGTGATGATGTCAGCGATCCACGGCAGGACCAACAGGACAGAGAAGAGACCCGCAGAGAGCAGTCTGCAAGAAAAGCTCCCCCGATAGAGCGAGAAGGTGACCGGACCCGGCAGGAGGAGCAGGAAAGAAGAGAAAGAGACCGACTTGAAGAAAAAGAGCGGCAAAAAGAACGAGCCCAGGAGGCAAAACGACGTCGGCAGGAAAAAGAAGACCGATTAAAGGAAGAACGGGAGAGAAAGGCAGCTGAAAGAAGAGATCGGATTCAGAAAATACGGGAGAGAACTCAGAGACGTGTTGAACAACAGCGTCAGAAACAGCTCTTTCAACCTGACCTTGTTGCCGATAACCTGGAAGTACTTCCACATGCTGTTATTCAACATCAGACAGTCACACTGGTGGCCTTTGTCCGTAACGCCAGCGAGGAACAGACCCGTAATATTCCCATTCATTTTTATCTGGATAAAAAACCCATCACGGAAAAAGTCATCAACCTGAAAGCGGGCGAGGCCCGTGCAGTTGAAATTACTGTTCCTATGGCCATCCCAGGCTCCCAAACTGTTACTGTTAAAATTGATCCAAACAACAAAATCGCAGAGAAAACCAAACGAAATAATAACCAAACTCGTACAGTCGAAGTAGCTCCTGCTCCACATGAGGATGAACGGTTCGAGCCAAGCCCTCAACTTGGTAAAAACAAGCAGCTAAAGCCCCGGCGAACCTTGCCGGCTACTGAACAAGGGCTACAAGTCGATCCACATCCTGCCGCATTGGGAACAATGAAAAAACAACCAGCAAAACCTGAATTACCGGACAAATCAATTTTAATGAACAAAGGAAATATTGTAGATTTGATTGTCAATGTCCACCAGAACAAAGGAATTGTCTCAGGTGATGGAAAGGATGTGAAGGTCACTGTGAAGAATGTTGGAAAACTACCTGCTATCAAGCTTTTTACAGTTGGTCTCTACAGACACGAACACATCAAGGCAAGTGATGAAGACAAGCACCTTGGTCAATTCTCCATTAATGGCTTAGGGGTAAACAAAAGTCAAACTGTCACCATTCCATGGACCGCCAACTCCAAACTACCACAAAAACAATTGCCACAAACAGGTGTTAACTATGTCGCAATCGTCGACAGCCATTATAAAATAGACGAAGGTGGCGGGTACGGTGAGAAAAACAATATTTCAATGCCATTCAAGTATTTTGTGGCAAAAATCTCCCCTTCACCACAACCAGCACATGTTGTTGATATCAGTAACTTATACACAAAGCCTATATGGGTCGCAAAGAATGAATGGTATTGGCTAAAAGCCGATGTAACTGGTGAAGACTATTGGGAAATGTACTACGATTACCTGGATTCAACAATGAACGCCAAAAAGAGTGTCTTCATACTGGGAGGTGTGGGCCAGTTCCCGACCAATGGCCTCAAACTTCCTTCTCCTTTTAACGTTGCCCCTCCAGGATTACAGGATTTCAACAAAATAGAAAGAATACGTATACGACTCACCGCAAAAAACACTGTACTCGGTGGTATAGATACGGATAATACCATTATTGCAAAAGGGCTTCCACTTGATGGTACCCTCTCCATTATTGACCATTCTTATGACTGGGATCCCACTGAAGAAAAGGTGACAAAGGTCACCTTAACAATCCAGGCAAACACAAACAGTCCATTCCAGATCGATGGCTCAGGTCACTCAGATTTCGGTTCACTTTGGCTTTACGCCTCCATTGTTAATAAAAGATATGATTATGTTGATCCTCAAAAATCTACCAAAAAGGCAACAACGCATATAATCGTCTCAGCAGAGACCTATAGGAGTCCATACGGAAAAGGCGCAGGAAAATATCTTTACTTTGACAAACTGAAATATTCACCTCAAAACGGAAAAGCAATTTTCAAGGTCTACTTTAAACCAACCTGCAGCACCAAAGTTGCTGGATATAATAAATATGAAAGTTATTCAAAAGGATTTGGCCAAGGAGGGGGCCTGAAACAAACTCCTGATTATCCTTCAATTGATATATTCCTCTATTATTCGACTACAAGCGGATCGAAAGTACTTAGCTATTTCATACCAGTTACAAAAGCGTGGCTATATCCTGTCCCCAAATAACGGGGAGACCGATTTAGAGGTTCAATATCGTTCGTTTTCATTTTATAATAGAGATAAAGACCATGTAGAGAGAGATTCTTTCAACTTAAGATTATTTAAATTCATCATTGACAATCTAAAAATTTAAATGCCTTCCCAATTACGTCCAGATAATTATGCCCGTCACACCCTTGAACGGTATACCGGCTCATCGGTTAACGATTTCTGCAACAATATCATTCTGGTAAACTTCAGCCGTTATATCAAAAGGTTTTCCAGGATGAGTTCCCATGACATTTCCTATGCCAACTGGGGTCTGGTTCATTGGCCGGAAAAAGACATCACAATGATCAATTACGGAGTCGGCTCACCGGTTGCCGGTATCGTCATGCACTGTCTTTCTTACCTCGACGAGCTGAAAACCGTTCTTATGCTTGGGATGTGCGGTGGCATTGCCGATGATCTTGAAATCGGCGACCTGGTAATTCCGACTGCCTCTATTCGAGATGAAGGAACAAGCGCTCATTATCTCCCCAAGGATGTACCGGCTCTGCCCAACTTCGGCATCAATAAAGTTGCTGAGCAGGTCATCTGCAACGAACTTGGTGGCTTACCCAAGACTGGTATCATGCATACAACAGATTATCGGATGTGGGAGTTTGATCAGGAATTTATTCAGTACATTCTCAAACATCGTATCGTCGCCATCGACATGGAGATAGCCACCCTGTTCTCGGTTGGCTATGCCCTGGACGTCCCTACAGGATCGATAATGCTTGTTTCTGATCTACCGCTGCGGAAGGGAGGGATAAAGAGTAAAGATAGCGCCAGGGAAATCTTCCAGAACCACATCGACCAGCACCTTGATCTCGCCATTAAGGTTATCGAGGAACTCAAGCAACAGAATTATCCCGTACGTTAACTCATACAGCCGCCATCGTTTCCTGTAAATATGGGAAGATCATCGATTGAGTTGCTGCTTCTCCAGCTCCTTGACAGCCATTTCTTTCATTTTAAACTTCTGCAGTTTTCCGGTGACCGTCATGGGGAAGTGATCAACTATTTTGATCCATTGAGGCACTTTAAAATGAGCAAGCTGTTTCATGCAGAACTGTTTTAATTCTTCCGTGCTCACCCGGTCACGGTCGTGGAGCCGTACCCAGGCCATAATTTCTTCCCCCCAGTACTCATCCGGTATCCCGAATACGGCAACTTCTGCAACATCAGGGTGGGAAAAAAGACACTCCTCGATTTCCCGAGGGTATATGTTTTCTCCGCCACGGATAATCATATTCTTGAGCCGTCCGGTGATTTTCACATAGCCGTTTTCATCCATGGAACCAAGATCACCCGAATGGAGCCAGCCTTCATGATCAATGGCCTCATCCGTCGCCTTTTCATTGCGATAATAACCGAGCATGACATGATATCCGCGGAAACAGATTTCTCCCTGCTCTCCTGTTAAAACCGTTTGCCCGGAAGCCGGATCAACCACCTTGACCTCCTGATGCGGCAAATTATAGCCCACGGTCTCTGTCCGCTGCTGAAAACTGTCATCGGGGCGAGTCAGATGGGTCAACGGTGAGGCCTCTGTTTCTCCGTAACCGATCAGGATCTCTTTGCAACCCATCTCTTCAATAACGCGGGTCATTAGCGAGGGCGAACAGGGCGCTCCAGCCATAATTCCTGTCCGCAAACTGATACAATCGAACTGCTTGAAATCGGGATGATCCAACTGGGCAATAAACATAGTCGGTACTCCATGAACAGCAGTACACCGTTCAGCCTCAATTGCTTGCAGTACCTGTCCCGCATTAAAATGATCACAGGCAATCACCAGACAGGCCCCGCATGAAAAACAGAGCAGGCTCGCAAGGACCGTACCGAAACAGTGATACAGCGGCACTGCCATACAGAGCCTGTCGCCGCTATCAAATTTCATGATCTGAGCAGTAGACCAACTGTTATTCACAATGTTGTAGTGAGAGAGCACAACGGCTTTGGGAACTCCGGTTGTACCAGAAGTAAACTGTATATTGACCGGATCATGTATATCCTGCTGCCGGCTTAAAGGATCAAGCTGCCGACGATCGTATCCTTCTGCCATCTCAAGCACATCCTGCCAGACGGTAAAACCGGGAGCGGATCGAGTTGTTTCTTGCGGATCTGTCGGATCGTAGAGAATAATTCGTCTGAGTTGAGCAAGATTTTTGCTCCTAAGTGTGTCCTTTGTAGTCAGAGCCAGTTCCGGTACCAATTCAAGCAGCATCCCCTCATAATTGCTGGATCGAAACGAGGGAATAGCAAAGAGCAGCTCTACCTCAGCAAGATCAAGACCATAGGCAAGTTCCTGGGTTCGGTAGGCCGGATTAATGTTGACAAGCACACCACCTATCCGAGCGCAGGCCAGTTGTACAAGCAACCACTCAAGATTGTTAGTTGACCAGATACCGATTTTACTTCCTTTGCAACATCCAAGAGCAAGAAGTCCACAGGCTAAACGATCAACTTTTTCTCTTAATTGCCCGTAAGTTAGACGCAGATTCTGGTCAATTGAGACAACCGCTTCATTATTTGAGAAAGATTCGGCAATGGTATTAAAACGCTGCCAGATCGTCTCTTCAAGAAGCGGTGAGTCACCACCGAGACGAAAATAACTCTTTTTTCTTTCCATTTTCAGCTGGTTATATTTTGCCAATAATTATCAACGCGTTGCTGAATTTCTCCGATCAATTGCTTATCCGGTTCTGGGCGAAACAGATGGGCAAACCTGCCCTGCTTTTTAAGGTACTCTTCCACTCCGGGCCGTCGGTCGGCCGGTTTTGGTTTGCGGGTATGAACCACTTGACCGTCCATACACTCTTTTAAAGGCCAGATACCGGTTTCAACACCTAGTTTCCCGATCGCGACAGTCTCTGCCGGTTCAAAATGCCAACCAGTTGGACAGGGGGCAAGGGCGATAAACATCTTTGGTCCGGGAAACTTGATGGCACGTTTAATTTTCGCTGCCATGTCCTTGGGGTAAGCTCCACTAACTGTTGCCAGATAAGACGGTTTATGCGCAGCCCAGATAGAAAACAGATCTTTTTTATAGCCTGCATATCCGTGTGAGCCGGTACTGGTCGCTGTTCTTGCCCCGTGGGGCGTGGCTGCTGAGAATTGATGGCCTGTGTTGCCATATCCTTCATTATCATAGCAGATATAGATAAAGTCCAACCCTCTCTCCATGGCCCCTGATGTGGACGAAAGCCCCATTCCATATGCCGAGCCGTCACCGGTCAGCACAACTACCCGCATATCCTCCTCCTCTTTGATCCTGCCGCTGGCAACAAGAATGTCGAGAGCATCACGAACGCCCTGGGCTCCGGCGGGAGCGGATGCCATAGACGTGTAAATCCAGGAACCACGAAATGGTGTAAAGGGATACACAGTGAGCAAAGTCATACAACCGGCCGCATTGACAAAGATGGTCTTCTCACCCAGAATATCATAAAAAATCTGGAGATCTTCCAGACCACCACAACCGGCACAAAGCGGCGTTCCGGAACCCAGCAGATGACGATTCGGAAAACGTGAAGCTGATTTCGATTTTGTTCCTGTCATCATTTTTTCTCACCTTCACCCTGCCTGGCAATAGACTGCAGCCCCTTCATCTGAGCCAGCTCTTCCCTGGTATAGAGCAGTCTTGGCGGAGGAACTTCTCCTTTTTCTGCAGCCTCTTGAGCCACCTTCACCATTTGACAAAATTCATCCACACTGATATCACGCCCCCCAAGACCGCCAATAAAACTGACAAGCGTCGGTCGGTCTGAACAGTTATATAAAGAAGAAGCCAATTCCCCGTAGAGTATCCCCCCCCTGCCCGATGACAGGTTCTGATCAACAACGGCCACCGCCTTTTTCCCTTTCATGGCTTGAATAATCTCTTTTTCTGGAAATGGACGCAGCAGCCTCGGGCGCACTAGGCCGACAGGAACCCCACGCTTTCGCAAGTGGTTCACCGCATCCTTTGCCTTGGTTGAAAAGGAGCCGATCATGAAAAAGAGGATATCGGCATCACTACACAAATAGCTCTCCAGAATGTCATATTTTCTGCCGGTTATTTCTTCATATTCACGACAGATCTCACTGAAAACCTGCAGACCATTTAGAGCGGCCAGATGGGTTTCATATCGAAAATAGGAGTATTGTGAACCTCCAAGGACAGCTACCCCCTGGGAAACCGGATCTGAGGCCCGAAACTGGGTACCTTTAGGGTCATAATCTTTAAGGAAATGGCTCACCTGTTCAACCAAGGGCAGAGAAACCGGTTCCCGGGTGAATGAGAGATAATAGCCGTCCAGATTAACAATAACCGGCAGCCTGACTCTCTCATCCTCTCCAAGCCGATAGGCCAGCACAACCATATCAACAACCTCCTGGCAGGTGGCACAATGAATCTGCAGAAAACCTGAATCACGGGCCGCAAACACATCGTTATGGTCCGGCTCCAGTGTGATAGGTGAGGCAAGTGCACGAGACACATTAACCAGAACAAAAGGGGCTCGCCATCCCGGGACGGCATATACCATTTCCATGCCATAAAGAAGCCCCTGGCTGGAAGTGGCGGTAAAAACACGGACTCCGGAAGCGGCAGCAGTTCCTGCAGCTGTGATCATCGAGTGCTCCGAATCCATAGTGACCATTTTTGTTGCCATGAATCCTTTATTGATCCAATCATCAATGGTCTCAATAATCTCTGTCTGGGGAGTGATGGGAAAAGCTGGAAGATAATCGACTCCGGCAAGCCGTGCGCCCCAGGCGGCCGCCCTGTTCCCTGTTATCAGCTCACGCATCATTCACCTCACTGGCCACCTTTTCAACCTGGGATTCGATGGCCCGGCAGGGACATTGCACCAAGCAGATGAGGCAACCTTTGCAGTGTTCATAATCGATAACCGGATAGTTTTCTTTATCAAGGGAGATAACCCCATCGGGACAAAAGGTAAAACAGAGCCGACAGCGGCTGCACTGCTCTTTGTCTATCACAGGCCTCATGGTCCGCCAGTCTCCGGTCTTTAGATGAAGGCTGGTCGCTCCTCCATGAATTGCAGGGGCAGCCTTCTCAACTCCTTCGAAATAAAGATCGATCCAATTGACTTGGGAATCCGGTTCAGTTGGTGACTGTTCACGTCTGTCCAAAAAGAGTTGTTGTTTCCGGCCAATCTTTGCAAAGATATCCTCAACAGCAAGAAACTCAGACCGAAATTTCTGATGATCCTGTATGTCGAGTTCCATGACCATCGCTTTTTGGAAAACTTCAAGGGACAACCCGGAAAGACAGGCTGCGGCCGCGCTGCAACCACAGCTATCAATGGGGAAAGAGGTTTGAAAATGGGACAGCAGGGTTTTATCAATGACAAGCAACCTGGTAGCAGCGGGAAGTTGCTGCCGCATCTCTGCGGCTGAGTGATTGGTCAAAACAAGGAGTATACTGTTGGCTGTGAGTCCAACAGAAACACCTGCCGCAGGCAAGGTTAAAAGAGTCTCATCGGCCACAACCACAAGATCGGGATTATTGATAATGCCCCGTTCAAGAATAGGAGAATGATCAGCCCGGACATATCCAAACATGGGAGCCCCACGCCTCTCAGCCCCATATCTCGGCGCATCCTGAACCTCATAGCCTGAAAGGAAAAAAGCCGTCCCCAATATTCGGCTGGCAGTCTTCACCCCCTGACCGCCACGACCATGGAAACGGATCCGAAACATAGTCCCTCCGTTACAATTCGAAATTTATTCTTTCTCAGCCCACTCGCGAATTTTACGTTTAAGTTTTTTCTCTACTTTATCGCCTATCTCTTTCCACTCCTCGTCCGGAGCTGCTCCCTGTTCATCATTCGACCATTCTTTGAGCTTTCGCATCACTTTGATTTCGACCTTATCACAAATTTCATCCCATTCTCTCTCGCTTTCCTTCTTTTTCCTGGACTGATGAGTTGCATGGGAGCCTCCACCCCATATACATATGGCACCGAGTAAAAAGCCAAAATCATACCAGCCACCTGTATTGCTCACTTCATACACAGCCACACTCTCGTTAAAGATGTGGATGATCAGGCAGATCACCGAAATAATGCCATGCCAGAGGCCCCACCAGAATCCCGCAGGATTCTCCTGGGTAAATTGCGGATTACCGGCCGTACAGGACGAAAGTAGAACAAGAGAGAAAAAGAAGAACAACAGCCATTGTATCCGGTGTTTTACCCAATGCATATCAACCTCCTCTGATTGTAATGCTTTCGAATAACCGCCACAAACCCAACTGTTGTCTAGCCACTTCTACCTAAAACGAAGACCAGCGGCGGTACTGCATCGCCTCCTCCACCCTCCTTACCGCAAGTGCCACAGCGGCTTCTCTTGGAGCCAGATTGTTCTTTTTTGACTCTTCAAGAACTTCTCTTGTATTTTTTGATATTTTCTCGCCAATGGTCTGAAAGGCAGCGGACTCCGTTCCACCATGATATTCAACGGCTGCACAGATCACACCACCGGCATTGGCAATGAAATCAGGAATAGACAATATATTATTATTGTGGAGGTACTGTTCTGCCTCTATGGTTAAAGGAATGTTTGCTCCCTGAACAACCAGCTTGGTTTTCAGTCTGTGGATATTGTCTTTTGTAAGAACATCAGGTCGAGCCGCCGGAATCCAGATATCGCATGCCATATCGATGACCGCTTCCCGTTCTCGTTTTTCACCCAGATCATTCTCACAGACAGAACTTCCGGTTTGTTTACACCGGATCAGCTCATGGACATCCAACCCTTTTTCATTGTAAACAGCCGCTCGGGAGTCGGAAGCACCGATCAACAGTGCACCTTTTTCGACCAGAAACCTAGCCGCGTGTTTTCCAACAGAACCAAATCCCTGGATAACAACCCGGGCCCCTTCAAGCTCCAGGTTACAGTAGTCAAGAGCCACATCAACACAGCTACTGAGTCCAAAACCGGTAGCACCAATCTCATCAAGAGGAATACCGCCGATTGCAGCCGGCAGACCGACAGCTCTGCCGATCTCATCCATGGTCCAGGCCATACACAATTCATCGGTTCCCATGTCGGGACCGGGAATATAATCGGTTAACTCGCGGATAGCGCAGGCAAATGTTCTGATGATCCGTTCCTTCTTGTCCATATCCATCTTCGGATCACCATAGATAACGGACTTGCCGCCTCCGTGGGGAAGCCCGGCAGCGCTGTTTTTGAGGGTCATGGCCCTTGCCAGCCGTACCGCTTCAACGACGCTGACATCAGAAGCCATCCGAACCCCGCCGATTGCTGGTCCACAGGCTATATTATCTATGGCTACAACGGCTTTGAGACCTTCGGACGGTACATTGATATGAACCACCTTAAGAGGGCCAAGATGATCACCAATTTCAAATAATTGTTCCATATCACCTCCAAGGTTCAGTTCATCAACCTTTTTTGCATTTTCCTACCTGTATTGTATCGAAACGGCTTGAACCAGGTCAAGGAGAAAAGGAGGCTTCCTGCTCCATTTTCATGACAAAAAACACCTACTGAGGTGCAAAACAAAAACGTTTTCTAAGCTTTATCTTGAGAGTGATGTATCTCTAAAAAAAGAAAAGCCGTGGTCATGATAAACATGACCACGGCTTTTGGAGTATCGTCAAGCTGCTTTCAGATACTGTTACTTGACCAGATTTCTAAAATCATTTTTTGAACCAAAGCTGTACTCTTCATCGGGGAAAACGCCTTCCCGCACCTCTTTGGCGTAAAATCCGATATTCTCTTTAATGAGCGGTGCCAGGCTGGTATAGGTTTTAACAAAGCTGGGAATGAACTTGTCGAACATACCGAGCAGGTCATGGGTAACAAGAACCTGACCGTCACAATGAACTCCGGCTCCAATGCCGATGGTAGGGACCTGGATAGCCTCGGTAATGATCTCAGCAAGCCCGTCGGGGATACACTCTAAGACTATCCCGAACACTCCTGCATTGTTTAAGGCCTTCGCCTCTTCCAGCATCTTGATAGCTGACTCATCATCTCTGCCCTGTACCTTATAACCACCAAGCTGGGAAGCCGTCTGAGGGGTCAGACCGATATGTCCCATTACAGGAATACCTGCTGCAACCATGGCCCGCACTGTCTCACAGACTTCCAGACCGCCTTCAAGCTTTACAGCATCACAACCCGCCTCTTTCAGAAAACGGTTGCCGTTTACTATTGCATCATATGAACTGCTCTGGTAGGAGCCAAAAGGCATATCGCCAATAACAAAACTATTTGGAGCACCTCGCCTGACAGCAGCACTGTGATGCAGCATCTCCTCCATAGTTACCGGTACTGTCGAATCATATCCAAGGACAACCATTCCCAAAGAGTCGCCAACCAGCAGGATATCAATATCACAGCTGTCAAGCAGGGCTGCCATGGAGGCATCATAGGCCGTCAGCATGGTTACTTTCTGACCATCCCCCTTCATTGCTAAAATATCCTGGATTGTCTTACGCTTTTTCATAACTTCCCCTTCTCTGTTAATAATGACTGCGATTGATAAAAAGTGACTATTCCTCGTCAAAAAGCGTTGGTTGTCTTTTGAGACCACCTCGTATTTTTCGACCAAAATGCTCATAGGCATTGGCAGTTGCTACCCTACCGCGTGGAGTTCGGGCCAGAAATCCTGACTGAATAAGAAAAGGCTCGTACACATCTTCAAGGGTGTTTTTCTCTTCACACACTACCGTGGCCAAGGTTTCAAGGCCAATGGGCCCACCCTGGTATTTATCGATAATGGTCAGCATGATCCGTCTATCCATCTCATCTAGACCATATTTATCTACATTTAATAGAGTAAGAGCTTCATCGGCCACTTTCCGGGTAATCACTTGATGGTTACCCACCTGGGCATAATCACGAACCCGTCTCAGGAGTCTGTTGGCTATCCTGGGCGTTCCCCGTGAGCGGTTCCCTAACTCCAGTGCTCCCAACTCATCTATGACCACGCCAAGAATCGAAGCCGATCGTTTGACAATAACAGATAACTCCTCCGGTTCATAAAGTTCCAGGCGCAGAACAACTCCGAACCGGTCTCGCAGAGGTGGCGTCAGCAGCCCGGTCCTCGTGGTAGCACCAACAAGGGTAAAATGGGGCAGATCCATTTTGACCGAGCGGGCACCCGGCCCCTGGCCAATAATCAGATCAAGCTGAAAATCTTCCATTGCCGGATAGAGAATCTCTTCCACCGCATGGTTAAGCCGGTGTATCTCATCAATAAAAAGAACATCACCTTCATGAAGAGAAGTAAGGATTGCCGCCAGATCTCCCTGTTTTTCAATAACAGGGCCTGAGGTCACCTTGATATTGGTGCCCATTTCGTTGGCAATGATATAGGAAAGGGTCGTTTTTCCAAGGCCTGGAAAACCGTGAAAAAGGACATGGTCAAGCGGTTCATTCCTGCCCTGAGCTGCCTTGATAAATACTTCAAGACTTCTTCTGAGCGGTTCCTGACCAATATACTCACCTAAACTCGTTGGACGAAGCCCCTTTGGCTGAACGGTATCCTGTTCATCAGGCCTGGGACTGACCAGACGTTTGTCAGCTTGTATATCTTCTTCTATCTTCATGATAAGGATTGAAGGGAATGTCGAATGAGATCTTCAATGGAGAGCTCCATAAAAGCATCCTGACCAACCTGTTTTTTCACTGCTGCCAATGCTTTCCTGGCAACAGGGTCCGGATACCCGAGATTAATTAAAGCTGATAGAGCGTCCATTTGGGACGAACCTGCCGGAATCGAACCCTGGCCCAATGTACCCGGCTCAATCTCCCCATGTCCTAAATGACCGACCTTGTCTTTGAGATCCAGACAAAGCCTCTCAGCCGTCTTTTTACCAATCCCCTGCAGTGCTGTCAATCGACTGATATCCTTCCCCACGATAGCATGACACAACTCACCAACCCGGATACCGGACAGTATCGAAAGGGCTAACTTGGGACCAACACCGGATACGCTTTTGAGGATCAGAAACATCTCCCGTTCTTCTTCTTCAAGAAAACCGAACAGGGTGATGGCATCTTCACGGACATTGGTGTGAATATGGAGAAAGACCTCATCTCCAATATCTGGCAGCCAGGCTACACCATCATGGGAGAAAAAAACTTCATAGCCGACACCTCCCACATCGACAACAGCCCTGTCAGTGTTTTTCAGCAGAAGTTTTCCGGCGAGGGTGGCAATCATGGGTTTAGATTATTGAAAGTAGAGAATAGTTTTATACTCGAAACATTTACACACTTTAAAACACCTCAAAATGATACTCAACTCTATCAGATACTGCCAAACCATACTATTTTCATCTATACAGCTGAGTTACGGTGGTGACATTGTTCAAGCATGTCTGTTCGCTATAGACAGTCCTATGCGGACAGATATGATCGGACAATGACGCCAACTCAATAGTATCTCAATGATTTGGCAGAGCAAATATCATTTACTGCCAAACCATACTATTTTCATCTATACAGCTGAGTTACGGTGGTGACATTG
>CAZMFP010000023.1:0-4997 GCA_964565605.1 uncultured Desulfocapsaceae bacterium | reverse complement strand
TTCAAGCATGTCTGTTCGCTATAGACAGTCCTATGCGGACAGACTTGATCGGACAATGACGCCACCGTAACTCAGCTGTATTGGAATTGGTTGGCATGACAGATGGCAACAGCCAACGCATCAGCAGCGTCTGAACTTGGTGAACCGGATAATCCCAGAATCATTTTCACCATATTCTGGACCTGGCTTTTCTCGGCCTGACCATATCCGGCCACAGCCTGTTTCACCATCTTGGGATTATAGTCATAGACCTGCAGGCCGTTTTGCATCATGGCAACCACAGCTGCCCCTCTGGCCTGGCCAAGTTTAAGGGCACTGCGAGCATTCTTGGCCACAAAAATATCTTCGATAGCCGACACGGACGGATCATGCAACTGAATGACCTCATTAATTCCTTCAAAAATCTCGTTGAGCCGATGCGAAAATGAGTATTCCTGATTTGTTTTAATTACTCCACAACTGACAAAATGGAGTTCGCTTTTATCTGATTCGACGATGCCGTATCCGGTCACCCGCGAGCCGGGATCGATCCCCAGGATTCTTTCCATCTTGTGTTAAGAAAGGGATTCCATCAAGCTATCATCAATATCAAAATTGGCGTGCACCTTCTGGACATCATCATGGTCTTCAAGGTTTTCCAATAATTTCAACAGTGATTTAGCCGGTTTTTCTTCGGTTACCTCAATGGTATTTTTAGGAATCATTGATACAGACGCTTCGGCAATTTTCACACCACTTTTTTCCAGATTCTCCCGAACTTCATCAAAGTCTTCAGGGGCAGTTGTTACATGATACTCATTTTCTTCTTCGACAACATCTTCCGCTCCGGCTTCAAGGGCGATATCCATCAACTCTTCCTCGGAAATGGTTTCTTTTTCTACAATGACTAATCCTTTTTTATCAAACATCCAGGCAACACAACCGGATTCCCCCAAATTGCCGTTGGATTTAGCAAAGAAGTGGCGTACATCGGCAACGGTTCTGTTTCGATTGTCCGTCAGACATTCAACTAAGACAGCAACTCCGGCCGGACCGTAGCCTTCATAGAGAATCTCATCATACACTTCACCCTCAAGCTCACCGGTTCCTTTTTTAATTGCCCTTGCGATGTTGTCTTTCGGCATATTTTCCGCTTTTGCCGAGGCAATTGCCGAGCGCAACCGCGGATTGCCGTCAGGATCACCACCGCCTATCCTGGCGGCAACAGTCACTTCTTTAATCAAACGGGTAAATATTTTTCCCCGTTTGGCATCAACAGCACCTTTTCTTCGTTTAATATTCGCCCACTTCGAATGTCCTGCCATCGTATCCTTCCTATCTTTCCTATCTTCTCTTAAAACTGCTGAGTAGCAGCTCTGCATTATTCATTTTAATTCCTTACATTACCAATAATTTTATATGTAAGAAAATGATTTCTTTTTCATTTATAATTTTCTTCAACAAATCAGCATCGCGTCAATGGTAAATTATGCAGAATGCGCAGTCATTTTTATTCTGATTACCCTCATTATTCAGCAAATTGGCAAGAAACTCAGCTTTTCAACACAAATCAAACACAGTCCTTGCGAGTGAAACAAAGTAATCTCAACAGGTTAGCTGAGATTATCGTGGCCTGCTGCTTTGCTACGACCTCTATGGAAATATATCAAAAAAAACTAAGCTTCTTATCTATGCTGAGAATCAGGGGGAATCTGAATGTTTATTGCCGGTGAAGTAGTATGCGGTACTTCAGCGTTGACACTACACTAGGTTTTCACAAACCCCATTCCCACAACAAAAACCTCCCGACTTTCTGTTCGTGAACTTTTCGGCTTAACCGTTTTGACCAGTTTAAACCTCTTTTTCATTTCATCTATCAGGTTGGGAAAATCTTCTCCCTGGAAGACTTTGCAGACAAAGTGTCCCTTTGCCAGCAGCAGATGATCCGTTAGAGAGAGGACATGTCGGACCAGATTCATGGACTGCTGATGATCAGTCCACCGGTTCCCGGTTGTCTTTGGAGCAATATCTGAAATAAGCACCCGAAAAGCGGGACGAATTTTACGCACTTCAGCTATGGTTTCAGGCTTGGTGATATCACCGACAATCCAGTGAATCTCAGCGCCACCGGGACGGGCCTGCTTATCCGCCTGATTTAGATCGACACCAACAACAATACCTTTTGGTCCGACAACTTCAGAAGCATACAGAGACCATGAACCTGGATAACAGCCGATATCCAGTACCGAGTTCCCCCGTTGTAAAAACTTGTGTTTGTGCTGTATTTCCTCAAGCTTATAGATTGAACGGGCGGGATACTTATTTTTCTTTGCCTTCTTATAATAAAAATCTTTTACTTTACGCACGGATCAAAATTGGTTGTAATTGTTTTTGTGATTACCCGAAAAACTCAACCTGACATGAGGTGTTGTCCAAGCAGAGAAGCATTGGTAATCAAGTTAATTTCTATAATTTCCATCGAAATTCAGCAAATAGCTGACAGTTGTCCATAATCAGATGATGGACAATGGTTCTGAGGCGTGCTGACAAACAGGAAAGTCAAGAAATAGCCAGGATGTTTGGCAGCAGTTTCCACAAACCGAGCTTTCCTTATTGATTCTTTTGTAAAAAACCTCTAACCCATTCCAACGCTTCATCACGGCTGTTCACGGCGCCTTCAACCCTGGCGACCTCAAGTTCATCGAGAATTGTAGAAAAGAGCGGACCAGGAGTCAATTTAAATAACTGAATCAGATCATATCCGCTGATCAGTTTTGGGCCTGCCAATGCAGGTTGAATATTGTCATTATATACCTTCAAAACAGCAGTAAACAGGTGAGCGAGATCTTCTTCCATCCCAGCCGGCTTCAACTCTCCCTGGCCAGCAAGACTGTCTGCCATTGACAGAATAAAAAGACCGGTCAGGTTCTCTTCTGCCCGTTTATAGAGCCTCAGGCAGGATCTTTTCGACAGCTTGCCGTTTCGCAGAATTGTGCAGAGGTGAAATGGATGCATATGACTGGTGATAAGACCAGCTACAACAGCTGACTTTCTATTGCTCCACTTCAGCCTCCCACTGATCTGTTCAAAAAGATGGCCACCCTCATGGTCATGACCATAAAATGTGACTCTACCATCATCTTTTTTACTGATCGCCATGGTGGCGGGTTTACCAAGGTCATGGAACAGAGCCGCCCATTTCAACTCATTTTTTTTACCGCTCAGGGCAATATAGCTCCTTATTATCTCATTCTGCTCAGGATAAAAACGCTCAGGCTCGCGCATGACTTTTTCAATCTGCTTGAGGGTCTCGAGGTTATGACGAAAAACATCAAGATGATGAAAGCCAGGCTGCTCCACCCCTACCCCCTGTCGTAACTCAGGTAAGATATGAAAAAGAAGAGACGATTGAGCCATTTCATAAAGAGTGCTGTATGATGTTTCAGCGGATATAATACAGTCAAGTTCATATAAAATTCTTTCAGCCGAAACAGTATTGATATCTGTTGCCCGGCTTACGATTCTCTTTCGTGTCTCCTCTTCCAGCCTCAACCCTGATGTCGCCTGAAAACGAAAACCACGAAGCAGACGCAAAGGGTCATCTTTAAAAGCACCAGGTAAAGAACGAAGAACGTTTTTATTCAGGTCTTCAACCCCGGACAGAGGATCAATAAGCTCCATATTTTCTTCAGTCCCCAATAAATAGGGAGTAAGATCAACAGCCATTGAATTAACCGTAAAGTCACGGAGATGGAGATCCTCTTCTATGGTCTGGGCATCTGCTCGAAAGGAGGAAAAGTCGATACTGTTTCCTTGCCAGACAACCCGGCCACTGTCTTCCCGCCGTTTATCAAGAGGGACGAAAGTACCGCTTCCAAGCTCGTCAATCAGGCGATAACAGCACTCGATGGCCCCTTCTTTTATGGTCAGATCAATATCAGCAAATTCCTTCGCCAGAAGATAATCTCGAATGGAGCCACCGGTCAGATAAAAAGAATAGTCATAGTTTTCCACAAGACGCTGCAAGGCGTCCCATAACCGGGTTGGGTAGCTCTCGAGACAGGCTGAAAAATTGCTCAGTGATCGATCCATCTTCTGATTATGTTACAACAGTGATTAAAAAATAAGGAAATATAGATTTGTTGTTCTTTTCTAAACAACCTGCTGGTAAAACAGGAACAAATGATTATACAATTCTAAAGAGTTTAACTGAATAAACCGACACCATTTTTGTTAACGCGCACCATAGTAGAAAATTTTATAAATTTCACCATACACATGGAAAGTCCCACCGGCAGAATGATTAAAATCGGCACAGCCTCTATTGGCCTTGTCGGTTTAGATATTGCTCTCAACAGTGCCTTCGCTAAAAATCTGAAGATACATGAAGCCATCGATTTCGTTTTTGAACAGGTCAGATTAAAAAACTATATTCCTGTCGGGTTTTCCCAGCAGTATAAAGATGCCATCGGTAAAGAATATAAGAAACTCCTGGGCCTGAATACTTCTGAAAACGAAAGTTTGGTTATTCGAATATTCGGCACCGGCTGTATTGTCTGCAGTGCCATCCACTCCAGTGTAATCGATGCCATGATGAGGGCAGGAGTCGCCGCCGACATCGAGATGATACATGATCCGGATGAAATAGGCCGACACAATATCACAGCCACACCAGCCATTACAATCAACGGAAAACTTAAAATAGCCGGCAGTCAGCCAACACCAGTACAACTGGAAGATTGGCTCAACAACCCAGGTGAAGAGTAAACTGCCTGATTTCAATAGACGCCACATCAAGTAGAGAACGAGAAGTTATACCCCGAACTTAATAAACCTTTTCTATTGACCCAGCTTGAAAAGCTATACTATTTTAATAGTATTGCATTGGGAAAACTGGAATCTATTGAACATTTTTCTGTTATCCTGCAACTCATAAATATCAAATCATTTGTTTTACATATCAAATTTCTGATTACCAATAAAGCTCAGCAATAAATTTTTTCATTGGGTGCTCACTC
>CAZMFP010000022.1:0-69510 GCA_964565605.1 uncultured Desulfocapsaceae bacterium | reverse complement strand
TCTGAACAGGATTATTGTTTTTTTCATTGACACTGTCAAACATATCAACCCGGATTTCTCATAAACATTTTGTTCAAAATCGACAATATCTTTACTTTGTATATAAAGAGAGGATTTTACAGATTCTGCTTTTTTAACAAAATGTTCACCGTAGGCGAGCCGATCCGACGGCATCTACTCGTGAGAAAACCGGGCTAAAGGTGGCTGAATTATCTCTCAACAGAAAACAGCAAGACAAGGTATGAATAAGAACTGAGCGAAATTCAGGTGTCCCGGTTTGGGTTACCGCTTGGATTTTGTTTCATTGACGAGGTGGTCTATTCTCATCCAACTCTTCTTTTCAATAACTTGGGGAATGAAAAAAAAGAGAACAACAACGATGAGTGCTAAAATGGTACTCAGATTAAATCCGAGACTGAAGCTTGCACCAAATGTCGTATAGGCGAAGGTGAGTGGCAACATGCCAAAAAAAGTGGCCAGTGAAAAGGTTACAAGAGACATCTTGGTAAGACCGGCACCGTATGAAATAACATCAAAAGAGACCACAGGAATAAGACGCGAGAGGAAGACTATTTTAATGAGCAGTTTATTGGAACAGTGAGTGCAGAAATTGATATGTCCTTTCAGGAATCGCTCAATAAACTGCCGGCCAAGTAGTCTGCCCAGTAAAAAAGAGATTATCGCTCCAATAAGAGCACCGACAGCTGCATACAATGTGCCAAGATATGGCCCAAAAAGAAGACCTGCGGCAATATCAAGCGGCAGGCTGGGAATCGGACTGATTACAATGGCAAGAGCCATAACTGCCATGAAAACAAGTGGTGCCGCAGCACCAAAGCCATTCAGCCATTGGGCAATAGCTTCGGGGTGCAGAATCTCTCTCCAGTCCCATAAAAGATTGACAGCAACAAAGAGTATCAATAGAGCCGCAATCAAAAGCAGTTTTATTGCTGATGTCATGGCTGTGTGCCCCATTTATTTTTTTGAAACCGACCATGTTTCAGGAAAAAGAGGCTCTGGTCAATCACACCCCTTTTCTCCATCACAAACGAATGACCGTGGGGAACCACCAGGAAATCACTCATCCCGGCTAGTTTTGCCCGCTCAATGGATACTTTGCCATCATCCTTACCAGGTATGATTCCGGCATGATACCAGTCATAGAACAGGTGGCGATCACCAATGATGATACCCACCGGGTAATCGACCGGACCAAGCTGCAGCGGCAAACTGTCGGAACCGGTACCGAGCTGCTGGCCGGCCGGTCCGTTGATCCACTGAAAGAAAAAATAATCCCGCAGCTTATCGACAACTTCACTGCCACCATTTGGAGGCGCCAGCATCACCACACGTCCCAGTTGTTCAACCCTATGGTGTTTCAGATAATAACGAACAAGAATCCCACCCATGGAATGGGTAACAAAGTGAACCTTTCTGGTTCCATTTTGCCGGCAGCGTGTAAGGCCTTGAACAATGGTCTCAAGTGATAGCTTTTCAATAGTTTTTTCACGGGAAGGGTAATCCATATTAACGACAAGATAGCCTTCTTTGCTTAAGGCTTCTTCCATCCTCTCCATCGACCTGCCTGTTCTGGCCAGACCGTGGAGCAGAATGACACAGTCGCCGTTGACTGCAGATTTCTGAAGTTCTTCGTCCTCTCCCTGAGCTTCCTGTATACCAACAGAAAAAAGAGAAACGATCAGGATAAAAACCGTTGTTTGTAGCCGACAGAACATACAAAAAGCACCTTGCTATATTCTATTAAATCACCTGTCATTCAAGGACTGAACAGGAATCCAGCTTCCGCTGGAATGACACCGAATGAAAGCAGAATACCGAAAAAACTGGTTTATTGTTAATACAAAAACATCACTCCAAGAACATTCGATAGTGCTGTAGCTTTGTTCGATTGAATCGACTGATTATAGTGTTGGCTATATCAGTCGAATCAATCGAACAAAGATGCAGTGCTAGCGAATGTTCTCGCCCTACCCCAATTTGTCGGCATCATAGACTATCATAAAAGGCTTCTTCAGCTCCTTGGAAAGAGACTCGGCAAGAGAACCAAAAAAGAATTTGTGCATACTTCCTGTCCTCGTTGCACCCATGACAACAATATCATGATTTTCCGCCTCTTCCTGGATCGTTTTGACCCGGGCGTCCGTTGGAACCGATTTAACGGAAAGGGAAACCTGGTCGGGCTGCCGCCTGAGCCACCGATTAATGCTTTGTGTATTTTTTTCCACTGCCTTCTCGTCCGCATCGGAACTCAATACAGAAAGCAGGTGAATCTGGTGTTCGCCAATCGCTCCTAAGGCTACAACCACCGGATAAACTTCGGCAAGTTCGTGCAGGTCTGTTACCGGAACAAGTATCCTTTCAGTATGCAAAACCCCGTAAAACTGCACAACAATAACCGGGCAGCTGACGTTAGCAGCGACAGCCTCCAGAACCTTGGAAAAATCAGCCTCTTCATCATGAAGCGGGTAACCAAGGACAACCGCTCTGGCATTATTATATTCAACCGCGGCTACCAGGCCCGAAGCGATATCGGCGTCGGGAACAATCTCAGTAACCAGATCGTATCCCATGGCATGAACTTCATTTCTCTCAATCTGAAAGTGATGCCCCGGCAATGGTTCCCCTGGGATATGAACCAGTACCGCCATGGGTTCTGCCCGATAGTAATGAGAAAAAATGGTGGCAATCCGGGCGACACCATTGGCTGTTTGCTGTCTGGCTGCACCAAACACGACAACATCCTGTGGGTCGGGATGGGGTGTCAGTTTTTCCCAGGTCCAGGGCAGAATTTTTACTCCTTTTGCTGATCTGAGCAACCTGTCACACTCTTTTTCACTCAAGCCTTCACTGCCATTACCATCAGAAGCAAGTGTCTCCCCCGCCTGTTTCAAGGTGTAGCTGGTTGCCAGAGGCCCCAGAAGCTCAGAGATAAAAACAGCTGTTAAAATAACCGGGGTAATAATAAAAGAATAGGCTGAAAGCGCCTGATCCGCACTGATGAGAAAGATAAGACCGATGGCCACTCCCGCCTGGGGTACGAGTGCCAGGCCGAGCAATTTGCGTATTATTTTTTGTGATTTGCCGATTTTTGCTCCAAATCTCACACCGAGGAACTTTCCGGTACATCGGGCAAGAAAATAGATCAAGCCGATAAACCAGGCACTGCCGAAAATCTTGAAATTGAGATGGGTCCCGGCCAAGGTAAAAAAGAGGATATAGATGGGCGGTTCAAAGCTGTTGAGCGCCCGAAACACCCGAACATCACGTTCCGCCCTGTTGACCAGGGTAAATCCTGCCGTCATACCCGCCAAAAGAGGTGAAAGATTGAGATAGATTGCCAGTTCACTGCAGAGAAGAAGGATGGCGAGACCTGCTGTTAACATTTCCTCTTCTCTTTTCAGCTTCCGGATAACCATTTCGAGGCAGAAACCGGTAATGAGACCGAGAACAAGTGACAGGACAACCTCCAGCAAACCACTGCCTATCACTGTCAGCAGGTTGCCGTCCTGTTGGCCGATAATCTGATGGCTGACAGAAACAACAAGCCCGAAAATGACAATGGCCATACCGTTGTCAATGGCAACAATAGCCAGCAGGGTTGATGTAAGCGGACCTTTTGCCTGGAGTTCTCGAACGACCATCAGTGTTGAAGCGGGGGCTGTAGCCACACTGACTGCACCCAAAAGGATAGAGAGAATCAGTTTATCTTTGAGCTGCCAGCCCTCCACTTGAAAACCACTTATGCCGATCACAAAAAAAATGGCGGTCGAGACCAATACCAATGCTGCTGTTGTTTCAAAGGCACCAATCCAGAGCAGACTTTTTGCGTGTTTCTGCAGTTTTTTTAATTCAATATGCTCGCCAATGCCAAAAGCAATCAGCATGAGAGCAATATGGGTGAAATGGTCAAGACTTTGACCGACTGACTCCTCTGTAATAAAGGAGAAACCGGTTGGCCCCAGAAGCAGGCCGGCAAGAATGTATCCGGTTACCGACGGCAACCGCAACAGCTGGCACAACTTGGCCGCAATCAGACCTGTTGCCAGGAGGACAGCGAGACCAAGGGTTATCATCTGATTTTTGGAAGGACAGGAAGAGAGCTGAAAGGGATCATGGTGCTTTTTCCATCAAATGAACAGCCTGTTCTTCGAGGCTCTTACGGATTTCTTCGGACGAAACCAGCATCAGGAGGTTCTTAATTCCTTTTTCGATACGGGAAGGGACTGAATTGTGCCGATGCTGTTCCACTTTTTCTACCATCATAATAGTCTGAACGGTTTTATATCCCTCCAGATCGTCCAAAAGAACAGCTGCCCAGAGAAGATGTACAGCATCGGGATTGCGCTTTGGATCACTCTCCCAGAAAGCGGGTGGGAGCGTAATCACCGCCAGTTTCTTGGTCAAGGCCGCCTGAAACCACCCTCGCAGCCTTGCCTTATCGGGTAGCTGACCACGACTTAATTGAGAAATAATTTCATCGGACAAACTATTTCACATATGAAAAGCTGAGTTTTTTAGCCTTCACTCCAATTCGTGCCTCTCCACCACGGACCAGCTCACCGAACAGAATCTCCTCAGTCAAGGTATCACCAATTTCTTTGAGGATAAGACGCCTCAGTGGCCTGGCACCGTAAGCCGGATCGTAGCCCTTCTTGGCGAGATACTGTCTGGCCTGGCGTGAGAGTTTAATACTTACTCTCTTCTCAGCCAGCTGATCCTGCAGCTCAGCAATCATCTTATCGACAACCTTTTCAACTGATTCCAACTCAAGCGAAGAGAATGAGACCATACCATCGAGTCTGTTACGAAATTCCGGTGAGAACATTTTATCAACAGCCTTTTTATCACGCCCACTCTTATCGGTGACAAAACCAATGGCGCTGTTGGAGATTTCCCGGGCGCCGGCATTGGTGGTCATAATAATGATCACATTACGGAAATCGGCCCGTCTGCCCGAGTTATCCGTGAGGGTGGAATGATCCATTACCTGGAGGAGGATGGAAAAGATATCAGGATGAGCCTTTTCGATTTCATCAAGCAAGAGTACGGAGTAAGGGTGTTTGCGAATAGCCTCGGTGAGGAGTCCGCCCTGATCAAAGCCGATATAACCAGGAGGAGCACCGATAAGCCTTGCCACCGCATGCTTTTCCATATATTCACTCATGTCAAACCGCTCAAAGTGAATCGACAGTATCTGTGCCAGCTGCCTGGCCACTTCTGTTTTGCCAACACCGGTGGGCCCCGCAAAGAGAAAACTCCCGGTAGGTGAGTCCATATTGCCAAGACCTGCCCGTGAACGTTTCACGGCTTTAACAATCATATCGATAGCATGATCCTGGCCAAAAATAACGGATTTGAGTTGACCATCAAGCTCTTTTAACGCGCTCGACTCGGCGACACTGCCGCTCTTGGCCGGTACCCGTGCCATTTTGGAAACGATTCCTTCAACGTCTCGAATTTTGACCAATCCCTGTTTTTTATTTCGCAGTCGGAAAAGGGAGCCGACTTCATCCATCACATCAATTGCCTTATCCGGCAGGAAACGCTCATTGATATAGCGATCAGCCAGCTCGGCCATCGCTTTGATGGAGTTTTTGGAGTAACGAATATCGTGATGCTTCTCATACCGCGGCTGGAGTCCCCGAAGAATCTGTCTGGTTTCATCGACACTGGGTTCCTCCACATCGATTTTTTGAAACCGTCTCGACAGGGCTCGGTCTTTTTCAATCTGATTTTTATACTCTTCATAGGTCGTTGAACCGATACAGCGGAGAACTCCCGACTGGAGAGCCGGCTTCAACAAATTCGAGGCATCCATTGAACCACCGGATGTGGCGCCAGCCCCGACTATCGTGTGCATCTCATCAATGAAGAGAATGGCATTTTCTTTTTTCTCAATCGCGGCCACTACACTTTTGAGTCGCTTTTCAAAGTCACCACGATACTTGGTTCCGGCAACCAGGCTACCCATGTCCAGCAGAAAAATCTCCACATCCTGGAGCAGATCGGGAACAATGGCTTCCTTGTCGTCTGCGCGGGCAACCTTATCATCGTGAATACGCAGGGCAAGACCTTCGGCAATTGCCGTTTTGCCAACACCCGGTTCACCCACAAGCAGTGGATTATTCTTTTTACGACGGCAGAGAACCTGCATCATCCTGTCGACTTCCAAATGGCGACCGATGAGGGGATCCAACTTGCCCTGGGCAGCCATTTCTGCAAAATTGACAGTGAACTGAGCAAGAACCTTATCATCTTGACTCTTCTGCTGCTTGCCAGGTGCTTCCTGCGGTTTTGACAGGGGTTCTTTCTGCAGCCCTTCCGGCAATTCATGAGAGATGAAATTAACAACAGCCATACGGCCTAGACCTTCAGCGCCCAGGAAAAAGGCGGCATGGGATTTGGTCTCGGCAAAAATTGCAACCAGAACATCACCACTGTCCACTTCCTTCTTGCCGCAACTCTGGACATGAGCCACCGCCCTCTGCAGAACTCTGTTAAAGGCAATAGTCTGAGTCGGTTCACCAATGACAGAATCTTCCGGTGTCGGCAATTCTCCGGAGAAAAAAGCCTTGAGTTTATCCTTCAGACTCTCGGTGGAGCCACCACATTCGCTGATGATATAATTGGCCAGTTCATCGTGCAGCAGGCCATACAACAGGTGCTCTACAGTCACGTATTCGTGATTGTAGCTTTTTGCTTCTCTTATTGCCCTTACCAGGGCCATTTCCAGTGTTTTACTCAGCATGATATAATCAATATAATAAATATTAGAATAGATGTTTCTTTCGTGTTCGTATGATCAATGTAATCACGAATACTGAACACACAACCCTTTCAGGGTCTGTTACAGGCTCTCCAATGAACAACGAAGTGGAAACTCATTTTTCCTGGCCAGGCTGTGGACCAGGGAAATTTTCGTCTCACAGATTTCTCTTGTGTAAATACCGGCAACACCGATCCCCTTTTTATGGACATCAAGCATAATTCTTGTCGCCTCTGGAGTCGACTTTCTGAATATATTTTCCAATATGGAAACAACAAATTCCATGGAGGTATAATCATCATTATGGAGAAGCACTTTATACAGTGACGGCTCCTTCAGTTTTGTTTTGTCCTCTTCCAGAACTGAATCATCTAAAATATTCTTTTTATCACTCATGAAGATGGAAACTCTCTATATCCTGAAGATTGGCCACCCGTAAAGCGGGCCACCATCCAGATTTCGGAAATTTAATTGTGAATGGGAAGTGCTATGTGTCCCGGGCTGACATTCTTTTATGCCTCTCTTTCGACTCTCTATGACTGCTCATTTTCAGCCTCACAATAGGATAAGACCAGAAAAGGAATTTTTCAATATAGTTCTTTTCGATATCACCGGGAATCAGCCCACAGCTGTTAGCACAGTCATGGATTAATAGATCTAAGGCCGCTGTCTGAAAAAATCAAGAAATAACTCTTCCAGCACCAGTCGCTGCTTCAGCGGTGAGCCCTTCAGACGAAATTCAGCACCAAGCAGCAGACTCAGCCACTGCTTGAGAAGTGCGCAGGAAAATTCTGATGCTTTGGAAAAACTTTTATAAAGTGCGTACGGATGGCCTTTAAGAAGTTCTGGTTGTTCGCAGCTCTTTTTCAGCGCCGGAAGATACTGTTTTTGAAACTGATTCGCATTCATGCCTTTATGATATACCGGCTCGGTTCGTTGCTGCAGGGATCTGAAAACAAGCAGTTTCCTTAGATAGTTACGCATGGTTGCAATAATAGCCAATGAGTGGATACCGTTATCCAGAAGGCGGCCGAGAATGACCAGGCTCTTTGCCTTTTTTCTATTGCCAAAGGCATCGGTTAACTCAAATAAAGCATCTTCTCTTGTTCTGCCCACCATCAACTCTACATCATCGCGGTCGATCTGTTGTTTATTCCGGGCAAAAAGAGCCAGCTTTTCGCTCTCCATCACAACACCAACAGGATGAAAGCCAACCCGCTCAAAGAGCATTTCCAAGGCCCGACCGTCAATTGTTTTGCCAAGCTCACCAAGCCTGTTTTTCACAAGCTCCCTCAAAACGCTCTGCTGTTCTTTCTGGGCTGCCATTGTGCTTCCTGCAGACACAGAACAATCCACAACGACCCCGTTCTTTTTAATATAGGTGAACAGTTTCTTTCTCTTATCTACATTTTCAGCACATAACAGAAGAATGTTACCAGCAGGAGGCGGCTGTTTTAACGACTGGATAAATTTGTCCATTAGGTCTGCCTGCCCAGTTTTTCCACTTGCCGGTCCTGCCTCCACCAATAGCTCATCAGCCCAGCCAAGGTCACCTGCCGGACGTTGAAAACCGAAAAGTTCTTTCCATCTCTCACCAGCTATATCTGCCAGTCGATCTCCCTGTTCAACCTCCAGTGTGGCCATATTGGCAAGGGCTCTTAAGTGACGCAAGGCCTGGTTTTTTTTGCCGGAATGATGGTTTTGTACAATTTTATCCCAGATCGAAGCACTAAGATTTTTAGAGAGAAAGAGCCTGGTGTCATTGACCCGGAATATCTGGCGGCCAGGCAGCAGGCTAAAACTCATCAGACGGGCAAGGGTCTGGCCGGGATCTTCACTGTCACCATCGATGGTATGGACTGTTCCCTTTCCATCTGCAGCAAGAACTGTCTGTAACTGATCTGCCGCTTCTTTACACAGATACCTCTCCCCGAAGAAGAGATACACCTGCTTATGCCCTTCTTGCTCTGTCTGCCCAAGAAAAGAGTCAAGATCATTTCGTTTAATAAGAGCCATATTTCATCATGCCGAGTCGTTCTGAGAGGTACCGTCTTTCTTGTGTTTTTTCCGATCCATAATTTTGTGTAAAATCGCTGGAAGGCATCCAGGCTGTAAGTACTCTTCACCAAGTCCTCTTCTGAAAATATGAAAGGTTTTTGCAGCGACCTCCTTCCAGCTGATATTATTGGGGGACTTGGCTATGATTTCAAAAAATTGCTGGTTATAGGGATTATTAATGATCGATTTGCCGCTGCCGATGGTGGCCAGAATATCGACGTTATTGTTGAACAGGTGATTCAGTTCCGAATAGACGCGAATCCCTCCACAAGACCCGATACTCATAAAACGCTGTTTAGACATGATATCCTGATCACTGATTGAACCGGATTTCACAAGCTCCGATATCGGATCAAGCAGTTGCTCTTTTCGCCAGTAGCTGTGGCCTCTCTGAGCAAACATTTCATGCCCCTTTTTAATAAACTGTTCAAGTAATTTCTGCTGGGTCACTTCGCCCTGATAAATGAAAACGGAATGGGCAATTTCAATACCATTTACCCGTTTTACCCAGTCAACAACAATTGGACGCCGAACCATCAATCGATACAAGGACGTCAGCCCTTTCCCCGGCTGCCTTCGTACTGTTTGCAGGACTTTGTACGAGCGATTGTAGAGAGAACCATCACGGGACATCAGGGAATATTCTGTGGAAAGCTGTGGTCGGTACCCCTGGTTCATTAAGGTCCGGCAGTTAGAGTAAAATGATTTACGACCATCATCATCACTCTGGAAGATAGAAAGGGATTGCAGTCGGCCATCCTTTTTCCATTCTTTAAAGGCGGTCTGGGTAAAACGGCTGAGTTCAATGGCTCCATACCTGCCGATCATTTCGATAATCGCCGCCTTGTCTCGTGCTGATAACAGTGACGGATATTCCTGCAGATAATATTGGAGAATAACCCGGAGCTGGATAATAAAGATCGATTTTTTATTTTCAATAAAACCGAGCATGGTATCGATAAGATAGCTTCTGGTTGGCGACTCGATGATCCTCAAAAGCTTCATGAAGGTAGCGGAAAAAAGGACCAGACTGTGTTCATCCTGAAAGGCTGACTGGGCAACCAGGTCAAGAACCTTTTTCTGTTCTTCAACCTTCTTGGGGAAAAATGTGGCCAATTTTCCTTTCTGAGCAAGACTGATAATAAAATCGGAGATGAAGTGATTCTGCGGATCAACTGCCAGTAGAAACCTGAGCAAATTATCGCCGAGATTTTTCTTGATCCGCTTTTTTAAAACCGGTACCAGAATATTGCGAAAGGAAGAATCATACAGCTCCGATCCCCGAGACAGCAGGATATAGATATTGGCGCTTGTTAAATCTTTTGCCGCCTGGGAGCGGGCAACTGTTGTTGCTCTTCGCAGGGTAGAAATCAGCTTACTTTTACTTTTTTGCTGAAGAGCTTCCTGCCAGCGATGATTAAAGCGGCTGCGAACATTGGCAGCCAGCCGATGGTAGAGCTGTGACAACCTGGCCGTTGAGGAAGCAGACAGCCGACGACTGCCGATCTCCTGTCCATGACGATCGGTTACATCATGAAGATTGTTTATCTTCCAAATCAGATAATCCGAAGCCTTGTTATATGCTTTAAGAAGCGTTGCTTTCTCTTCCTTTTGAAGAATAAAATAACGGCTTTCTTCTTCCCAAAGGTCAAAAGCGAAATAACTGGTCAGCCATGAGAACGCCGATTCGGGTGTTATACTCTTCAGCTGAAAAAGCGCTCGTGCGTTTCTGGCATCACTGTCCGGCAGAAAAGAGATAAAATCCGTTGCCTGAAAAAACGATCCGACAGCGGCTTCTTTCATGAGGCAGAAAGATTCCGCAGCCCAGCGCTGATGCTCATCCATACCAAGAAGAATATCAAGCCCCCTGATCATATCTGATGGAGTTTGATCGGGAAGCAAAATAACTGCCTTTGCCGCCCAGTGTCCGGCCTCATCCAGTTGACGAACACGCTCAACAATGGCCCTGATCTCTTCAAGACTCACTGGCTGTATATTTTTAAGGCCAATCAAGGCCCGTGAAGGGGCATATTTCAACCCATCCAGAAGCTTCAGGAGCTGCCAACCCTGCTCCGCTGTAACAGTGTCCTGATAGAAAAAATTATCAAACAGCGCCAGATGATCAAAGTTGACCCGGATCCAGACCAAACGACGTAAAATCTCAATGGCTTCCTCCGGTTCAATTGCATCAAGCAAACAGAAGGCATTAAAGACATATTGACGTGAATAATCCAGCGAACTGACCAGGTCTTTATTATAGGAAAACTGTTCAGGCGTCAGACAATCAATCAACTCAAAGGACTCCAGGGCACGTTCTTCCATACTTCTGCTAAAAGCCCCATGACACGAGAACGGCCGAACAAGAACAAGCAGGCACACGACAAATAGGGTGAACGGAAGTGTGCCTGGACCTTTTCGTCTGTCAAGAAACTGCTTGGAGATCATAAAACCTGTATTATCTTGAGAAGTGTTAAGCTGATACTCAGTTGTGAGTATTTGATATCTGAGTTCTAAAGATACCCAGTGAAAGAAAAATTGAAAAGCAGAAACTCTTCCGCCAGCCGACCTAAAGGCCTGAACCGGTGGGAACATTGGAATACAGAACAGCTCCTACTTATCCAACAGTCGCTGACGACTACCCAAAATCCCTTTTTTGAAGCGGTTCTGCAGCCATTTTTTCAAGCCCCAGCGATTTCCGTAAGTCATGGGAGACCCTGCGACCTTGGCCTTGCCGGACATGGTCTGTTCCGGATGAATAACCAGATCAAGCAGATGATCCGTCTGACTGACTTTACTTAAAAAATGGGTGCAGCCGGCACAATAGGTGACTATTCGATAATAATCGGTCTCTTCAAGCCGTTTACTTGACCACTCTTTCACCAGCTCCGGTTGCAGAAAAGGAACGGATCCTCCTTCACCGCAACAAAATGTTGTTGCACGACTGTGTTCCATCTCTTTGAGTTCTATTCCCATTTTTCCTAATATATCACGGGTATCGTCCTGAATCTGAGAATCAAACCTGGTCGAACAGGGATCATGAACGGCAACACAACCTCTATCTATTTTGGGCAGGAGCTCTCTGTAACTCCGTTGGTTCAGCAACTGATACACTGTGATGATATCCAACCCTTCACCATACTTGGTAAAAATCGAATAACAGCTTGGACAGGCCACAAGGATTTTTTTAATGGAGAATTTACGAATAACCATTAGCAGTTCCTGGAAATAAGAATGGAACTCTTTTTCACGCCCAAGGTCATGGGTCGGCTTGGTGCAGCAGTCCAGGATCATACCTAGTTTCGGATTCTTTTTACGTAAAAGCAAAAAGAGCTGCTTTAAGGTGTCGGGCCTTGTTCCAGGCAGAGCACAACCCGGAAACAGGATGGTATCGCAGCCTTTGGGAAAATAGCAGTGGGAAAACCTTTCTGATCGTCCACGCCGTTCATAATTCAAAATACTATTATGCTGCTGAAACTCGCCCAGTTCCAATTCTACAGCAATTCGTCTCATGGTCAGGAACATGGCCCTAGGATCCAGCCCCTTCGGGCAGACACCACTGCAGAGACCGCAGAGGCTGCACTGAAAAATAAGACGTGAACTCTCTTCCCTGTGTTCACACCAGTTATCAGCTATTTCTTTAGGTGTTCCGTTTTGCTGGAGAAAACAACACTCTTTAACACAAATATTACAGTCAACACAGTTTATCAGAATATCCTGAATGAAGAAAAAATGCGCAATCATGGTGGCAGACGTCCGGTGCCAGAGGGTAAAAGCAAGAAGGGTTGTCTAAGAAAAGCTCAGACAACCCTGTTCACTTCTTCTATGTGGATTGATGGGTTATTCTTCCTCAGGGAGGATTCGGACAGCACCTTTATCGGCAGATGACGCCAGTAGGGCATAGGCCTTCAGAGCCGTTGAAACCTCTCTTTGCCTATCTGTGGGCTGGAAGGCGTTGGCGCCTTTGGCCTCTTCTGCTGCCCTGCGTTTTGCCAGCTGATCAGCTGAAATAGCTAAGCGAATTGTACGCGCCGGAATATCGATCTCGATTGCATCCCCATCTTCAACCAGACCGATGGTACCACCTGCTGCTGCTTCAGGAGAAACATGACCGATTGATAAACCGGAAGTCCCGCCTGAAAAACGGCCATCGGTCACCAGGGCACATTCTTCACCAAGGTGGACCGATTTAAGATACGAAGTGGGATACAGCATCTCCTGCATCCCAGGCCCACCTTTGGGGCCTTCATAACGGATAATCACCACATCTCCGGCTTTGATGTCACCATCCAGTATGGCATCACAAGCCGCATCTTGAGAAGAGTACACCCTTGCGGTCCCTTTGAACTGGAAAATCGACGGATCGACTCCTGCTGTTTTAACGATGCAGCCGTCTTCGGCAATATTGCCAAAAAGAACGGCCAGACCACCGTCTTTACTGTAGCAGTTGGCATAATCTCTGATGCAGCCACCTTCCCGGTCACTGTCCAGTTCGTCATAATAGTTGTCCTGAGAACCCATCACCCGGTTGCCGACAATACCGGCTGGAGCGCTTAAAAAAACATTTTTTGCCTCATCGCTAACCGTATCCCTGGAAATATCCCAGCGGTCAAGAGTCTCCTTTAATGTAGGGCTGTCTACTCGGCTGACACTGACATCGAGCAAGCCGCACCGATCAAGCTCACCCAGTATAGCCATTATTCCACCGGCCCGGTTGACATCTTCCATATGGTAAGAAGAAGAAGGCGCTACCTTGCAGAGGTTCGGAACCATTTTTGACAGCTTATCAATATCTCCCATACTGAATTCAACACCGCCGCTTTGGGCAATAGCCAGAAGATGAAGAACAGTGTTTGTCGAGCCGCCCATGGCAATATCGAGGCTCATGGCATTTAAGAAAGCGCTTTTTGTGCAGATGGACCGAGGTAGGACGGAATCATCCTCATCCTCATACCAGCTCCAGGCCATTTCAACAATGCGTTTAGCCGCCGTTTCAAACAGCTTTGTTCTGTTGGCATGGGTCGCCAGGACCGTTCCGTTGCCAGGCAGGGCCAGACCGAGGGCCTCGTTAAGGCAGTTCATCGAATTGGCTGTAAACATTCCAGAGCAGGAGCCACAGGTGGGGCAGGCGCATTGCTCGATTCGACTTACAGTTTCGTCATCAACACTCTGATCCCCTGCCATAACCATGGCATCTACCAGATCATATTTATCATCACCGTCCACGCCGGCTTCCATTGGACCACCCGAGACAAAAATGGTTGGAATATTCAAACGCATGGCTGCCATCAGCATTCCGGGAGTAATCTTGTCACAGTTGGAAATACAGATCATAGCATCAACGGTATGGGCATTACACATATACTCCACCGAATCAGCTATCAGCTCCCTTGATGGCAGAGAATAAAGCATACCGGAATGGCCCATGGCAATACCATCATCAATAGCTATGGTATTGAACTCTGCCCCAAAATATCCCTGCTCTTCTATGAGTTCTTTAATACGCTGGCCGATACCATGAAGATGAACATGGCCCGGCACAAACTGAGTAAATGAGTTGACAATCCCAATAATCGGTTTGCCAAAGTGTTCTTCTCTCATACCATTGGCCCGCCAAAGGCTGCGAGCCCCAGCCATCTTCCTTCCCTTTGTTGAAATGTTTGATCGTAATGGGATCGCCATTTGATATCCTTATTATGTATGGTTATTTATACCTTTTAATCAGTTTTCTGAATCTGTGTTCCTTGAGATCAGCTGAAAAATACATTGAACTTCAAGTCGAACTTGTGACAATATATATCAATGAGCAATATCGTCAATGCACAAATAGGTTTCCCCAATTTGGCTGATCATCTCCTTGAGATTGTACAAACGTCTTTTTCAAACCGGATCTTCCTCTTCTGTGAGGACGAATTGAACTTATTATTAATGGTGAACCGATGACAAAATCTGAAATTGATTACTGGATTACCACAATGCTGGAGTCACAATCCAATGTGTCTGACCTCAACATAACTGTCGGTAAACCGTTGCAGGTAGAAACTGCTGGAAAACTTGTTCCGGTACAAGTTATCCCTCCCGTAGCGGAAATTACACCTTTTCAGGCGGAAGCATTTGCCCTGAACCTGATCAACAACAACAAACGGCTGCTGACTGATCTTGTTGAAAAAGGCTCTTGCGACATGTCCTATTCGTTGAGCAATAAAGCCCGTTTCCGTGTGAACATATTTACCCAGAAAGGTTTTTTTACTACCGTTTTACGTAAGCTTGAAAACAAAATCCCCACCATTGAAAACATGAACTTCCCGGAGGCTTTTGCCAAGATGGCCCGTGATGTGAACGGTTTTATTCTCTTTACCGGAGCAACCGGTACCGGTAAGACTACTTCACTCGCTGCACTGCTGAACCGGATCAACGAGGAACGTTCAGTCCATGTTGTTACCCTGGAAGATCCCATTGAATATGTGCATGAACATAAAAAAGCCACCTTCAACCAGAGAGAACTCGGTAATGATTTTGACGCATTCGGCTCCGGTATGCGCTCAGCTCTCAGGCAGGCACCAAAAGTCATTCTTGTCGGCGAAATGAGAGACCGTGAAACCATGGAAATTGGACTTACCGCTGCTGAAACAGGCCATCTTGTCCTGTCTACCCTACACACCATCGATGCCGGTCAGGCCATTAATAGAATCCTCGGTATGTTTGAAAAAGATGAACAGCCCCAGATCCGCAACAGACTCTCCGACACCATTCGCTGGATTGTTGGACAGCGTCTGCTGCCACGAATTGGAGGAGGCAGAATTGCCGCCATGGAGATTCTTCGAACAAGCCTTCGGGTAAAAGACCTGATTCTCAATGGAGAGACAGAAAACAAAACCTTTTACAATGTTATCCAGGCAGGTTCAGCGCTCGATATGAGAACGTTTGATCAACACATACTTGAATTATTCAGTCATGGTTTCATTACTGAAGAATCCGCTCTCACCTACTGCTCGTACAAAAATGAAGTGAGCAGAGGGCTTGATCGATTGAAATCGGAACGCGGTGAAGCAACGTCGACCCTTGACGGATTATCCATGGAAGAAAATGAAGAATACGATTGGTAATTAGAATTCCACTGTTACTACTTTGAACACCACAACTATTGACAAAAGAGCACCTGAATTTGCTTGTGAACAATCTTCATGGCAAATTCAAGGAGGACGCCATGGCCGACTGCCCATATTGTAAAAAAACGTTTAGCCTGAGTAGCAAAGCGGAATCATCTGTCAGAGTATTGTCTCCCGACAAACTGGTACACATTCAATGCCCAAAATGTTCTGGAATGATCAGCATTGACCGAAACTTCCGGACAGCAAAAGCCAAGAAAAAAGCTGATGTTGCAGCAGTCAAACCTTCCAGCACCAAAAAGAAACCACCAAAAAAAGAGAGGATCATGCCACCGGCTCCACCGGATATCTCCTGGCTCAAAAAAGGGTCCGGCGATGAGGAGGAATCGGCAAACGACGATGAGGCGACATTGGCTATGGTTCTCGTTCGAGAAGAACAGGGAAGGGCACAGGTCGTGGCAGCAATTGAGTCAATGGGATACCGAGTTGATATCGTTGATTCCTCCGAAGAGGCATTTGATAAGATCGCTTTTGGTTCTTACGCCATGATTGCTCTGCATTCCCGTTTTGAGGGATCAGGGATCAATACCAACAGTTTTCATCTCCATATGCGAATGCAGAGAATGGTATCAAGAAGGTACATTTTCTATTTTCTAATTGGTCCGGAATTTCAGACCCTTTACGAGCTGCAGGCTATGGTTTTTTCAGCAAATCTGGTTATCAACGACAACGAATTGCCCCACCTTGCCAGCATACTGGCAAAAAAAATCCCTGAATACGACCGGCTCTTCGGACAAATTATTGAAGAGATACGTATTCAGGGAAAATTAATTTAGAGTTCTTTACAAGGAATTATTTCAAAGTCCCCTGTTAAACAGCTCTGCCTGTTTTGTTTCAATACTCACCATACTTGAAACTGAGTACTTCTTGATTTTCAATGATTATCAGCCTTGACGATACAAGAGGTATTGTCAATTTGCCTGGCGAGCCGTCCGGGTAATCAGATTCCACATGAATGTTTGAGGAATAAAATGCAATCAACTCTCATTCTTCACATCCAGGTAGTATTCATATGCCTGTTCCGGCTTCATATCTTCATGAACCACTTTTCCTACCGCTTTAATCATGGCAACAGGTGATTCCGACTGAAAGATATTACGTCCCATATCAACTCCGGCGGCCCCTTCCTGAACAGCATTGTAGGACATCTGCAGAGCATCTTTTTCCGGGATTTTTTTACCACCGGCCATGACAACCGGAACGGGACAGGTGGCGGTGACCTTTTCAAACCCTTTGGGAATATAATAGGTCTTCACATAGTGCGCTCCCAGCTCCGCACACATCCGACAGGCAAGTCTAAAATATCGGGCACTGCGCTTCATTTGTGCGCCGACCGCTGTTACGGCTAACGTTGGAATACCATACCGCATTCCCATATCTACCAGTCGGGTCATATTATTCACCGTCTGGGTCTCATATTCCCCACCGATAAACACCTGAACGGCAAGAGCAGCCACGTTGAGTCTCACTGCCTCTTCCATATCAACAGCCAGATGTTCGTTTGACAACTCTTTTAAAACGGAGGGTCCGCCGCTTGCCCTCAGAACAATTCCTTTTGTATAGCTCGGCGGCACTGTTGTTCTTAAAATTCCCCGGGTAAGCATTAAGGTATCTGCATATGGCGCGATTGGCAAAATATTCAGATCTATTCTTTCAAGTCCAATGGTGGGTCCCTGAAAATAACCGTGATCAATGGCCAACATCACCGTACGACCACTGTCGGGGTTAAAAATTCTTGAAAGACGGTTTTTCATCCCCCAGTCCAGTGAATTGGAGCCTTTCAGAAAGAATCCCTCCGACTTCATTGCCACGTCCTGACTAAATTCTTTTCCTTCCTTGTCAACTTCAGGCATTGTCACTCTCCTTCAATTCAATTTCTGATAACCCATAAAGCGTCGCCTGACACGAGGTGTCGTCCAGGCTTTGAATTATCGGCAATCAGGATTTATTATAAATTGTTTATTCCAGCTCTTTGTATACCTTTAAAATTATTCTACCTTCACAACTATTCAATTCCAACACTACTCCTGCGGGTGAATGATCACCTTGATCGAGTCTTCTGCCTCGGCTACCAGTTTTGAACCGGATACAGTGTCAGCCAAGCCAAATCGATGGGTGATCATTTCCTCAACCCGAACACGGCCATGGCTGATCAGCTCAAGGGCCGCCAGACAATCTTTCGGCGCTCCGGCATAGGTCGTGGTTACAGTCACATCCCGTCTCCAGAAAAGATCATTGACGGAGAGTGGCAAGACCTTGCCGTCAAAAGTCGGTGCAAAAACAAGAATAGTCCCTCCCCGCTCAACAGAATTAAATGCCTGCACAAAAGCCTCCTCTGCACTGGCACAGACAATCACCAGGTCAGCGCCCCGTCCCTGGTTGTTCTCCTTAAAAAGGGTTGGAACATCATCAGCGGCATGAAAGGCTTTGCTAGCGCCAAACTGCTTTGCGGCCTTCATCCTGTAATTGGAAAGATCTGTTGCCGCGACAAAGCCGGCACCGGAAACAGCCGCCAGATGAACATGCAGCAGGCCGGAAATACCACTGCCTAGCACCAGTACGCTTGCTCCAGGTAAAAATCCGGCAACCTGCTGTCCTCGGAGCACACAGGCAAGGGGCTCCACAAAAGTTGCAGCATCATAACTGACATGGTCAGGGATTTTCCAGGTGCCCTTCTCTACATTGACTGAGGCCAACCGCACATACTGGCAAAACCCGCCCGGGTCAAAATGGGTGCCTCCCAGCAGAAGATCACACACCGTCTCATGGCCACTCAGACACTGGTGACAAGTAGAACATGGAACATGGTGTGTGGCAACAACCCTGTCACCCGTGGAAAAGGCGGAAACATGCGCCCCGGCCTCCACAACCTCACCAGCAATTTCGTGACCAAGAATCAATGGCGCCTTATGAATACGATACCATTCCATTACATCGGAACCACAGATGCCACTTGCATGAATCTTGACCAGCAACTCATCCGGCCCGATTACTGGTCGAGGGACTTCCTCCAGTCGGATATCACTGTTATTATAATACATCGCCGCACGCATCACGGTCATTTCTCCTGGTTGATTCCGTGGCTATACCTCAAACCACCCGTTTTATATGTGGTTGTTTACAGATTTGAGTCTTATAACACAAAAGTGTAAATTGTATCGTATGTTCATCTCTTTCACAACTTCTACTTGAGCGCATTCATACGGATTTTTTTCATTTTAACCAGACCTCTCAGTACCACTTTCACCATTTACCAGCAACCAAACAGAAAAGAACATACCGTCAGCCAAAAGGAGATAAAAGACAACCTGGAAAATATCCGGTTTTTTTGATCAATCTTCAACAGGCTTTTATACTATTTGAAAGCCGTGGTGATAATTCAGCTTCTTAATGGAAGAACCTTCAATCAACAAGCACCTCTCTTTATTCCCAGATCTCTATACGTTTGCTTGACTCACTTTTCACCAACATGGTTACTCTTCCCCCCAAAAGCCCTTCTGCTGTCTCTGCTGTGAGAGATCGAAGTTATGGTATCGGCCATATTTTATCTTCTCGGAGTTCGTGTAAGCTCTGCAACCTCAGCAGAACTTATTGAGTCCCGGCATAACGTCTGGCTGTGTAACCTTTGGAAAAAAACAAATAAAACAATCTGATTTCCCCTCATTCTAAGCCTTGACTGTAAAAGAGGTGTTGTCTGTTTGGCTGGCCTATTTCAAGGATCACAGATTCTTGCTAAATATGTCTAAAGACAAAGAAATGTAGAAAAATATATGTATTATCCTCGATAAGGAGGATCCTTGACCGAAAGCTAGCCAGACAAATTGACAACACCTCATGTTCCGCAAAAAAACATGGGTAATCATTTAAAATAATTAAACATTCTGAAAACAATCAACTGCAAATCATTATTACTCCCTGGTTTTAATCCTGTTGAATTAATTATTGACTGAAATTTTTTAACATCACCTCAATATCGTCTTGTTTTTCTGGATGTATTTTGTTATTTATGTTTGTTTACTCGCGAGGTGGTGGTTCTTTTGAACAGCACACCCTCCTTGCTTTTATGTCTGTCGTATGCAGATAAACTGAAAATCAAAACTATTTACTAATCTCAACCACTGGGCTTACCGCCCCAAAAAGAGTACAAACCAATGACAGAAGAATCAAAACAATCAACCACAGCAAACAGTAATGATGAAATGGGCTTTGCGGAGCTCTTTGAAATGGAGGAAAACTCCAATGTTGTCAATGTAGGCGATGTTACCATCGGCACAGTTATCGGCATGATCGATGATTATGTGCTCGTCGACGTTGGAGATAAAGCGGAAAGTTATATTGCCAAATCGGAATTCCGATTGGACAATGACGATGAGCTCAAAGTAGGTGACACCTTCGAAGTTTTTGTAGAACGCCGAAAAGACGAAGGTGGACTTCTTCTGTCACGGGATAAGGCAATTGCCATCAAGGTCTGGGAAGAAATTGAAAAAATCCAGGAGGCCGATGGCACCATAGAAGGAAAGATAGAAAACAGAGTTAAAGGTGGTATGTCCGTTGATATCGGCGTCCCTGCCTTCCTCCCCTATTCTCAGATTGATCTGCGTCCCGTCAAGGATTTAGATGAATTGATCGGCGACAATTATTCGTTTAAGATCTTGAAATTCAATAGAAAACGAAACAATGTCGTCATCTCGAGACGTGCCATCCTCGAGGAGGAGCGAAACAAACTGCGCGAAAAAATGCGCTCTGTGCTCGAAGAAGGACAGATTATCAAAGGTGCTATTACCAATATCACCGATTACGGCCTGTTTATCGACATGGGTGGTATCGATGGCCTCTGCCACATCACAGACCTTTCCTGGGGCCGCGTTTCACATCCGTCAAAAATCTATAAAGTCGGTGACGAGCTTGAGGTTAAAGTCCTTAAATACGACAAGGAAAACGACAGGGTATCATTAGGTGTTAAACAGCTTCGTCCCGATCCATGGGCGACCGTTCTGGAGCGTTTTCCCGTTGGGGAAAAGACTGCCGGCAAAGTTGTCTCCATTACCGATTATGGTGCCTTTGTGGAACTCGAAGAGGGTGTTGAAGGACTTATCCATATCTCCGAGATGACCTGGTCCAAGAAACCGCGCCATCCATCCAAGATGGTTACCATCGGAGAGGAAATTGAGGTCATGGTTCTCAATATCGAGCCGGAAACCAAACGTATCTCTCTTGGTATGAAACAACTCATGGAAAACCCATGGGACAGGGTGACCGACAACTATCCGGTTGGCTCAATTATCGAAGGAAAAATCAAGAACATCACCGATTTTGGTGTGTTCATCGGCATTGAAGAGGGCATTGACGGCCTTATCCATGTATCTGACCTGTCCTGGACTGAACGGATCAAACACCCGACAGAGAAGTATACCAAAGGAGAGACAATCCAGGCTGTTGTTCTCAAAATCGACAAAGAAAACGAGCGTTTCTCTCTCGGCATCAAACAGCTTGAGCCCGATCCATGGCAGGCTGCTTATAACAACTATCCGTCCGGCATGGTCGTCGAAGGAGAAATAACCAACGTTACCGATTTCGGTGTTTTCGTTAAGCTGGAAGAAGGTATTGAAGGACTTGTTCATGTTTCAGAAATCTCTAAAGACAAAGTGAAAACACCTGTCGGCATGTACAAGGTTGGCGATAAATTGAAAGCCATTGTCATCAACGTATCACCAAAAGACCGCAAAATCGGCCTCTCCATCAAAACACTTGAAAGTGACGGAGAACAGGCCGATGCTGAAAAAAGCGTCAGCAAGGCAAAGAAAAAAGCGGCTGCAGAAGGAACCGCAACCTTTGGCGATCTTTTAAAGGCGGCTGCAGAAGAGCAGAATGGCGATGAACCTGCAGTTGAAGATGACAAAGCAGCAACAGACAGTGAAGAAGACACCGACAAAGAGTAACCACCTGTTACCCTGAATTACCCGGTATTTCTTCATATGTTAAGAATCTGGTTGTTTTGCCGATACTCTTTCGGCAAAACAACCTTTTTTTATAGCTTTATTGCCGACCTTACCAGTAACTGTGTCGGCAGGAGATAACAATGCTGAAAAAAGAACTGATTGACGCAGTAAGCAAAGACCTTTCCATGCAAAAACAGGATGTGGCTATTGCCCTTGAAATAATGCTTGAAACAATGGCTGGTGCCCTAAGCAGCGGCAGACGAGTAGAATTACGAGGTTTTGGCTCTTTCTCCACAAGAGATAGAAAAGCGCGTTCGACGAAGAACCCGAAAACGGGCATCATGATGGATATTCCAGAGCGGAAAGGACTTCACTTCACCATGAGCAAGTCACTCAAAGAAGCTCTGATCATTGAAAAGGAGTAATATCACCCTTCCCGGCCCGCAAAACTTCCGGATAACTCCCTGTCATATCAATAACGGATGACGGATCTGGGTAGAGCGGTCCCCCATCGACAACACACTCAACCAAGTTGCCGATGAGTTCTTCAATCTCCCATGGTTCTATCGGCGGCATGCCCTCATCATCATACGGAATACTTGTATTGATGATGGGGTTTCCAAGTGCCTCGATGAGATCCCTGCATATAGGCGCTTCGGGAACCCTGATACCGACGGTCTTCTGTTTGGTTGCCATAATTTTGGGCACCAGCTTTGTTCCCGGAAGAACAAAGGTATAGGGACCAGGAAGATTTTTTTTCAGGAGCCGATATGCCGTGTTGGAAACATGAGCATACTCACTGATATGCTTTAAGGTCGAACACATGAACGAAAAGGGCTTATTTTTCGGCCTCTTCTTTATCTGCATAATCCTCTTAATCGCTTTTCCGCTAAAAATGTCACAACCAATACCGTACCCGGTATCTGTTGGATAACAGATAATCGAATCATTTCTTAGCAGATCAACAACCTGCTTAATGAAGCGTGGTTGGGGATTATCCAGATTGATGGCAAGCAGCATTTCTTTCTCGTTTTCTGTTGGTTTTCTACAAAAAGCATCCAGACTGTACAATGGACCTCATATCCTTCCGCCATAACATATCGTGACACACTGTATACCGGAAATTCCCATCAATGGCAAAAAGAAAAAGATTTAAGCTTCTTGTTATCCATGATATATTGAAGAGTTAATTTATCAATACCTCAATTGTTGTTAACCTCGATATAGGAGTCGTCCGTGTTACAGGATAATACAGATCTTGCCCTCACTTTTGATGACCTGCTTCTTGTGCCATCCGCTTCCAAAGTCCTGCCGTCTGAAGTCTCCATGGCTTCCCGGCTGACAAGCTCAATCCGAATCAATTCGCCACTGGTCAGTGCAGCCATGGATACTGTAACTGAGCATCGTACAGCTATAGCCATGGCCAGAGAAGGTGGTATAGGAATCATTCATAAAAATATGCCCATTGAGCAGCAGGCCCTGGAGGTCGAGAAGGTAAAAAAATCGGAGTCGGGCATGATTATCGATCCCGTTACGGTAAATCAGGGTCAGTCCGTTGGCGAAGTCCAGGAAATCATGCGCAATTATAAGATTTCCGGATTGCCCGTTCTTCATAACGGAAAACTGGCCGGTATCGTTACCAACCGTGATTTACGCTTTGTCTCAGATTCCGACCTGCGCGTCAAAGATGTGATGACCAGCAAGAATCTGGTCACCGCTGAAGTCGGAATCGACCTGGAACATTCCAAGGCACTCTTGCATGAACATCGAATTGAGAAACTGCTTGTAGTCGATGACGCCGGTAATCTGCAGGGTTTGATCACCATAAAAGACCTTGAAAAAATAAAGAAATATCCCAATGCAGCCAAGGATGCGCTTGGCAGACTCCTTGTGGGGGCGGCTCTTGGTGTTGGTGATGATATAGAAAGAAAAGGTGAGCTCTTAATTGGTGCTGGGGTGGATGTTGTGGTGATTGATTCAGCCCATGGCCACTCCCTGGGTGTCATTCAAGCGGTTGAGCGAGTCAGAACCGCTTTTCCAGAATTACAGATCATTGCCGGCAATGTGGCCACCGCTGAGGGCACAACTGACCTGATTAAGGCGGGAGCCAATGCAGTGAAAGTCGGTGTTGGTCCAGGATCAATCTGTACAACCCGTATCGTAGCCGGTGTGGGGGTTCCACAGATGAGCGCCTTGAAAAACTGTGTTGCAGCAGCCTCCAAATATGACGTACCTGTTATTTCCGATGGCGGCATCCAGCATTCAGGAGACTTGGCCAAAGCTATCGGTGCCGGGGCCCACTCCATCATGATCGGCAGCCTCTTTGCTGGAACAGACGAAACACCTGGCGACACATTCCTCTACCAGGGAAGGACATACAAAGGGTATCGAGGAATGGGTTCATTGGGAGCAATGAAGAAAGGATCATCTGACAGGTATTTCCAATCGGAGGTTGACAGCCAATCCAAACTGGTCCCCGAGGGTATTGAAGGAAAAGTCCCCTATCGTGGTCAGCTGACCAGCGTTATCTACCAGCTACTTGGTGGCCTTCGTTCCGGAATGGGCTATGTGGGTGCAGCAACTATAGAAGAGTTAAGGGAAAAAGCGAAATTCGTCAGAATTTCTTCTGCTGGCCTGCGGGAGTCTCATGTCCATGATGTGATTATAACAAAGGAAGCTCCAAACTACCGCACCGCTTAAATGAGTTCTAAGCACTGCATCCGTATACGATTTTGTATTTCTGCATAGGTGCTTGCTCTAGCTGAAAGCCAAAATCGTCCAAACCTACAGCACTCAGAACTCATTAAAAAAACTTGATAGCCAATGATTCTCAGCCTTGACGCTAAAAGAAGTGTTAGGCCGAGCTTTCTGGGTTATCAGATAAAAATACTTACATTTTGTAAATGATTCTGCTCATAGAGCATTAACTCATTAGTGTTTAAAAGTTCACCTCCATTACAACTCATCACATACACCCAAGAACAATACAAACGGAAATTCCATGGATATTCATAGTGAGAAGATACTGATTATCGATTTCGGATCTCAGACAACCCAGCTGATTGCCAGAAGAATCAGAGAACAGAAGGTATATTGTGAAATCCATCCCTTCTCAACACCCATCGAAAAGATCAGAAAATTGAAACCAACAGGTCTAGTGCTCTCTGGCGGGCCCGCATCAGTCAACGACTCAGATGCGCCTCTCTCCGGTATCGAACTTTTCGACTTGGGAGTTCCTATCCTCGGTATCTGTTATGGAGCCCAATTAATGATTCATCAGCTCGGTGGAAAAGTTGAGCAGGCCGAAAAGCGGGAGTTTGGCAAAGCGGCACTTTCTATTGAGTATACCGAAGGACTCTTTGCCGGCCTTGAAACCGGAAGCACCCGCCACCAGGTCTGGATGAGCCATGGAGATCGCATAGAGGTACTGCCCGAAGAGTTTGAGGCAACTGCCACCAGTGAACATTCTCCTTATGCCGCAATTCGCCACAGAGAAAAACCGTTTGTCGGTGTTCAGTTTCACCCTGAAGTTGCCCACACTCTCATCGGTACAGATATCTTAAGGAATTTTATTTTTACCATTTGCGGCTGCAGTCCGAGCTGGACCATGCATTCGTTTATCGAATCAACCGTTGCCGCTATCAAAGAGAAGGTTGGGCCAGCCGATAAGGTAATCTGCGCGCTCTCCGGTGGTGTTGATTCATCCGTTGTTGCCGCCATTGTTCACAGGGCAATTGGCGACCAACTCACCTGTATTTATGTGAATAATGGACTCATGCGGACAGGAGAATCCCAGGCCATTCTCCGTTTTTTCAAAGAAAAAACCAAACTGCGGGTGATCGATGTCAATGCTACCGATTTCTTCTTAAAAGAGCTGGACGGAATTGTCGACCCGGAAATAAAGCGAAAGCGTATCGGTTTAGGCTTTATCAAGATATTTGAAGAAGAGGCGGGCAAAATCGGTGAAGTAAAATACCTGGCCCAGGGGACGCTTTACCCGGATGTTATCGAATCTGTTTCATTTAGAGGTGATGCCCCTATCAAATCCCATCACAATGTTGGCGGCCTGCCTGAAGTGATGAAACTTGACCTGATTGAACCCCTGCGAGAGCTGTTCAAAGATGAGGTTCGGGAGCTGGGTCTAGAATTGGGGCTGCCGGAAGAGGCCATATACAGACAGCCCTTCCCTGGACCCGGGCTTGGTATCCGTATCATGGGCGAGGTGACGGATGAACGCCTCAACATCCTCCGTCAGGCGGATGTCATTGTCTTGGAAGAGATGAAAAACAATGGCTGGTACCGCAAAGTATGGCAATCTTTTGCCGTGCTGCTGCCAATTCAGACCGTTGGTGTCATGGGAGATGGCCGGACCTATGAAAATGTGATTGCTCTTCGTAGTGTTGATTCAAAAGATGCCATGACAGCCGACTGGTCACGACTGCCATACGAGCTTCTCGGTTCTATTTCCAACAGAATCATCAATGAGGTTCGAGGTGTTAACAGGGTGGTCTATGACATCTCTTCAAAGCCGCCTTCGACCATTGAATGGGAATAAACGGATACGAATAACCACGTGTCTTTTATTTCCAATGAAGTAAGAATCAGATGTACAGCTAGCTTATGCCTTTACTATGCAGCTGTTTCCCAGGCATCTTCAGGTCAACTTGATGCATGTTTTCACTGGACAAAAGTACTGTGACCACTCCCAAGCCCCATGTTGTCGCACCCGAATTCTTCCCATCCAAAGATATATTATCGATACAGCCGCTCGGTCGTGGAAACATCAACGACACCTATAAGGTCCAGACTGAAAAAGAATCTTTTGTTCTGCAGCGGATAAACCATCAGGTCTTCACTCGGCCTGTCCAGGTTATCGATAACCTGGACACTGTCTGTGAACATCTTGCCTTGAAAACCGATCATTATGACGATCAGTGGCAGTTAATTGAAATTATTCCAACTCTTAACAACAAGCGCTTCTATTGTGATTCAGACAACAACTACTGGCGTTGCCTCAATTATCTAGCCAACAGCACTACCCGATACAGGGTCGAGTCATCTCAGCAGGCCCATTCTGTCGGTTGGGCACTGGGCCGCTTCCACCGGCTTTTAGCTGACCTTGATCCCGACAGACTCCATGAGACCATTCCCCGCTTTCATGTTCTTCCCGGCTATCTGGATAATTTTGACCAGGTTATCAGACGAAAAACAACAGTCAATTCTGCTGAAACTAATTATTGCCTCCACAGCATCGAGACCCATCGATCAGCAGCTAATTTTTTAGAGTCGTGTAAAAAAAAGGGAAAATTGACATCCGGAATCATTCACGGCGATCCGAAAGTGGACAATATTCTCTTTGACAAAACGAGCCTGCTGCCACTCTGTTTGATCGATCTCGACACTGTGGGTACGGGTCTTATCCATTACGACCTGGGCGATTGCCTTCGTTCCTGCTGCAGCTCGGCTGCTACAGAAGACAGCAGCGAACTTGAAAATCATTTTGAGATTGAGATCTTCACCCAAGTCATCAGAGGCTATCTTGATGAAGTTTACCTTCCGATGGATCAGATACAACTGATCTTCGAGGCTGTCTATCTTATCACCTTCGAGCTTGGCCTTCGTTTCTTCACCGATCACCTGGGTGGTAATAGTTACTTTAAAGTGAGCTATGAGAACGAAAACCTACTCAAGGCTATTAATCAGTTTCATCTGATGGAGTCCATCATCAGGCAGGAAGACGCTATTCGTCTGATTCTCGGCAATTTCAAAGAATAAAACAGGAAAACATCCAAAATCTGTTTTACACCTGAACGTTTTCAATTGAATCGAGATAATGATTGATGGTGTTCTGGATAGTCGAACGAAGGTCTTTAAATTCAACACCTATTCGCGCCTCCTGACTGTTCTTCAACAGGTTTCTGACGATGCCTGAAATTTCTTGCCTCCCTTCCAGTCCAGGCAACCTGCAGGTCATCACAATCTCCTCTCCTATCCGTATTTGAGGTAAAGAATTGGCACTGGTCATAAGCTGGACAAGCCCACCCGAATAACTTAAATCGACTAAAGCTCCCGGATATTCAACACCATCAGCCAATATCAGACGACAGTCGATATAAATAGCAACCCGCTTGGCCTTCCGTAATTCGTGATAATGGATGATTGTGGGATACCTGAGGAAAAGGTGTTTCTGGGGATGTTGTATGGAGCGGAGCAGATCGGTCTTAAACAGGCAGAGATTACCCATATGGAGATATTTTACCAGCAGACCAATCTTCTCCTGAGGCTCTGTTTCTGTAACCGAGAAATGGTCGGGGGTTGTGACAATCAAGTGACTGCCCGCCACCATGCCAACCATCATGGCTCGTAATGGTGTCTCGATATTGTCAAACTCCATGGTCAGGTTTGAACCGATATCAAGCGATAACCGATGACCCGTTGTTAAAAATCGCTTGAGATGCGGCTGCCCACCGGTCCTTTTTTCTTCAACTTCACCCGCCTGTTTCTCATCTTTACGTCTCATGCCCTCCATAATAAGAGACATGAGTGGTTTCTTTATTCGGTCTTTCCTGTTTCCAGAAAAAAAACGGATTCGGATAATCGGATCATCCCAGGCTATCAATTCATATACAGCCTCTTCTCCGGAAAGCATGTTATATTTGCCATCAATCACCACACCTTCGGAAAGATAAACAAATCCAATTTCATCCCCCATACTGCACTGGAGGGTACAAGTCTTGCCATCACCTTCAAGCATCTGAAGAAAGGAATGGAGGGGTATTCCTTTTACAAATCCGGCCGTTGAGGCCTCAAAAAGCTCCTGGAGCTGGTCAAAAAGAAGTTGCCGGTTGCATGGCCAGTCATGATAATAACTGGCCCCCTGCTTTATGGCTTTCTTTTCCCTGTCAATTTTGCCATCGCCGATGCAAATATGGGGAATGTGGGGATATTGATCAATAAGATCTGAGAGTGCCTGAAGCTCTTCGGTGCCTGGAAGGCAAGCAGTACATAGAATGACATCAACCGGATGGTTCGACATCAGCTGGAGGGCGACCGTTTCATCCATGGCTTTCAGAACGCGGCTGTCGTGCCACCACTGTTTTATCAGTGCTGTCAGGGACTCAAGATGATCCCGATTGTCCTCTATGATAAGTATAGTCTTCATTGTAATCAATCAGAACGGTGAGGGCTAAGGAAACAGGTTCGATTGAGTTTTGAAGCAATCAAACCGGCCTTAAGATTATCCTTTCTCCAGATATCTGTCAAAATGAAATTCTACGAAGTGGTTTTTACACACAACCAACTAAAGAAGATCACTGGCCAAATCAGCCAGCTGTGAACGTTCTCCCTTCTCAAGATTAATATGGGCGTAAAGAGGTGAACCCTGCAGCTTGGCAATGAGATTGGACAATCCATTGGAGTAGGTGTTCAGGTAGGGATGATCAATCTGGTAAATGTCACCGGTAAAAATAATTTTTGTGCCTTCACCTGCCCTTGTTATGATCGTTTTCACTTCGTGCGGCGTCAAGTTCTGGGCCTCATCCACGATCATATACATCTTTACCAGGCTCCTCCCTCGAATATAGGCCAGGGGCTCAATGATCAATTTTTTATCTTCGATCATTTTGAATATCCTCTGGTGGTTCGGTGAATTCTCCGGAAACTGGGTACGAATAACGGCAAGGTTGTCATGGAGAGGCTGCATATAAGGTGAAACCTTGGACTGGATATCACCGGGTAAGTAACCGATATCTTTGTTTGAAAGAGGGACAATCGGCCTTGCAAGAAGAATCTGACGATAATACCGGCGTGATTCGATGGCTGCCGCCAGTGCCAGCAGGGTTTTTCCGGTTCCCGCCTTGCCGGTTATCGTCACCAACGGAATATCATGATTCAAAAGAGCATGGATGGCAAAGGTCTGCTGTACATTTCGAGATGTAATGCCATAGACCATTTTCTTATCAACCTTGAGAACATGGTTATGCTCGGTATCAAAGGTGACCAGGGCGGATTTCTGGCCATTACGCAGCACCATGAACTCGTTTGGACGTGCTGATTCACTGAGGGGCAACATATCGCCATCAAGCGGTTCATGCTGCTGATAAAGATTGTCAAGCAGGTTCCCGGGTACATCTTCAACGTATCGGTACCCTTTATACAGCTCGGAAATATCCTTCACATGGTCGGTTGTATAGTCGGCAGCCACCAACCCTACCGCCTTTGCTTTCATTCGGAGATTGACATCTTTAGTGACCAGGATCACTTCCCGCGACTTGTTATCATCTGCCAGGTGATAGGCTACATTGAGAATCCTGTTATCCGCCTTATCACTGAACTGAAAATGATCACGAAGGTCTTCATGAAGAGGCGATTCCAGTTTTATGGAGACTTTTCCGAGCCCTTCATCGATTCTCACACCACCGTTAAACAGTTTATTACCGCTCATCAAATCAAGCGCCCGGGTGAATTCACGGCTGTGATAGTTCACTTCACGACCGCCTTTTTTGAATCGATCGAGCTCTTCCAACACTGTCATTGGAATGACTATATCGTGCTCATCAAATTGATAAATACAGCTGGAGTCGTGGAGGATTACATTGGTATCTAAGACAAAGGTTTTTGTTCTTTCAGTCATTAAAGAATACACTCCGTATAAAATTGTGGCAGAATTGATCTGCGTGTCAATCCGTTGAAAAGGGAGAGCAGAGAAGCAGGACGATAATCAGTAAAGATCATCAGTGGAAGAGAGAAGGTTATTTAAATGTGATAACAAGCATATCCAACAAAGGCTGCCTCCTTCATTCGACAGTATTTATCTATGGTTATGCTCCTCTAGTTGCTTCACTGTAACATAACTTAGTCCTCCATTACCAAGGAAAAAGTTGTCGAAGCTTCATTTTAATCTTTCATTGACCTTTTATTTCTCCTCATAAGAATAAATCGATAACGCAGGCAACTAAACCACATACAATGGAAATCAACCGCCATTCAAACCAGCTTGTTCGCATACTTATCAATGATATCTAGCTGATCCCTGCTGGTTGGGCTTGCTGGAGTCGAAGCCATTATTTTCATCACTTCTTTGAATGTATTCCCACTTTTTAACAGGTAGGCCGCAATAACGGTACCCGTTCTGCCGACCCCAAAACGACAATGAACAAGAACCTTCCTGCCCTGATCAATCTGCTCCTTCATCCAGGTGACAGCTTCATCCAGCTCATCCATTTCCGGTGCCAGGCCATCGAAAATAGGCAACCAGTACACAAGAAAACCGCTCTTTCGTTCAGCCTCGTGCAGCTCGTTACACTCCGCACACAGGTTTAAAATAACTTGAATATCAGCCTTTCTGATCGTCTCAAGATTGCTCGCTGTTGACGGAGCGGGCCCAACAGCAATCTCTTTAGTGATCCACTTTATTTTGTAGCCGAACATGGTATATATTCCCTTTTAATCATACCTATCCCCGAATCCTTGAATTTTTTTTCATGGAAACAGATCCTCATATCTGAACGGTAATACTGGTATAACTGTTAGACAAGTATAATGACTGCCCTAGCAGCAAATTATGCACTTATTCTAATAACACTATCTAAAAACCTCCATCCGTGAGCTGTCTCTATGCAGGAATCCGTAAACAGTTTGGCTGATTTAATTGGTCGGTTCTCTGACGGGCAGATGCTGGCAGGTGCCGTTTTTCTCCTCATCCTTTTGCTTGCCTTACCTGTTCTTCTTTTTCTCATTCTCAGTTCAAGGCGAGCAAAAATTGAACGTAAAGCCCTAAAAAAAGCCCATCATCATGAACGCCAGAGTTTTATCGAACGATTGGCAGAAAAAGACAGTCAGTTGAACCGAAGAAATGAACTGATCAACAAACTTCATCATATCCATGGTGAGCAGAAAGAGCTGATTGGAAAACTCTCAACCATGCTGGCTCAAGAGAAAAAACTCTCCGCAGAAAAACTGGAACTCCTTGAAAAGGCAAAAAATGAGCTCAGCCTGCAATTTCAAACCCTTGCCCATCAGATCTTTGACGAAAAATCCTCCATTCTTACTTCCCAGTCAAAAGAAACACTGCAATCAGCCCTTTCACCATTTCAGCAGATGCTCCAAACATTCAAACAGCAAATCGATGACTCCTATCACCGGGAAAATAGTGAGCGGGCCTCACTGCAACAGGAAATAATCAACCTGCGGGATCTTAATCTCAAGATAAACCAGGAAGCCTTGAATTTAACCAACGCCCTGAAAGGAGATCAAAAGGTTCAAGGAAACTGGGGAGAAATGGTGCTGGAAAGAGTCCTGGAGCTCTCAGGTTTGCGTAAAGGCCACGAGTTTGAGACCCAGAGTGGATTTAGAAACAAGGAGAATAAACTGCTCAAACCGGATGTCATTGTACATCTTCCGGGTGAGCGTGATGTTGTGATCGATTCCAAGGTTTCTCTTACTGCCTGGGAAAAATATGTGAACAGCACCACGGAATCAAAAAAGAAAAAACACCTGGCCAACCACTTACGATCACTCAAAGACCATATCACAGGACTTGCAAAAAAAGATTACAGTGAACTTGAAGGCCTGAATAATCTTGATTTCATTTTGCTATTCATGCCCATTGAATCGGCCTTTGCCCTCTCTTTTGAAAAAGACGAAAAACTCTTTTCCTTAGCCTTCACCAGCAAGATCATCATCGTTTCTCCAACCACCCTTCTTGCCACCCTGCGCTCTATTGAAAACATCTGGCGTCTGGAACACCAGCACCGTAACTCCCAGAAAATCGCCCAGCGAGCCGGTAGAATCTATGATAAGCTCTGCAGCTTTTTAGAAGATATGGAAAAATTGGGAAAACAGCTTGAGACTGTCCACTCAACGTATGATACGGCCATGTCCAGATTGTCCCGCGGTCGGGGAAACCTGATTGCCCAGACCAGCAGGTTTACTGAACTGGGAGTCAAGGCAAACAGGACACTGCCAAAAACCCTGAGCCAACAGGCGGATCTGGAGGTAGATGAGTAACTTGTTGGTAAGTATCAGAAGTGGTTTTGAAGCAGAAATAAGCAACCCGATTCACTGGAATAAACCTATGGGGAGCGGGCAGATCGCTTTAAGATGGATTGCTGGATGATCCTGATAACCTGCCGGCTATTAAACCGCACGTGTTCAGCATGAAACTGATCTGGACTTAAAAAAGTCATTTAAACATCGACTTATGTCACGCCCGCCTTCTTTTAGAGCCAATCTTTACTGTATAGCTGGGAATTACTCATAACAACTCTTTCTGACTATCCAACGTTGACATTGCTAAAAACACGTAAAAATGTTACTGAGACAAAGATATATTGTATTTATATTGAGACGGGAATCATACTGTCTACCGGGCCGATCAATCATCGAGCCCATCCCTCTTTTTCAACTCAAGTCGTTTGACAATTACCGGGAGGAGAAACTGTGCAACTCCATCACAAATTCATCGAGGTAGCTAAACAGTATGGCGACAAACTCGCCATCCATGACCTGACAACCAATAAAGAAATCCCCTATGCCAGGGCATTAATTGCCACCCTACTTCTCTCCCGGGTATTTCGAAAACTGGATAAAGGTTTTATCGGTGTAATGATCCCCACATCCGCCGGCTGCATGCTGACCAACATCGGCATTCTGATGAGCGGTCGGACGCCGGTTATGATCAACTATTCCACAGGAGCCGAGCAGAATGTCAAGTATGCTCAAAAAAAGTGTGACTTCAAAACGGTCATCACTTCCAAAGCGTTGCTCGAAAAGATTGAGTGCCCTTTTGTGGACGGCATGATCTACATCGAGGATATCATGGAGTCGCTCTCCACTCCAATGAAAATTCGAGCCGCCCTCATCTCCAAATTGCCGGTCGGAATCATCAAATCGATGGTCCACAGCGGCAAAGAGGATGACACCCTTGTTATTCTCTTTACTTCCGGCTCTGAAAAAGATCCTAAAGCGGTTCAACTCTCCCATAAAAACATTCATGCCAACCTGCTCTCTATTGCCAAGCGATACAACTTCACCGAGCAGGACGTCATGCTGTCCTCTCTACCTCTGTTTCATGTTTTTGGCCTGACCGCCAATTTATGGGTTCCGCTCTATTTTGGAATGACCGCAATAACCTATGCCAATCCCCTTGATTTCAAGACCGTATGCGACATTATCAAAACAAATAAGCCAAGTATCGTTGTGGGAACCCCGGCATTTTTCTGGGGCTACCTGCGTAAATCAACTCCGGGCAATTTTGACGATGTCCGTATCGCTCTTTGTGGTGCCGACAAGTGTCCCGATGCTCTCAGGGAAGGTTTTGTTGAAAAACATGACATGGTTCTACTCGAAGCCTATGGCGCAACCGAGACATCTCCTGGGATTTCCGGAAATGCCCATGGAGAAAATAAACCCGGTAGCGTGGGTAAACCATTTCCGGATGTTGAGATCCGCATAGAGCATTATGAGACCGGTGAAGCCTGTGCTGTTGGTGAAGACGGTCGAATACTCGTGAAAGGCGACAATGTCATGACCGGCTACTTTGATGATTTTGAACAGACCTCCCTGCATATCCGTCACGGCTGGTATGATACCGGTGATATGGGCAATATTGATGAAGATGGTTATCTCTGGCATGTAGGCCGCTTGAAACGATTTGTAAAGATAGGTGGTGAAATGGTTTCCCTGGTTCGCATTGAAGGAGTCCTGGAACAGTTTTTACCGGAAGATTGCCAGTGCTGTGTCGTTGAAGTTCCGGACGCTATTAAGGGCGCTAAAATTGTTGCTGTAACCACAGAAGAGCTGAACCAGAAGAAAGTGACCAAGCAGATGGCCGCTCATCTTCCCAAGATTGCCATGCCGAAAAAGTTCATCGTCATGGAAGAACTACCCAAAATGGGCAGTGGCAAAACCGATTTCAGAACACTTACTGAGATGGCCAGGCTTGAAGTGCTGGGAGAAGCCAAAAACTAGTCAATGCTTTAAGTATGTATTAATCCTTTGCCTGATATCATAGAAAATGAGAGAATATCTTGACATCGTTGAGAAGGTCCTTGCAAACGGTGTTGAAAAACAGGACCGTACAGGTGTCGGCACCATTGCCGTTGCCGGAACCATGTTTGAATACGACATGGCCGGCGGCTTCCCCCTGCTGAGCACCAAATCTGTTCCTTTTCGCCTGGTTGCCTCAGAACTTGAGTTTTTTATCCGTGGTATCACCTCCAAAGAATGGCTTCTTACACACAAGAACCATATTTGGGACGAGTGGTGCAGTCCGGAAAAAGTCACCTATAGTCATGACAAAGATATTCAGGAAAAGATGATGGCTGAGCCTGAGCTGGGGCCGATCTACGGTTGGCAATGGCGCAACTTTGGGGCTGAGTATGTCAGCTATGATCAACCTGCCAAGGGTGAAGGCATCGATCAGCTGCAACGACTGGTTCACATGCTGAAAACCAATCCATCGGATCGCCGCATGCTCGTTTCTGCCTGGAATCCTACTGATCTCCACAGGATGGCCCTTCCTCCCTGTCATTATGGTTTTCAGGTCACCGTTATCAATAACAGACTCAACCTTCTTTGGAACCAGCGTTCAGTTGATGTTGCCCTTGGCCTTCCGTTCAATATTGCCAGCTACGCTCTTCTTTTACACCTGTTAGCAAAGGAGGGGGGCTTCGAAGAAGGCAAACTTGTGGGATTTCTGGCCGACACTCACATCTACTCAAATCATATCGAAGGGTTGAAAGAGCAGCTGCAACGCCAGCCACTTGCAAAACCTTCCATTGTGACCGACCCCTTCACGACCATCTTTGATTGGCATTACCAGGATACTCGGGTTGAAAACTACGAGCATCACCCGAAGATCTCCTTCGATATCGCCGTATAGTATAGAAAATGAGTGAAATAGTCATCATAGCAGCTGTTGCCGAAAACAATGTCATCGGCAAAGACAATGATATACCCTGGCATTTCAGTGAAGATCTGAAAAGATTTAAGCAACTGACCATGGGCTATCCGGTCATTATGGGTAGAAAGACCTGGGAATCTATGAACTGTAAACCGCTCCCGGGTCGGACAAATATTGTTTTAACCCGTCAAAATGACTATCAGGCTCACGGCTGTGAGATATTCTCGTCACTTGATGAGGCAGTTGAGTACTGCAGTGATGCCCAAAAAGTTTATATCATCGGGGGCACTGCAATATATGGTGCCTCATTGAAGATTGCCGACACCTTGGAACTTACCCGGGTTCACCAGGAGGTAGAAGGAGATGCGTATTTTCCTGAAATAGATTTCTCCATGTGGGTGAAAACAGGCGAAGAAAGAAGAGAAGGCTTCTCTTATCTCACCTTTAATCGGAAGGATGCCAGCTGATCATCTGGCGGATGTTATGCCTGGTTTATCGGTTGATATTAATTGGCACCACAGATGTGGTGCCAATTAAATATGGTCTTGTAACTCCTTACTCAACGAAGATTTTCTTCTTCTTCAGTGCTTTTGCCGCTCGGGCGATATTTGCGCCATGTTTTTTTGCAACTGACAGCATCTCTTCTGTTACACCCACATGTTTCATATTTAAATCAGCGGAACGGCCATAGGGCCCCAGATGGTGGCCGCCATATCCATAATTGACTGTCATCTTCGGAAGAGGGACAAACAGCATACCCATTTCGGCAAAATTATTTACCATTGCCAGCATGGTCAACTCACAACCTCCACCGGCATTTCCGTAACCACTCCCGGTGGTGAAAACACCACCGACTTTACCGTTCATCAAATCCTGCATCCAGAGACCTGAACAGATCCCGTCAATCATTTTTTTAATTCGCCAATCCATACTGCCCATATGCACCGGTGTTCCAAAAATAACGCCATCGCTGTCCCGCATGTCTTCCAGCCGTACTTTATCGGCATGCTTAATCAAAGATTCTACACCTTTGACCGAATCAACACCTTCAGCACAAGCATGAGCCATCTTTTCTGTATTGCCGTAATCTCCGGCATATGCAATGAGTACCTTTGTCATCCCCCAACCTCCATTGTGATTTATAAAGTGATTATCCAGAATGGTTTTCAAACCGACGTGGCAGCCATCTTGGAATCATATAATAACGTTATGAACGGTCGCTGATGATGTCAACCATAGCACACTAAAGGATTCCCATTGTCATACTATAACCAAACATTGAAATATGATTCAACCTGAACTGAAATAGCCTAAGAAGTAACAATACACTTGTCAAAATAGATGTGGAATATCTTCCCTTTACTGTATGATGGGTTCATAAGCAGTGGTAGAAAATGTGCTCTCATCACTTATGATTGTGCTCCTTGTACTCGCTGTTTAACTACAGATCTCCCTGTGATTATTATTCATCATTGCATTAGCTATCTATGCTACAATGCTCCTCTAGACAACCCATGCCTATCGATCAACAGGTGTCATGTGGGGAATAAATAAAAACCCCATTTGCCTTCTCTGAAAAAAGTGGGTGAACTTGATAAAAAATCGAACTGGAAAGGTTATTGTGTTGGAAAACTTCGATGATAAAAGAATTTTGAGTAAAGCCTGCTCAGCGGTTTTTTTTGCTTTTTTTCGTTCTGATATATAAGTTACTTATGAAGAAGAGGAATCTCTGGACTCCGGATGAGAGTGATCGTTATGGACTTTTGTGGAAACCAGTGATGATGAAACGTTGATGTTTAGTTTCATATTCTTACCAATTTTATCCAACTGAAATTGATTGAAAAGGACATAGCATGAGAAGAATCCTTATCGCCTGGCTACTTGTAATGGTTTGCCTGTTGACCTTCCCGCTATCCGGGCTATCTTCGAATGGAGAAAAACTCTATAGTAAAAAATTCTGTGTGACCTGTCATGGAGAGGTCGGAGTGAGTGTAGCACCAAATTACCCCAGTCTTGCCAACCAGATTCGTCTCTATATGTTTAATCAGGTAAAGGATATCATCTCAAAGAAACGGGTTAGCAAATTGACTCTCCTCATGACGGACAACTCGGTCATTATGGCACTCACAGACCAGGAGATTCAAGCAATCTCACTATACCTTAATCAACTTCCTGGGAAATAGACCAGACCCTAACGCGCTAAAGCAGACAAAGCTCTGTTCGACCTTTTTTTGAACGCGACAGGTTACCTCTCTCTATATATTGATCCTTCTCTCTAACTTGAATTCGTGACGTAAAACTGTTCTATCAGATGGTAACTTATTGAATTATGCTTTTATCACGGCTCTCAACGACGAGAGAACTTTTACCTTCCATCGCCCGTCGGGGCATCCACCTATACTGCCTCTGAAAGCACCCAAGCCAGACAACATAGGTAACTGGAGCTGCCCGACTAGATCACTTCCAACTACAACACAGGTGAACGATCACAGATTCAGGAGACCTATACATTCAATTAGCATTTCTCTTTTCATTATACTGAGAAGGTACTTTCAGCTAAAAAGAGAAAAATTGTTTGTCTTGTTGATTCTCATCACCTCAAAAGGTATGAGATCGAGTTTTTCAAAAATCAGGGATTATGCAAATTTGAGTATGTCACTCAATGGTGTGTAAAATCTCAGGTAAAGGACCAAGGAGCGGAGCGGTTCAGTTTACAGGGTATTGTTTTCGCTTATATATAGCATCGCTATTACTCATGCATATGGCAATGAATATCCTTGGCAAAAAAGTATTAATATGGCAGCTTTTATCTACTTTGCGAGTTTTACGGCCAAGTCTTGAAATACAAGGCTTGGCTTTATGTGTTTTTAGAGGATTGCATTCTTGCCTCATGCCATAGATAAAAACATCTTCCTCTTCAGGGAGAAACCACTACCGGCTTGTGAATGTACCGGTAAATTATTTAAATAGGAGATTGACTATATGTACTCAAAAGCTTGCTGTTTATTAAAAAAGAGCCTGATAACGAATATTCTTATTGCTACTGTTCTGGCTGTAGGAATTACGGGATGTAACTCAGGCCCTTCTGTCACTCCTGAGAAATTTGTACTAAATTTTTTACAAAAACGTATCCCTCTGCTTGACCCTGAGGTTGCTGGTTTTTATGTGAAAGAGGAACAGGCTGGGGTTATTGAACGTGTTAATCAATCAATTGAGACAAAAAAAGAAAAGAAAAGCTTTGCTTCTCTCAGTACAGCTACTTACGATCTGGCTAATATAATGGTGAACGTCATCGATAAAAAAGAGAAATATGTTGATGACGAACCTAAAATGTTTGTAAAACTGGCTGCCAAAGGGAGTTACGTACAATCGGTAGCTGGAAAGGTCAAATCAATCAATGAAGATGAAATAATCATTCTAGAGATTGTTGGTTCTAACTACAAAGTAACGGAGAAAACTGATCCCTGGAAATAATCAACTCGAATAAGTATGCAAAATGCGGGGCCTATTCAGGGCTCCGCTTTTTTTTTGCGCTCAAGGTCAAATAACGATGGAAAATGTGTTGTCCAAGAAACCACCAACTGTAAAATCTGGAACTAACCTTTTTTCTCCGACGAAGGAGGCGCTGGCATGTTGGCAAACATCGCAGCAAAATCATCTTCAGATACTGTTGGTGGGGCTTCTGGTGGTTGAATACGCAGTGATTTACTCAACTCGTAGAGCAAGGTTGCATTGGACACAATCCAAATCCCCCCAATCATCCTGATCAGAAGGTCTATTGGATACACACTGCTGATGAGTAGCAACACCAAAGCAATACCGAAAAGAAAAAACTGTCTATGGGCGGGACGATCAGGCAAAATTTCTTTCATGGTCGGTGTTTCCACTTTACCGACTAGAGAACTAAATCGATGCAACCAGATCAAAAAAGGAATGATTTTATAGAGCATTCCATTGGTAATTGCTGAAGCAAAACCAATTAAAAACAACATGGCAAAGAGATAGGTAAACGTCTCGTCAATCCTGAATAAACTGATCAGTAAACAGATCAGTGAGAACGGCAAACAGAGTAATCCTAATCGCCAATAGCGCAAGGTTGTGTCTACGTTTTTCCTCTGACGATGTATAAGTAAGATGACAATTTGGCTGATAAAAACCGTAAACCCAAGCAAAACCGGAAAAGACGCCAAGATTAACCATATGGGTGGTATCTGGAAAATAAATCCAATGGATAAACTGATGATGCCGATTAATTGTGAAATGATAATGAAATATGATCGACGATCAGGAAAGGCCTCTGTTAGATAAAACATTGGAATAACATGAAAAGCAACTCCCATCAGCAAGAAACCAATCCACCCAGCCAGGCCATACGTAATATGAATATATTTTAAGATAGATCGATCCACTCCCAATTGCCACCAGCCGTACATAGAACCGATCATGAGTATGGCTATGGTTGCCGTCAATGCGAGAAAAAATATTGACAGGCGAAGAGAGAAAACCACCGGGCGATTCGCCTTCATGCGAAAAAGCGCCATACTCAATTGTGTGACAAAATTCAATATGCCTATGCCAAGCAAGGTAACAGCGATCAACAGAACAACCGGAAGCCAGAAATTCAATCCGATAATCAAGCTTGATATACCCAACACAACAAGATAATAATTCAACCGGGTTAAGCGAATACCAGGTACATGTCCTCCAACCAGCACAGGTACTATCTGATAAAATGCCCCCATCATGATCATTGCCAGCCAACCTAAAGTGACCATGTGAACTAATGTTATGGTTTGAATACTCCATGCAGTGATAAATAACCGATCACCATACGCTAAAAGGTATATTCCAGTAAGGATACCGAAAACCGGTGCCGTAGTCATGAAGCGAAATGGTATATCTTGTGGTGGGGCCTGATCCAGGCTAAGATGGCTGGTTTTCATAGGCGGATTTCCAAATGGACAATTTTATGGAGCCATCAGGCTCATGCGTAAGTAAATAATCACATCCCCTTTCTTTCAGTTTTTCAAACAGGAGGCATGGTTCTTGACGATGCCACATGATTATTTCCTGATCCGCTCGCATATGCTCAACTTTTTCAAGAACCGCGATCATCGGTTCAGGCGGCTCCATATGGCGGCAGTCAACCAGAATTTGTTCACGTAAATGGTTTGGTTTTGTTTTCATTTCCTACATTTGCAGTAAAACAAGCTTTTTTGTCAACTCTTCCACTATGTCAGACAAATGTTGATCACATATAGGATAGAGCATATTTTCCTCTTTTGAGTTGTGCTGTTGTATGAGGATCAGCAGGGTTTCCGCCTGATCAAAAATCTTTTGATAATCAGAACCATCATATGATTTTTTCATTTCACCCAACACACCTCTAATTTGTTCGTGTTCCATACGCATTACCTGCGTTGGTCCGTCGGTCATCCCTATCCGTTCTTCAAACGCTGGAAACAAAATCGTTTCTTCCCGGTGGAAATGTAATTCCATGATGTACAAAAAGGCCCGCAAGTGCCTTTTTCCTGCTTCTTCATCTCCGGAAGAAATCTCGTTTTCTCCTTTTACATATAAATTATCACAGTATTTGTGGTGTGCTTCCATGATCCCTAAAATGGTGGCTGGGGCAGCGCTGTTTTTTATAAATAGACCACTCCATGTTCCTTCTTCATTCAGAATAGGAAGCCATTCTACTTTACCCCAAAGATTGTTCACCAATCCTCCGATTATTTCATTAAAATCACCATTACTTATAACCTCTATTTTTTCTCCTTCCTGAAGCCCGTTCACCTCAGTCCCGATTTTCTCCGCTTGCTCTTCTTTTGATAGCTCTGTCACGTCCAGTAATTTAGTCATTTCGTCTCCTATTTCTCGCATACTTAATAATTTGATCGAGTAGTTCTCATGTTCTCTTAATCTTCATTCTCACTTATTTTTTCCTGTGGTTTTGTCACAATGAGTACATTTCTTAGTATGTATTTTAGATGTAGTTAAATGGTTGTCTGGTAACTACTGGAGAGTAAGTAAACATGAAAAAAGCCCCGGGGCCAAATACCAAAAAATGTCGGCATCATAATCAGCTCATTGAACACACCAAAGAGATGGGTTTTCTCACCATTTCTCTGCAGCAACCAGTTTTTTGTAAAGTTAGGGAAGATTCGATCCACAATGATCATGAGAATCAATAATGGCAGGAAGTTTCTATCTCGTCCCTGTCCCAAACAGACAAAACGAGCCACTTAATGCTGAAAATTTAACACTATTGAACTTGAAAAGGAATAGATCAAGCCAAATTTTCTTATCTAGCCCAGATTTCTCACGAGGTGAGACGGCTGCTTATACGAGGAACATGCGTGTAAGCTATAGTTGCCTATGCTTACACGCATAGAGACGAAGTAGAAGTGGCCGTATCGCCTCGCCTTTGGTGAACAGTTTGTATGCAACCAGTCGTCAATTGTGATTAAAAATAACCTGGCACAATCAACATGTTATCGAGTTGCACTCAAACTGTTTATGAGAAATTCGGGCTAGTGTCTGTCCAGACATAAGAACGTTTCTTCCAAAGGTGAAGGAGGCAGTGCTTTCAAGGATATGATTGGGATGTACCGCAACTTCTGCACCATTCATCAACAAAACGGCTATCATATTGATATCATGTATATTTAACGAATGAAGCCTGGAATAATATGAAAACAGAAAATTGGGCTTCAATTTTTAAAACACAAAACCACACTATACTATGCAAATGAGTACATGCCGAAAAAGAAAAGCCTTGTAACTATTTAAAGTTACAAGGCTTTATTCAAAATGGTGCCGAAGGCGAGATTCGAACTCGCACGACCGTGGGCCACTACCCCCTCAAGATAGCGTGTCTACCAGTTCCACCACTTCGGCACATAAACTCTTTTTTACTTTTTACCCTCCTGTGCCGGTTCCGTCTTTGTGGGAAAAGCTGTTGCCGCATCACCTGCGGCTTGTGTTTCCTGGCTTGGCAGGGGGACTACAATTTCTTTATTCTCAGCAGGCTTTTCAACATGCATCTGCTGCTGTTGCTGTCTGGCCACTTCCTTCATTACTGAGCTTGTACTCTGGTTGGCAGAGAAGTACGCAAGGCTAACGGACGTTAACATAAAGACGATGGCAGCAGCAGTGGTAATCTTGTTCAGCAGCGGCAACGGTCCTTCACTTCCAAACAGAGACTGACTCGAACCGCCGAAAGTGGCACCAACATCTGCGCCTTTGCCATGCTGTAACAAAACGATTCCGATCAGAAAGAGACAGACCAGAACATGGACGATCGTTAATAGGGTTGTCATTGAATAAACCAGTTTATTTTTCGGCCACCTTGAAAACTGTTGTTTTGCCGCTTTACCATGTCACAGAAAAAGCAAAACGCTCACATATAATTCCTTATGTGACGCTTATTATCTTTCTCCTTGTAATCGAACAAAAAATTGAATGTTTTCAGGCATCCTTTATTCAAAATGAATAATCCGCCCAAAAGATCCAATATCAAGAGCGGCACCTCCGACAAGGGCACCATCAATGTCTTCCTGGGCCATAAGATTATCAACATTGTCGGGTTTAACCGAGCCACCATACAATATTCTTGTTCTCTCAGCAATATCTTTTTCATAGATTTGACTGAGAAGGTTACGAATAAAGGCGTGTGCCTCCTGGGCCTGCTCCGTTGTTGCCGTCTTGCCGGTGCCAATGGCCCAGACAGGTTCATAGGCAACGACCAGCTTTGATGTCTTTGCCCCGTTGACTTCACGAAGACCGGCCCGCACCTGTTGTTCAAGAACCTCAAAGGTTCTGCCGGCCTCTCTTTCTTCCAGGGTTTCTCCAATACAGAGAATCGGGATAAGACCATAGCTGATGGCCCCATGAACGCGTTTATTGATCAGTTCATCACTCTCCCCAAAGATCTGCCGTCTCTCGGAATGACCGACAATGGCCGCTTTAACACCGATATCTTTGAGCATCGCCGGAGAAATTTCACCTGTAAAGGCACCCTCTTCACCCCAACAGACATTCTGGGAAGCAATGATAAGCGAGGTGTCTTTGGCAAAATGGCTCACTTCCCCAAGTGCAGTGTAGGGGGGTGCGATTAAAACATCCCGGTCATCCAGTCCTTCGCATTTTTTTGCGATTTCAGTTGCCAGTTGACATGCTTCAATGACAGTTTTATGCATCTTCCAGTTGCCGGCAATGAGTGGTCGTCGATTCATCTTGTTTCCTTTATAAACGAATAAATACGTGTTTTTTCAAAGTGGTGTTTTGTCCCATGCAGACTTTCGGATCTGGTCTCTGTTGAAAACCGCTCAACTATGCTAACTCAGAGCCTCAACTCCAGGCAGTGTCTTGCCCTCCATTAACGTTAAAAAGGCACCACCACCTGTGGACATATATGAAATATTCCTGGCCTCTCCGGATTTTTTCACCGCAGCATTAGAGTCTCCGCCGCCGGTAATGGACAGGGCATGAGAAGAAGCCACCGCCTGACAAAGAGCCATGGTGCCTCTGGCAAAGGCATCCATCTCAAAAGCACCCATGGGCCCGTTCCATACAATGGTACGGGCGTCAGCCAATGCTTCCTTGAAATAGATTGTGGAGGCAGGACCAATATCAAGAGCCATCCAGTCAGCTGGAATATCCTTGATTGTAACATATTTGGTCGCTGCATCAGGAGCAAAGGTATCGGCAGCCACAAAATCGACGGGAAAATAGAGTTTTACTCCTTTTTCACCGGCCTTCTGCTCAAACTCTCTTGCCGTTTCCAGCAGATCATCTTCTACCTTCGAAGTTCCCACATCGATTCCCTGGCTCTTTAAAAAGGTATTGGCCATGGCTCCGCCGATGATCATGGAGTCGACCTTATCGAGCATATTGGTCAGAGCCCCCAGCTTGGATGAAACCTTGGCACCGCCAACCAGGGCGACCAAAGGCCGGACCGGCTCATCCATGGATTTATGAAAATAGTCCATTTCCGTCATTAGCAGAAAACCGGCCCCCTTGTCATCGACATGCTCGGTTACTCCGGTAACTGAAGCGTGAGCTCGATGGGAAACGGCAAAGGCATCATTAATATACACATCTGCCAAGGCTGCCAACTGACGACTGAATTCTGGATCATTGTCAGTCTCCTGTTTGTGGAATCTCAGATTCTCAAGGAGAACGACCTCCCCCGGCGACATGGCAGAGACAACGTCTTCGGTCGGGCCTCCTACACAATCAGGAGCCAGTGTTACATCTCTTGCCAGTATACCGGACAAATGACCGGCTACAGGCGCCAGGCTGTACTCCTCCACCCGCTGTCCCTTAGGTCTTCCCATGTGGGAACAGAGAATCAGTTTTCCACCCGCTTCCAGGATGTGATTAATCGTGGGCAAGGCCATCCGAATACGGATATCATCGGTAATATTCTTTTCAGCGTCCATGGGTACATTAAAATCAACCCGAACAAGAACCCGTTTCCCTTCCAAATCGAGATCGTGAATGCTTTTCATGCAAAGTCTCCAGTCTTACACCATCTTCTCAGCTACCTGGTGAGTCAAATCTCCCAGCATGTTGGTGTAGCTGCCAAGTTCGTTGTCATACCAACCGTAAATAACAGCCTGGGTAACTGGTACTGTCAACATTGGATCCACCTTGGGATCAAGCGCTCCCGGGTAGGCCATTTTCAGGTTCACATTGATATTTGCCGTACGGGTATGGGTCTCGGTTCCTTCTATAACTGTTGCGGCCTTGGGAACACCAATAATGTCCGAGGAAACGTTCTGATCTTCTGTATATTGCAGGTATGCATTGTTTTTAGCAAAATCCCTGTATATACCGTTGATGTCTTCACGTTTGACCGGCATCTCGATATCGTCCTGGAGATTCAGTACAAGGACAATCAGTGACCCTGTGGAGGTGGGAATACGAACCGACTCTGCTATAAAGCCGATGGATCCCATTTCCGGAATAACCAGAGCCAGCGCCTTGGCTGCTCCTGTTGTGGTCAAAATGATGTTATTGAGAATGGAACGATTCTTCCTGAGATCCGCGGCACCAGTTTTAGGTAATCTGTCCAGAACCTGCTGAGAACCGGTGGCGGCATGGACCGTCACTATTGATGCGCTTAAGAAATTCTCAATGCCAATGGCTTCCATCAGCGGTTTAATCATGTAAGACAAGCCGGTTGTGGTACATGATGCTGCGGAAATCAGCGAATGTTTAGCCGGGTTATAATCTTCATCATTGATGCCCATAACCGTGGTAATGGCGTCTTCCGGCATATCGAGCCCTTTAGACTTGATCTTGAATGGGGCAGACAGCATAACCTTTTCAGCACCAGCCACCAGGTGGCCCCGCATGGCGCCCCTGTCGGCATCGGCATCGGCAGTTGGATCGCTGAACACACCGGTAGTATCAACAACCAGCCTGACATCATTGCCCTTCCAATCGATATCTTTAGGATTCCTCGTTTTTCGCAGGATGGTTACCGGCACACCATTAACCAACATTGTTCCGGTCTTATCATTCAACTCTTCAATGACCCGACCACCTTTGTGCCCATGCAAATAAGCTGACAACCTTCCGTATGATGAATCCCGCTCAATGGCTGCTGCCAAATCTTCGAGATTTCGTCCGACTTCACGACCGATATTAACAACAATACCGGAGAAATACTTCCTCGAGACATGGTGCCAGAGGGACAACTTTCCAATCCGACCAAGACCATTGATACCTAATTTCATGGCAATTCTTCTCCTTTGCTTGTAGGATAACTGCTTGTTGCGTTTTTTGACCAGTTTTATGCGCTGGACAACCATACATACTTAAGCTAAACCTATCATTCATGCTATTGATATGCAACTGAATTATTGACCCTAAAAAGGGTCTTTCAGCCTCCTGTTTTCCCATCCGCCATGAAGTTTCCATCACCTCTTATACCGGCCATTCTCATCAAAAGATACAAACGTTTTTTAGCCGATGTTTCGCTTGAAGATGGATCACTATTAACGGTTCATTGTCCCAACTCAGGGTCCATGCGAGGCTGCTCCACACCAGGTAGTCCCGTCTGTTTATCCACATCGGACAATCCGAAGCGAAAATACCCTCACACCCTTGAGATGGTTAGGGAGAACGGAACATGGGTCGGTGTCAACACCTCTTTAACCAATAAGCTGGTGGTGGAAGCCATACAACAAAAACAGATTGCCGAATTCACTGAATTTGACTCATTAAAGACTGAGGTCAAGACTTCGCCAAAGAGCAGACTCGACCTTCTGCTGACCCGGGGAGAGAGGAAAGAGTATATAGAAATCAAAAACTGTTCCCTGGTTAATGAAGGCTGCGCCATGTTTCCCGATGCTGTTACCGCAAGGGGAACCAAGCATCTTCTTGAACTGGCTCAGCTCGTTAAAAAAGGGCATGGAGGAACAATTTTTTTCCTTGTACAGCGAATGGATGCAAACCGTTTCAAACCGGCATCCCATATTGATCCGATCTACAGCCAAACCTTAAGTGATGTTACTCAGCAGGGGGTGAAGATTGTCATTTACCAGGCTGATGTCACCCCGGAATCAATTTCCGTTGTCCGCTCACTCCCTTCAGGACTCTCATCTTTTTAATTTCTTATGGACAGTGGCCAAAATAACAGAGCAAAAGCGGTTATTCTTCTCAGCGGCGGCCTGGATTCGACCACAACACTTGCTGTTGCATCCAGCCAGGGCTTTGAGTGTTACTGTTTAAGTTTTGATTACGGTCAACGCTCCTTAATAGAGCTCAGCAGGGCAAAACGTATTGCCGAATCTTTTAATGTCTGCCGTCATCTTATTTTGCGCCTTGATCTTGACAGGATCGGCGGATCTGCGCTCACCGATGATCTGGAAGTACCGAAAAACCGTGACCTGACCCTCAAAGAAGAAATACCCATCACCTACGTACCGGCCCGCAATATTATCTTTCTCTCCCATGGTCTTGCCTGGGCAGAGGTGCTTGGAGCCGATGATATCTTTATCGGTGTCAATGCTGTTGATTACTCAGGATACCCCGACTGTCGGCCCAAATTCATCGAGGCGTTCATCAAAATGGCCAATCTTGGCACCAGCCGCGGAAACTCAGGGCATCCTTTCCGGATTCACACGCCGCTCATCCACTTATCCAAAGGTGAGATTATTACAAAGGGAATGAAACTTGGAGTCGATTACAGCCTGACCCACAGCTGTTATGATCCGGTGAAAGAGAAACCTTGCGGTTTATGTGATGCCTGCCGCCTGCGCCTGCAAGGTTTTGCCGAGGCCGGGATTGAAGATCCTCTCAGCTACAATCATTCAAAATAAACGTGAATCTGGTTTGCCTGAAAGCTCTGCCCAACTAATATCACTGCCTTTGCCGCAAGACCTGATAATCAGTGGTAAACAGGAAAGCAAGAAGGAATAGAAAGATTTTTTTATTTGAGCAGGTTATGGGTAATCCGACCGGCAAGAATAGTCAGAACGGCCCGTCCCTGCAGAGTCATACCGAGAAAAGGAGAGTTTTTGCTCATTGATTGGATTATTTCTTTATTAAACTCAAACTCGGTCTCCGGGTCAATAACAACTATATCCGCAACATCCCCCACACCGAGAGAACCACCCGGCACCCCTAAGATTTTCACAGGATTGACCGACATCAACTCAACAAGTCTTTTCCTGCTGATCAATCCATCCCGAACAAGAGCAAGGCTTAACGGCAAAGCACTTTCCAAACCGATGATACCATACGCGGCCTGGTCAAATTCAAGTTCTTTCTCCATAACCGAATGAGGCGCATGATCCGTTGCAATGGCATCAAAAGTACCATCTTTCAACCCTTGCTGAATAGCCAGACGGTCCTCCTCCGATCTTAACGGCGGATTCATCTTCGCATTTGTGTTGTAGCCTTCAACCGCTTCATCAGTAAGGGTAAAATAGTGCGGTGTCGTTTCCGCCGAGATATTAACACCCTGTTTTTTCGCTTCCCGAATGATATCGACGGAATCTTTAGCAGAAACATGGGATATATGGACCCTGTGACCGGTAAGAGCAGCCAGCGCTCTTTCCCTGTATACCATAATGGATTCAGCCGCTGTTGGAATTCCTTTCAGGCCAAGCCGGGTCGACACTTCACCCTCGTTCATACAACCGGCTGCACTGAGTGCGCTCTCTTCCGAATGTGACATGACAGGTAATTGAAAACCGGAAGCATATTCCATCGCCCTGCGCATCAACTGGCTGTCAGACACCGGCAGCCCGTCATCAGTGACGGCAACAGCCCCCGCCCGCTTCAACTCTCCAAATTCGGCAAGCGCCATGCCTTTCTGATCTTTACTGATGGCTGCAACCGGATAGACACGGGCATCTTTGCCTTCAGCCGCTTCGAGAATATATTTTGTAACCGACTCACAGTCGTTTGCAGGCTTAGTATTCGGCATACAGGCGACAGCAGTAAACCCACCGGCGGCAGCTGCACGGCAACCAGACTCAATGGTTTCTTTATACTCTTCACCCGGCTCCCGCAGGTGGACATGCATATCCACAAGCCCGGGTACAATCCATCTGCCATCCAGGTCATAGGTGTTTACATCATCAGATGCACTCTCACCGGAGGGAACAATCTTCCCATCCTGTATCCAGAGATCACCTTTTTCTTCCCGCCCGTTGGCAGGGTCTATAATCAGGCCATTTTTTAAGCAGATTGATTGACTCATATCAGGTCTCTTTTTGTTTATCGCCAGCTCTTTCCCCACCCATCAACAGATACAGAAGAGCCATGCGAACTGCGACACCATTGGTAACCTGCTCCAGGATAACCGACTCAACACCATCGGCTACATCCGGACTCATTTCAACACCTCTGTTGATTGGACCGGGATGCATGATAAGGACATCATCCTTTGCATATTTTAACAGTTCGCGGTTAATGCCGTAGCAAATAGCGTATTCCCGCAGAGATGGAAAAAGTGGATCATTCTGCCTCTCCTTCTGAATACGAAGAGCCATGATCACATCGGCATCGACAACCGCCTCTCTGACATCCGTATAGACAGCAGCGCCTAGCTGCTCAACGGCAGCTGGCATAAAGGTGGGAGGGCCTGCGATTCTGACATTGGCACCCAACTTTGAAAAACCTATGATATCCGAATGGGCAACTCTGCTGTGGCTGATATCACCGATGATGGTAATATTAAGCCCTTCAATGCTCTTTTTATGATCAAGAACCGTCATAATATCAAGCAACCCCTGGCTTGGATGTTCATGGGTACCATCTCCGCCATTAATGATTGAGCAGTTAATGTGTTGGGTAAGCAGATGGGGTGCACCAGAGCTTGAGTGACGGATAATTACAATATCGGGATTCATCGCATCAATATTTCTGGCAGTATCAATCAGCGTTTCTCCCTTGGTGGCAGAACTGGTGGAGGCGGAAATATTGAAGGTATCACCGCTCATACGCTTAGCGGCAATTTCAAAGGAAAGTCTTGTTCTGGTGGACGGTTCAAAGAAAAAATTGATAATGGTCTTTCCACGAAGGATCGGGACCTTTTTAATAGGTCTGGTGGAAATCTCTTTTAACGATCGGGCCGTTGTCAGAATATGGGAAATATCTTCCCGACTCATCTGCTCCAGGCCTAAAATATGCTTATGTCGAAAACTATATTCCGGTGCCAACTCGTCTCCAGATCGTTTGGTTTCAGCTCATGGTCAATTAATCATATCCCCGAATCGTGTCCAGCGTATAGATGTAAATCGACCGATTGAAAACAGCGACTTATCAATATCCCATGACCAATAGATGATCAGCGCTTTACCTAGGACATCTTTTTTATCAACAAAACCCCAGAAGCGGCTGTCATAGCTGTTGTCTCTATTGTCACCCATGACAAATATTTTATCCTCGGGCACAGTAATCGGGCCTAAATTATCCCTTGGGCCTGCAAGAGAGGACATAATCGTAGAAGAAGTGAAATGGGCGTGAGGATCATCAACCGCTTTTCCGTTTACCGACACTTTTTTATTATTTATCTGAACCTTATCACCCGGCAGGCCGATTACCCGTTTAATATAGTCAACAGATCGATCCTTGGGAAATTTAAACACAACAATATCCCCTCGGTTTATCTGCTTCCAACTTAAAATTCGCTTGCCACCGGTGAACGGAATCGATGTCCCATAAATGAATTTATTAACAAGAAGATGGTCTCCGATCAGAAGAGTCGGCAACATGGAACCCGAAGGAATCTTGAAAGCCTGAAGAACAAACGACCGAATAAATAGTGCCAAAAGAACTGCAATGATAATTGCTTCGGCATATTCCCTGAAAACGGATTTTTCCCTCTTTTGGCCGATCACCCACTCCTCCGCTAAACGAAACAAACTTCGTTTGTCCCCGGAACGTGCCGGGTCTCTTAACTCTGCTGATAAACTGTCTTTTTAAAAAAATCGTGCTGATTTTGGATCATCTTTCCAGCTGAACAAAGCTACCTCAAAAAAGTCTCAATTTCAAGGTTGTTTCGGGTTAGCTAGCAAAATGAGCCGTTTCTCATACAAATCATATGTTATTCCCACAACATACAATATATGGATAGACACATTGAATCATCCCCATATGTAGTGTCAAATTAATCCAGATTCCGTTTCCTGGTTCATTAACTTATTGTTTTACCTCAAAGAAAATTGTCCTTTTTATCCTTAGATGCTTGACAAATTTCTCTTTTTATGTACTAAATAGTGGAAGATGGTAGAAAAAACCACTATTTAGGGGGGCTTAGCTCAGTATTCAACATTTTCTTAACATCCACCCATTATGAAAATTCCGTTTTTTTCCAGAGAGAAGTTGGTAGTGGGAGTTGACATCGGCTCTCATGCTGTCAAAATCTGCCAGCTAAAACGAACCGACAAGGCGTACTCTGTCCTCGGCCTGGGAACTGCCCTCATTCCCGAAGACGCCGTTGACGACGGCACGCTCAACGACCCGGAAGCGGTCGGAGAGGCTATTGCCAAGTTGATGAAAAACCTTAAAATTAAGAATAAAAAAGTTGGATTCTCAATTTCAGGTTACTCGGTTATTGTGAAAAAAGTGAACCTTGCCGTCATGAGTGAAGACAGGCTGGAAGAGTATATCACTGAAGAGGCAGAACAGTATATTCCTTTTGATATCGAAGATGTCTACCTGGATTTCCAGGACCTGAAAACAAATAAGGATAATTCCGACAGAACGGATGTCATGCTGGTTGCCGCCAAAAAAGAGGTGGTGGATGATTACCTTGAAATGTTGCGGGGCCTCAAATTACAGCCTGTCATCGTCGATGTGGATGGATTTGCCTTGGAAAATTCATATGAGCATAACTATCCAAAAAATGAAAATGTTGCCCTAGTTGATATTGGCGCCTCTAAAATGAACATCAATATCATCTCAGGGGGGATGTCGATCGTCGCTCGAGATATTGTTGTCGGTAGCCGACAATTAACCGAGCAGATACAGAACGCTTTTGGCTTGGATTTTGAAGATGCCGAGGCTCTCAAACTTGGTCATTTACCGGCAGAAGACAAACAGCAACAGATTGAAGAAATATTTTCGGCAACCTGTACCCAGTGGGTCCTGGAAATTAAAAAAGCAATTGACCTATACCATTCCAACCACCCCCAGAGCCCTCTGCAGAAACTCGTTTTGAGCGGTGGAGGCTCGAATGTTTCAGGCCTGGACAATTTCCTCGCCCAGGAAACCGGTTTACAGGTAGACATTTTCCAACCTTTCACCCATATGAAGTCAAACCCAAAGAGGATAGACCCTGCCTATCTCAAAACAATTGGACCGGAAATGGCAATAGCAACAGGGATAGCTATCAGGCCATCTGTAATTTAATTCTTTGGTGCTGTTCTTTTAATTCTTCGATAAGAAGTAAATCCGAATGTTAACATCACATACAAACAGGTACAATCAGGATATCCGTATACAGCGGCTCTCTCTCACAGACGACCGGACAAAAATTCCATGCTGAGAATCAATCTTTTACCTATAAGGCAGTTGAAAAAAAGAGCAGCAGCCATTAACCGGCTGACTCTTTCCGCTTTAACCATTGTAGGTGTCATTCTGATTCTTGTTGCTCTGGTAACGATACAATCATCAATTGCCAACAATATCCGTTCCGACATCAATACACTGAAGAGCATCAAAAAGAAAAACGCTCCAATACTTGTGGAAATCAAGTCATTTGAAAAAAAGAGAAAAGAGCTGGAAAGACGAATCAGTGTTATTCAAAAACTCAAAAAGAACTCATCTCTGACCGTCAGAATAATGGATGAGGTAGCGAACCTTATCGAAAATGAACGAATGTGGATCACCTCATTCCAACAACAATCAAACTCTCTGTCGCTGCAGGGCATTGCCCTTGATAACAGGTCCATTGCCGATTTCATGAAGGCGCTTGAGAAGTCTCCATATATAAACAGTGAAAGTGTCAATCTGGCAAACTCTACATTGAGGAGAATTGCTGGGAAAAATCTGAAATCTTTTTTACTCAGCTGTTCAGTCAACTACCCTAAGGACAACAAAGAAAAGAAGAACTGATTTCAATCACCGGACTTTATGAAGATCGTATCCACCATCTCAACATTCATTGATGAACAGTATATCCCTTTAGATAAGCGATATAAGCTGGGGATTTTTGTTGCCCTTTTGCTTTTACCGGTACTCCTGTTCTATTTTTTCTCATTTCGACCTGGCAGCAAAACCATCAAGAAGCTTGAGGGCCAGAAGGCCTCTTTGAGCGAAGAGGTAAAAAAAATAGAAGCCAGAGTGGCGAATCGCCCCAAGTTTCTCAAGGAACTAAAAGAAACTGAAACCCAGTTTGAAAAAGCCTCTAAGCTGTTGCCAAAAGAGAAAGAGATCCCCAACCTGCTGACGAATATTTCAGATCTTGGCCGAGGTGTTGGTCTCGATTTTCACTCATTCAGGCCAAACCCAACTGTTGCGAAAGATTTTTATACAGAAATACCAGTCAGCATCACCGTAAATGGCCCATACCACAGTGTTGGCCTCTTTTTTGACCAGATAAGCAAACTCAATCGTATTGTCAGTATTACCAGTGTGAAAATGACGAGCCCGAAAAAAGAAGGACCCGATATGATCCTCAATTCCAACTGTGAGTTGAAGACCTATCGTTTTACCAATAAAGCTGTTTCAAAACCGAAACCTAAATCGAAAAAAAGAAGAAAATAAGAGCGCCGAGATGAAAAAAAACAGATCCGCTTTTTTCATATTGCTCCCTGTATCCCTTCTGTTTTTATCACTGATTTTTATGTATCATCAGTGTGCTGCTCAGGAGAATAAAGAGGTTGAAGAAGCGGCTAATACAAATGAAATAACGGTAATAACTGATCAAAACGACACATCATTTGAATACAAGGTTGATGAGCGCGGTGATCCTTTCCTGCCGTTTCTAACAGAAGAGAAGAAACCGGAAAGCAATATAGACGAAATCGTTGATATTGATGGAGAGCTTACCGGTATGCAGCTCTTTGAACCGGGTCAACTGACCCTCGTTGCCATTGTCAAATCCGGCCTGAAACATTTTGCTATGGCACAGGACTTTACCGGAAAGGGCTATATTCTCACGAAAGGTATTAAAATCGGGAAAAGAGGGACAATCACGGATATCATCCCCAACCAGGTCATCATCGAAGAAACTGCCTTCACCAGAGCCGGCAAGAAATTGACTAACGAAATCATCATGTATCTTAAGCAAGAGGGAGAAGAACTGTAATGTATCTGAAGTCAACAACTCCATATCTTACCCTGTTCATCACTCTGTGCCTTCTGTCTTTTCTTGTTACCGGTCCAGTCAGTGCGGCCCAGGAATCACAACAGGACATCGAAAGCAACTCCTTTCTCATTGAAGAAATCAAGGCAGAGACCAGCCCTGATACCTTAAAAATGATCATTCGTGGAAACAGTCCACCAACCTATACTCAATACGAAACCTTCAACCCGTTTAGAATTGTAATCGATGTTGCCAAAGCGCGTTTCGGTGAGAATATTGATAGTAAAAAACTGCTCCCCAAAAACAACATTGCCAAACTGACAGCCAAAGCCATTGAACAGGAAGAGGTCCCGCTTGTTCGGTTTGAAGTGCAGATTGCCAATGATGCCTCTTATTCGGTTAATAAAGATGACAACAGTATTGTTGTTACAGTCAACTCGCAAACTACTGCCAAAAATGAACAGAACACAGCCACGGCAACCCTGAAGCTCTTTGAAGTGACCAACGAAGCAGAAAATACAAAAGTCCTGATTATAGCAGACAAGACCATTGACAGTTATAACAGTGATACCGTCGCTAAAAGTGAAACACAGCCAGATCGCATGTTCATTGACATTAACAATGTCAGTGGTGAAATGCTGCCAAAGGAAAAAACGATCAACGACAGTGTAATAAAAAAAATCCGGGTGGCCAAAAGAGGTACAGGAGTCCGAATTGTTTTTGACTCAAGTTTTCCCAAACTTTTTCACTATGAAATAACACCCGATCCGGATGGCTTACTTGTTGTTCTCAGCAAACAGACAGCGCAGGGCGACGTTGATGATAACGAGCAAATGGCCAAGCAGCAAGTAACTCAAACTGACTCTACACTGGACGCTCTTCTTGACCCATCAAAGAAAACAGCTGATTTGTCAACAACCACCGGGATGGCGGAGCAAGAAGCGGATATCCTCGAAAAATATGACTTTTCCGGATACAAAAAGAAACGAATTTCCATCGACTTCTATAAAATTGATATTCACAATATTTTCAGATTATTACGTGAAATCACAAACTTAAACATTGTCGTTGATGAAGCAGTAAACGGAACGTTAACACTGGCCCTCAGTGATGTCCCCTGGGATTTTGCCCTAGATATTATCCTCAATCTGACCAATCTGGAAAAAGAAGAGCGCTATAACACCATCGTCATCTACCCCAAGAAAAAGAAATTTGAATGGCCGACACAGGCAACCGACAACCTGGAAGTCAAAGTAGATATAGAAGTTGTCCAGGAAGAAGAACTCGTTGTCAAAAAGGCAGCCAGCCAACCGAAAGAAATCATCCAGGCCAAGGCCTTTCTGAGAAAGGCCCAAGAAGAGGAAAACAGCAATAATCTGATGATGGCCGCCAACTATTATGAACAGGCATTAAAGCTCTGGCCGACCAACAATAATATCAGTGATAAACTGGCAACGGTGTATCTCGTTGGTCTGCGGGCTAATGCAAAGGCCGTCAACTTTGCCAAAAGAAGTTTACGCATCAACCAGAAAAATTCCAGAGCCGCACTTTACGCTGCCATTGGGTTGGCCAATATGAATCGTTTTCCTGAGGCCATTGAGTATTTCAATCAATCGGTCAGCGACAATCCACCGCTCAAAGATGCCCTGGTCAGTTATGCCACTTTTTCTGAAAACAACAATCAACCGGAAGCAGCCTTGAAGCTTCTTAATAAATACGAGACCCATTATGGAGATGATTTAAATACTATGATCGCTAAAGCCCGTATTTATGATAAACTTGGCAAGACAGACAAAGCGACTAGCCAATACAGAGCCGTTCTCCATTCCGGTTTTCAGCTACGACCGGACATGAAGAAATTCATACGTGGCCGTATTGCAGCAGAAAGCATGACAACAGGTGAGTAAGCCTTATGTTTGCTATACTCTCTGATTTCTTATCAATTTCAGACCATCCAATTCGTTCATGAGGTTTGTTATGAAGTCCATTCAATCATTGTTATTACCCTCCATCATTTTTTTTATCCTGCTGGGTCTTGTTTCCTGTAACAAAAAAACAGCGGATACGGATAAAGAGTTAATTCCACAATCTGAAATTACTGAGGAAAAGCAAGAAATAAAAGAGCAGGAAAAGGAAGCCACCCTACCTGTCCGGTATCAATCCCCCACTTACATGGTCGGTAAGCAGACAAAAGAAGAACTTGATATGGCCACCGATGATGTCGCCTTAAAAGTAGGGGCAAAGATAACATCCACCGTCGGACCGCAGCCGCTGATCTCCATTCTCAAACAACTGGCCAATCTCAAAGAAATGAATGTCTCCTGGGCAAGCGATGTTGACCAGACGGTACTGGTTGATGTCGATATCAGCGCCAATGACGATTTCTTTCATGCAATTGACAACCTGCTCAGACAAGTCGATTATTTCCATGAAATTCAGGGAAATACTATCATTGTCAAACATAAAGAGACCAAGCGGTACCATGTTGCCATGCCCTTTACCAAGCATACCTACGAGACAGCAACCGGCGGCAATATGCTTGGCAGCGAAGAAACCGCCTCCAATATTGAGGGAACCATCCGTCTTGATTCAAGGGGAAACGAGTTTGATATATGGAAGAATATCGATGACAACCTGAACCAAATTCTCGAAGTCTGGAAAACTGAAGCCGTCACAACAATCAAAGAAGAAGGCAGTGAGAATACGGATTCCCTGAATGAGGAAAGTGATGCCAAGTCATCTGAAACTACTTCTTCTAACACATTAACCAAGGCAACCCGCCAACGATCGCAGAACACCAACACCTTTTTTATTGATAAACCAGTTGGAGTCATCACTGTCACTGCACCTCGCCCGATGCAGGAGAGGATTGCCAACTACTTAGACAAGCTTAAAAAAGAATTATATAGACAGATATCCATTGAGGCTAAAATTATCGAGGTACAGCTCAGTGACCATACATCCATCGGCCTTAACTGGAACCTTATTTTACAGAACCTAAGTTTTGGCGCCCAGTTAACTTTTGACAGAACCCGTAGTGATGGAACTACAGATATTAAATCACAAAACAGTACCTCGACAGTGACAGCTGACAGAAACCGTGGAAGAACCTACGACTATATGCAAAGTGACTCACTAACCGGAGACAGCGGCAGTGTGAACAGAGGCTCGGAATCATCCATTGAATCCGCTTCAAATGTAACTGTTTCCATCGCTGATACAATTACAAAGAGTTTTGGCGGAACCATTGGTTTGGCAACATTTAACTTCGATGACTTTCTTAATGTTTTGGAAGAACAGGGCAAAACGACCATTTTGTCTAATCCCAAACTAAGTGTTTTGAATGGTCAGCCGGCCCTCATTTCCGTTGGTCGCAACGTCACCTATATTGATTCTGTAGAATCAAATGTCTCCGAAGCCGGAATCATCACCTACACCTTCAATACCGAGCGAGTGCTATCTGGAGTTGGTATGTCCCTGACGGCTAATATACATAACGGTAACAAGGTTATCCTCAACCTGGTCCCCGTTGTTTCCCAACTCGAAGAACCTATCGAATACCGCTATATAGGGACTGGCCAGGTTGGTCTGCCAGTTATCAACGTGCGTGAAATGAGTACAACTGTCACTGTGAATGATGGTGAAATGCTGGTCATTGGTGGTCTTATAAGAAGTACAAAGGACAAGGATGGAACATTTATGCCTGTACTAGGCAAAATCCCACTTATTCGATATCTGTTTGGTTATGAAGAAAAAACGATTGATAAAAAAGAGTTGATCATCCTTTTACGACCTAAAATAATTTAACAGACTTTTCTTCAAAGTTATTTTAATTACGATTTTTCAGGGAGTATATCATGAAAAAAGCCCTCTATCTGCTCTGTTTGTTCGTTGCAGTGCTGCTTTCCGGTTGCGGTCAGACCGTTGTTGAAACGTTGAATGTACCGTCGACTTCACGATTAAGCGGCGCTGGCACAGGCAGAACTATTGTTCTTCTGCCATTTGCAGATTACACCTATGCCTCCAATATAGCTGCCGCTTATCGCAGGAACCTTACCGTCACTGAAGCGCTGACGGACAGGCTGGTTGCCAATGGTTTTGGCCTCCCCGTACAGGAAGACGTGTTTTCTTATCTTACCGACAAGAAAATTATCAAAATCGCTAATTATGATGATATCGTTTCCAAATCGATCAGCAATGAGTTGGAAAACGACTGGTCGGACCTCATGAAAGAGATACTCCGCAGCTATCAGCAGGAACAGGCTGTACAGAAGGCTAATAAGATTTCAAGAAGTCCTGGGGTTCATGGACTTTCTAAAGAAAAAATTGCTCAAATCGGTCGAGTATTCAATGCCGACTACGTTGTTCGCGGAAGGATTCTTGAATATAAAACTCGCCAAGAGCATTCATGGGCACCTTGGAAGAGAGGGCTGCTCCCATTTATCACCGGCACAACCAAACAGATGCTTTGGGGGTTTGCCGAATCTGATTATTATGACACTCTGAATCAAACCATTGCCGGTGGTGCAGCAGGCCTGGCTATTGGCTCGAGGGCTGCAAGCCCCTATCCGGATGGTCAGACATTATCCGGTGATGTTAATTTGGAAACAAATTCTGTTGTCTGGGGAGTTCTCGGTGCCTTTGCTGGAAAACAATCCAGTCACAGCGGCAGAATCGACCAAGCTGTGGTTCAGCTTCGCATCTGGGTCCAGGAGGCTGTATCAGGCAATGTGGTCTGGACAAACCGGGTTGATGTTAAAGTCTCTCCTGAAACAGTGCTGGCCGATGGCCAATACGATCAACTCTTCAACACAGCGATCAACAAAGGGATAACAACACTTGTTGATGATTTTGTCTCTTACGGACTGTAGAAGAGTTCTCCTGTAAATACCAAAAAGGGGTTATGCCGGAATCCGGCATAACCCCTTTTTCTTTGGAAAAACTCTGTTTTCTATGCGCAATCTGTGTCTGCCTACTTGCCTTAAATATTCACGAACATTTTGTTCCTCTTCACAAGACAGGTTCAGATAAGAACGAAACCCTCATAAAATAAATTACCTTGAAAACGTAATAAAAGATCCACCAAAGATAAATCTTATGGCTACACCTCCTTTGCCGCTACCTCAGTAAACATAGTCCATTATTGCTCATTGGGCCTATAGAGGCGAACCTGCAAACAGCTCAACTTGTGACCTATCCAGCTTAATTGGTCTTCTTCCCTTCTTCCTCTTGCTGTTTCTTTTTTGAGTTGTGATACAGTGCGGCAAAATTGATTGGCTCCATCTGAAAAGGTACAAAACCACCATCCACAGAAACCTGGCTGATAATCTGCCTGGTGAAAGGAAACAGGAGGGTTGGGCAATCAACAGCCAGAACCATCTCAAGATGTTCTTCCGGAATATTTTTTATTAAGTAAACAGCCCCATGCTCAATCTCGAGGATGAACATCACTTTCTCTTCATCCTTAGTGGTCACTTTTGCGGTCACTTCTAACACAACTTCATAATGATCATTATCGACCTTATTGTTTTTCAGTTGCAGATTGACCTGGACCTTCGGCTCACCCTGCTGAAGAAAAACACCAGGTGAATTTGGGTTTTCGAAGGAGAGATCCTTAATATACATCTTCTGCATTCTAAACTCCGGTGTATTCTGCTGTTCAGAGTTTCCGCTTGTTTCTTTCTCTTCCACCATTATTTTGACCTCTTTGATTTTTGATTATTCCAGTGTTGAACCTGGATATGATAAACGACAATATAAAAACTTTTTATTGAACTATAATTCTTCTAAAGACGCAAAGAAAAAGCACTGGAGAGAGGAAAACGTTTCAACAGGTCACAGCACAACTACCATCACAGCAGCTCTTTTAAAAACAGACCAGTGTGCGAAGTTTTATTGGCAGCAATATCCTCAGGGGTACCACTGGCAACAATTTCTCCACCATCTTCTCCCCCTTCAGGACCAATATCAATGACCCAGTCAGCTGTTTTAATAACATCCAGATTATGCTCGATTACGACTACGCTATTTCCGTTATCAACAAGTCGACCTAAAACGTTCAACAAATGCTGAATATCGGCCGGATGCAGGCCGGTAGTCGGTTCATCTAAAATATAAAGTGTCTTACCAGATGCTTTTTTCGACAACTCTTTTGCCAGCTTGATCCTCTGAGCCTCCCCTCCAGACAGCGTAACCGATGACTGCCCCAGCGTAATGTAGGACAAACCGACATCATAGAGCGTTTGCAACCTGTTTTTTACCGGAACGACATGAGCGAAAAACTCCAATGCTTCCTCAACAGTCATGGACAACACTTCATGAATGTTTTTGTCACGATATCGAATTTCTAAGGTTTCCCGGTTGTACCTCTTGCCATTACAAGTCTCACAGACCACATAAATATCCGGCAGAAAGTGCATGGCAATTTTGATCACCCCGTCACCCTCACAGGCTTCACAGCGACCACCTTTAAGGTTAAAACTGAATCGACCCGGTTTGTATCCGGCCGCCCTTGATTCGGGCAACCTGGAAAAGAGTTCTCGAATCGGGGTGAACACTCCTGTGTATGTCGCCGGATTGGACCTTGGGGTTCGACCGATAGGACTCTGGTCAATATCGATAATCTTATCGATGTTCTTCAATCCTGAAATAGTGGTTCCATCCCTTTTTAAACGATCTGCTTTTTCTTTGAGCCCCTGCCTGGCCATCTGAAAAAGAGTCTCAATAACCAGAGAGCTTTTTCCAGAGCCGGAAACACCGGTAACACAACATTTTACCGACAACGGGAAGGTTACATCGATTGCCTTTAAATTATTAATAGAGCAGTTTTTCAAAGTCAGATTACTGGCTTTTCTCTTCTTCGCCTTTCTTCTTCGAGCTGGAATACGAATGACTTTATTACCGGAGAGATACGCCCCTGTTAATGATGTTTTATCCTCAAGAAGGCTATTAACAGAACCGGAAAAAACAATCTCTCCACCATGAACTCCAGCTCCAGGCCCCATATCAAGGACATGGTCGGCTGATAGAATTGTCTCAGTATCATGTTCGACAACAATCACAGAATTACCAAGATCACGTAACTCAAGTAGTGTATTGATCAACTTTCGGTTATCTCTCTGGTGGAGACCAATACTCGGTTCATCAAGAATATAGAGGACACCGGCCAGTCTCGATCCGATCTGAGAGGCCAGACGAATTCGTTGGGCCTCTCCACCCGACAACGTCGCTGACCGCCTCTCAAGGGTGAGGTAACCAAGACCGACATCTTCCAGAAACGATAAACGATCAACAATTTCTTTTAAAATCGGCTCACCTATTTTCCTCTGCTGGGAAGTAAATGGAAGCAGTGGCAGATGGACAAGCAGCTTTTCAATAGAGAGACAAGTCAGCTCATGGATATTCCATTTGCCGATGCGGACAGCCAGCGCTTCAGGCTTCAGCCTGGTTCCATGACAGGAAGGACATATCTGCTCATTCATATACCTGCCCAGCTCTTCTCGAATCATCGAGGACTGCGTTTCATGAAATCGCCTGTCCAGTTGCGGAATAACGCCTTCAAAACTCTTTTCAGCCGTCATTACCCTTTTGCCTTTTCGATATCGAAAATAGATATCCTCCCCTTTTGAACCAAATAAAATGATCTCCCGTATCTTCTTGGGGAGCTTTTTAAAAGGTGTTTTTAAAGAAAAACTGTAATGATCGGCAACAGCAGCCATCATTTGTCCGGTATAGGTGTTTTCCTTTCGCCAACCCCATGGAGCAATGGCCCCCTGCAGTAGACTTTTGCTGTGATCCGGTACAACAAGAGAGGGGTCGAAAAACTGTTTCACCCCAAGTCCTCCGCACTCCTGGCAAGCCCCTTGGGGATTGTTAAAGGAAAACAGCTGAGTAGAGAGTGGCGGCATGGAAATGGAACAGTTATGACAAGCCGCAAGTTCACTGAACAGAATCTCCTCTTGATTGTCCGGAAAATGAACCAGGAGAAAGCCTTGTGTCAGCCCTACTGCCGTGCCAATGGAGTCTGAGAGACGGCGATGTATGGACTCTTTTATCTGAAGGCGGTCAATAACCACTTCAATTGTGTGACGAAGGTTTTTATCAAGCGGGGTGATGTCATCACAATGTAGAATATCACCATTTATTCTGACGCGGACAAATCCTTCCTTCCTGATTCTTGCCAGAAGTTGTTCGTGCCGACCTTTCCGGTTGCTTACCAGGGGCGCTAATAATATGGCCTTTGTACCTTCCGGTCTTGCCAGCAGGATATCAACCATATCTTCTATTGATTGAGACCGAATTGGCTCACCACACTCAGGACAGCATGGGGTTCCGCAACGGGCAAACAACAGGCGAAGATGATCATAGATTTCCGTCACAGTACCCACGGTTGAACGGGGATTTTTCGAAGTGGTTTTCTGTTCGATAGAAACAGCAGGCGAGAGCCCTTCCAGTGAATCGACTTCAGGTTTATCCATCTGTCCAAGAAACTGCCGGGCATAGGTTGACAGTGACTCGACATACCGCCTCTGGCCTTCAGCATACAGGGTGTCAAAGGCCAAGGTCGATTTTCCGGAACCGGAAAGCCCGGTAAAAACAACCAGGCTGTTGCGAGGCAAATCGACATCGATATTTTTCAGATTGTGCATCCGGGCTCCACGGATGCTGAGTGTTTTCGGTTCCATTTTTGCTGCAGTTATACCTTTCGGGTTTTTAGGTTTAATTCTTCTTCAACCTGGTGCATGCGAAATATTCTGATGATCTATCTTAATACATCGATCCATAACAACTACAAGCCCGGCCTGAATGGCGATTTCAGCCGCCTCCTGATTGACAATACCCTGCTGCATCCAGATAGTGTCTGCACCAATGGCAATGGCCTCTTGCACTATAGGCATCACTGCAGATGATTTTCTGAAAATAACAACGATATCAACATGTTCAGGAATAGCTGACAGGTTTGGATAACATTTCAACCCGCAAATTTCATTCTGGCCGGGGTTTACGGGAACAACCGAAAAACCAGCATCAATCAGATACAGGCCGACCATGTTCGAGGGACGCACTTTTTTCGGTGAAAAACCGACAACACCAATCGTTCGACTTTTTCCCAGTACATCCCGAATCTGCTGAAAATCATTTAATTGCAGCATACAGAGATAGAATAATTATGATTTACCACTCTTTAACACTATGGTAGAGTGCGTTTTTTTATAAATAACTGAGCAATCACAACATTAACTTTGTGAGGGTACCAGCCCCACATAATGGTGACTCAAAATGGAAATGTCAATAGATGAGTCGTGTTGAAACGAATTCTCCTTGCTCACTTTAATCGGCAAAAATGAAAACGGTAAACCTAATTTAAAGATACCGACAAAGAGGAACAGCAGATGAATTTTCAGGATATTATCTTCACCCTTGACCAATATTGGGCGGATCAGGGCTGTGTCATCCAGCAACCCTATGACATGGAGGTTGGCGCGGGTACCTTCCATCCAGCCACTCTTCTGCGTTCCCTTGGCCCTGAGCCTTGGAAATCGGCCTATCCTCAACCATCTCGGAGACCAACAGATGGGCGTTACGGTGATAATCCCAATCGTCTGCAGCACTATTATCAATATCAGGTGGTCCTCAAACCGTCTCCCCTGGAGGTTCAGGAACTCTACCTGGAAAGCCTTAAACGTTTTGGCCTTGACCTGCTGGAACATGATATCCGTTTTGTCGAAGATGACTGGGAATCCCCAACCTTAGGCGCCTGGGGGCTTGGCTGGGAAGTATGGCTCGATGGCATGGAAATCACTCAATTCACCTATTTCCAACAGGCCGGTTCAATTGACCTGTACCCGACCACCGTTGAAATCACCTATGGTCTTGAACGAATCGCCATGTACCTGCAGTCGGTGGACTCGGTGTATGATATTCGCTGGAATGACCAGGTCAGTTACGGGGAAATATTCCATCAGGCTGAAGTTGAATTCTCAACCTTTAACTTCGAAGAAGCGAATGTTGAAGAGATGATTTCATTTTTTAACACCTACGAGCAGGAAGCCAATAAATTGATAGAAAAAAACCTCATCCTGCCGGCTTACGACTATTGCCTGAAATGCTCCCACACCTTCAACCTGCTTGACGCTCGCAAGGCTATCAGTGTGGCGGAGCGAACCAGATATATTGCCAGGATCAGAAATATTGCCAGAAAAGTGGCCCAGGCCTACGTTGCCCAGAGAGAAGAAATGGGCCATCCACTGATGAAGAAAACAACAGAAGGCGCTTAACTAGAGATTACCAATGCCTGCGACCTCACAAAGAACAAATGGGCTATTGTCTCTAAGAGAAAACCAGGCAGCCAATATGGTCTTTTTATAATTAATTAATAGGCTTAACCCAGATAAACTACAATTGATTTGGTGTGGTGAAAACTTGTTCAATTACAAGAACTGGAAGCTACATCGGTGACTAAATAAAACCATTAAACAAAAAAAGCCAGAGGGCGCTGTAGCTTTGTATAAAGATGCAGCACCCTCTGGCTTTTGGCGGAAGTGCATGGGAATCGAACCCACCTAGCAGGCTATCAACCCGCTACACCGGATTTGAAGTCCGGGAGAGCCACCAGTGCCCTATCCACTTCCGCATGATTGTTTGGCTTATAAATCTCTGCGTAATTGGATTTACATTCCAAATTCGGTCTTTTATAGTAATATGTGTTGAAATTGAAAACAACTTTTTAGTATAGTAGACAAGTTATTTTTATCCCAACAAATCAAATGACCCACTTTATGTGCTCACTTTTAACTTTCCCTGTAATTAAACTATATAAAACAAAGAAATGCAGTGCGAACGATTAATTGGGCTGGCAAAAACCTGGTATCTTCATGTTCGTGATGAGACAATGGCTCCCGCTCGAATGGTAGCCTTTATCAAGAATCATGTAGCCCAGTGTGATATTTGCCAAGCCGATCCAGACATCCAAGACGAGATTACCAAAATAACCGAAATCGTCCTGCCAAAGTCCAAGATTCCTAAAGCTGTCCGCTTAAAACAGAAGCAGGAGGCCGAGAAACAGGCAAGCCTGCTCGCAACGGTAAGTGATGAAGCTGAAGATGAGGTTGAAGAAGTTGACGCTGACGAACCATTACCGGATACAGATGTGTAGCGTTCCCTCCTCTATTCTCTCTTACTGTACCCCGGATTGAACTTCTTCAGGCCTTGTGGACATGCCACTGTTGCATTTTTGATCCTATAAAGTCCAGTACCTTCTGGTGCTCTTCGCCTCCCCGACTGTTAACATCCAGCGGTTGCCCAAAACTGAAATAGAGTTTTTTTGTTGGGTCGATTTTACCGAAATCCTTTAATAGCTTCCCGTTTGTCAATGCGTCTGTCTTAAGAGCCAGTGGAACCACCGGAACTCCAGCTTTTTTTGCAAGCTTCACCCCTATTGTCGACAGCTGTTTCGGGTCAAATTCAGTAGATCGTGTCGTCTGCGGAAAAACGATTATAGAGATGCCCTCCTGTAACCGGTCCACCCCTTCAGTCATAACTGTTTTCAAGTCCTTCCTGGGGTTTGTCCTGGTTACCGCAATCGGGTTCCGTGAACGCATGACGTGCTTAAATATAGGATATTCAAGCAAACTTTCTTTGACAACATAGGTGATTTTGAGAAAAGGGAGCATAATTGACGGCAGTATAACGGTTTCCAGGAAACTCATGTGATTTCCGATGAAAACACAGGGTGTATCGAGTTCCTGCAAATTTTCTACGCCCTCCACCTCAATATCTGCACCAACACTCTCTACAATTTCAAGAACGTCTCGGCTCGAATCACACCACACATTCCAATCATATCGACCCTTTTTTGCCAACGAAGCCGATCGGCTGACAACTACAAAAAAACGGTAATAAAATACCAATGAGGGAAACAACCTGGCAAAAAATCCGGTTTTTCTTTCAGCTGTACGATATCTGTTATTATGAAACGAAAGACGTTTATTCATGAAAATCACTCCTTAAAACCATAGGAATTATCAACATCAGGTAAATTCCCTATACTGCTACTCAACAAACCACATCTATGATCAATCATTGAGTCAAAAGATGAGTGAGATTAGCATGAATAGTTTGTGGAAAGCAACTTCAATCAAATTTCAAATCGGAATCAATAAATAAGGGAATGCAATTCCAAAATTCTCGTTCCGAGTTCTCCCGGATCCTAATGGAAAAGAAACAGTATATTTGACTTGTTCTTTTTCAAAACGGTATCTTATTACCCATAAAGCTCAGCCTAACACGAGGTGTTGTCAATTTGTCTTGCTAGCCTTCGGTCAAGGATCACTCTTTGCTGAGAAGAATATAGATATTTTTCAATATTTCTTTACCGTTAGATACATTTAAACAATAATCGGTGATCCTTGAAATACGCCAGCCAAACCCCTTCCCTTCATCGAAAGATGGCCAGCCAAAACACCAATGTTATCTTAATTAATATCTGGAGTGTTGCGAATGGAATGAAATCGAGAAAGAACGGCTGAACTCAATGTGAAAAACCGTTTATGGAAAAATCATCTAGAAATTTACCATGGGAAATCCGCTACTCCCTTTACTCAGCCTGGTTTTATCTGGGGCCAAATAATTTGGAAATTAGGGACCTTAACCGAACACCACCCAAAAAGTCTCTGGAGGAAGCATAGCCAAAAGCAATTAATGCTTCCCTGGCCTGGGTCTCGTGGTTCCTTAAAGTGACAGGATCGAGCTCCTTTTTGTATTTACCAACGGAACGATCAGAGATTGATGAATACAGATGTTTGTGCACTTCAAGCCCCTTATACCTTCCATGGCGTTTTTCCGGAAGCAGCATCTCCTCTTCAAACTCCAATCCCAGGAATCGTGTTATCCGGGTAATTTCCTGTTCGGGATTCTTAACAAGATCTTCATAGCGAATGAATAGGTAATTCTCAACATCATGCTTTTTTATTGCGTTGAGATAGAGGTTGTTGCTGCACCAGAAACGAGGGAAATAGAGATCAAGATCGGAAACCCAGCCAGTCTTATTCACCGACACCATGACATCCCGGATATCTCTCACGATATGAATAATTTTCATATCAGGAGTCAAGTCGGATGTTTTCACAAGCATGCGCAAAAAGGAAATATCATTAGGTGACTTATCTCCAGCCAGCGTTGCCCCCGCAGATTCAGCCAGTTTGGCATATAGCGTATTTAAGAGAGAGGAAGGATTGTAGTTGCATGAGGAGACAACCTCATTGATCTGATCCGGATCCAGATATTCTCCCAAACTGTTTTTGTACTTTCCACTATTGACGATGAGAGTACTGATCATCTGCCTGCCGATCTTTTCATCACCAATGCGATCAAAAATAAAGGACATGGGGATAATGAAATCTGTCTCATCTGGCACAACTATCCCGGAATGAGCGTTCAAACATTGAGCAAGCAGAGTGGTGCCGGATCTCGGCATACCAAATATGAAAAACATTTTTATAACATTCCCTGAATAAATTGACGGCTCTTTATAATCGTGACAAACCCTTTCCCACTTTACAGAAGAGATCAGAATGAAACAATATCAAGCTAACCAATATTTAACTTTTCCGCTCCATGGATACCTTATACCCGTGGCCTCCCTGTTAGGTGAATGTATACGACACCTTCATATCTTGAAAGGCGAGAACGTGTCTTACCTGCCGGGTGAGCGAGTGAAAAACACTAAATACCAGACTCATTCTATTGGAAAAAAATAGTGGCTGATAATAAATTTTTTACCTTCAATAAAGATATATACCCCCTCCCGGAAATACTGTTCCAGAAAGGCGTAACAAGGCTCTCATACACGAATAAGACCTCAATTGACTTATCACAACCATGACTGCTTATTATAAATAATTGAAAATATGCCCTTTTTATCCTTGCATAAAAGAGATCAACAGGTTAAACAGCCCACAATATAAAAAAATCCTACTTTAATTATAAGCATACTCTTTGACGTATCCCGCCCAGTTTGTTCTCTTCTTCCACCATTTCAACTGTAGAAGTTTTTGCTTATTATTTGAGCAGAGCAAGAGAGTACTTTGAAAACAAGGTATCTGGCCCGAATACACCAAATATGAATAGTATAAGGCAACGCCGTAAAACATGGTCGGCCTGCTGAAAATAACCTCTGAAACAAAAGGTCTTAACAGCATCAGTAATAATCACTTTTAAACTGAGGTCTGCCGAATGAGAATCAATCTCGCCTACAGACAGCAGTATTGTAGTACTAAATAGGAAAAAGAACAGTTACCGAATCGTCCGCTATGGATTCGGTTCTTAAACAAAAGGTTCACATAAGAACCAATGCAAAGGAGTAACATAAGATGGCACAAGGAACAGTTAAATGGTTTAACGATGCAAAAGGTTTTGGTTTTATCGAGCAAGAAGGTGGCAATGATGTCTTTGTTCATCATTCCGCAATTCAAGGTGACGGTTTCAAATCCCTGGATGAAGGCCAACAGGTCAGTTTTGACATAGTTGACGGCCCTAAAGGCCCGGCTGCTGAAAATGTAGTCAAGCTGTAATATCTTATTTGACAGGCAAAAGAGACCTCACATTCTGTGGGGTCTCTTTTTGACTGCGAACTGGACCACTACTCTCAATCAACAACAGGGGGCAGGTATCCTGGCCAGCCCAGGATGAATAAACAGAGAAACCTCCCCATAACCTGGTCGTTCACCAAGTATTCACCCGTAATTGTTCAGGCTTGATCTGAACTGTACAATTCAAACTCCAGTAAAAAGATACTGGATCATCATTCCATCCTGATGGCCACAGAGAGCGAGGGTGTTCATAATTTTGTGTCAGTAAGCCAAAGCTGATATATTCAGCGAGAA
>CAZMFP010000021.1:0-71696 GCA_964565605.1 uncultured Desulfocapsaceae bacterium | reverse complement strand
TCATGATGCGTCTCATGAAAGCCACCGATGAGTATGGTGGTGGTGTTGCGACATACTACATGACCTCTGGTAAACTGTTGAACATCTGCCTTGATCTCCTGCAACTTCTTCGTGAAGATGCTGAGAAGATGGCAGCAGGCGACCTGCACGAACTGATGCGAGCCTGGGAGAACTACCATCGTATCTGGTGTGTAGAGACCCATATCCGTCACATCGAGTTCCGTAAGGAATCCCGTTATCCAGGCTTCTATTACAGATCTGACTTCCCGACCTGTGATGATGAGAACTGGAAATGTTTTGTCAACTCCACCTTCGATCCTGAGACTCAGGAATGGAAGTGTGAGAAAGTTGAGAATATCAACATCGTTGAAACCGATCCCTGGCTCTAATCATCTTGGATTGTAACAACTGATGTAGTTTTAAGAATCTCCAGGAGACAAGTGCTCCTGGAGATTTTTTCTATGTACCTGAGCATTTTGTTCAGTTTTAGATTTGAGGTGTTGAGCTTTTACAATCAGGCATGATTCGTGGAGTGAAACTGAACACCTGAGATCTAAAGTGGTAAATTTGAAAATAAGAAAACTGAGTTTCACGCTCAGTCGACAAATTTAAGATTAACAATGGAGGAAAGGTATGACTGACGAGCAAGGCACCAACGGTGCAATTTTGGTCGTAGGCGGAGGAATCTCCGGGCTGACATCAGCCCTTGAAGCCGCCGAGGTCGGAAACGATGTGTTCTTAATCGACAAGAACCCCTATTTCGGTGGTCGTGTGGCACAGCTGAACCAGTATTTCCCAAAACTGTGTCCACCAAGTTGCGGTCTGGAAATTAACTTTCGCAGGATAAAAGACAATCGTAAGATTCGCACCTATACAATGACGACTGTTAAGTCGGTCAGTGGAGAGGCTGGGAACTATGAGGTGACTCTGGAAATTGCTCCTCGTTATGTCAACTCCAACTGCACGGCTTGTGGAGATTGTGAAGCTGCCTGTCCTGACGAGATAGATAATGAGTTCAACTTCGGAATGGATAAGTGTAAAGCTGCATATCTGCCCCATGAAATGTCCTTTCCAAGAAAATACGTGATTGATAAAGACGCACTCTCCGCTGAAGGCGCTGAGGCGGTTAAGGCTGCCTGTAAATACAATGCAATTGATCTTGATATGCAGCCTGAGACCGTAACTGTCCAGGTTGGCTCAATTGTCTATGCTACCGGCTGGAATCCTTACGATCCTACCAAGATGGATAACCTGAAGTTCAATGAATCAGATGCTATTGTGACCAACATGATGATCGAACGGATGGCCTCTGAAAATGGACCAACAGGTGGTGCCATTGTCCGACCAGGTGATGGAAAAGAAATCGAATCCATCGCTTTTGTCCAGTGCGCCGGTTCCCGTGATGAGAATCATCTTGAATATTGCTCTTATATCTGCTGCATGGCAACTTTTAAGCAGATGACTTATGTACGTGAACGATATCCTGAAGCAAAGATATATGTCTTTTACATTGATCTTCGAACACCAGGAAAATATGAGAAATTCCGTGAGAAGTTGATGGCTGATGAGAATGCCTCTTTTATTAAAGGAAAAGTTGCTGAGATTAGCCCTGAAGCCGACGGTGGTGTAACCGTTGTAGCTGAAAATGCTGTTAAGGGTGAGAAAATCAGCCAGGCGGTAGATATGGCGGTTCTGGCAACCGGCATGCAGCCCAGTGCTGCACTTACTGCCCCTGCTGATGGTCTGAATATGGATGATAACTCATTCATCGTTTCAGATTTTGATAGTGGAATAATCTCAACCGGTTGCGCCAAGAAGGCTGGTGATGTTGTCTCTTGCACCCAGTCTTCGACTGCTGCTGCTCTTAAAGCTATTCAAGTTTCCAGGAGGTAATGATCAATGGATAAAAAAATCTGCACATATTTATGTACCGGTTGCGGAATTGGCGATGCGCTCGATATGGAGGCTCTCGCCGAGGTAGTAACCGATGAGATGTCCATGGAGTGCAAGGAGCATTCCTGCCTCTGTGGAGAAGAAGGAAGAGCCCTTATCGAAAAAGACATGGGTGATGATGGTGTGAACACTGTTGTTATCGGTGCCTGTTCTCCCCGGGTTATGCAAAAAGAGTTCGAGTTTGGTGATGACAAAATTACCGTTCGAGCCAATCTGCGTGAACAGGTTGTCTGGGCTGAAGTTAAACCTGGTGAAGAGGAAGAACCTCACAGTGAAGCGGCCGATTTCTTAAATGAGACGGCTGGCGACTATATGCGTATGGCTTGTACCAGGGCCCAGAAAACTGAACTGCCCGAGCCTTTTAAGCTCGAAACACTGAGCAAAAAGATTCTTGTTATGGGTGGTGGTATTGCCGGTCTCACAGCAGCTAAAGAAGCTGCCGCAACCGGTTACGATGTAACCTTGGTAGAAAAAACTGATAAACTTGGTGGTAAAGCTCTTGGCTGGACCAAGCAATTCCCAACCAAAGCACCCTATGCCGAACTTGAAGAGCCAACCATCGCTGATTTGGTTGCCGAAGTTGAGGCTGCTGATAATATTGAGGTCAAGCTTGAGACTGAGGTCGCAAGAATTGCCGGAGCTCCTGGTGATTTTGGTGTTTCATATAAAGCGGCTGGTACAACCTCTGAGTGGGATGCACCTGAGAAGGTGGGTGTCGATGAGCAGGAGAAAATCGAAAAGGGTGAAATGGAAGACCCCAATGATGGTCTCCAGGGTTACATGGAAGAGAATCCGGAAGCGGAGAAGTTTGGTTCTGTTGTTCTGGCCACTGGCTGGATTCCTGCCGATGTCTCCGGGTATGAGCACTTGGGTTATACAGACAATGATAAGGTCATCACCAACGCTGAATTTGAGCGAATGGTTAAGGAAGGCAGCCTTGACGGTGTGAATTCCGTTGCCTTTGTTATGAGTCCTGGTGGTGAAGAGCATGATCAGGATTTCCCCTATTGTAACTCTGTCACCTCTATGGTTGCTCTGAAACAAGCTAAATATATTCGCGAAAACAATGCTGATGCCAAGGCCTATGTCCTTTATCAGCACATGCGAACTCCGGGTCACATGGAGATGTTCTACAAAGGTGTTCAAGATGATGACGGTATCTTTATGACAAAGGCCACCGTCACCGCTGTTGAGCAGGCCGGCACCGGATGTAAGGTAACTGCCAAAGACACACTGCTGGGTGAGGATCTTGATCTGGCTGTTGACCTGGTAGTTTTAGCTGCCGGTTTGGAGCCTACCACCAAGCACGAAAACTCCATTAACCTGGCATATCGTCAGGGTCCTGCTTTCCTGGATCTTGAGCTTTTCGACGGTTACGCCGACTCGCATTTTATCTGTTTCCCCTACGAGACAAGAAGAACGGGTGTCTATACCTGTGGTGGTGTGCGTAAGGCCATGACCATGGAAGAATCCATTGATGATGCCACCGGCGCTGCCCTGAAAGCTATTCAGTGTATCGAATCTTCTGATCGTGGTGTGGCTGTACATCCACGTTCAGGCGACCAGACTTATCCCGATTTCTTCTTCCAACGCTGTACCCAGTGTAAGCGTTGTACTGAAGAATGTCCGTTTGGTGCGCTCGATGATGACGAAAAAGGTACACCACTGCCGAATCCGACTCGTTGCCGCCGCTGTGGTACCTGTATGGGTGCATGCCCAGAGCGTATTATCGGATTCAAAGATTACAATATTGACCTGATCGGTTCCATGATCAAGGCAGTTGAAGTTCCGGAAGATGATGATGACAGACTGCGTATTATTATTTTCGTCTGTGAGAACGATGCGTATCCGGCAATTGATATGGCCGGTATGCGACGAAATGGTATCAACCATATGATTCGTTTTATCCCGGTTCGCTGTCTTGGTTCTGTAAACATGGCCTGGATTCGTGATGCGCTTTCCGCCGGTATGGACGGAGCCATGCTCCTGGGCTGTAAATACGGTGATGATTATCAGTGTCACTTTGTCAAGGGATCTGAAATCGCCAATACCCGTATGGAGAATATAGGTGATACCCTGTCGACTTTGGGACTTGAGTCTGAGCGTGTTATTGCTGAACAGGTGTCAATCACTGATTACGATAAGATTCCACAGCTCGTTAATGATTTTGTGGATGAGATTGTAGAGATGGGTCCGAATCCTTTCAAAGGCTTCTAGTTCACACTATATAGATGGCAATGATCCGGCCTTTTGGGCCGGATCATTGATTGAAAGGCTGTTATTTATGTTGGTCATTAAGCAGGAGGAGCGAATATGAAAGTCCAACCTGATTTAGAATTTATAAAATATTTGAAAGGAGCGGGGGGAGACACACTAAAGAAGTGCTACCAGTGTGCCACCTGTTCGGTAATCTGCCCGTTGTCCACGGATGAGAAACCGTTTCCCCGTAAAGAGATGATCTGGTCCCAGTGGGGCATGAAAGATCAACTTGTTGCAGATCCGGACGTGTTTCTCTGCCATCAGTGCGGAGATTGCACAGCGTACTGTCCCCGTGGGGCAAAGCCTGGTGATGTGCTGGGTGCCATCCGCGCCTACGCTTACACACATTATGGTTGGCCTGGTGGCTTGGCAAAACTGGCCTCCAGTGCCAAGGGGCTGCCGATGCTGATCGCTATTCCGGCAATCATTATCCTTGTTTTCTGGTTTATTTCCGGTGGAATGTCACTGCCAAGCGCTGAAGATTTTCATCATCACGGCTATCAGTGGTTTTTTGGTCACTGGGATTTTCGTTGGCTCTCTAAAAATGTGGCCTTCATTGACCTGATCATGTTGCCAACGGTAGGTCTGGCAATCTTTGCCGCCTACAGAGGTGTTTCCACAATGTGGAAGCAGATGGTTGCCAATTCCGGAATGAACAGCGATTTCAGACCGTCTACCGGCCAGTTTGTCAAAGATTTTCTCTTTCCATCAATTAAAGAGATTATTGATCACAAGCGATTTCAGGAGTGTGGTGAGAATCTCGACCGGGTAAAAGGGCACAAGCCATTACTGCTTGCTTTTATCGGTCTGTTCATTGTCACAGCTTATTCAGCCTTTGCCAATGACGTTCTGGGACCTTTTATTCCAAGTCTGCATGGTCCCATGTCGGTCTGGAACCCGGTAAAGATTTTAGCTAATGTTTCAGCCATAGCGATGATTTACGGCATATGGACTCTCTGGAGCGCACGGGCTAAGACAGAAAAAGAGAATAATATAGACGGAACCTTTTATGACTGGTTCCTGATCTGGGAGATCATGGCTGTGGGTATCACAGGAATTCTGGCAGAGCTTGCTCGCTGGGCCGGGCTGGTTGCTCCTGGATATATTATCTATTATCTCCATCTTGTCGCTGTCATGATGCTCTTTCTATATATGCCATACACCAAATTTGCCCATCTGGTATATAGAACATTTGCCATGGCATTTGAGAAGTATCGTGAATCTTCATTTGGTAAGGATGTAGCTGCCGAGTAAAGAAGGAATATATTTGCTGAGAAAAGGCCGGGTCTCTTTGAGATCCGGCCTTTTTTTATGTTTCAGCTGGTAAAGACACATAGTGGTGATTGTATGTTCACTGTTTTTGGTATAAGAAAAAAAACAGCAATATTGTTAAAAAAATATTGCTTATCGATTTTATTGTGAGTATATTCCTCTCTTTTGCAGGCTGGCGTAGCTCAATTGGCAGAGCAGCTGATTTGTAATCAGCAGGTTGCGGGTTCAAGTCCCATCGCCAGCTCCAGCTGAGCACCATGAAACTCAATCATAAGAGAAGGGTTTTTAGCCTGTTTGTAGGCGATATGTGGAGGGATTCCCGAGCGGTCAAAGGGAACAGACTGTAAATCTGTCGGCGGAGCCTTCGGAGGTTCGAATCCTCCTCCCTCCACCACTTTTCTCTGAATAGTTGTAACAAGGATGTTGCGGGAATAGCTCAATTGGTAGAGCATCAGCCTTCCAAGCTGAGGGTTGCGAGTTCGAGTCTCGTTTCCCGCTCCATGTGAGTAAAAAATGAGCGTATGGTGCCCATGTAGCTCAGGTGGTAGAGCGCATCCTTGGTAAGGATGAGGTCACCAGTTCAAGTCTGGTCATGGGCTCCAGTGAAATAAAAAGGATTGTTAGAATACAAAAGGCCTGAGGAGACGACGTTATGGCGAAGGAAAAATTTGAGAGGACAAAACCTCATGTGAATGTGGGTACGGTCGGTCATATCGATCATGGCAAGACGACGTTGACGGCGGCAATCACCCGTGTACTTGCAACCAAGGGTCAGGCTGATTTCACGGATTTCAGTGAGATTGACAAGGCCCCTGAAGAGAAAGAGCGTGGAATCACCATTGCGACTGCCCATGTTGAGTATGAAACTGAAAAGCGTCACTATGCCCACGTAGATTGTCCGGGTCATGCTGACTACATCAAGAATATGATCACCGGCGCAGCCCAGATGGACGGCGCCATTCTGGTTGTTGGTGCCGATGATGGCGCCATGCCCCAGACTCGTGAGCATATCCTGCTTGCCCGTCAGGTTGGTGTTCCTGCCATTGTCGTGTTCTTAAATAAATGCGACATGGTAGATGATGAAGAGCTGATCGAGCTGGTAGAGATGGAACTTCGTGAGCTTCTTGACAAGTACGAGTTCCCCGGAGACGACACTCCGATTGTCCAGGGTTCAGCTTTAAAAGCGCTTGAGAATCCTGAAGACGAAGAGGCGACCAAGTGCATCTGGGAGCTGATGGATGCTGTAGACAGTTTTGTTCCGGAGCCTGAGCGCGATGTAGACCAGCCATTCCTGATGCCGATTGAAGACGTGTTCTCCATCTCCGGTCGTGGAACAGTAGCTACCGGTCGAGTTGAGCGTGGAATCGTTAAAGTTGGTGAAGAGGTTGAGATCGTCGGTATCAAGGATACCGAGAAGACCACAGTAACCGGTGTTGAGATGTTCAGGAAGCTTCTTGACGAAGGACAGGCTGGAGACAATATCGGCGCCCTTCTTCGCGGTGTTAAGCGTGATGATATCGAGCGCGGCCAGGTATTGGCAGCACCCGGATCCATTACTCCTCACATGAAGTTTAAAGCAGAGTGCTATATTCTGAGCAAGGATGAGGGTGGACGTCATACCCCATTCTTTAACGGTTATCGTCCCCAGTTCTATTTCCGGACAACGGACGTAACCGGTGTAGTGAGTCTTCCTGAGGGAGTAGAGATGGTTATGCCTGGCGACAATGTAGCAATCGATGCCGAGCTGATCACCCCGATTGCCATGGATGTCGGTCTTCGCTTTGCTATCCGTGAGGGTGGCCGAACGGTAGGTGCCGGCGTTGTTAGTGAAATTGTTGAATAAATAATCATATAATAATCACTCCTGCTGCACGGCAGAAGGAGTGATTATTACAGTATTGCAAAGATAAACCACCATCGGTGTTGAGCCGGTGGTGGTTTCGTTTGAACGGGATCGTCAATTATGAGAGATATCATTACTCTTGCGTGTGGAACATGTAAGCGTCGAAATTATACTACGACCAAAAACAAGCGTAACACCCCGCATAAGCTCGAGTTAAAAAAATATTGCAGTTTTTGCAGGACGCACACCCCGCATAAAGAAACCAAGTAGTTTTTATAGGTGTTGGGGAAGTGATTGTTGAATTGCGGGTAGGCCAGTAACTCTAATTGGTAGAGTGCCGGACTCCAAATCCGGAAGCTGGGGGTTCGAGTCCCTCCTGGCCTGCCACATCAGTTCAACAAACAAATGGGCAGTATATTCAGAGTATTTGAAGAGACAATTACCGGAATCGGAAATGGCGAAGAAAAAAGCAAAAAAGACTAAAAAGGCTGTAGTCAAGCAAAAGAAGCAGTCCGCCCCTGATCAAGCATCCAATTACTCACCTGCTCAGATAAAAAAGTTTATCGAGGAGGTTCAGGCTGAATTTTCCAAAATAGTCTGGCCGGCAAAAAAGGTGACTCTCAGTTTGACCGGGATTGTCGTTTTGCTGACGGTTGTTGTTTCTCTGTATCTCGGCTCTGTTGATTTACTGTTAGGAAAGCTGGTATCAACCGTTTTACAGTAAGCTCCGTTGACACGAAGAATGTGGATGAGAAGTTGAAACAAGGGTAACCCAATAAAAATTAGCTGAAAACGACACCAACTAAACCATTATGGCAAGACACTGGTACATATTGCAAGTCCATTCAGGCTATGAAGAAAAAGTCAAGGCGACACTTGAAGATAGAATAGCCAAAAAAGGACAGCAGGAAATGTTTGGCGAGATTCTTGTTCCTACCGAGCAGGTTGTTGAGATGATCAAGGGGGCCAGAAAAACTTCCTCAAGAAGATTTTTTCCCGGATATATGCTTGTGTCCATGGATCTTAATGACGAGACCTGGCATACGATTCATGAGAATATGCCTCGCGTAATCGGATTTGTTGGTGATGATAAGAATCCTATCCCGCTCTCAGATGAAGATGCAGGTAAGGTCATTGGCCGTATACAGGATGGTGCTAAAAAGCCAAGGCCTAAAATCACTTTTGATGTGGGTGAGGCGGTTCGCGTAATTGATGGACCTTTTGCCAATTTTCAAGGGGTTGTCGACGAGGTTTTTCCCGACAAGGGAAGAGTTCGAGTGATGGTCTCGATTTTTGGTCGAGAAACACCGGTGGAGTTGGAGTTCGTACAAGTATCACACGCCTAATAAATAACCTCAGGCAATGCATATTTACTCAACTTTAGCAGCTCGCATAGGTTTGCTATAGCGAACTGCTAAAGTTGAGTAAATCTACATACCTGAGATTATTTATTGTTTTAGATAAACAATATATTTACGAAAGTACTTTAGGAGTAAGAAAATGGCCAAGAAAGAAATGGCATTCATTAAATTGCAGATTCCTGCTGGAAAGGCGAATCCCTCTCCTCCAGTCGGCCCGGCTCTTGGACAGCACGGTGTCAATATTATGGAGTTCTGCAAGGCCTTTAATGCCAAGACCCAGTCAATGGGTGATACCATTGTGCCCGTTGTGATCACTGTTTACCAGGACCGTTCTTTCAGTTACATCACCAAGACACCGCCCGCTTCTGTTCTTCTGTTGAAAGCAGCAGGAATTACAAAGGGATCAGGAAATCCGAAAATTGAACGTGTTGCTGAAATTAAGCGGGACAAGATCAGGGAGATTGCTGAGATTAAGATGCCCGATCTCAATGCCTACGATATTGAGGCGGCGATGAAAATTGTCGAAGGAACTGCCAGAAGTGCCGGTATCACGGTGGTTGATTAATTAAACTAATAAATACTACCAGCAGCAACCATTTCAGGTTGGCTGCCACGAGTAGGAGGCTGATATGCCGAAGCATGGAAAAAATTATAACAACGCTGCTGAGAAGCTCGATCGTACTGTTCTGAGCAGTGTAGAAGAAGCCGTCAAAAAGGTACTTGACAGTAGTTATGCCAAGTTTGACGAGACAATAGACATTGCCATGAGACTTGGTGTCGACCCAAGACACGCCGATCAGATGATTCGTTCATCGGTAGTGCTGCCCCACGGAACTGGTAAAGAAACCAGGGTTCTTGTGTTTGCCAAGGGTGAAAAAGAGGCTGAAGCAAAAGAGGCAGGAGCCGATTTTGTCGGTGGTGATGAGCTGGTTGAAAAAATTAAGGAAGGCTGGCTTGAGTTTGATAAAACCGTCGCTACCCCTGATATGATGGGTACTGTTGGGAAAATCGGTCGGATATTAGGACCTAGAAATCTGATGCCCAATGCCAAGCTGGGTACTGTTACTTTTGACCTCAAGGATGTCATCAGTGAGATCAAGGCTGGTAAGGTCGATTTCAGAGTGGAAAAAGCAGGTATTGTCCATGCTGGAATTGGCAAAAAATCTTTTGGACAAGAGAAAATATTTGAAAATGTCAGGGCGTTTGTTCAAAAAATTATTCAGGTAAAACCGTCGTCATCTAAAGGCGTTTATATAAAAACTGTGACACTCTCCTCTACAATGGGACCGGGAATTAAAGTTGATACCGGTAACATTCGAGAGATTGCAAAATAAGAAAAAGGTAAGTCGGAGACAGCAGGTACTTGAAGTTTAATCACCCCAGGGTGACCTGCCGAGACGAGTTAATGAGTGTGAAGCGTTCTACTTCAACAGATATGAACGATACTCACTTGGGTTTTCAGGTAGCTGCTGATTCGATTAAAACACGAAATCAATAACTGTATAAGGAGGGGTATGTTAAATCGGAGTGATAAATCAACAATAGTCACCGAGTTGACTGAGTCATTCGATCGGGCCAATTTTACCGTGGTCACCGACTATTGTGGATTAACGGTTGCCGAATTTCAGGATTTACGCAAAGAGTTGCGTAAATGTAATTCCGAAATTCGCGTTGCCAAGAACACTCTCCTGAAAAGAGCAGTTGCCAAAACTGATAATGAGCTTCTTGCCGATGATTTTGTCGGCACAACCGCCATTGTAATGGCTTATGATGATCCTGTCGCACCGGCTAAAGCTTTAGCCAAGTTTGCAAAGGACCATAAAAAGTTCATGCTTCGATCAGCCGCTCTTGATGGAGAAAAACTGACCGTAGACGATCTCGTTGCTCTGTCCAAACTTCCGTCTCGTGAAGCACTACTTGGACAGCTACTGTCTGTTATGAATGGAGTGCCGACAGGTCTTGTTCAGGTACTCTCTGGAGTTCCCAGGACATTTCTGTATGGGTTACAGGCTATCGCAGATCAAAAAGAACAGGCCTAGTTTGTGTAAACGAACCGGGATCCTGTCTGTATAAAAACTATTTTATGAGGTTAACGAACAATGGCTGTTACTAAAGATGATGTAATTGAATTTATTTCCAATATGTCCGTACTTGAGCTCTCAGAGCTTATTAAAGAACTTGAAGAGAAATTTGGTGTTTCCGCTGCTGCCCCAGTTGCAGTAGCTGCCGCAGGTGCTGCTCCTGCTGATGGTGCTGGAGCTGCTGAAGAGAAAACCGAATTTGACGTAGTACTCGCTTCTATTGGTGATCAGAAGATCAAGGTCATCAAAGAGGTACGGGCAATCACCGGACTTGGCCTTAAAGAGGCAAAAGCTCTGGTAGAAGGAGCGCCTCAAGCAATGAAAGAAGGCGTTTCTAAGGAAGAAGCTGAAGAGTTGAAGAAACAGGTTGAAGCTGTAGGTGCCACTGTAGAAATCAAATAATTGAAGCTTTTTCTATAAACTTTCCCGACTAGGGAAAGAGCGGTTAACTGTGACACGCTACGGACCAATCTGGTCGTAGCGTGTTTTGGTTAGATCAAATAAGCGGAATCTGAAGTGAAATAGTAGTTATTCCAACGATATAGCGAGCCAGTGCTTTTTGTGAGAAAGAGCGTTGGCTGTATCGTTTTCAAGGTATTTATCCCTTTTAGAAAACCTCGAGGACACTAATGGAACGAGTAAGGAAGAATTTTGCCAGGGTGAAAACCATTATTGAACCGCCCCATCTAATTTCCATGCAGCGGAAATCGTATGAGAAATTCTTACAGATCGATAAAGATCCGGATGAGCGAGAAAATATTGGATTACAGGCAATTTTACATAATGTGTTTCCAATTAATGATTTTAATGGTCTTTGCTCTTTGGAATTTGTTCGATACAGCTTTGGTGAACCAAAATACACAGTCCATGAATGTCAGCAAAGGGGAATGACCTATGATATTCCACTCAAGATAACGGTAAGATTGATCACTTTTGATGTTGATGACGAGACAGGGGTTCAAACCGTTCGTGACATAAAGGAGCAAGAGGTATTCCTCGGCTCTTTACCGTATATGACCGATGATGGAGTCTTCGTTATCAATGGTACAGAGCGGGTAATTGTCTCCCAGCTCCAGCGATCCCCGGGACTCTTTTATACCCATGATAACGGTAAGAGCCACGCCAGTGGCAAACTGCTCTATTCAGCTCGGATTATTCCTGTGCGTGGGTCGTGGATTGACCTTGAGTTCGACATCAAAGATGTTCTCCACGTTCGCATTGACAGACGGAGAAAATTTCCGGTAACCACACTGCTTAAAGCAGTTGGCTTTACTGACGAAGAGTTGCTGCGAGAATTTTATCTCACCAATAGTGTTACCCACTCTGGTGACGATTATTTTATTAATTTTAATCCTGAAACAGCCAAAGAGCAGCGTCTGTCCTTTAATGTTGTAGACCCTAAAAGTGGTGATATTATTGGAAAAAAAGGCAGAAAAATCTCAAAAGCCATGTGCAGAAAGATTGCAAAGGCCGGCATTGAGAAGCTGCAAATCCCGCAGGATGACTTGATCGGTCGAGTTTTCGCAAGTGAGGTAACAGACCCCAAGACAGGTGATGTTCTTGCAACCTGTAACAGTGAATTGACAGAAACAGTACTGCTCAATATCCAGGCCGCAGAAGTTACAGAGTTTGAGGTCCTGTTTATTGACGGTGTAAAATATTCAGATTCGTTCAGCAAAACACTGGCAATTGATAAAATTGCCACCACCAACGATGCATTGATTGAGATTTATAAGCGACTCAGGCCATCATCTCCACCGACTATTGAAGTGGCTGAGAACTTTTTTAATAACCTCTTTTTCAATCCGGATCTCTATGATCTGTCTGAAGTTGGCCGCTATAAGATTAATGCCCGCCTTGGCCTTGATACTGATATTGATCATCGGGCCCTGACAAAAGATGATATTGTCTATTCGATTCGTTACCTGGTTCGTTTAAAGGATAGCCAGGGCGGTGTTGATGATATTGATCATCTCGGTAACAGGCGAGTGCGAACGGTTGGTGAACTGGTCGAAAATCAATACCGTATGGGCTTGGTTCGTATGGAACGGGCCATAAAAGAAAGAATGACCCTTCAGGACATCGAGACTTTGATGCCCCATGATCTGGTCAACCCTAAACCGATTTCTGCGGCAATTAAGGAGTTTTTCGGGTCTTCCCAGTTATCTCAATTTATGGACCAGACCAACCCGCTTTCCGAGGTGACCCATAAAAGGCGTCTTTCAGCACTTGGACCGGGTGGTCTTTCCAGAGAACGTGCCGGATTTGAGGTGCGTGATGTTCACCCAACCCATTACGGTCGGATATGTCCGGTTGAAACACCGGAGGGTCCGAACATCGGTTTAATTGTTTCTCTGGCAACCTATGCCAGAGTCAACCCATATGGATTTATTGAAACACCATATAGGATTGTCAATGATAGGATCATCAGTGATGATGTCAAATATCTCAGTGCTTTGCAGGAACAGAAGCAGGTAGTCGCGCCGGCGGTTGCCGAGGTGGATACCTATGGTAAGATTGTGCCGGATTCAATGGTAGTGAGAATTGAGGGTGAGGTTGTTACGGCACAGTCCGATGATATCACCTATATGGATATTGCTCCAAACCAGCTGGTTTCCGTTGCTGCTTCACTTATTCCGTTTCTTGAAAACGACGATGCAAACCGGGCGCTGATGGGATCGAATATGCAGCGCCAGGCTGTGCCGCTTATGGAAACAGCAGCGCCACTGGTTGGTACTGGCATGGAAAGCTATGTGGCCAGAGACTCAGGCGCATGCCTGTTGTCAGCAGGAGACGGTGTGGTTGAAGAGGCCGATTCCAATAGAATTGTTGTTCGTTATGACGAACCGGGTACCGGAGGCTATCAGACCGGTGTTGCTGTTTATCGTCTTTCCAAATACAAAAAATCCAACCAGAACACCTGCTATACCCAGAAACCGTTGGTATTGCCGGGTGAGAGGATCTTAAAAGGATCGGTTCTGGCTGATGGTCCTGCTTGTGAGCTGGGTGAGCTGGCAATAGGAAAGAATGTGACCATTGCTTTTATGCCATGGCGCGGATTTAACTTTGAAGATTCCATCCTGGTCAATGAACGACTCTTGCGTGACGATACCTATACTTCGGTCCATATTGAGGTCTTTGAGACCATGTCCCGGGATACAAAATTGGGTAAGGAAGAGATCACCCGTGATATTCCCAACGTCAGTGAAGAGACCCTGAGAAACCTTGATGAATCAGGAATAGTTCGGGTCGGGGCTGAGGTTAAAGCCGGTGATACCCTGGTTGGTAAAGTTACCCCAAAAGGCGAGACCATGTTGTCGCCTGAAGAAAAACTTCTACGTGCCATTTTCGGTGAAAAGGCGCAGGATGTCAAAGATTCCTCTCTCCGTGTTCCGCCGGGAGTACAAGGCGTTGTGATTGATGCCAAGGTCTTCTCCCGAAAGGGCGTTGACAAGGATGAGCGTTCTCTGCTTATCGAGGATATGGATATTGAGAAGCTTAATCGGGATAAAATTGATGAAATCAACAGTCTCAAGAAGGTTGTTCACCAAGAAGTCAGCGGGATAATGAGTAGTTGCACAGCCAAGGAAGATATCCAGGATAAAAATGGCAATGTCATCGTTAAACTTGGCAAGAAGATCAACAATGATGATGTCCTGGCCATTCCCTTTCATAAGCTGCGAGATATTCAATTTTCCAGGAAAAATGAGCGTCTTGAAGAGCTCGACACCATATTTGATCGCTATGAAAAACAAGCCGAGTTGGTGAGTGATCGTTATAACGGCATCATTGAAAGAATGAAAAAGGGTGATGATCTGCCTCCCGGTGTCATTAAAATGGTCAAAATCTACGTTGCTACCAAACGGAAACTGTCGGTCGGTGATAAGATGGCCGGACGTCATGGAAACAAGGGCGTCGTCTCCAGGTTATTGCCGGAAGAGGATATGCCATTTTTTACAGACGGCAGCACTGTGGATATTGTTCTCAATCCACTTGGTGTTCCCTCTCGTATGAATGTGGGTCAGGTTCTCGAGGTGCATCTTGGCTTTGCCGCGAAGAAATTAGGCGAGCAGATCCACGAGATGGCAAAGAATCTTGAAGTCAAGCTCATTAAGGAAAAACTGAACAATGTTTACTCCGAAGACGAGGTTGCCAGAATCACCGAAGGAATGAGTGACGAGGACCTGCTCGATTGGGCAAGAAAGCACCAGGCCGGCCTGCATATGGCCACTCCTGTTTTTGATGGTGCTGAGGAAATGGCCATTCGTAGATTGCTGGTAGAGGCCGGCTTGGATGAAGTCGGTCAGTCCGAACTGTATGACGGCTTGACAGGGGAGAAATTCGACAACAACGTCACCGTTGGTGTCATGTATATGTTGAAGCTTCACCACCTGGTGGATAATAAAATTCATGCCAGATCGACGGGACCATACTCGCTGGTCACTCAGCAACCCCTTGGCGGAAAGGCCCAATTCGGTGGGCAGCGTCTGGGTGAGATGGAGGTTTGGGCAATGGAGGCCTATGGTGCCGCCTATACATTAAAAGAGTTCCTGACCATTAAGTCTGATGATGTTGAGGGTAGAACCACCATGTACGAGCGAATTGTCAAGGGTAATAACTTCCTGACAACAGGCTTGCCTGAGTCGTTCCATGTTCTTGTAAAAGAACTCCAGGGGCTGTGTCTCAGCATGGAGCTGCTCGAAGAATAGTTTAAGAGTTGAGCAGCACTCCATCTTTGTCTGTTTCATATTTACCGTATAGGATTTGGCTATGACGGTAAATATGAAACAGACAAACCTGAAGCACTGCTCAACTCTTAAATGTGTAGTAAAGAAACTGCCGAGCTAATAATGTTGTTTTTTATAAAAAGACAAAACATTAGGCAGATAAAGATATAATAAAGTACTCATGAAGGTTGAATGTGTTTTTCGATGGTTGTTGGCCAAAAACACATCAGCTGAGTCTCAAATTTAATTCAGAGGTGATTTCGTGGAAGAGTTATTCAATTTTTTTCAGAAACCGAAAGCTCCTGTAAGATTTAATAAAGTTAAGATATCCATCGCTTCTCCTGAGAAGATCATGGACTGGTCACACGGTGAGGTGAAAAAGCCGGAGACCATTAATTACCGGACCTTCAAGCCTGAACGTGACGGCCTGTTTTGTGCCAAAATATTTGGTCCTGTTAAAGATTTTGAATGCAACTGCGGCAAGTATAAACGGATGAAGCACCGTGGTGTTGTGTGTGAGAAGTGCGGTGTTGAGGTGATCCAGTCTAAGGTTCGCCGTGAGCGCCTCGGACACATCAAGCTGGCGGCTCCAGTGGCCCATATCTGGTTTTTAAAGAGCTTGCCTTCCAAGATCGGTGCTGTACTCGATATTACTCTGAAGCAGCTTGAAAAGATTCTCTATTTTGAACAGTATGCCATTTCAGAGTCCGAGGTTGAATCTCTTCCGGCGTGTACCCTTCTGACTGAAGAACAGTACCGGCAGGCGCTCAAAGAATACCCTGGGCAGTTCAAGGTTGGAATTGGAGCTGAAGTTATCCGTGAACTTCTCGAGAAACAGAATCTCGAAGAGTTGGCCACGGAATTGCGGGCTGAGATGGTTTCCACCAAATCCCAGACAAAGCGCCAGAAACTGGGCAAACGTCTGCATGTTATTAAGGCGTTTAAAGATTCCGGCAATAAGCCGGAGTGGATGATTCTGGAAATAATCCCTGTTCTGCCTCCCGATCTGCGGCCGCTTGTTCCGCTTGAAGGGGGCCGTTTTGCAACTTCCGATCTCAATGATCTGTATCGAAGAGTAATCAATCGTAATAACCGCTTGAAACGACTGCTTGAGCTGGATGCTCCTGATATCATTATACGGAATGAGAAAAGGATGCTCCAGGAAGCGGTTGATGTCCTTTTCGACAACGGCAGGCGTGGTCGGGTGATCACTGGCGCCAATAAACGACCGCTCAAATCTCTTTCCGATATGCTGAAAGGAAAGCAGGGACGTTTCAGACAGAATCTGCTCGGTAAACGTGTCGATTACTCCGGTCGTTCTGTTATTGTTGTCGGTCCTCATCTCAGATTACATCAATGCGGTATCCCAAAGAAAATGGCTCTTGAGCTGTTTAAACCCTTTGTCTACAACAAATTGGAGAGAAAGGGGCTGGTTACCACCATCAAGAGTGCCAGAAAGATGGTGGAGAAGGGAGCCAAAGAGGTCTGGGATGTACTTGATGAGATTGTTACCGAATATCCAGTCATTCTCAACCGCGCGCCTACCCTTCATCGTCTTGGAATGCAAGCTTTTGAAGCTGTGCTGATTGAGGGAAAAGCCATCCAGCTCCATCCACTGGTATGTATGGCCTTTAACGCCGATTTTGATGGTGACCAGATGGCGGTCCATGTGCCTCTGTCAGTTGAAGCACAGGTCGAAGCCCGAGTGTTGATGATGTCATCCAATAATATCCTGTCACCGGCCAACGGAGAACCGGTTATCATACCATCTCAGGATATTGTTCTTGGTCTCTACTATATGACGAGAGGGCGCCTTGGTGTACTCGGATCCGGCAAAACATTTGCCAACCCGGCCGAAGCGCGGATTGCCTACGATGGCGGTGCTGTTGATTTACAGGCAAACGTCAATGTGCGAATCGATGGTGAGATGGTTGAAACCACTATTGGCCGAATCCTGTTAGGTGAACTGCTGCCAAAATCTGTACCATTTGCTCAAGTCAATAAGGTACTTGGGAAAAAACAGCTTGCCGGTCTGATCGATTATGTGTACCGGCATGCCGGCACCAAAGATACCGTTATTCTTGCCGATCGACTGAAGGATATTGGCTATGAAAATGCCACCAGGGCTGGTATCTCCATCTGCATCAACGATATGACCATTCCGCTGAATAAAGAAGATCTTGTTGCTGCAGCGGAGAAGGAGGTTGTAGAGGTTGAACAGCAATACTCCGATGGTCTGATCACTTCCGGGGAGAAATACAATAAGATTGTTGATATCTGGTCTCAGGTCACTGAAGATGTGGCCAACGAGATGATGGAAGAGATCAAGGTGGAATATACTCAAGATAACGAGGGTAAGTTAGTTGAAGCTCCGAGCTTCAACTCCATCTATATAATGGCTGATTCCGGTGCCAGGGGCTCCAGAGATCAGATCAGGCAGCTTGCCGGAATGCGTGGTTTGATGGCCAAACCGTCCGGGGCTATTATCGAAACGCCGATTAAGGCCAACTTTCGGGAAGGCCTTGGTGTTCTCGAGTACTTCATTTCCACTCACGGTGCTCGAAAAGGTCTTGCCGATACAGCACTGAAAACAGCAAACTCCGGTTATCTGACAAGAAGGCTCGTTGATGTGGCCCAGGAATCGACCATTATTCAAATAGATTGCCATACTTTGGACGGTATTGTTGCCGAACCGCTACTTGATGGCGGAGAGGTTATTGTTCCCATCGGTGACAGGATTCTAGGCCGTGTTGCCCTTGAAGATGTTGTTGATCCATACCAGCCCGATGTTGTTCTCGTAGAAGCTGGAGGCGAAATCACCGAGGAAAAGGTCAAGCTCATTGATGAGGCAGGAATCGACCATGTACTGATCCGTTCCGTTTTGACCTGCAAAGCGCGACGGGGTGTCTGTGCCAAATGTTATGGCCGAGATCTTGGTCGAGGTCATTTGGTCAACATTGGTGAGGCCATTGGTATTATAGCTGCTCAGTCGATTGGTGAGCCTGGAACCCAGCTGACCATGAGGACATTCCATATTGGTGGTACGGCAAGCAGGTCCGTTGAACAGGCTGAGATACTTAATCAGCGGCCGGGTACTGTTGGTTTTAATAATCTGCATTTTGTTACGAACTCGGAAGGTATCAAGGTTGTCATGAACCGGAATGCCGAGATCGTAATTAAAGATGATCTTGAAAGAGACAGAGAGCGGCATCCGGTAAATTATGGTGCCCAGATCCTGGTTGATGAAAGCCAGGAGGTTAAAGCAGGTACTGTGTTGGCGGATTGGGATGCGTATACCATACCGATTGTGGCGGAAGTTGGTGGTACCATTAAATATGGTGACATCAATGAAGGTGTGACCATGCAGGAAAAGGTCGATATCGTTACTGGTAAATCCAGTAAGGTCATTGTGGTCACAGCAGGATCAGCCCAACTCAATCCCAGGGTAACCGTCAAAGATAAGCGTGGTAGAACCTTGAAGCTGCCGAACTCTGAATCGTACGCACGCTACAACCTGCCAGTTGGATCTATCATCTCGGTTGAAGAGGGTGATACTATTCTGCCGGGTACTGTGGTTGGAAAGATTCCACGAGAATCGTCGAAAACCAAGGATATTACTGGTGGTTTGCCGCGAGTTGCCGATCTCTTTGAGGTGCGAAAACCGAAAGATCCGGCCATTATCACCCAGATTGATGGTCGTGTCAGCTTTGGTCCTGAACTGAAAGGTAAAAGACGAGTTGTTGTCACACCGGAATATGGCGATCCTCAGGAATATTTGACGCCGAAAGCCAAGCATACAATTGTTCATGAGGGTGATTATGTCCAGGCGGGTGAACCGCTGATGGAGGGTACCGTTGTTCCCAACGATATCCTCAAGGTTCTTGGAATTAAAGAGCTGGCCAAGTTCCTGGTGAACGAGATTCAGGAGGTTTATCGTATCCAGGGTGTAAAAATCAACGATAAACACATTGAGGTTATTGTCCGCCAGATGCTTCGTCGTGTACAGATTGTTTCTTCAGGCGATTCCCAATTCATGATCGGGGAGCAGATTGAATGGTGGAAATTTGAAGATGAACGAGATCGTCTGATCGATGAGGGTGGCGTGCCGCCTGTAGCAGAACCTCTGCTGCTCGGTATCACGAAAGCATCCCTGTCGACAGAATCATTTATCTCTGCGGCATCTTTCCAGGAAACGACTAAAGTGCTGACCAATGCGGCAATTGCCGGAAAGGTTGATGAACTGGTTGGACTGAAGGAAAATGTGATCATGGGACGGTTGATTTCAGCAGGAACCGGGATTGAGTAAGGTTCGTTAGACAAGTAAAAACCTCTTGTGTTGATGGTTTTCTACTTGACACTTGAATATCGTTCGGGTAAATATCACTGTTTCGTGTTCGATGAGCCGAATAAAGGTGAGTCTTAACATGGTAACAATAAACAGATAGTTTAGAGAATAAAATAGGAGCAGTAATTACAATGCCAACAATTAATCAGCTTGTAAGGCGCGGAAGAAAGAAGCAGGTTAAAAAAACAAATACTCCTGCGTTGAAAGGTTCGCCTCAAAAGAGGGGAGTCTGTGTAAGGGTATATACATCCACACCGAAAAAGCCCAACTCGGCTTTGCGTAAAGTAGCCAGGGTGCGTCTGACAAATGGTATTGAGGTGACCTCCTATATTCCCGGAATCGGTCATAACCTGCAGGAACATTCAGTGGTGCTGATTCGTGGTGGAAGGGTAAAAGATCTTCCAGGTGTTCGGTATCACGTCATTCGTGGAACCTTGGATACACTGGGTGTGGCTGACAGACGTCAGGGCCGTTCGAAATATGGAGCGAAGCGTCCTTCATAATTAACTTGGAAGCAACAGGAGAGTATTAAAGATGTCTCGAAGGAAAATTACCAACAGAAGGCCGGTTGAGCCTGATCCTCGTTATAACTCGGTTCTGGTATCCAAGTTTGTGAATGGTCTGATGGCCAATGGCAAAAAAAGTGTCGCTCAGTCGATATTTTACGGTGCTCTGGATATTATAGCCGATAAGGTAAAAGAAGAAGATCCTCTGGTTGTTTTTGAGGAAGCCATGGAGAAGGTGAGGCCAAGGGTAGAGGTTAAGTCCAGGCGAGTTGGTGGTGCTACTTATCAGGTACCCATGGAAGTCCGCCAGACCAGAAGAAACGCTTTGGCTATTCGTTGGATCAAGCAATATGCTCAGGCCAGGTCGGGCAGTTCAATGGCCCAGAAGTTGGCCTCTGAGCTGATGGATGCCTATAATAATCGTGGCGCTTCAGTGAAGAAGCGTGATGATACGCACAGGATGGCTGAAGCGAACAAGGCTTTCGCCCATTACCGCTGGTAGATAGTTGTATTAGCTGCCGGCTTGATTGTTCGCGCGTCATCAGCTGGATAAACGTATAAACGAGGTTTTGTTGATGGCGTCGAGGATAAAGTTGTCCGAGACCCGCAATATAGGCATTATGGCCCATATTGATGCGGGGAAAACGACAACAACAGAACGAATACTGTATTACACAGGCCGCTCACATAAGATCGGCGAGGTTCATGACGGTAATGCTGTTATGGACTGGATGGAGCAGGAGCAGGAGAGAGGAATTACCATCACCTCGGCTGCAACAACCTGTTTCTGGAATGATAAAAGGATAAATATTATCGACACCCCCGGGCATGTCGACTTCACCGTTGAGGTGGAACGATGCCTGCGAGTGTTGGACGGTGTAGTCGCCGTTTTTTGCGCGGTGGGTGGTGTAGAACCACAATCCGAGACGGTCTGGAGACAGGCTGATCGGTATAACATTCCGCGAATGGCATTTGTCAACAAGATGGACCGGGTTGGTGCTGACTTTGACAGATGTCTGGAGATGATGGAAGAGAGGCTGGGTGCAAACCCGGTTGCCATTCAGATCCCGGTTGGCAAAGAAGCCGACTTTGAAGGAATTATCGACCTGATCGAAGAGAAAATGCTTGTCTTTGACGAGGATTCACTTGGACAGGAAGTAATAGAAAAAGCAGTTCCTGAAGAATACACAGACGAATTCACGGCCGCACGTATGGCGCTCCTCGAGAAGTTGGCCGACTTCGATGAGGGGGTCATGGAAAAATATCTAGATGATACTCCGGTATCTGCGACTGAAATCAAAAGTGGATTGAGAAAGGCAGCGCTGAACATGGATCTTGTTCCAGTGCTGTGTGGAAGTGCCTTTAAGAATAAAGGTATTCAACCGCTGCTGAATGCTGTGATTGATTATCTCCCATCACCGTTGGATGTCCCTCCGGTTGAAGGGCTTGATAAAGCCCAGGAGACAATCACAAGAAAACCAACTGTTGAAGAAAAATTCTGTGGTCTGGTTTTCAAGCTGATGAGTGATGCTTTCGTTGAGAACCTTGTCTTTATGCGGGTTTATTCCGGCAGCTTAAAAGTCGGAGATAAGATCTTTAATCCGGTAAAGAAAAAGAAAGAGAAGATCTCTAAGCTTTTAAAACTTCATGCGAATAAGCGTGAAGAGGTTCGAGAAATCACCGCTGGAGATATTGGAGCGGTTGTTGGTTTGAAGTTTACTACAACCGGCGATACCCTTTGTGCCAGCGGAGACTATATTGTTCTTGAGTCGATGGAGTTTCCGGATCCGGTCATCGGAGTAGCCATTGAGCCAAGGAGCAAGGCCGAAGAGAAGAAACTCACAGAGACTCTCGATAAGATAGCGGTTGAGGATCCATCCTTTAAAATTACTACAAATGAAGATACCGGCCAGACCATCATTTCCGGGATGGGCGAGCTTCATTTAGAGATAATAGTTGACAGACTCCTCAATGAGTTTAAGGTGTCGGCCAACGTTGGAACACCCCAGGTTGCCTATAAAGAGGCAATCAGTGAAAGGGTAGAGGCTGAAGGTAAATTTGAACAGCTTACCGGCTCCAAAGGACAGTATGGACATGTGGTCCTTGAGATCAATCCTTTGGAAAGAGGAAGCGGTTTTATCTTTGAAAATAAGGTTGATGAAGAGACCATCCCCGCACGCTTTTTAGAGGCGATTAAGAAGGGTGTGGTCGACAGTCTGGATGCTGGACCATTGATCGGTTATCCTCTTACAGATCTGCAGGTCAATTTGGTCGGCGGATCCTATGATGAAGAAGATTCAACCGAAATGGCTTTTGGAGTATCAGCTGTTAAGGCCTTAAGAAAAGCTTCATCAGAAGCTGGGCCGGTTTTACTCGAACCGCTTATGGATCTTGAAGTTGTCACACCTGATGAATACCTGGGTGATGTTATTTCGGATTTAAACAGTAAGCGGGCAAAAATCGGCGGTGTTGAAGCGGCGAAAGATTTGCAGATTGTCTCAGCCCATGTACCACTCTCAGAGATGTTTGGTTATTCGACTTCACTGAGATCAGCTACACAGGGGCGGGCAAACTTTACAATGCAGTTTGCAGAATATGACATAGTGCCGGCTGTCAAGGCGGATGTGATAATTAAAAAAATCAGAGGGATTTAAGGCAACCAATATCGAGGTACGATTATGGCGAAGGAAAAATTTGAGAGGACAAAACCTCATGTGAATGTGGGTACGGTCGGTCATATCGATCATGGCAAGACGACGTTGACGGCGGCAATCACCCGTGTACTTGCAACCAAGGGTCAGGCTGATTTCACGGATTTCAGTGAGATTGACAAGGCCCCTGAAGAGAAAGAGCGTGGAATCACCATTGCGACTGCCCATGTTGAGTATGAAACTGAAAAGCGTCACTATGCCCACGTAGATTGTCCGGGTCATGCTGACTACATCAAGAATATGATCACCGGCGCAGCCCAGATGGACGGCGCCATTCTGGTTGTTGGTGCCGATGATGGCGCCATGCCCCAGACTCGTGAGCATATCCTGCTTGCCCGTCAGGTTGGTGTTCCTGCCATTGTCGTGTTCTTAAATAAATGCGACATGGTAGATGATGAAGAGCTGATCGAGCTGGTAGAGATGGAACTTCGTGAGCTTCTTGACAAGTACGAGTTCCCCGGAGACGACACTCCGATTGTCCAGGGTTCAGCTTTAAAAGCGCTTGAGAATCCTGAAGACGAAGAGGCGACCAAGTGCATCTGGGAGCTGATGGATGCTGTAGACAGTTTTGTTCCGGAGCCTGAGCGCGATGTAGACCAGCCATTCCTGATGCCGATTGAAGACGTGTTCTCCATCTCCGGTCGTGGAACAGTAGCTACCGGTCGAGTTGAGCGTGGAATCGTTAAAGTTGGTGAAGAGGTTGAGATCGTCGGTATCAAGGATACCGAGAAGACCACAGTAACCGGTGTTGAGATGTTCAGGAAGCTTCTTGACGAAGGACAGGCTGGAGACAATATCGGCGCCCTTCTTCGCGGTGTTAAGCGTGATGATATCGAGCGCGGCCAGGTATTGGCAGCACCCGGATCCATTACTCCTCACATGAAGTTTAAAGCAGAGTGCTATATTCTGAGCAAGGATGAGGGTGGACGTCATACCCCATTCTTTAACGGTTATCGTCCCCAGTTCTATTTCCGGACAACGGACGTAACCGGTGTAGTGAGTCTTCCTGAGGGAGTAGAGATGGTTATGCCTGGCGACAATGTAGCAATCGATGCCGAGCTGATCACCCCGATTGCCATGGATGTCGGTCTTCGCTTTGCTATCCGTGAGGGTGGCCGAACGGTAGGAGCCGGCGTTGTTAGTGAAATTGTTGAATAAGGTGAGTTGATGATACCCACAGATAAGATACGTATCCGTTTAAAGGCGTACGATCACAAATTGCTGGACCAGTCCACTTCGGAAATTGTTGAGACAGCAAGAAGGACAGGAGCGGCGGTTGCCGGACCAATTCCACTGCCGACTTCCGTAAAGAAATTTTGTGTTCTTCGTTCTCCCCATGTTGATAAAAAATCAAGAGAACAGTTTGAAATGAGGACACATAGACGCCTGCTCGATATTCTTGAGCCGACACAGCAGACGATTGATCTGCTGATGAAGCTCGAGCTATCTGCCGGTGTTGATGTTGAGATTAAACTGCCGTAGATGAAGTAGTGCGGTCTTCACGAAAGGTGGAGACGCTATCTCGGATAGTTTGTTAAAGAATAGAATGTGACAGGTAACGATATGCCAAAGACGATGGGATTATTAGGTAAGAAGATCGGGATGACCCGTATCTACAGTGAGGTAGGCCAGGCGACCCCTATTACGGTCGTAGAGGCTGGTCCCTGTACCGTGGTTCAGATCAAGACAGTAGAGAAGGAAGGTTACAATGCCATCCAGATCGGTTTTGGTAAGAAGAAAGATTCCAAACTGAATAAACCACAAGCAGGTCATTTTAAGAATGCTGCTAAAGGTGGTTTTTATCACATCAAAGAATTCAGGGTGGAAAATCCGGCCGACTATGCACTTGGTCAGGAAATCGGTATTGATACGATTTTTAAGATTGGTGATAAGGTTGATGTTCAGGGAAAAAGTAAGGGCCACGGTTTTCAAGGTGTTATGAAGCGGCATGGCTTCGGTGGTGGTGGTGCCGGTCACGGTTCCGGTTTTCATCGTGCTCCTGGTTCGATAGGATGTTCCGCTTATCCTGGAAAAGTCATTAAGGGTAAAAAAATGCCTGGCCGCATGGGCAACGATACCGTTTTGCGAAAAAATGTCATTGTACTCGATATTCGCACGGAAGATAATCTGATACTGTTGAAAGGGCCTGTACCCGGCGCCAAAAACGCTATCTTGAAGATTTATAGTAAATAACGGATAAGGGACTTTTACCTGTCAGGGAGTGAATAATGTCAACTGTTACCGTATACAATATAAAAAATGAGGCTGTCGGCGAGACAGAGCTCAATGATAAGGTTTTTAATCTAGAGGTTAGAGAACACCTGCTGCACGATGTGGTTCGAATGCAAAGAGCTTCAAAACGAGTTGGAACCGCATCAACCAAAACCCGTGTTGAGGTTCGTGGTGGTGGCGCAAAGCCATGGCGTCAGAAAGGAACTGGACGTGCCAGGGCCGGTACCAAGAATTCACCTCTTTGGCGTGGTGGTGGTGTTACGTTTGGACCGAAACCTCGTGATTACAGCTTCAAGCTGAATCGAAAAGTGAAGAAACAGGCAGTTGCCATGGCAATGAGTGCCAGAAATCAGGAAGGTAATCTGATTGTTCTTGATGGATTCGATTTAGAATCACTAAAGACCAAGGAATTTGTTAAGACCATGAGCCAGTTCGATATAGATAATGGACTGATTATCTGTGATGGAAAAAACGAAAAACTGGAGAAATCATCGAGAAATGTTACAGGTTTCAAGGTGATGCCCAGTGAGGGAGTCAATGTGTATGACATCCTGCTTCATAAAAAACTGATTCTGGTTCAACCGGTTATTGAAAACCTTGAGAAGAGGTTCATGTAATGAAAAATCAATACGATATTCTGAGAGGACCATGTCTTACCGAGAAGGCGGCACTCAAGCAGGAACTTGAGGGTAAAGTTGTTTTCAAGGTTCATCCGAAGGCGAACAAGATTGAGATCAAGCGTGAAATAGAAAGGATGTTTGATGTAAAAGTCAAAGATGTGAAGACCACCAATGTAAAAGGGAAACGCAAACGGACCGGACAGTTTTTCGGTATGACCGAAAATTGGAAAAAGGCTTACGTGACCCTGTCGGAAGGTGAGATTAATTTTACCGATGAGCTGTAAACAGACTGTACAGTTTGGATAAGTGAAAGGAAACTTCGAAACTACAATATGGTCTGTTGAAATAAATTAGATGGAGCGATTGAAAAATCATGACAATAAAAACATATAAACCGACATCGGCGGGTAAACGGCATCATGTGTCGATCAAAAACCCCGACTTGGCGAAGAAGAGGCCTGAAAAAAGCCTAACCGCCCCGCTTTCAAAAAGTGGAGGACGAAATAATTATGGCCGGATCACCTCCCGCCATATAGGCGGAGGTCACAAACGCAAATATAGAGTCATTGATTTTAAACGAAATAAGATTGGTATTGCCGCTAAGGTTACTGCCATTGAATATGATCCTAACCGGTCAGCCAATATTGCCCTGTTAAGTTATAACGACGGGGATAAGAAGTATATCCTGGCGCCGGAAGGAATTTCAGTTGGTGATAAAGTTGAGGCTGGCGATAAAGTTGATATTCAGCCAGGCAACTGTCTGCCGATGATCAACATCCCTCTTGGTACGATTATTCATAACATCGAGATGAAGATCGGCAAAGGTGCCCAGATGGTTCGCAGTGCCGGCTCCTCAGCACAGTTGATGGCCAAGGAAGGTAAGTATGTTCTGGTCAGGCTGCCGTCAGGTGAAGTTAGAAAATTCAACAAGCTCTGTAGAGCCTGTATCGGACAGGTTGGTAACCGTGAGCATGAAAGTCAGAAACTGGGTAAGGCCGGTCGTACTCGTTGGAAAGGTAAACGACCCCATGTTCGTGGTGTTGCCATGAACCCGGTTGATCACCCGATGGGTGGTGGAGAAGGTAAGAGTTCAGGTGGACGTCACCCATGTACACCCTGGGGATATCCCACTAAAGGCTATAAGACCAGAAAAGCAAAAGCTTCTGATAAATATATTGTCAAGAAGAGATCATAACAGACAAGGAGCATATCAGTATGTCTCGTTCAGTTAAAAAAGGGCCTTTTATTGATGACCATCTCTTGAAGAAGGTTGATAAGGCTATTGAAAGCGGTTCCCGTAAAGTCATTCAGACCTGGTCGCGTCGATCGGATATCATTCCTGAAATGGTCGGACTAACCTTTGCGGTACATAACGGAAAGAAATTCATTCCTGTTTTTGTTACTGAGAATATGGTCGGCCATAAGCTTGGAGAGTTTTCTCCAACCCGGACATACTACGGGCATGCCGCAGATAGAAAAGGTAAGAAGTAAAAATAGAAACATTTCTTGTAGGATCCATCAGGAGTAGAAGATATGGAAGCAAAAGCGGTCGGAAATTATGTTCGTATATCTCCGCAGAAGGCGAGACTCGTTGCGGATACAGTGCGAGGCATGAATGCAGATAAGGCCATTACTACGCTTCGTTTCATGCCGAAAAAGGGAGCAATCATTCTGCGCAAAATTATTGAATCAGCGGTTGCCAATGCCAGCCAGGATGATCAGATCGATGTAGATAATCTCTATATTAAGAAATTAACGGTGGACGATGGTCCTTCTTTGAAAAGGATTCGTCCTCGAGCAATGGGTCGTGCCACAGGAATTATTAAAAGAACGAGCCATATCACCGTGATCTTGGATGAAGCGTAAATTAAGTAAATCAAATTGAAAAAACCACTTACTGATAAGTGAAACAATTTTTTTTGGAGGATTATTTTGGGCCAGAAGGTTAATCCGTTAGGACTGAGACTGAACATCACCCGTACATGGGATTCTATTTGGTATGCCGATAAGGATTATGCAGATAACCTTGTTGAAGACCAGAAGATTAGGAAGTTTCTGAAAAAGAGACTGAACCATGCCGGTTTGGCTAAGGTGATCATTGAGCGGACAGGTAAAAAAGTCAGAGTAAGGCTGTTTACTGCAAGACCCGGTATTGTCATCGGTAAAAAGGGATCTGAGATTGAGATTCTGAAAAAAGATCTTGAGAAACTTGTTCAGAAAAAAGTGGTAGTTGATATCCAGGAGATCCGCCGTCCTGAGGCAGACGCCCAGTTAGTGGCTGAGAATATTGCTTCTCAGCTCGAACGTCGGGTTGCCTTTCGCCGTGCCATGAAAAAGGCTGTAAATTCAGCCTTGCGTTTTGGGGTGAAGGGGATTAAAATATCCTGTTCCGGTCGGCTCGGTGGAGCTGAAATGTCGAGGTGTGAATGGGTTCGTGAGGGAAGAGTTCCTTTGCACACCCTTCGTGCTGATGTGGATTATGCCTTGGCCGAAGCCAAAACAACCTATGGCATCATCGGGGTGAAGGTTTGGATTTTCAAAGGTGAAGTGTTGAATGATCAGGAAATGGTAACGGAATAATTCTGATTTCTGCTGTTTCCGATGTCTCACTGATAAGCGATGGAGTAAGTGATGTTAAGTCCCAAAAAGGTTAAACATAGAAAAGTTTTTAAGGGCAGGTCGAAAGGTACCGCCTATCGCGGTTCATCCATCTCCTTTGGAGAATATGGGTTGAAAGCGCTGGAATGCGGAAAGATGACTGCCCAGCAGATTGAGGCAGCTCGAATTGCCATTAACAGAAAGATTAAGCGTGGCGGTAGAGTCTGGATCCGGGTCTTTCCGGATAAGCCTGTAACGAAAAAACCGGCTGAGACTCGTATGGGTAAAGGTAAGGGTAGCCCAGAGTATTGGGTAGCCCCCATTAAGCCCGGTAAAATTCTTTATGAGTTGGCCGGTGTTGATGAGGCCCTGGCAGTCCGTGCGTTGACCCTTGCGGGCAACAAACTGCCCTTTGCCACAAAAGTCGTTGTTCGGGAGAAGATGATATGAAGGCTTCAGAGATTCGTGAAATGTCGGCTGAAGAGCTTGCGAAAAACGAAAACGACTTACGGGAAGAGCTGGCCAAGCTTTCTTTCCAACATCGTATTAGACCGCTGGAAAACACGGCAAGGCTCAGCCAGATAAAAAAAGATATTGCCAAAATATTGACGGTAAAGGCTGAAAAACTGGATAACTGATACTTTTCTGCTGCAAGAAAAAGCCGGGGATTATCGTTTTCGATTTCAAGAACATAGTTAATAGTTATGAGTGAATTAAAAAAAGCCAGAAAGACCAGGACAGGTTCCGTCGTCTCAAATGCGATGGATAAATCAATTGTTGTGTTGGTCGAGAGAAAAGTTCGTCATCAGTTATATGGCAAGTATGTGAAGAAGAGTCAGAAGTACGTTGCCCATGACGAAGAGAACAGGTGTAATGTTGGTGATGTCGTTTTAATCGAAGAATGTCGTCCGCTGAGCAAGACAAAGAGATGGCGGCTTCGAAACATTCTTGAACAGGCGGTCTAAGGACTAAAAAGGAAAGGCAGCTCGCGATACACTATCAGTCGATTCGGGTTTGTTGCAATCGCTGAATGAGCAGGTGAAATTATGATACAAAGTGAAACAATACTCAATGTCGCCGACAACTCAGGGGCCAAAAAAGTGCTGTGTATACGTGTTCTTGGAGGATCAAGAAAACGGTATGCCACTATTGGTGATGTCATCGTTGTTACAGTAAAAGAGGCGATGCCGAATGCCAAGGTGAAGAAAGGCGATGTGATGAAGGCTGTAGTTGTCCGTACGAAAAAAGAGATGAAACGTATGGATGACACATGGGTGAAATTTGATGAAAATGCAGCTGTTATGCTCTCTGGTACTGGTGAGCCCATTGGTACTCGAATTTTTGGGCCGGTAGCTAGAGAGTTAAGAAACCAGGGATTCATGAAAATCATATCACTGGCTCCCGAGGCGCTGTAGTCGCATTTCGCACACAGTGTCAAGTTACTTGGCGAATGATTACTGATTAAGGTAGAAAAATGAGACAGGGTAGAACATACCTGAGAAAAGATGATCAGGTAGAAGTAATAGCTGGTAAAGACAAGGGCAGGGTCGGAAAGATTTTAAAAGTTCTTCCCACCAAAGACCAGGCCGTTGTTGAGCGTGTGAATATGATCAAGCGCCATCAAAAGGCGACAGAAGCTAACCAGCAGGGTCAGATTGTGGAAAAGGAGGCACCGATTCATGTGTCGAACCTTCAGATGATTTGTCCGGAATGTACGAAGACTGGTCGCATAGGCAAAAAGATTCTCGATGATGGAACCAAAGTTCGTTTCTGTAAGAGCTGTGGGGAATCCATTGAGGGTGAAAAATAGAATTAAAAGCGGTTTTATCAGGAGTTACCGATGGGTGAACTGTTAGATTTTTATAAAGAGAAATGTGTACCGGAATTGATGGAAGAGTTTCAGTTCAAATCCATCATGCAGGTGCCGAAGATTGAGAAAATCGTTCTCAATATGGGCCTTGGAGAAGCGGTTCAGAATCCAAAGATATTGGATGGAGCAGCCGTTGAACTCTCTAGAATTGCCGGTCAAAAGGCAGTAGTTACCCGGGCAAAGAAGTCAATTGCGACGTTTAAGTTACGTGAAGGTATGCCAATCGGCTGCCGTGTGACTCTTCGGGGTGACAAGATGTACGGTTTCTTCTCAAAGCTCGTCAACATCGCTCTTCCTCGGGTGCGTGACTTCAGGGGGCTTTCACCGAAGACATTTGATGGAAGAGGAAATTTCTCCATGGGTGTCAAGGAGCAGATTATTTTCCCTGAGATCGATTATGACAAAATTGATAAGATCAAGGGCTTGAATATCACCATTGTGACATCAGCCAAGAATGATGATGAAGGACGCTCGTTGTTGAGTAAATTGGGCATGCCTTTTAAGAAATAAAAGTATTGTAATAAAAAAACAGACTGTTCCGGAGGTTGCTTTGGCTAAAAAATCGATAATTGCAAAGGCAAAACGCAAATCAAAATTTAAAGTGCGTGAGTATAACAGGTGTCCCCTGTGCGGAAGACCGCGGGGATATATCAGGAAGTTTGGGGTCTGCAGGATCTGTTTCAGGACTCTTGCTTCCCGTGGAGAACTTACCGGTGTGATAAAATCGAGCTGGTAAGAGAGTTCATTGCAAGTCGATTTGAGAAATAATTAATCAAAGGAGTTTCGCTATGTCAATGAGCGATCCCCTGGCAGATATGCTGACCAGGATACGAAATGGCGTTATGGCAAAGTTTGACAGTGTCTCAATGCCGAAATCTAATGTTAAGACAAATGTTGCCAAGGTTCTTCATGCTGAAGGATACATTAATGGTTATGAAGTAAGTGAGGAGGGACCTCAGGGAACATTAACGATCAATTTGAAATACTCTGACGATGGTGGGTCCGTTATCACCGGGATAAAAAGAGTGAGCAAACCCGGTCTGAGAAAATATGCCAAGGCTAATGCTATCCCATCAGTATTGAATGGTCTTGGAGTCGCCATCATCTCTACATCCAAAGGCATCACAGATGACAGGACCGCAAGGAAAGAGAACACGGGTGGAGAGATACTTTGTGAAGTGTGGTAATCCCACTATTGGAGGAAGTAAGTAATGTCTCGAATTGGAAAACAGCCCATTCCGGTGCCAGCCGGTGTTAATATTGATATTAAAGGTCAGACTATAACGGTAAAGGGAACAAAGGGAACCTTATCCCGTGATATCCACCAGGAGGTTGATATCGCCCTTGAAGATGGTCAGATGCTGGTAACGAATAAGCAGGAGAGCAAGAAGGTTAACGCTTTGCGTGGTCTTACTCGAAGCCTTGTTAATAACATGGTTGTCGGGGTTACAGACGGATTTAAGAAGACATTGATTATCGAGGGTGTCGGCTACAAAGCGAGTCTTTCCGGCTCAAAATTGACTCTGAATGTTGGATACTCAAATCCTGTGGAGTTTGATCTGCCAAAAGCTGTCAGTGCTGCGGTGGATGGAAACAACAAAATCACCCTGGAATCGATCGACAAAGAGCTGTTAGGCTTGATAGCTGCCAAAATTCGTAGTGTAAGAAAACCTGAGCCGTATAAAGGAAAAGGTATTCGCTATGAAGATGAGCATATTGTCCGTAAAGTCGGTAAAGCAGGTGGTGCTGCGTAATTAAAAAATAACTGATATGACTCTTCTTTGCGAGGTTAGAGAGAAGAGGAATCAGGCATGAGATAATAGTGATGCTGCCAGGTAGCGTCACCAACTAAAATGGTAAAGAAAAATGGCGAAGACTAATCCAAGGAGTATTGCCAGAGCAAAACGGGTCAAGCGTATCCGTAAAAAAATATCCGGAACGGCCCAGCGGCCGAGGCTGTGTGTTTTTAAGAGCAGTAAGCATATCTATGCTCAGGTGATCGACGATGTGTCCGGCACCACGGTTGCCAGCATGTCCACCGTCAATAAAGACTTCACTCCAGGTGAAGACAAAGGCAAAGTAAGTGCAGCCAAGAAAGTTGGCGCATTGATCGCAGAGAAGGCGAAGGCAGCCGGAGTCAGCGAGGTGGTTTTTGATCGTGGTGGTTATATTTATCATGGTCGAGTAAAAGCCCTTTCCGACGGTGCTCGTGAAGGTGGTCTGAAATTTTAATGTTTTTGCATATTATGGGGGTGCCCCTTGTCTAATTTTAAACGTCCGAAAAATGAAAACAGTGAGGAACTGATCGAGAAGATTGTCTATATCAACCGGGTAGCCAAGGTTGTTAAAGGTGGTCGAAGATTTAGTTTCAGTGCCATAGTCGTTGTCGGTGATGGAAAAGGAAAGGTCGGATACGGCCTTGGAAAGGCAAATCAGGTTCCGGATGCTATTCGCAAAGGGGTTGAGAGGGCCAAAAGGGATATGAAAGCTGTATCGCTGACTTCCCATTCCATTCCCCATGAAATCATTGGAAAATATGGAGCTGGATCAGTGCTGTTGAAGCCTGCTTCCGAGGGTACTGGAGTGATTGCCGGTGGACCTGTACGTTCAGTGCTGGAAGCTGCCGGAGTATCCAATATTCTGACAAAATGTCTGGGTTCACATAATCCTCACAATATGGTTAAAGCGACTCTGGATGGTCTGAGAAGACTTCGTACAGCTGCTGATATTGCACAGTTACGTGGAAAGAGTGTTGAGGAGCTGACAGCCTGATTTTATAAAGATTGAAACTGCATCTATCTTGTTTGAGTCGTTTGACTCATGAATAAATGACAGTTCTGCACTAATTGAATCAGGGTATGAAGTTAATACCTGCAGCATGATGTTGATAATCGCATTGAAAAGAAGAAGGTAAAGAGATGGCTGAGACAATTACATTTACTCAGGTTAAGAGTGGCATTGGAAGTACCAAGAAAGTTCGAGCCACCCTGACCGGACTGGGATTGACCAGGATGCATAAAACCGTCACCAGGAAAGACACGCCCGAGATCAGAGGTATGCTCGGAAAAGTGAGTCATCTTGTTCGAATAGAGGAGAACTAGCATGTTGAATTTATCAAATCTTTCCCCGAGCAAGGGTTCGACCAAACAGCGTAAGCGAGTTGGTCGCGGTCAAGGTTCCGGACATGGAAAGACCGCCGGTCGTGGTCATAAAGGCGCTAAATCTCGATCCGGTTATGGTTCCAGACCCGGATTTGAGGGTGGCCAGATGCCTTTGCAGAGGCGTGTACCCAAAAGGGGTTTTACCAACACATTTAAAAAAGAATATGTCATTCTCTCTCTTACTCAGCTGAATGGACTCACAGATGGTGATGTTACACCCGACAGTCTGGTAGAATGCGGCATGATTAAGAAAGGTCAGATGGTGAAAGTGCTGGCCAATGGAGAGATAACAAATGCTGTTAATATTACAGTTGATAAGATCTCCAAGCAGGCCAGAGAGTTGATAGAAAAAGCCGGTGGGAGTGTTAAACTGATCGGCGAATAATAAAAGTAAATAGACAGGAAGTAGAAAGAGGTGTTGCCGCATGCGGTCTCACCTCTTGTTGTCTGTATAACGAATTGAATTTATAAAAAACAGGACGACCTGATGAGCGGATTGCAGAGCGCTGCCAACATACCGGAGTTACGAAAAAGACTGTTTTTTACTCTTATCATGCTGGCCGTTTATCGTATGGGTGTGCAGATTCCTACCCCGGGAATAAATGGTGAGGCATTATCGGCCTTTTTCCAGAAGAATGCTGGTTCTCTGTTTGGCATGTTCAATATGTTTTCCGGTGGTGCGCTTGAGAATTTCTCAATTTTTGCCCTCGGTATTATGCCGTATATCAGCGCCTCGATTATTATTCAGCTTCTTACCGTTGTAATTCCGCAGCTGGAAACGCTGAAAAAAGAGGGCGAAGCTGGAAGAAGAAAAATTACCCAGTATACAAGGTACGGAACCATCGGACTGAGCCTCATTCAGGCCTCTTTTATCAGTGCCGGTCTTGAAGGCATGAGCGGACCAAATGGTGAAGCAATCGTTATGAATGCAGGACTTCAGTTTAAGCTGATGACTGTAATCACCTTAACTTCCGGTACAGCCTTTATCATGTGGTTGGGAGAGCAGATGACAGAGAGAGGGATAGGTAACGGTATCTCCATGATCATCTTTGCTGGTATTGTCGCAAGAGGACCAGCCGCAGTGGCCAATTCAATTCAGTTGGTTAAGGCTGGAGAGATAGCTATCTTCTTTATTCCTTTTTTGCTGATATTCATGTTTGCAATCATTGCTCTTATTGTTTTCTTTGAAACCTCTCAAAGGAAAATTCCCATACAATACGCAAAACGAATGGTCGGCAGGCAGGTATATGGTGGCCAGAGTTCTCATTTGCCTCTGAAGATTAATGTCTCAGGTGTTATTCCACCGATTTTTGCTTCCTCAATTATGATGTTTCCGGCGACAATCGGATCGTTTATCAAGATTGACTGGGTACAACAGGTTTCAGCAGCCATGTCTCCAGGGACGGTCTATTACTATATTATGTTTGTGGCCATGATCGTTTTCTTCTGTTTCTTTTACACAGCCGTGACTTTCAAACCCGATGATGTTGCTGAGAACCTGAAGAAAAATGGTGGTTTTATCCCAGGAATCAGACCTGGTAAGAAAACTGCTGAATTTATTGATAAAGCGCTAACCAGACTAACCGTTGTAGGAGCAATTTATCTCAGTGCCGTTTGTGTTTTGCCGACCTTGTTGATCAGCAAATTCAATATTCCTTTCTACTTTGGAGGGACTGCGCTCTTGATTGTTGTTGGTGTCTCCATCGATACGATTTCGCAGATTGAATCACACCTGGTCATGCGAAATTATGAAGGATTCCTCAAGCAAGGAAAGATTCGCGGTCGTAGATAAGGTGTGTTCCCGCAATCAAAATAAAGACAAAGCTGTGATCATCAAAACCCCCGATGAAATTGCGCTTATGCGGGAGGCAAACCAGATTGTTGCCGAAGCGCTCTTGAAGCTGGAACAGACTGTTGAACCAGGGATTTCAACCTGGGAGTTAGATAAGATTGCGGAAGACCACTGTTTGAAAAGAAAGGGTGTTCCGGCCTTTAAAGGCTATAGAGGCTTTCCTGCCAGTCTGTGTGTCTCAATTAATGAAGAAGTTGTTCATGGGATACCGTCGCGGAAGAGAAAGTTGAAAAAAGGTGATGTGATCTCAGTAGATTTTGGGGTCCAGCTTAAAGGATATTTTGGTGATTCCGCCATCACAATTCCTGTAGGCAAGATTGACAAGGCGACCGATAGATTGCTTGAAGTGACAAAACAGTCACTTGACCTGGCCATCGAGCAGGTTCAGGTTGGTAATCGAATCTCAGATCTTTCAAGAGCCGTTCAGGGACATGTGGAGAAAAATGGCTTTTCAGTTGTCAGGCAGTTTGTTGGGCACGGAATCGGAGCGTCTTTGCATGAAGGACCGGAAATACCAAATTTTGTTCAATCCGGATCTTCTCCTAGAATACTTGAAGGAATGGTTTTAGCCATTGAACCCATGGTAAATTTGGGAACTCATAAAGTCAAAGTTCTGCGTGACGGCTGGACTGTAATTACAGCAGATAAAAAGATTTCGGCCCATTTTGAGCATTCGATTGCGGTGACAAAAGATGGCCCGGTTATTTTAAGCACACGAGAAGATATTGTTCATTGAAAAAAACGCTTCTCTTTTTTGGTGAAATATATTATCATATTCAGTTTGATCCGCGTATTTTAATTTGAGGAATCGTGATGGCTAAGGAAGAAGCTATAGAAGTAGAAGGAACAATTATTGAGCCCCTGCCCAATGCCATGTTCAGAGTCGAACTCGACAATGGCCATAAGGTGCTGGCTCATATTTCCGGTAAGATGAGGATGCATTTCATTAAAATTCTTCCCGGTGACCGTGTTACGGTAGAGCTATCACCATACGATCTCACAAGAGGGCGGGTGACTTTCAGAGCCAAGAACGCAAAAAAGAAGAAATAAAGAGGGCGATGAGATGAAGGTTCGAGCTTCAGTAAAGAAAATGTGCAGTGACTGCAAGGTATACAAACGAAAGGGTGTAATCCGTGTGTCCTGCAAGACTAAAAAGCATAAACAGAGACAAGGTTGAACGGTTCTTTGAGAGCTGATTTTTATAAAGGAGACAGGGTTTGGCACGTATAGCTGGAGTAGATCTTCCAAAGAACAAACATATGGATCGAGCGCTCACCTATATTCATGGAATAGGTCTGAGTTCTGCGAGAAGAATTCTTGATGAAGTCGATCTTCCCTATGAGATGAATAGTGATGATCTTGATGGTGAAGATGTAACCCGTATTCGTAAAGTGATTGAAAACGATTTTGTCGTTGAAGGTGACAGAAGACGGGAAGTATCCATGGATATCAAAAGGTTAATGGATCTGGGCTGTTATCGAGGCAGGCGTCATCGTTTGAACCTGCCGTGTCGAGGCCAGAAAACCAAAACGAATGCAAGAACAAGGAAAGGTCCGCGCCGCGGAGCTGCCCGCCGTAAATAATTCCAAGGAAAAGGTGTAACAAATGGCTGGAGGAAAAGGCGCTGGAGCCCGTTCTAAAAGAAAAGTTAAAAAGAATGTACCAGAAGGGATAGTGTTCATCTATTCCACTTTCAATAATACCATCGTTACGATTTCAGATAAGCAGGGGAATGTCATTTCCTGGTGCAGTGCTGGAGTCCTGGGGTTCAAAGGCTCCAGAAAATCGACCCCTTTTGCAGCTCAGAAAGCTGTAGCTGAGGCTACCAGGCTTGCCGCTGATCAGGGTATGAAAAAAGTGGAAGTAAAAGTCAAAGGCCCCGGTCCTGGTCGAGAATCCGCCTTGAGAGCTTTAATTAACACAGGCTTTGAGGTAACTCGAATCAGTGACGTGACCCCGATCCCCCATAATGGATGTAAACCACCCAAGCGTCGACGGGTGTAATTGCTGGTCACAACTATTTATTGATAACTAATTTTAAGATGGAGAATAACGTTGGCTAGAAATATAGGTGCTGCATGTCGTCGGTGTAGGCGTGAAAATCTAAAGATGTATCTGAAGGGCGACAGGTGTTATTCCGATAAATGTTCCTTTGAGCGTAGAGCTTTTGGTCCCGGACAGCATGGTCAGGCCAGATTCAGAAAAGTATCTGATTACGCAGTCCAGCTGAGAGAGAAGCAGAAAGTCAAAGCGATGTACGGTATGCTGGAAAGTCAGTTTCGCATTTATTTTAAAAAGGCTGACCGCCAAAAAGGTGTAACAGGTGAGAACTTGCTGGTCCTCCTGGAGAGACGGCTGGATAATGCGATTTTTCGTCTTGGTCTTGCCTCCTCTAGAAATCAGGCAAGGCAGCTCGTTCGCCACAAGCACATCCTTGTGAATGGCAGAAAAGTGGATATTCCATCTTTTCAAGTTTCTCCCGGTGACGAGATCAGTCTCAAGGAGAAATCAAGAGCAAACAGCTTTATCGTTGAAAGCCTTGAGGCTGTTGAGAGAAGAGGAGTGCCGAGCTGGCTTGAGCTGGATAAGGATAATTTCAAGGCAGTGGTAAAAACGATGCCTAATCGTGAGGAAATTACCATGCCTATCCAGGAACAGCTGATTGTCGAGCTGTATTCCAAGTAAAAATCTAGTTGAAATCGCTGTAAAATAATTGAATCGTTTGTTGGGAGACAGCCGGTGCAAGGACTTCGGTGGTATTGAGTACCCTGATTAAATGAAGTTTTTGGATCGGCTTCTTGAGGTTCAACAATATAAAAGCCAAACGCAGAGTAGGTAATCTTATGACCCAAACTGCAGAAGAAAACATCCCTTTTTATCGTAACTGGACCGAATTGATCAAACCTGAAAAGGTTGAGATAGATTTGGGTAAGCATAGTGAAACCTATGGTAAGTTCGTTTGTCAACCTCTTGAAAGAGGGTTTGCGACAACCATTGGCAATTCGCTAAGAAGAATCTTGCTCTCATCCCTGCAGGGTGCTGCCATCACCAGTGTAAAGATTGAGGGCGCTCTCCATGAATTCACCTCGATGAAAGACATCGTTGAGGATGTAGCTGAGATTATATTGAATCTCAAGCAGGTGAGATTACGGTTGAACTCTGGAGACTCGCAGACTGTTACCATTGAGAAACAAGGTCCTGGCACGGTAAAGGCTGGAGATATAAGTGGTTCTTCATTTGTGGAAGTCATGAATGAAGACCAGGAAATATGTACTATTACCGGAAAAACCACATTCTCAGCTCAACTGACTGTAGAATGGGGAAAAGGATATCAGTCAGCCGAACAGCAATCTAAAGAAGATTTGGCTATCGGACAGATTCCCATCGATGCGATTTTCACCCCGATCAAAAGGGTTCAATATGTCGTTTCCCAGGCAAGGGTTGGTCAGCAGACAGACTATGATAAGTTGACAATCGAAATTGAAACTGATGGTTCTGTCAAGCCTGAGAACTCGCTGGCCTATGCCGGAAAGATTTTGAAGGACCAGATGTCCATTTTTATCAACTTTGATGAGCAGGCTGCTGTTCCTGAGATTGAGGAAGTGGATGAGGAAGAAACAGAACCACTTAATCCTTACCTGGATAAACCGGTTGAGGACCTTGAGCTATCCGTTCGTTCTGCCAACTGTCTTAGAAATGCAGAGATCCACTTTATTGGTGATCTTGCTCAGAAGACAGACCAGGAGATGTTGAAAACAAAGAACTTTGGACGGAAATCGCTTAACGAAATCAAGTCTTTGCTTGCTGAGATGGACTTGACACTTGGTATGAAGTTTGAGAATTGGACTCCGCCGGATATTTCTGAAACGAAGGAATAATTTTCGACGCATCCGGAATATTGATATTGTATAAGAAGAAAAGTTGAGGATCAGTCAATGAGACATAGAAAGGCCCATAGAAAACTTGGTCGCACTTCTTCCCATCGTGATGCGATGTTCAGGAACATGGTGACATCTCTTTTCGAACATGAGCGAATTGTGACAACAGTACAGAAAGCAAAGGAGCTTCGGCCCATTGCAGAAAAAATGATAACTCTCGCGAAGAAAGGAGATCTCCACGCCAGAAGGCAGGCACTTTCCTATATTCGGTCGAAAGATATTGTTGCCAAGTTGTTTGATGAGATTCAAGAACAGTATAGTGACCGTCAGGGTGGTTATACACGGATAATCAAAACCGGGGCACGGCAAGGTGATGCTGCACCGATGGCAATTATTGAACTGGTTGGCTATGAAGAGGACCTTGGCGAGGAAGAAGGGGCAGAGAACTAATCTAAGCTGATTACAGATCTGTTTTATATATTAGCTGGCATGAATGAATCTTATTCAAGCCAGCTTTTTTTTTACCTGATTCTTGGGGTTATCGGACAGAAGCCAATATTACCTGGTTCAAACACATGATATGATGTCATCTATTATCAATCAGTGAGATCTTACAATACAGCTGTGCTGCCTGATATTTACCAGTCCAAGGTGAGAGAAAGATGAAGCAAAAGAAAGAGTTTCCAGAGAATATGGTCCCGCTTGGGAATGAACCATTTTCATTTTCATGTCATCCCGATCTTGATTGTTACACGTCCTGCTGCAGAAATGTGGATATGTATCTTTTTCCATACGATATTTTAAGGGCCAGAAAAGCCCTTGGTGTCGATTCTGATAGGTTTATGAGAGACTATACCCGGATTGCCCAGGGAGCACATCCATACTTTCCGGCGGTAATGTTAAGACTCGACGAACAGACAAAAGCGTGCCCGTTTCTTGATGAAGAAAAGGGATGTACGATATATCTGGATCGACCTTCCTCCTGCAGAACGTACCCGTTGGAAAGAGCCATCGACAGAGATCCAAGCACAGTTTCAGAAAAAGAATTCTATTTCCTGACAGATCATTCATATTGCTTGGGGCATAAAGAGGATGGATGTTTCACGGTGAAAGAATGGGTCCGTAATCAGCGGATTCACGATTATAACCTGATGAATGACCTCTGGGCGGAAGTAGACACCCTTTTTTCGACCAATCCGTGGAAAGGTGAAGGGGCCGGAGGGCCGAAGCAGCAGTTTGCTTTTATGGTTTGTTATAATATCGATATGTTTCGACGATTTGTCGGTGAGAGACAACTTCTCAAACAGTATCGGCTCTCCAAGGACTGGAGGCGGAGGATAGAGAAGGAAGACAGTGAGTTGATGAAGTTCGGTTTTGAATTGCTCAAGCTGATGCTTGGAGGCAAGTCGTCGCTGGTTGCCAAATAGCAGTATCGGTAAAGGGGCAGTGCTGAAGACGTATTCTATCTGTTGAGAATTGATCTGTAGTCATCAATGGTGATAGCTTGCAAAGACAGGGAATACATGGTAGAAGAAGATGTTTTGCAGAAAGAAGTTGGATCCGTTTTGGATTCATGATTAACCACAATACACACACTCTCTGAAAAACTGGTGTTGTCGGTCGGAAACCGTTTGAAACAGCTTCCGTATTCGGTGATCAAGGGGGAGTGGAGGTAAAACCAGAAGAGGATTAAATTATGGCAAATGCAACAGTAAGAGAAATGCTTCAGGCCGGTCTTCATTTCGGCCATCAGACCCGTCGTTGGAATCCAAAGATGAAACCGTATATTTACGGTCCACGTAACGGCATCTATATTATCAACCTTGATGTCACCAAGAAGCTGTTCGACAAGGCTTGCGGCTATGTTTCAGATGAAGTGGCCAATGGCGGTTCAGTTCTCTTTGTGGGAACAAAAAGACAGGCCCAGCAGATTATCCGGGAAGAAGCGAAGCGTTGTAACATGTACTATATTGATCATCGCTGGCTTGGCGGTATGTTGACCAATTTCCAGACGATTAAGAAGAGTATTGAGCGGTTAAAGGCAATTGAGTCCATGCAGGCAGACGGTTCGATTAATCGTTTTCCCAAGAAGGAAATCCTGCTGATGGAAAAAGAACGGATTAAGTTGGAGCGCAATGTGGGTGGTATTAAAAATATGCGTTCAATTCCTTCTGTTATTTTCATCATTGATCCCCGTAAAGAAGCCATTGCGGTAAATGAGGCCCACAAGTTAAACATCCCAATTGTTGCTATCACTGATACCAACTGTGATCCTGACGGTATTGATTACATCATTCCAGGAAATGATGATGCCATTAAATCGATCAGGCTGATCAGCAGTTATCTGGCAGAAGCTGTTTTGGCCGGCCAGGCAAAGAAGGATGGTGATGAGGCTTCCGAGGAGGCATTAGCTGCCGCTGTTGGTGATGGGGGCCAGACTGTTGAAGAGACGGTTGAAGAAACTGTTGAAGAGCCCACCGAAGAGAAAGAGGCTAAAAAAGAATAACATAAACACTACAATATCGTTGTGTGGGTTGGTTGTTAACCCGAATAGGATTGCATGAATAAGGGGTTGTCCAATGACGGCCCCTTTCTCGTTGAATAGAGAGCACTTTGGAAGGTTCTTTTCAGGTGCTGGGAGATTAGTAAAGAAGGAGATATGTCGTGAAAATAACGAGCCAAATGGTTAAAGACCTGCGTGATAAAACAAGCGCCGGTATGATGGACTGCAAAAAAGCACTGTCTGAAACAGATGGTGATATGGAGAAAGCTGTCGACTTGCTGAGGAAAAAAGGTTTGGCAGTAGCGGCAAAACGAGCAGGCCGTGCCACCAGTGAAGGTGTTATTGAAACCTATATTCACGCTGGAGGTAAACTCGGTGTGATGGTCGAGCTTGGGTGTGAAACTGATTTCGTCGCAAAGACAGATGCCTTTAAAGAGTTTGCCCGTGACGTGGCTATGCATATCGCAGCGGCAAATCCTCTGGTTATTACAAAAGAGGAAGCACCAGAGGATGTGGTCGCCAGAGAAAGAGAGGTTTATGTCCAGCAGGCCATTGAAGAAGGTAAACCTGAGAACATTATCGATAAGATTGTCAGCGGCAGAATGGATAAATTTCTTGCTGAGATCAGTCTTCTAGAGCAGAAATTCGTTAAAGATCCGGACCATAGTATCCAGGACATGATGACTGATCTTGTCGGAAAACTTGGTGAGAATATCTCCATTAAGCGATTTAGCCGTTTTCAGGTTGGTACAGAATAATATACACAAGTAATTCTATCTAAACCTGTACCGAAGTTTGTTTTAGCCTATAACATGTTGATATGAAATAAAAAATATTAATGTTTCTAGTTGAGCTAACACCAATATTCGTCGCGGATTCAGTTTGGATTGAAAAATTTAAATGAAATCGCCGGTTTTTTCGGCGATTTCATTGCCAGCAGAAGCAGTCGCAGTATAAAATAGTTCAGATTGCTCCATTGATGCAATTGTGTGCTTGATATCCATCCATTTTCTGGAGAAATTCTATGCAGCCTGCGTACAAGAGAATATTACTGAAACTCAGTGGTGAGGCCCTTATGGGTGACAATGATTTCGGTATCAGTACGACGGTCCTTGACTATGTTGCTGATGAAATCAAGGGGTTGCTGGAGCTGGGAGTCGAACCAGGAGTTGTCATCGGCGCAGGCAACATTTTTAGAGGTGTCGCTGGGGCGAGCAAAGGTATGGACAGGACAACAGCCGACAACATGGGTATGTTGGCAACGGTCATCAACAGCCTGGCCTTGCAAGATGCCCTGGAGAGAAACGGAATTGTTACTCGGGTACTTTCCGCTATTCCAATGCGTTCAGTCTGTGAGCCGTATATCAGGAGACGGGCAACCCGGCATCTTGAGAAGGGCAGAGTGGTCATTTTTGCAGCAGGGACCGGAAACCCGTATTTTACAACCGATACTGCTGGAGTTCTCAGATCTCTGGAAATTGATGCCGACTTGATTATTAAAGCGACCAAGGTGGATGGGGTCTATGATATGGACCCGATGAAACATCCAGAAGCGATTAAGTTCGATCGGCTAACTTATGACCAGGTTCTGCAGAAAGACCTGAAAGTCATGGATGCTGCTGGAATCGCACTAGCCAAGAATGACAAGAAACCCGTACTCGTTCTCGACATGAATGAAGCTGGAACGATCCGTAAGGGAGTATGTGGTGAAGAAATTGGAACATTGATCACAGCATAACGGGCCATTGCAAAACTGCCAGGATCTGGGCTGTTTGGATGATGTTTTTGAGGTGAGTATTTTCTCACACATGATTTTTTAGAAAACAAGGGTGACAAAGATGAGCGACGTAATTTTAGAAATGTCTGAAAAAATGGAGAAGTCTGTTGGAGCCTTTAAAAATGAACTATCAAAAATACGAACCGGGCGGGCTTCACTGGCTCTCTTGGATGATATTTTTGTTGAAGCATATGGTTCCAGTATGCCCCTTAACCAGGTGGCAACCTTAACAATCCCTGAAAGCAGGATGATTGCCATTCAACCTTGGGATGTACAGATGCTTGGAGAGATAGAAAAGTCGATTCTAAAATCCTCTATTGGCCTGACTCCGGTAAGTGATGGAAAGATCATCAGGTTGTCAATTCCTCAGCTGACCGAGGAGAGAAGAAAAGAGCTTGTTAAGCAGGTCAAAAAGATAGCAGAAGATTTTCGTGTTGCCGTACGTAATAGTCGTCGGGAAGCGATCGACATTTTGAAAAAGCAGAAAAAAGATAAAGAGATTTCTGAAGACGACATGTTTAAACTCCAAGCTGACGCTCAGACAGAAACAGATGAACATATCAAACAGATAGACGAAGTTACCGTTTCCAAGGAAAAGGAAGTGATGGAAGTATAGAGGATGGTCTTTGGGTAACTGAAATTTCGTCCATATGCTGATACGTTTAAGGTGAGGTGCGCCAGTTTCTCTGTACTGCTGAAATCACCATTATTGTAGGTGGTAAATACTCGTTGTTGAATCTGTTTCTGAAAAAAGATAAAGACATGACAAACTCCCTTGATCCTGCCCGGCTTCCCCGGCATGTTGCCATTGTGATGGATGGCAATGGACGGTGGGCCCAAAACCGGAACAAGCCTCGTCTATTCGGGCATAAGGTTGGTGCGGAATCAGTCCGTGATATTGTTGAGACGGCTCGAGAAATTGGAATAGAAGTTCTAACTCTCTACGCATTTTCTTCCGAGAACTGGAAAAGGCCTAATGGTGAAGTGAAAGGGCTGATGTCCATTCTGAAGTCTTTTCTTGTCTCCGAGCTTTCAAAAATGTTGAAAAACAATATCCGACTCTGTTGTATTGGCGAGATTGATAAGATCCCCGAAGATGTCCGGGAGGTCATGCAGGATACGATTGCCAGAACAACGAAGAATGATAAGCTGATCTTGAATCTTGCTTTGAGTTATGGCGGACGCGATGAAATCACTCGTGCGGTTCGTCTACTGGCGGCACAATGTGTAGACGGTTCACTTTCACCTGATGAGATTACGGAAGAAATGGTTGGCAACAACCTCTACACCAGCGGGCTGGTCGATCCGGATCTTCTTATTCGTACCGGAGGTGAAACCAGACTGTCCAATTTTCTTCTCTGGCAGACATCATACGCAGAACTCTATTTTACCGAAACAAAGTGGCCTGATTTCCGAAAAGATCAATTTATTTCTGCCCTTCAAGACTATCAGCAACGTGAACGTCGGTTCGGTAAGACTGGGGCCCAATTGAGAAAAGGCAGTAGAGATTAGGTGCATGATTTCACTGCATAATATTTCTATGGGTCTGTTGTTGTCATCGCTCCGCTGCTTGCCTGTACCGGCGGAAACAGGAGCACTTCGGTAAAAAGGGGTAATACAGGATTGGAGTTTCAGGAGGGCTGAACAATATGAAACGAGTTGTCCCCGGCTTGGCATTAGCCGCCTGTTGGCTTCTTCTTCTGCTCAAAGGACCATTTCTTCTTTTTTTTCCGGTCGTGTTGCTCATAGGATTTATCGGCAGCCTGGAATATATCGGGATGGCTCTTCCTTCTATTAAGAGTCGATTGAAGCAAGTCGCTTTTGCTTTTCTTCTGATTCTCCCAATCATTTTCGCCGGATTAGATTGTAAGATCACTCTTTCCGGTGGTCTTGTTTTCTCTTTCTTGCTTCTTGCCGGTTATATTCTTGTATGCTATTCGGCACTTGATGATCCGTATACGTTGTTTGTCAGGTCTGTTTTCGGACTCATCTATGTTGGATTCTTAACAGCCCACCTGGTCCTTTTATATCAATTTGAAAACGGAAATCTGTGGATTATTGTACTTTCCGCCATTACAGCAGGTTCAGACACAGGAGCCTATTATTTAGGACGCACGATCGGCAAGCATAAGCTCTGTCCGAACATCAGCCCGAAAAAGACCATTGAAGGTGTCGTTGGAGGCCTCATTGGAGGAGTGCTGGGGGCTGCTATTTTTGGCTGGTTGCTGTTGCCAGGCGTTAATCTGTTTTTCCTCTCAATATCGGCAATGGTTCTTGTCATTGTCGGAATCGCTGGAGATCTAACCGAGTCTGTCCTCAAGAGATATCATGGGATCAAAGATTCGGGGACATTACTGGCCGGTCATGGCGGCATATTGGATCGTGCAGATTCTCTTCTTTTCGCCGGTCCGCTCCTGTACTATTTTTTGTTACTCTATAAGGGGTAAACGGTGAAAACGATATCTCTTCTCGGTTCAACCGGTTCCATCGGGGTCAATGTTCTCAACGTTGTCAGGCAGTTTCCAGAGCTATACCGGATCGCTGGTCTTGCCGCGGGTCGGAACATTCAACTGCTTCGTGAGCAGGTTCTTGAGTTCCAACCGGAGCTGGTTTCTGTTCTTAATAAAGATCTCGCTGAGGAACTCATTGCTGTACTGCCGCAGGAGCTTGGCTCGAAAGTTGTCTGGGGTGAAGAGGGTAACTGTGAGGTCGCTGCCATCTCTTCAGCCGATACCACCGTTTCGGCGATCGTTGGAGCTGCCGGACTTGTTCCGACCCTTGCAGCTATCGGAGCAGGCAAGGACATTGGTCTTGCCAATAAAGAAACTCTGGTTATGGCCGGCAAGCTGGTCATGAAACATGTTAAAGAAAATAATATTCACCTTATTCCCATCGATTCTGAGCACAGTGCTATTTTCCAGGCCCTTGAGGCTGGTCGTATGCAGGATGTGGCAAAGATCATTTTAACAGCATCAGGCGGCCCTTTTCTAAGAAAAGCGGCTGAAGAACTTGTCCGGGCAACGCCGGAACAGGCTCTTGCTCATCCAAATTGGGATATGGGAAGAAAAATATCCATCGACTCAGCTACCTTAATGAATAAAGGTTTGGAGGTAATTGAGGCTAAATGGCTGTTCGGTGTTGATCTTGATGGTATCGATGTGGTTGTTCACCCTCAGTCCATCGTCCACTCTCTGGTAGAGTTTCAGGACGGGTCTGTGCTGGCGCAACTGGGTGTCCCGGATATGCGTATTCCCATCGGCTATGCCCTGTCCTACCCCAAACGTCTCAATATGGGTCTTAAGCCCTTACAGCTGTCTCAGTGTGCCAATTTAGAGTTTATTGAACCGGATTATAAACGCTTTCCCGCATTGCAACTTGCTTTTGATGCCCTTAAATGTGGTGGAGTAACACCAGCAGTTTTGAACAGTGCCAATGAAGTGGCAGTTGATGGATTTCTGAACGGGCAGATCGGTTTTCCGCGTATAGCCGAGATCGTTTCTGCTACCATGGAGAAGGTTGACCAGGGAAGTGATGACAACCTTGATGATATTCTTAATGCTGATAGATCCGCTCGTCAGTATGCTCAACAGCTCATAGAGAAATCCTGATTTTGTAAGCAGCAGTATTGTATTGGGGATAACCTGTTGTAAGAGTGAAAGATTTTGTGTTCTTTATTTCAACAGCTTTTGGAAAGTTACTTATATTCTACGAGTTGTTAAAACCAAGTGGCATTTGTCATAAGAGTACCTATAGTAGCATCAAGTGCCAGTTTTCCAATTATTGAATAATTTTTTTGTTGTTGAGGTTTGAATGAATACGGTTGTTTCGTTTATTGTCGTGCTTGGACTGCTCATTTTTGTTCATGAGCTTGGTCATTTTCTCTTTGCCAAACTGTTTAAGGTAAGAGTTCTGAAATTTTCCCTTGGATTTGGACCTAAGCTGATTTCCAGAAAAATCGGTGAAACCGAGTATCTTGTTTCCGCTTTTCCCCTGGGCGGCTATGTGAAGATGTTTGGGGAAAATCCGGATGAACAGGATGTTGATCAATCTGAAAAGAGGGTTGCCTTTGCTCACAAAGCTGTGTGGCAGCGCTTTCTGATTGTGCTTGCCGGACCTGTTTTTAATCTCGTCTTTCCCATTCTTCTTTTTTTCTTGATATTCCTGGCAATGGGAGTTCCCAAGACTGCTGATAATACGCGTATTGGCATGGTCAATGAGGGGACACCTGCTCAAGCTGCGGGATTGCTCCCAGGAGATACCATCGTTGAGATAAGCGGCAAGCCGACAACCAAGTGGCTGGATGTGTTGGAGGGTGTTAAGGGCAGTGATGGTAATGATATTACCTTTGTCATCTTGCGCAAGCAGGAGAAAATGACCCTGACCATTAAGCCGGAAGTCAGTGATGTGAAAAATGTCTTTGGAGAGGTCGTTGACCGGCGTTTTATGATTGGTATTGTCAAGGATCAGACAATAACCCACGCTCCAGTAGGTCTTGTTGAGTCATTCGTGTTTGCCTGCAAGCAGACGTGGTCGTTTATCTATCTTACCGGTCTTGGATTTGTGAAAATTATCCAGAGGGTCATTCCAGCCACAGAAATTGGCGGGCCGATCCTCATTGCCCAGATGGCAGGGGAGCAGTTGCGGGCCGGCTGGGTCAACCTTTTTTATTTTATGGGCTTACTTTCTGTTAACCTGGGAATCCTGAACCTCTTGCCGATTCCGGTGCTTGATGGAGGTCACCTTGTTTTTCTCACACTAGAAAGCTTACGAAGAAAACCGTTGAACGAACGGGCTCAGATTATAGCCCAGCAATTGGGATTTGCCGTTCTGGGTACATTGATGGTGTTCGTTTTTTATAATGATATAGCCAGACTTCTCAAGTGATGAACAAAAAGGAGCCGTTACTGCTGTCAATGGATACGGCGACATCTTGTTCCAGCGTCGCCCTGACCAGGGGGTCAATGGCACATGGGTGTGTGGAGGCGTGTGTCTCCCTTGCTGCCAAGATCACTCATTCCCGAAGATTAATCTCCACGATCGACTGGCTGTTGAAAGAATCACAGACGAATTGGGAACAGGTGGACGCAATTGGGGTTGGTCTTGGTCCCGGTTCTTTTACAGGGCTGCGGATTGGTCTGTCAACCGCCAAAGGATTGGCAAAAGCAACAGGAAAACCGCTTGTCGGTGTAGGAACCCTGGACAGCCTGGGGTTTGGCTGCAGAAGTTCCATGCAGATCTGCGTGGTTCTCGATGCCAGAAAGAAAGAAGTCTACTCCGCCTTTTATGGAAGTGAAATAGATGGTGTTCCGATAAGGATATCGGACGTTGAGGCCTTGTCGCCTCAGAAACTGGCGGAGCGCATTGATCAACCAACCCTGATGATTGGGGAAGGGATCAGAGTATATGGAGAATTTTGGCAGCAAAGGCTGGGAGAGCTGGTTCGCTTTGGTTCGGCAGACATGATCTTTCCATCAGCTTCTGTTCTTGGTTTTCTTGCCTGTGAAAAATTGTTGGCAGGAGATCTGGTTGAAGCAGAACATGTCGTTCCCCAATATGTCAGATCGTCGGATGCTGAGTTAAGCTTGATAAAGAAGAAATAGTCAAAAAATGATTCTACGACGTCAAACCAGGCAGATACATATCGGAAATGTTCCGGTGGGTGGGAACAGTCTGATTACTGTTCAATCGATGACCAATACCGATACAAGTGATTCGGAGGCAACGGTTTCTCAGATTCATAACCTTGAAAAGGCGGGTTGTGAACTGATCCGGGTTGCGGTTCCTGATATGGAATCGGCACAGGCCATTCGGGCTATCAGAGAGCAGATTTCAATCCCGTTGATTGCCGACATCCATTTTGATAACCGGCTTGCCGTTGCGGCCATGGAAAACGGCGCTCAGGCAATACGGATCAATCCTGGCAATCTTGGTGGGCCGGATAAGCTGGCCAGGGTAGTTGATGCAGCAAAATCACATGGGGTTCCCATTCGAGTTGGAGTCAACTCCGGCTCCATTGAAAAGGATCTGCTTAAGCAGTATGGCTACCCAACAGAGGATAAACCGGATGCCCTGATTGAGAGCGGACTCCGCAATGTTCGACTGCTGGAGAAGTTGGGTTTTTACGAGATAAAAATATCGATAAAATCATCTGATACATTGACCACCATAAGCGGTTATCAGAAGTTATCGCGTCTCACCGATTATCCCCTGCATATCGGGGTTACCGAGGCCGGTGGATTAATTGCCGGTACGGTCAAATCCTCCGTGGCACTTGGCATTTTGCTCTATCAGGGTATTGGAGATACTTTTCGTATTTCACTGACTCGTGACCCGGTGGAAGAGGTTCGGGTCGGTTTTGAGTTGCTGCGCTCCCTGCAGATCAGAGAACGGGGGCCGGAGCTTATTTCCTGTCCAACCTGCGGTCGGACAAAGATCGATCTGTTCGGGCTGGCGGAAAAGGTGGAAAAGGTCGTCCAGGAGATGGAATCGCCTATTAAGGTAGCCGTTATGGGTTGTGTGGTCAATGGCCCGGGTGAGGCGAAGGAGGCCGATATAGGTATTGCCGGCGGCCACGGTGTCGGAATTATTTTCAAAAAAGGAAAGCTCTACAAGAAGGTCGAGGAAGAAAAGCTGTATGATGTTTTTCTAACCGAGTTGGAAAAAATGGAAAAGGAACAGAGGAAAAAGCAGAAATAAGAAGACACTGCAACTTTCCTGTTTTACGAATATATTTATTGAGCCAAGAGGCAGATAATGCGTTATTCACAGATTCTCATACCCACATTGAAAGAGACACCGGCTGAGGCCGAAGTCGTCAGCCATAAACTGCTTCTGCGAGGCGGTTTTATCAGAAAACTCACCTCGGGTGTGTACACCTACCTGCCTTTGGGGCTTATGGCAATTCGCAAGGTGGAGCAGATTGTGCGTGAAGAGATGAATAAGGCCGGAGCCCAGGAACTGATGATGCCTATGGTTCAGCCGTTGGATCTCTGGCGGGAAACAGGCCGACATGAGAAATATGGACCGGAGTTGTTGCGGTTTGCCGACAGACATGAACGGGAGTCCTGTCTCGGTCCGACCCATGAGGAAGTTATTACTGATCTGGCCAGGCGTGAGTTGCACTCATACCGCGATCTTCCTGTGAACCTCTATCAGATTCAGACAAAATTCAGGGATGAAATCAGGCCCCGTTTCGGTCTTATGCGGGGGCGTGAATTCATCATGAAGGATGCCTACTCCTTTGATGAGAGTGATCAGGCAGCAACTATCAGCTATGAAAATATGCGTCAGTGTTATCAGAATATATTTAGCCGATGCGGGTTGACATTCAGGTCTGTCGAGGCGGATTCCGGTACCATCGGCGGCTCTTTCTCCCATGAATTTATGGTTCTTGCCGAAACCGGTGAAGATACCATCGTTGTCTGTAACAGCTGTGATTATGCAGCCAATATGGAAAAGGCCGAAGTCCAGTCGGTAGCAACTCCAGAAAATGTCGAGATGCTCGATATGGAGAAAATAGAGACTCCCGGCAAACGTAAGGTTCATGTTGTTTGTGAGTTTTTACAGATCGATGCAAGTGAGCTTGTTAAAACCATGGTCTACCTGGCGGATGGCGAACCGGTGGCTGTTCTTCTGCGGGGTGACCGTGAGGTGGAAGAGGTTAAGCTGAAAAACCTCCTTGGCGCCGTCGAGGTTGAACCGTGTGACGATAAACAGCTGTTCGATGCGACCGGTGTTCCCAGTGGTTATCTTGGGCCGGTTGGTCTGTCAATAAAAGCGGTTGCCGACCAGGAAGTGGCCACCATGAGCAATTTTGTCACCGGTGGCAACGAAAAGAACTATCACTTAAAAAATGTCAATATGGGTCGTGATTTTGAGGTTGCGGCTGTTGGTGATATTCGACGGATCAGCTCAGATGACCCTTGCCCATCCTGCGGAGAAGAGATCTCTTTGACCGAAGGAATTGAAGTTGGTCATATTTTCAAACTCGGAACCGGTTACTCCGAGTCGATGAAGGCAGTTTTTCAGGACAGTGACGGCCAGGAAAAACCGTTTGTGATGGGCTGCTACGGTATTGGGGTCAGCAGGATTATTGCTGCGGCCATTGAGCAGAACCATGATAAAGACGGGATCATTTTTCCAGTTCCTCTTGCACCCTTCCAGGTGATCATTCTCAACCTCGGTGTGAAGGATACGGAGATAAGCGCACGTGCAGATGCTCTTTATGAAGAGCTGACTGCTTGCGGATTGGATGTATTGCTGGATGATCGCGATGAGCGACCCGGCTCGAAATTTAAGGATAGCGATCTGCTGGGTATTCCTTATCGGGTGACTGTCGGCAAACGGCTGCAGAAAGACGGTGTTGTTGAGCTGCGGCGAAGACGTGATGGTCAAACGGAAGATGTAAGCCCTGAACAGTTGGCGGATCTTGTGATTGCCCAATTGTCTAAAGAGCTGCAAGGTTTATAAAGGAAACAGTTTGTATGTCTGAAATAGGTATTTATGACATAAATGACCTCAAGGTCCTGGCCGGTTCCTATCTCGCAGATGATGACCTGAAGGTTATTGATAGAGCCTGGGAGCTGGTGGAAAAGGTTCACAGAGACAAGAATCATTTCTCCGGTGAGTCGTATCCCGAACACACTCTTGAGGTTGCTTCGACTCTTGCTTCGATGCACCTGGACCTTGATACGGTTGTTGCCGGTCTACTCCATGGTGTTTTGAAGGAAAACGTATCCATCAAAGAGCTTACTAAGGATTTTGGTAAAGATGTTGCTGCCATCGTTGATGGCTCCACCCGAATCACCAATGTCCGTTATAATAATAAGCTGGCCAACCAGGCTGGAAATATTCGTAAACTGCTGTTGGCCATTGCTGCCGATATCAGGGTTTTACTGGTCAAACTTGCTGATCGTCTGCATGATATGTTTCTGCTTGATAAAGCTGATACGGATATTCAGTTGGAGGTTGCCCAGGAAACCATGGATCTTTATGCCCCTCTGGCATCGAGACTGGGTATCGATTGGCTCAAAAGAGAACTGGAAGATTATTCCTTCAAATACCTGTATCCGGAAGACTTTGAAGAACTCAACAGTGAGATGGAGATCTCTTATGAAGAGCGGGATCAGTATGTTGATGAAGTGACCTCCATACTCAAAGAAACTCTTATCGATCATGACATTGTACCATTGGCCATTTTCGGTCGTCCCAAGCATCTCTATTCCATTTATAAAAAATTGGTAGCCCAGCAGATTCCGCTGGAGAGAGTATATGACAAGGTAGCCTTCCGTATCATCTTTGATTCGGTGAAGGAGTGTTATGAAGCACTTGGTGTCATCCACGGTAAGTGGGCACCGGTTCCAGGTAGAATAAAGGATTTTATTTCCGTTCCTAAGACAAATAACTACCAGTCTATCCACACCACAGTGGCAGGGCCTGAAGGCCATTTCATCGAAATCCAGATTCGCACGGAAGAGATGGATAAAATTGCCCAGGAAGGTGTTGCTGCTCATTGGGCCTATAAAGAGGGGCAGAAGGTTAATGAGGGTGATGCCCGCTTGTTTCGCGAACTGAAGAAACTCGTTAAATCCCTGCAGGAAGTGGAAGATCCGGGAGAGTTTTTGGATAGTGTCAGGGGCGAGTTGTATAACCCTGAGGTGTATGCCCTGACACCTGGGGGGGAAGTTAAAGAGTTTCCCCGAAAGAGCTGCCCAATTGATTTTGCCTATACCATCCATACTGAGGTGGGTAACCGCTGTGTTGGTGCCAAGGTGAATGGAAAGCTGGTTCCGCTGAAGTACAACATACAAAATGGTGATATCATTGAGATTATCACATCAAAAACCCAGCGTCCCAGAAGAGGATGGCTTGATTTTGTCAAAACAGGGCGTGCCAGGGCTCGGATCCGTTCCTGGCTGAGGAAGGAAGAGAAAGAAAAGGCTCTGGTATTGGGGAGAGAAATCTGCGAAAAAGCAGTGCGAACCATTGATACATCATTGAAAAAGATGGTGAAGTCGGGACAGATTAATACTTTAATTAAAGATCTTCGCTGCAATTCTGTCGATGATATGCTGGTGAAGGTTGGTTTGGGGAATATAACCGTTGATGCGTTGACAAAGGCTTTGAGTCCCCACACTGTCTCAGATGATGGTGATATGGAAATTCCCTCCTCTCCAGACGGGCAAACAGTCTGGCCGGAGAAAAAGAGCGCTGTTTCCGGAAGTGAGGGGAGTTCAGCAATAAAAATTGATGGTGTCGACAATATGCTCATTAAGATCAGCAAATGTTGTCGGCCTGTCCCCGGAGATCGTATTATCGGTTTTATTACCATGGGTCATGGTGTTTCGGTTCATAAGGTCGAATGTGCTAATCTTCAGTCAACCGATCCAAGCCGTTGGCTTGATGTTTCCTGGTCAAACAGTGAGACAGACAGACACATGGTTGAAATCCTGGTGGTAGCTGAGAACAGAAAAGGATTACTCACAGAGATCAGTGGCACCATCAGTGAAGATGATGCCGATATTGCCGAAATGAAGGCCTATACCACACCGATGGATACAGCCGAGCTGAAAATTGTTTTAAAGGTGGCAGACAGGGATCATCTGGCAAAAATCGTCCAACACCTCCGTCAGATGAAAAATGTGATTTCTGTTAAAAGGAAATGAAAAACGGACTCTTGGACCATGTCACAGGATTCAACACTTTGCCACGTGTGCGGTAACGAACTGGATTATATTGAGGCCTGTTGCCCTTTTTGTGGAGAAGATCAGAAGAGTAGAGAACCGCAATCCCGGCCCGGTTTCCGACATAAAAAAGTCAATCTTGAAGCAGGAAGGCCCATTGTTGATATTGCAATTCGCAAATTGATCAACATGGTTGAGATTGCCATAAATGAGCAAATCTCGGTGCTGACTGTCATTCATGGGTACGGGTCAAGTGGAAAAGGCGGCGCCATACGAGTGGAGAGTCGAAAGCTGCTCGACCATATGAGGGAGCAGGGTAAAATCAGATTGTTAATACCCGGTGAGCGGTTTGAACAAAGAGATTCACTAGTAAAAGATGCCGTTAATCGCTTACCTCGTTTGGCAAAGCATGCCGATTTTGGGAAAAGAAACCCGGGAATTACCATCGTTATCATATAGACTCAGGTGAAGGGAGAATCGTAGTCTTTTTCCTTATGTAAGGGATGTTTCCTTGCTAATCGTGCGAGATTGGGTATAAAGGATGTCGGTGTTACGACCATTTTAAAGAACAACTATTCAGAAACATATCACAGAAGGTTTCGGTGATGCGTAGGCAAAGACCGAAATCGTAAACATTTTATATGAGGATCGAATCCATGAAACGAATAACAGGTGTAATCACTCTTCTTTTGATGATTACTGTTGGTTCAACTGTTGCATATAGCCAGGATATGAAAACATCAGAGCTTGGGACGTTTAAAGAAAAGCTCAGTTACAGCATGGGGCTGGATGTGGGGACCTATTTTAAAACGATCAGCGGTGAGGTAGATTTCCAGACTCTGCTGAAAGGTATAGAAGATGGTTTCCATGAGAAGAAACCGCTTTTAAGTGTTGATGAGGTTGCAGCCGTTCAGAAAGAGTTCAGCGAAAAAATGAAGGTTCGTCAGGAAAAGGCTTTAAAGGATATGATGGAAAAAAACAAAAAAGCTGGAGAGGCATACCTTGCTGAAAATAAAAAGAAAAAAGGTGTTACAGTCACTAAGAGTGGCCTGCAGATTGAAGTCTTGAGAAAAGGAAAAGGTCCAAAACCTGTGGCATCCGATAAGGTAAAGGTTGATTATATCGGCACTCTGATTGATGGGAAAGAATTTGACAATTCGGTTAAACGCGGTGAGCCTGCCATTTTTGGTGTTGATCAGGTGATCCCCGGATGGAGTGAGGCGCTGCAGCTAATGGATGTCGGCTCAAAAGTAAGACTGGTTGTTCCTCCTGCACTGGCCTATGGTGAGAGGGGTGCTCCTCCAGTCATTGAACCGAATTCGGTTCTGGTCTTTGAGGTAGAGCTGCATTCCATAGAGAAATAGATCCTTTTACTCTGTTTACCTATTGTTAATTATTGATTGTTGGGGGAGATCAGAGATATCCAATCTATAAAGGGATGTTTTTATAGGTTGTTAACTACTTCACTATTCTCCGGAGATAAACGAGATGGCAAAGAAAAAAAACAAGAAAGAAGAAAAGAAGAAAGCCAAAAAAGCTGAAAAGAAAGCTCTCAAGAAAAAGAAGGCAAAAAAGAGTGCCAAGAAGAAGAAAGAAATGAAGTGTGCTAAGAAGAAATGTGAGAGCAAAAAAAGCAAAAAGAAGGATAAAAAGAAGGATAAAAAGAAGGGCAAAAAAAAGAAATAAACCTTCAAGCGCTCCGGCTGAGCTGTTTGAGTGTTTTCCGCACTTTCAGCTTGCCAAAAGCGTTGGTCGTTAATTCAACCGGCTGTGGATTCCAATCTGCAGCCGGTTTTTTTATATCTCTTTTTCAACCCCGGTGTATATCTCCGGTTTGATTGTTGAGGTGTCTTCAACGGAGATATCTATAAGATCAGTTATCTCAGCCTGTCCCAACAGTCCGTTGGCCAAGCGAATATGCTCAATTGTACGCCATTCTTTACCCAGAAGGGAAGTGCCATAGCTGTCGATGGCAACTGGATCCCATGATACGGCCAGTCGATTGACCGCTGGATCGCAGTTTGGACCCCACAGGTGGGACTGACTCATACCGATGGTGGCGTCAAGGAGGGTGAAGTCGGGAGTCCGGTATCGATTAAGATCAAAAATAGATTCATGCATCCTGGTATGAAAAGAGGCTTTGCCCCAGGGACCATTCCCTTGATAATGGGCGGGTGGAGCGCATCCCATCATGTTTTTCATGGTCAGGGTCACTTTTGACAGGGTGTGGGCCTTGAGTATAGGCACCGAGAGCAGAAACACCTCGTCGAGCAGTTTGGGTAGATACATTTCCGGCCAACGGTTGCATGAACTATCCTGTTTATGACAAAGTTCCTCCACATTGAGATCGATCAGCTCAATTCCCCTTTCCTGGGCTAGTCGTGTATATCCAAGTACGTCGAAACAGTGATAAGTGTCTCGGGTAAGAGAACCTGTCCCTTCACCGATGATCAACCGTTTTTGCGGTAAGTGTTTTTGCAGATAGTCAACCAGTACTTCAATGAGCCCCACATGGGTTGTTATTGGTGGATTCTGCGGCTCCACAAGGTTTGGTTTAATTAATATCGGTTGTTTTTTCTCAATTCCCACTATGAGGCCGGCTGCATCCAGAAGATCCGGTAATGTTTCCTCCCAGCTACTGATTGTAGCGGTATAAACGGTTCCTCTCTGGTCTGATTGCAGTTGCATGGTTGATCTGGTCATGATGGTTTAAGTCTGCCAATTAATAGAACAAAAGCTATCTGTTACATAGTCTGTGATAACAATAGCATAGTTGGTTATTCCGGGTAGATAACTTTTTTCAAATTTCAGTAGATTCTGGTGTGAATATCGCTGAGAGAATCTTTGATGAATTGGGTGGATGTGGAGACAATAGAGAAAAGTAATTATTTAACGGCAACTTTGCTGGAATTTATGGGAGTGAAATAATCTGTACGGAAGCGATCACAAATTTCAGTAAAGAGATCATCTTTTTCTTTTTTACTCATCGACTCAAGAACGCCACGCCGTGAAAGACGGTCCCATACTTTAAAAACATCATCTCGCAGACCGTTTATTGATATCTGCAGACGACCAAACTGTTCCTCGATTTGGGAAGGAGAAAAAACGGACAGGATGAGGTGAAATCCATCACTGACTTTCAATTTCCAGCCATTCATGTATTGCTCAATGAGATACAGAACAATCTTTTTAGAAAGAAGTACTTGCTCAGCATTAATCTGGTCATTCTCCCATTGTACAACAAGCTGAAAATGTTCAGAGTTGAAAATTGTACTGACATCCAGCAGGTTCTTTAGTTTTGTGTTGATGATCTCTTCAATGTGAAAGGTCAGTTCATTGGGACTCCAGCTTCTCAAACCAAAAGGCAGCCCAATACCAGCCAGGCGATAGGCTTCACTGACAAGACCGGCGCAGAAAAGTTGATCCCGTTTGCCCGGTTCATAATTCATAGAGTAATCAAATTCCGCCTCATTGATTGTTCTGTCTTTGAGCCAGCCCTGTAAAATTGTGGCCGCTTTCTGCCGTTTTTCAAACGGCGCATGGGCCCGGAAAACGGCAAATTTCTGAAACATTTGCAGACGGCTATTTAGCGGTGCTCCGTTGACCTGTCCTCCAAAGACTCCACCCAGCATCAGCTGCCCTTTATCGTTCCGAAAGACCATTTCAGCATGACTGAAATCGGTGATCGTCTGTGAATTTTCATCCCGGACGGCAAGGGTGAAAAACCAGGAAACCACATCACCAGATGTTGTCAAAACAATATCTCCCTCTTCCAGGGCGAGCTCCTCAGGCATGGTGGGTCCAGGCTCAAAGGGCATCATGCAGCTGCATGGCAGTATGAGAAAGAGACATACAAAGAAGGTTTTCAGACTTGTTGGCATATTGCTGTGACCTGAGAACCGGATGATGAGTTTAAATCATCATCCGGTGTATAAAGAAATTATCAAATTACCAGCGATAACCGATACTCAGGTTAATGCCTTGGCTTTCATATCCGTCGATGGAATAGTCATAGCTCAGGCTGACGCTGAAATTTTTCCAGCCGGAATAGCCTAAAGCAACATTTATTTCAGTTGAACTGTTTTCCATATCGTCAGGCATATCCATAATCCATAGATAAGATAATCGGGTGGAAAATAAAAAAGATCGAGTCAGTGGCAAGTAGTATTTTAAATAACCTGTGTGGAAATTGAGGAAATCATCGCCGGTAATCTCTTCATCTCCACTACTGTTTCGGTCATGGCTGAACATGTATGCCAGCTGGAACCCACCAATCGGTGTTCGTTTACTCAGGGAGCAACCGACACCACCAATATATCGATCGTCACTGCCGGCATCACCATAATCATTGGATGAAAATTCAAGAAGACCAAAAAGTGACAGGTTAATCCAATTTTCCCTGTGATTCAGTATTTTAAAACCTGGCATTAAGGCAATTGAAAAAGATTCCGTATCCTGTCCGTCACTGTCATCTGTTCCGATAAATGAACTGTACAAGAGACGACTCTTAATATGAAAATTCTCTTTGGTTCCTGCTAAACGGACACCAATTGTTTTAACATCCGATTTCCTGCCAAGAACGGGAGTCAATTCCGTTTCATTTTCCCTGTGGCTTGCCTGTACAGAAAAATCAAAATCCCAGACCGGTAAATCGGAGGGCTTGTAACAATTGTAATTTCCATCCTCATCATAACTATCTTCAATCATTTTGCTTGCTCTTTCCATATCCGGATCAAGAGGAACACTGTCCTCAAGATCTTGTATCGCTCTCAACCTTTGGCTCTCAACAGCGGAAATCTGTTTGACCTTTAACAGATTGTAACTCATACCAACTGCAAGCAGATCGGAATCACCATTATCTGAAGTATCGGTGGACGAACAACTTCTTGTGGTTGTTTTAGAAATATGACACGTTAAACGTTGTGCATCGTTTTTATACATCTTTCTGTAGGTTCCAGTCTGAACCCCGTTCACGCAGACGCCATATTGTATTGCTGTATCGTGGGTAAACCTCCAACCTATAGAGACTTTTGCTTCAGAAAACGGGCATGCACCAATATGGCCGAATGCTTCAAAGGCAAATACCATTATCCCCGTAAAAAAAATTGATGAAATGAAGATCGCTTTGCACCTGCGAAAAGAATGGCCCTGTTTTGTCAGTTTTTTCATAGGCTCCCTCCATTTTGATTTTTAATAAGTAACATATCTTCTTAGTAGATATCTCCTATATCAAAAGGCACGGCAAGGGTTGTTGAAATGGTATTATCCGGTAGAATGAATTATCCACCTACCAGCGATAACCGATGTTCAGGCTAATCCCCTGGCTTTCATATCCGTCAATGGAATAGTCGTAGGTCAAACCGGCAGTGAAATTTTTCCAGCCATAATAGTTCAGATCAACACTGAGCTCGGTAGTGCTGTCCTCCATATCGTCCGGCATATCGAGGATCCATAAATAGCTCAGCCGGGTAGAGAAAATAAGCTCTTTAGTGAGAGGAATAATATATCTAAGCGAGAGGGTGTTGATGTTGAAATAATCCTCCCCTGTCAGCTCTTCTTCGCCATCACCGTTTTTATCGTGGCTGAACAGATAACTGAGCTGCAAGCCACCAAGAGGTGTTATGCCACTGATATTTATACCGAGACCTGGAACATATCTCGTTTCACTCCCCTCATCTCCATAATCATTTGATACCAGTTCTAAAAGGGCAAAGAATGACAGGTTCAACCCATTCTCATTCTGGTTAAGCGGGGTATAACCGGGCATTAAGACAATACCCATCGATTCGGTGTCTCTGCCGTCACTGTTTCCAGTACCTGTTAAGGAGCTGAAATAGAGTCGGCTGTGGACAAAAAAGTCTTCTTTTGCACCGTTGAAACGTGCAGCAATTGATTTAATGTCCGAATCTCTGACCAGGGTCGGGGTGAGCTCTAGTTCGCTCTCTTTAACACTGGCCTGGATAGAGAAATCGAAATCCCATTGCGGTAATGCGGAGGGTTTGTAATAGCTGTTGGCTGACCGATTCACTGAACCGGGGGAAAGTATTGTGGAGACCCCTACCGATCCGGCCGATGCTTTTGACGATTGAGCTGCTGAGGCGGTTGTTGAGTTGGTGGAAAAAATGGTGGAGCCAGTGGACAGGTTTGTCGATACTCCGACAGAACCGGGCAACAGGCCTGCATCATAGACCCCAGCCTGACTTGAGGCGGTATAGGCTGGTCCGGAGTAATTCATATAGGCTGAATAGATGAGAAATGGATAGACACCACCCAAGAATCCAAAATACCCATTGTTTTTTGCCCTGGATATGGCGGACTCAAGCGAAGAGATCTGTCTGTATGAGATGCCGATTGTCTGGATTGGTGCGCTGCTCTTTGAAGTATAAGTCTGTGAAGATGAGCCGGATGTGCAGCTCCTTGAAGTTGTTTTGTCTATATCGCACATCTGGCTTTTGGAGTCATTTTTATACCATTTTTTATAGGTACCGGCCTGAGTTCCATTGACACATTTGCCCCATTTTACCGATGTTGTCTTATATAGGCGCCAGCCTGCCGCGACACTGCTTTCAGAAAACTTGCACTTACCGATGTAGGCAAGTGCTTCGAAGGCAAACAACAGAATAGTGATAAAAAGAAGTCCAGATATAAGCAGTCTTATCTGATTTGAACATACATGACTCCAAGAGCGCTGTTTTTTCATCATTCTTCTCCAAGCATCGAATTATTGAAGTATCTGATTGTTTCCAATCACACTGTCACTTTTCCCTTAAATATTTGATTAAAAGTAGTCGGCAGTAAATGATCAAACTACTCTTCGTCGTTACAAACCAAAGCGGATCAATGAAACCTTTACCAGCAGATATCAAGAGCCTTTTTGTCTTTCTTGACAGGACCTTGCTGCACCCCAAGAATGTTAGGCAATGTTTGCAAAACGGTAGTGATCACCTCTATGATACTTTCAGGAAAAATTTTTTTCCAGTTTTTTTCTAGTGAGGAAAGTCATTCTGAAAATGTTGGACGATCAGGAAAAACACCAAAAAGTGAACCATAATACCAATAATTTTCAGCCTTGACGGTAGAAGAGGTGTTGTGAGGTTTGGTTGGCTTATTTTAAGGATGAATGGTTGGCTAGATAGTAAGAGACTGCTTCAATCCTTCAAGCAGTACATACCTGCCGAGGGGAACCAGCTCACAGGGGAAGGATGAGATAAAAAGAGGGTTATCGCACAGACCACCTGAGAGATAGAGCTTTTCAGGTTTTCCGGCAAAGTTATAGGCATTCAGAGCGATTCCTTTAACAAAACGGGCAACCGCTTCGGTTTCACTCTCACCGCTGACTACAGCATCGAATATATGGCTCATTCCCAGGACACCACAGGTGATAGAAAACGATTTTTCAGGCACACTCAGGGTGAAAAAGTCGATATTGTAGTAGCGTTCCAACAGCTCAATGGTAAAACCCATGGAGGCGCCGCATTCAGCATTCCAACCCATGTCATCGAGCTTACCGCTTTTATATTTGATATATTTGATATCCCGGCTGCCGCAGTCCAGCAGAGTGAAATCACGTTCATTAATCAGTCGGTTGCCGCCTTTAGCCAGAGCTGTCAGTTCATTGATATAGGTTGTTGAGTAGCGTTTTCCATTGTGGCCGGTGCCAATATCAACCCGCATGGATTTTCTGTCGATTTCTCGGGTGGCGATCAGCCGGTATCCCTCTTCGGTATCGGTATCGAGAAATTTGCAGTAAGAGGTACCAAAATCAGCCAGCAGCATTGGTTACTCCGGATAGTTCCAGGAAAGCCTGAATTTTGGCTTTGGCGCTTGAGCCGGCCGTTACATCACAATCGAGATAGAGCGCGTGAGGATGGGTGTTGGCAAGGTGTTTAGCTAGAGCGCTTTTGGCACAGAAGGACTGGGCATAGAAGACAGTAGGAATTTCCATGTTGATGTGCTCTTCCATCTCTTTTTTATCTGGAGTCTTATTTTCCATGCAACGGGTCCAGCCATAAAAGTGAGTGGTGTCTGGAAAGGGTGACAGGATGGAAAAGTCCCTCGGTGGCACTCCCCAGAAACCGACAGTTGGAACACACGCTGGAAGGTCTTCATATTGTTCAGCCGACTGAACGCCTTTGGTGATATGCTGCATCTTTGAAATGCTGTTCATCTCTGTTTTGCATAGCGGTGTGCCATAATCGGTCGAATCATGGTTCCTGGTCTCGATTACCTCTGTGTGTGGCAGTATGCCTTTTAATACAGTGGCTGTATGCAGGGCGCAGTCGCATTTACCTGGTCCCACATCGATATAGATGGTTTCAGGAGAAAGGGTGAGGCTGTTGACGATAACTGTTCGCAGGATGGCACAATACACTCGCGGAAGATGGGGAGAAGCCAGTTCAATATCTTTTTTTACCTGTGGCTCATCAAGGTCGACGATGGACAAACCTGCACTGTTGATCTGCCTGATAATTTCGAGGGGCGGCACACCGACGATTCCAACATATTTCTTTTTTTTCGATTTGCCCATAACACGAGTTACCCATGAATTCACAAACAGAGGCTCTACAATGCTTGCCTCTTGATCAGCTATCCTGCTTATAAAGAAGATATAATCCGGCTGAACCAAAAACAATATGAATGAAAATGGCTCCAAAAAGTGGAGGGATATATCCGGTTTTGGCAAGGGATTGCAGAGCCCCCCAGAATCCCCATGCGAGAAAGGCCAGGCCGCAGCTTGCCGGGATGGCAATTGAAAGATCTTTGCCCCATTTCTGATACGATATTGTTAATATTGGCAGACCAAGTAGAAGCAGGGGAATACCAAGGAAGAGATAGGAGAGCCGACTGCTGAAATTAGTCCAGGCGATTCGTCTTTCCCGCTCGCTCTTTTTCTTAAATGGTTCAAAAAGAAGCTGCAGGATTGACAGTTCAGCAGCCTGGTTACGTGGGACAAAAAAGTGATCGGGGGTCTCCGGCAGGTTATATTCAACATATTTCATATGCCGTATTTTGAACTGGCCGTTTTCCAAAAGTTTCTGGACTGTGACATTCTTAAATCCCCATCGTTTACCCTTCCAGTCAGCCCACTTGGCTGTCAGCATCGATTCCAGATTATGTTCATCATTCCAGCGGGAATAGGAAAAATCCTTGAAGACAAATTTATCCGGGTTTGGCCACTGAAAAGAATAAAAACCTTCAGTGCCTTTGTAGTAATAACGACCGTTGCGATAAATTCCCAGGGGCAGCATGCCACCAATTTCCTCGTTCCAGATTTCGTTGATTCTTGAAACTGCCGGCGGGATAGCCCATTGGGCCATGGCCAGGAAAAAAATCGTTGAGATAAGGGCTCCAACACCGATCGGTTTAACAATCTGTTTGAGAGGGATACCACCTGCTTTAAGAGCAGTCAGCTCGTTGGAGTGGCTTAGGATCCCCAGGGTAATAACACCGGCTAAGAGAATCAGTACGGGACTGAGCTGGTCTAGGATATAGGGGATATTGAGCAGAAAAAACTCAATGGCAAGGGAAAAAGGTTTGCCGCTTTTGGTGAAGTTGTCGATTTTCTCAAAGAAGTCAACAAGCAGGTAAATAGAGATAAAGCCACCGGCAACGGTTGCAAAATATTTGCTGTACTGAGAAAGAATATATCGCTGGAGCAGCATAATCGGACTCTTTTAATCTATGCTGAGAAATCGTTGTGAAAGGTAAAAGCCGCAGCCAACCATGGCAAGCCCCAGTATATTTGAAATAAGGATATAAGCAAGACCATGATACGGTTCTCCCGCCTTGAAAAACTGGACACTTTCTCTGGCAAATGTTGAAAATGTTGTAAAACCGCCAAGAAATCCGGTGAACAGAAATAGACGGAATTCGTTGCTGATATTTAGTCTGTCGAAATAACTCCAAAAAATACCGATTATAAATGAGCCGATAATATTAACCGTAAAAGTACCCAGTGGAAAATTAATCGAACTGGTTTTTTCAGCCAACAGGGCAATGGTGTATCTTCCTAGAGAGCCTATAGCACCACCTGCGGCTACTGCGAGTATTTTACTCATTTGAAGTATGCAAAAGTTACAAAACAGTATGTTTGGTGTTGACTGTGATCTCGTTTTGGCTGATTATTATTTTTTTATTTCGTGCATTCACTATTATCATTCTCTTTAACGATGAAATGTTATTGACTATGGTGTTCCCATCGATGGAAGAGAATGGCCAATTGCATATGGCAACAGGAGATGCGTCAGTTGCTGCTTGACAGGTCACTCAGTACCATTATAGGGGGCACACGTCAAGTAATAGAACCTGAATCCAATACATAGAGCATTGTTTTTGGTGAGAGATATTTGATATATTGTAGAGTTGGAAAAAATTACGGTCTCAAACCTCAAACAGCAGTTTTCCAACAACGTACTTTCTACGATCCTTTACGGTTCAGTTGAAAGGTAAAATAGTAAGGAAGTAAAGAAATGAGTAATTTTGTCCGATATATTCCTGTTCAGGCGCGTACTCCTGCTCTGCAGGACAACACGGCAGACCTGGACAGGTTGAAAAACTCTATACGCTCCCAGTTTAATGATAATCGGCCGGTTCGAGTCGATTTAAAAGAGATGAACCGGCTGGCGAGATTATTCAGAGCCGCATCCTTTACCGGCTGGGCTGTGGTGAATGATCTTGGATACTGCCTGCAGCTTGTCGATTTCCATGGGCAAAAGCATAAATTTCTTCCGGTAATGGCCCTTGACCTGGGAACGACCCACCTGGAAGCATCACTTCTTGACCTGGAAAGCGGAGAAGTCGTTGTCAGCGATGATAGGGAAAACAGCCAGATCCAATATGGTGCCGATATTCTTTCCCGTATTCATTTTGGTACGGCCAAAAGACGGCGTATGGATCAGGTGGATGATCATTTCCTTGATCCCGGGCTCGAAGAGCTGCAACAATCAATCATTCAATGTATAAATGATTTATCGTTGTCCCTTGCAAAAAAAGCGGGTTGTTCTCCTGCGGAGATACGGGCACTATCTGTTTCAGGTAATACAACCATGGTCCATCTTTTCCTGGGTCTTGATCCATACCACATATGCCGGGAACCATACATCCCGCTTGCAAATGAGATCGACTCACCACAAGCTTCAGAGCTAGGCCTTACCATTCATCCTCTGGCACCGGTCTGGATTATGCCGTCTGTCGGTTCATATTTTGGAGGAGATCTGATTTCCGGTATTATTGCTTCGGGTATGGCCTCAAATGAAGAGGTGACGATGTTGATAGATGTCGGAACCAATGCAGAAGTTGTGCTGGGAAATTCCGAATGGCTCATTGGCTGTGCCGGTGCCGCTGGCCCGGCTCTGGAAGGAGGGGTCGCCCGTATGGGAATGCGGGCCGGGCCGGGTGCCATCGATTCGGTATCCATAGATGCAGATTCATTTGAACTTGTTTATACAACGCTGGGTGATGTTCCTCCAGTTGGAATTTGCGGTTCGGGACTTATCGATCTTGCCGCTTCTCTCTATAAGGCCCAGATAATGAATAGCCGTGGACAGTTTCGTGATCCGAATGTGGAATCAAATCCCGGGCGGGCGGAGTTCATGCGTAACCGGCTGATCCGCCAAGGCGATCAAACATCTTTTATCGTCGTTGCAGCTAAAGAGACATCTTCCAATGAACCGGTGGTTTTAGAACAGATCGATCTGGATGCCATGATTCGTTCAAAAGCCGCCATGTATGCCATCCTGACCACCTTGATTGGCCAGGTTGGCCTTCAATTTCAAGATTTAAAAGAAATTTGTGTGGCCGGTGCCTTCGGACGCCACATTAATCCCCAAAATGCCATCAGCTTAGGTATGTTGCCGGATCTTCCTCTTTCCACATACAGGCCGATAGGCAACAGCTCTCTGCTGGGGGCCGAAAAGGTACTGCTTGATGAGAAAGCCCGTAGAGAGTGTGATACCATTAAACGGAATCTGACCTATCTTGAGCTGAATGTGAATCAGGAGTTTATGATTCGTTTTTCCGGTTCAAAATTCATTCCCCACACCGACCCGTCTCTCTTTCCATCGGTACCTTTTTTCGAGGGTCAAAAGTGAAAATGGATGATTTTGCTTAACATGTTGAAATTACGTTAAAAATACCATGTAAGTTATTCTGCTGAAAAATCCGCAGGATTGATTAATTTTGTTAAATCAGTATGTTATGATGCTTGTGCTAACTTGCTTTTAATGAAAGTGATATGTTATAATTAAACCTTCAAAAGCCGCCTGTGAGTGATGGAAGAGACTCATTGAGCACAAAACACAGACGGTTTGCAATGGCCCCACTAGCTCTTCCGTTATTACCGGGGCTTAAAATTATTAGGGATATCAGTAGCTTCATATACATATATTTCGGGCGGTATTGCATTGCTATGGCTTGGCCAGAGGGTGTGATATTTGCGGGATAGAGGTGTTTTTGTGTCTCCGTAATGCCGGGAAGCTGTTGGTATCGTCATATATGGCGAAAAAAAAGAGAAATAATTCCTCACTTTCTATATCAGATCAGTCCTATCGCAAGTCAGCAAGAGAACGACTTCACCAATTCTGGAAGGTTTTTAATAAAGAAGATGATGTGCTTGTCTGCATCAATGCTGATCCCGATGCAATTGCTTGTTCAATGGCGGTCAAACGCCTTCTCAGGTACCGGGTAAAAAGTGTTACTATTGCCCATAGTAATGAAATCAGCCGTCTCAATAACGTTTTGATGGTTGAGCGCTTGAAATTACCCCTGATGCGTCTGAAGAAGCTTGTTCTTGATGACTATTCCAAAACGGTTTTGGTTGACTCCCAACCGGATCATTTACCTGAGTTTTCAGAGATAGGTTTTAATGTCATTATCGACCATCATCCTCTCAGTCATGAGTGGGAGGTCGATTATGCCGATATCAGACCGGATTTTGGCGCTGCATCCTCAATGCTGGTGGAGTACCTGCGCGCAGCATCTATGAAACCGTCTGTGGCTTTGGCGACAGCACTATTTTATGCGATCAAATCAGATACGCATAATTTTGAGAAGAAGTCGCGTCTGGCCGATGCCATTTCTTTTCGGTATCTTTTCGATATGGCCAACAGGAACCTTGTCAGGAAGTTCGAGTTGACCGATCTCAGACGCTCCGAATTGCGATATTTCAGAATAGGACTGGCTGAACTTAAATATTCAAAAAGACGTTTTTATTCCCATCTTGGCCGAGTTGCTTCTCCGGATGTGTTGGTGATTATTGCCGATTTCTTAAATCATGTCGCTGAAATTGACTGGGTTTTCGTTTCCGGCATATATGAAAGCAAGCTTGTTGTTATTTTCCGATGTGACGGCTACAGAAAGAGCGCCGGTAAACTTGCCAAGAGAATCTTTGGATCGATCGGTTCAGCCGGAGGACACAAAGAGGCCGCTCGAGCTGAAGTTCCGTTGGAAAACCTGTCCATCGGCGACAAAGAATTTACCTCCAATACATTAAAGCGGCTGACAATGAGGCATATGAAATAAGTCGGAATGCCACATTGTTCCTGTATAGTGAGAAATGTGAGTCGGCTCAAATTTGCCTGCTTGAGTATGTGATCGCATGCAGCGGTGAAGGTGCCGGTTTATTTTCTGCCGTTGCAATGAAAGAGTTGTGAAAACAACAGGTATGGGATAAAAATAGGAACAGGATATATAACAATACAGTACTGTTTTTCATAACAGGTGCATATATGCTGAAGCCGACAACACTAGCCATGATTCTGGCCGGAGGACGCGTTGATGAACTCAACGTTCTAACCTATTATCGCCCCAAATCGGCAGTTCCTTTCGGTGGCTTTGGGCGGGTGATCGATTTTGCCTTGTCCAACCTGATGAACTCGGGAATCGAGCAGATTGCCATCCTCAGCCAGTATAGAAGCTATTCCCTCATCAATCATATCGGCACTGGTGCAGCCTGGGATATGATCGGCCGTTATCGGGGGATCTCGGTTCTGCCGCCGTATATCGGCTCTGAAGGGGCAGAATGGTATCGCGGTTCAGCTGATGCCGTCTACAAAAACCTCGACTTTGTTCGTTACCATAATCCCGAAGAGATTCTCATCCTGTCAGGTGATCATATTTATTCGATGGATTACCGGGAGATGATAAACTACCACCACGAGAAAAATGCAGATGTTACCGTTGCTTTCAAAAAGGTGCCAAAGAAAGAGGCCCATCGATTCGGTATTGGCATGCTCGATGATGAGGATGGTGAGCGGGGAGGGCGCATTACCGGCTATTGGGAAAAACCACATGAACCTCAAAGCGACTGGGCTTCACTGACAGTACTCTGTTTTAAACCGGAGGTGTTGTTTAAAGTACTGAAGGACAATCAGCGAAGTGGCTCGTATGAGTTTGGCAATGATATCCTGCCCATGCTTATGCAGAGTGGTCATAAGCTTTACGGCTATAAATTTGACGGCTATTGGGGTTACACCCGGACGGTGGAGGAATACTGGCAGTCAAGTATGGATCTGATCGGTGAGAATCCTCTGATCGACATGGAGAGATGGGGATTGCGCTCGAACCTGGATCATCGAGGTATAAGAGATTTTCAGCCGGTCCTGATTGGTGATAACGCAACTATTCATAACAGTCTTGTCTATAACGGCTGCAAAATAGAAGGAGAGGTTCGTAATTCTATACTCTTTCCGGGTGTGCATGTGGGTAAAGGCTCCATTGTCGATAATAGTGTGCTGTTTTTTAACAACGAGCTTGGTGAACAATGTCGGTTAACCAAAGTGATAGCCGATGTTAATTCCACCTATGGCAATGGTGTTGTGATCGGTGCGGAAGAGGATCCTGAATCTTCTCCAGTAACAGTCATCGGTTGGGCCAACCATATCCCTGCCGAGACTAAGATAGGCCCGGGTTGTGCCATCTATCCCCATATGAAAGAGGAGCAGTGGAAAGCGGAAATTAAAGCAGGGGAGGTGCTCAGATGAAAAAGACAAAAGAAGCCCTGGTCCTGTTGCTCGCTGGTGGAGTGGGTAGTCGACTGAACATCCTGGTTCAAAGTCGGGCCAAACCTGCAGTCCCTTTTGCCGGGCTCTATCGAATTATCGACTTTTCTCTTTCCAATGTGATGAATTCCGGCTTGACCAAGGTTGGTGTTCTGACCCAGTATAAGCCTCTATCATTGATGCGGCACCTGGAAACCGGTGATGCCTGGGATTTGACTGGACGATCACGGGGAATAAAGATCCTGCCGCCTCGGACCGGTTCTAGAGACTCAGACTGGTATAAGGGGACGGCAGACGCCATCAGGCTCAATATCGACTTTATTGAGGCCAACGAATGTGAAGAAGTGGTCATTCTTTCCGGCGACCACATTTATCACATGGATATCGATGCCATGATTGCCTATCACCGTTCAAAACAGGCGGATGTAACTGTTGCCATGATGGTGGTGAAGCGCAGTGAGATTCACCAGTTCGGTGCAGGGATCGTTGACCAGAATGACCGGATTATCGACTGGGAGGAGAAACCGAAAGAGCCCCGGACCAACTTGGCCTCCATGGGAATTTACGTATTCAATAAAAGCTATTTGCTTGATGCCTTGCGGGCAGACAAAGAAGAGAGTGATTTCGGCCATCATATCCTGCCGCGTGCTATTGATAATGACAATGTTTTTGCCTATCCGTTCTACGGCTACTGGCGTGATGTGGGAACGATCCAGTCATATTGGGAAGCCAATATGGATGTCATCAGGAAGGAGAGTGGTATCTCACCTGAGAAATGGGGGATCAGGACCAATATTGAAACAGATGGCCGGATGGCTGACCGTGCCCCGGCACGGTTCGGCCCCAAAACAACTCTGCAGTGCTCAATGATTGCAGCCGGCTGCGATGTGCGGGGAACAGTTGTCAACTCTGTTCTCTCACCTGGTGTTATCGTGGAGGAGGGCGCTGTTGTGAAGGACTCCATCCTCTTTGCCGATTGTGTGGTGAAGAAGAATGCTGTTATCGATTTGGCAATTCTTGATAAACGGGTCCAAGTCGGCCAGGGAGCTGTTATCGGGTCCGGGACAAATCATGATATAGCCAATAAAGATCAGCCATCCCATCTCTACACCGGAATAACCCTGGTTGGTAAAGAGGCGGTGATCCCGGCGGAATATTCCATCGGCAGAAACTGTATCATTCATCCCAAAACAGGTGAAGAAGCCTTTCCCGGCAGTGAAATGGGTGATGGTGAGACAATGCAGGCTGATGGTTTGGTTGGCCAACAAGTCTCTTTAGGGCCATGAACATCCGCTAGCACTGCATCTTTCAACGATTTGATCGTCAGATATAGGCCCACTATTATCTGACGATCAAATCGTTGAAAGATACAGCACTATCGAATGCTCTTTCTAAGTATTTAAATCATATAGGATTTTGGAATAACAACCATGACATTGGATATAGATAGAAAAAATGAAAAGCCGGACCCGGAACGGGTCGCCATTCTCCGTTCACTCCCCATGGAGATCAAAGAGCAGATAAGCGGCGAAGAGGCTGACGCCTTCATGTATAACCGGGAACTACCGGATTCGCTGATTGAAAAACTGGGCGACTATCTGGTGGAGGACGACTAGTCCGGTTTTGAGATTTGCTCCGCTGGCCAATAATTCTTGCGAATTATAAGAAACCGGCTATTATTGCCGCCTGTTTGAAATTAAATCACTTTCACATATGATGGTTTCACAAAAGGTGACAGAAGGGCGATTTGTCGTTGCGAGGAGTGAAACGACGTGGCAATCTCCAAAAAAAATAGCAGGTTGAAGATCGCCGCGCTTCGCTTGCGATGACGTGTAGTGATTTATTACCAATCCATCACATATAACTAGGATAATACAACAAAAGAATTACTTTCACTATGAAGTTATTCAAAGTGGTGCAGGTTTGATAAATTATCCCCGCTCGCCATAGTGACCTATGCGTGTGGTGGTAATGATTATGTATGACAGATTTGATTTCTCTTAAATGATATCATGGATGCTGTAGGTTTTTTCAAGCACTCTCACTTGCTAATGTCGATTTGTGTTGGTAGGAGTTAGAGTTAACAGGTAACAGGAAAAAAACTAGTTTTCACATAGAAATTGTTCAAAGCAGTGTAGGTTTTTTCAATCAGTTTCATCAGCTATAGTAGTCCTATGCTGATGGGGCTGATTGGAAAAAGATGCACTGCTTTCAATAATTTCTATCGCCCCCGTAGCTCAGGGGATAGAGCACAGGATTCCTAATCCTGGTGCCGCACGTTCGAATCGTGCCGGGGGCACCATACAGGCGGGTTGTTTTGGGGCATGAAAGAATATGCCCCAAAGCTATTCGAGTAGGTCAACTGCATTCCTTTTCAATTTGTTCGATACATGCTGATAAACAGACATTGTGATTGTAGCGCGACGCAAGGTATGCGACCAATTGTCGTAAGGTTTGAACCCGGAATAT
>CAZMFP010000020.1:0-76365 GCA_964565605.1 uncultured Desulfocapsaceae bacterium | reverse complement strand
TCAGATCGGGGATAATTGGAACTGAAACCGATGACACAGAATTTTGAATACTCCCGTTGTAGAAGTTGAAATATTATTCTTCTGTCTAGTATGCCCAGTCTTTTCAATTTGAAAATGTTCCACTCACGCAATATTTTTTTTATTTTTAAAAGGTATTATCTCAGCTCCATACTCCAATGCTTGCAAACGGTTTCCCCACCACTGCATTAATTGCTTTCTTTGCATAAGATATTCAGCTCTATTATATGCCCTCTTGATTTTGTTTTTCTCTTCATGAGCCAGAGATTTTTCAATCACTTCACTAGGGAAACCGGATTTTTCATATGCCATTGAGGAAAATGAAGCCCGAAAACCATGGGGAGTTGCCTTACCTTTGTACCCCATATCCCGCAGGGCTTTGGACATGGCATTATCGCTCATTGGTTTATCTTGATCCCTGACACTCGGGAAAATCAGTCCATCGTTTCCCCAGAGTTTTCCTGCTCGCTCTAATACGGCTACTGCTTGCTTTGATAAAGGCACAATATGAGGGCGCCTCATTTTCATTCGTTCTGCAGGGATCTCCCAGATTCTTTCTTTAAGGTTGACCTCTGACCATTTTGCGCCACGTACTTCACCTGATCGGCAAGCTGTCAGAGCGGTAAACTGAAGAGCTAGCTTAGTGGTAATATGTATCCTTTTGCTTGCATTTATATCTCTGAGGAGTTGTCCTAACTCCTTATTAAAGACTGCTGGTAGATGTTCAACTGGCTTTGATTTCAACACACCTTGCATATCTGCAGCGGGATTGTATGTAGCAAGTCCGGTCTGGACTGCGTAACGGAAAACAGCATTCATTCGTTGCAGAATTTTACGAGCAATCTCCAGGCTCCCACGGATTTCAATCTTTCTTAGGATTTTTAAAACTTCAGGTGGAGTAATTGTGTCGACCGCTTTACTGCCTATAGAGCCAAAAACATCTTTTTTTAGGGTCCCAAGGACAGCAACTGAGTGATCTTGACTCCAGCCTCCTTTTTGTTGTTCTATCCATTCCAGGGCTACATATTGAAAAGAATTTGTTCTTTGCTTTTTTTCGGCCAGTTCTTTCTCTCTATTAGCCTGTTTAATCTTTCGCCGACTCAGTGCCGGATTTATGCCTTTCTTGACAAGTTTCTGGGCACTTTTATGTTTATTCCGGGCGTTTGCCAGAGAAAGATCCGGATAACGTCCAATAACATACATCTGCTGCTTTCCATCAAGTCTGTAGCGATATAGCCAGCGTTTTACGCCTGATTTGGTTATCTCAAAGCAAAGACCACCACCATCAGATAACCTGCCAGGGTCTTTCCTGCTCCGAATCTCTAACACTGTCAATTTGGACATCTCCACACCTCCTGTGTGTATCCTGAACACTCCAGTTCGTTTTAATTTTTAAATACACACACCAGTACACACAATTTACACTAGAATTCTTAGGAACACAATAGGTCAACCTGGAAACAAAAGTCAATAAAAAAGCCCCAAACCATTACTGGCTGGGGCTTAAAAGAACTTTACAGGAAGTTCTCGGAATATCTTCTGGTGCCGGAGGTCGGAGTCGAACCGACACGAGGCAAGCCTCGCTGGATTTTGAGTCCAGTGCGTCTACCAATTTCACCACTCCGGCATGGGGCGGCATCTTACCGCAAATAGTTATTACCAGTCAAGAAGAAAGGGTTTAGCAGCTAAATCTAATAGCTTTTACTCTATATCCCTACGGATCGAACTCTTTTCACCGGTTCCGGATTCCGGGTCAAGCCTGGAAAGGCGGTGAGGATTATTGAAACAGGTTCAGATTGACAGAATAATGTGGTTATTGGGCAGTTTCAAAAAAGACGTCGCTAAGCTTGTAAAAATACTCAACCGCCGACCACACAGCCGTAAGCAGCGCCAAATACATAAATCCCATACCAATCTCATGCTGGAAAGGAACCGGCAGGACATTCAGGGGGAAGATAAGAAAACCTAAACCGAGGTACTGCAGGGTTGATTTTATTTTCCCCAGCTGCCCGGCCGCGACCACCTTACCGGTAGAGGCGGCAAGGCCTCTAAACCCTGTTACAATGATTTCCCGGCAGATAATAAGGAGACTGACCCAGGCCGGTATCAGGCCAAGGGGAATGAGCATCACCAAAACAGTTGTCACTAGAGCTTTGTCGGCCAGAGGATCCATCAATTTTCCAAGGACCGTCTCAATCTCCCACTTTCTGGCAACATAGCCATCGACAAAATCGGTTATGGCTGCAACGGTGAAAACCCAGAAGGAAATAAGAGCAATAGTGGTTGATTGCTCAATTGAGAAAAGGACAATCAAAACCGGAATAAGTAGAAAGCGGAAACCGGTTAATATATTTGGGATTGTCAGCAGCTGTTTCATCACTAGACCTTAAACGTCTCCGTCCGGAATCATTCAGTTTGTTATCAAAAGTTTGCCGATATTGATAATGGATCTCGATGGAAGGTTCATTGCAATACTATTCTTATACATTTTATAAAACAACAGAACCTTCTGAACATACTCCACCGTTTCGGGAATTCTCGGAATCCGGTTTTTCTTTTTGACCAACGTCGGACCTGCATTATAGGCGGCAAGAGCCAGTCTTACATCCCCATTAAACAGCTCAAGCATCTGCTTTAAATAGCGGGTTCCACCATCAATATTTGTCCTGGGATCAAAAGGATTCCTCACCCTTAATTTTTTTGCTGTTAAAGGCATCAGCTGCATCAGCCCCTGGGCACCCATTGAAGATACGGCATATCGATCAAAATCTGATTCAGCCCTGATGACCGCCTTGATGAGGTAAGGGTCTATCTTATAATGATATCCTGTACGCTTGATGAGCTTGTCGTATCGATCGGGATTATTCCCACTGCTCCTGGTATATTTGGAGATGTTGCTGAAATTATCTTCAATGACCGTGTCTTTCAACCAGTGTTTTCCGTTCTTTAAAGAGGCGCAATTTTCACCCTGCCTGACATTGGTGAAGGCAATTTCCCCCTGGCTGTTTTCGCAGACATACATTTTTGCCAACAACGTTGAAGGTAAAAGCACTACAACTAAGCTAATCGCGGCAATTAAGGGGAAACGGTGGATAAACATCTGGCTGATCTCATAGCTTATTTTGTCCGTTTTTCCCAGTCAGCCAGGAACTGTTCCATACCATTATCCGTCAATGGATGCTTGGCTAACTGTTCGATTACTTTAAGGGGGATAGTGGCAACATCAGCGCCAACAAGAAGAGAATCACGAACATGCAGAGGATTTCTCACACTGGCAACTATCACCTCTGAAGTGTAACCATAATTTCGATAAATGTTCATGATATCTTCAATGAGTTCCATGCCATTTTGACTGATATCATCCAGCCGGCCCACAAAAGGACTGACAAATGTTGCTCCGGCTTTGGCCGCAAGCAACGCCTGAGTAGAAGAGAAAACCAGCGTAACATTGGTTTTTATACCCAGGCTGGTTAACTGTTTTACCGCTTTGAGCCCTTCGACGATCATCGGAATCTTAATGACGATATTGTCTGCTATCTTCACTAGTTCTTTTGCTTCGGCAACCATACCATCGGCATCAAGACTAACAACCTCGGCACTGACCGGCCCATCGACTATCGAACAGATTTCTTTTATGATCTCCTCAAACGGTTTGTCTTCTTTGGCAATAAGGGATGGATTGGTGGTCACACCGTCAACCATGCCCATTTCGACCCCTTTTTTAATTTCATCAATGTTGGCCGTATCGATAAAAAATTTCATTTATGCTCTCCCTGTTTTCTAACAAATATATCGCAGCATTTCTCACTGCAAAAATAGACCATAGTCTCATCAACCTGTAACCGCACTGCCTGTTTCTTCGGAATAAGGGTATGGCAGATTGGATCTTCAACCAGCACATCGGTAACACTGGGGCCACCGACATGCGATGATTTTTTTACCGGTTTTGACTTTCTTTTTCTCCAGCTGCTGATTATCAGCCGGTATCCGATATAAATCAATACCGCAAGAATTACCAATCGAACCGGATGCATATTGGAACCTCGATATCACTTTGAACAGAAGCGAACCGACATCTCTTTTTCTTCTCTTATTCCAACTAGATTTTTGGAAGAAAACCTCGATTCAAAATACCACTCCATTATACCGTCGGTTGCTACTCAAAGTCCATCGGAATTCATAGAAAGGCTCACAAGCTGCCTGGTGTTTTATCGATAAAACTACGTAAAAGTGGTTAGTCAACCGAATCCGCGGACATATCCTTCCAGACCCCTCTTTTTATCTTCTGTTCTTCTATTTCCCCACCTTGTATCAACCCATACAGTCGCCTGCACATGGAGACCATACTCTCCCCCGTTATTGGATCCACGTAAGTAGGTTCAATTTCCGCCATCGGCACAAGCACAAAAAGCCTGCCGTTACTCCTTGGATGGGGAATGATACAATCCGGCTGATCGACAATACGATGATGACTGTAGTACAGAAGATCGAGATCAAGTGTGCGGTCCTGCAGACCATCGAGATTCGGATTTCGATTTCGACCAAACTCTTCTTCAATATCTAAAAGAAGGTTGAGCAACTCTTGAGGGGAGAGTTTGGTCTCAATGCGACCGACACAATTGGTGAACTGGTTATCCGATTCCATACCGACCGGATCGGAAAAAAAAGGGCTGGAAAGAGTCGTTAGCGTTATCGCATCCTCCTCCCCCAGCCTCTTCCAAGCACGCAAAAGGGTCTTTCTTCCCTCACCAATATTCGAACCAAAACCAACAAAAGCGGTGTAGGGTTTAGTCTCCACAGCGTTTTCCGGACTAAATATCTTGTAAACCAAGAACGTCAAACATGGAATACATGCCGTTTGGTTTACCAGCCACCCAGACTGCTGCAACCGCTGCGCCCTTGGCAAAATTGTCACGGCTATGGGCCCGATGAGTAATCTCGATTCGCTCTCCCTGCCCGGCAAAATAGATGGTGTGCTCTCCGACGATATCTCCAGCTCTTACTGTCTGAATACCGATCTCTTTTGCTGTACGTTCACCGATCATACCATAGCGTTCATACACGCCGACCTCGCCGAGATCTCTGTTGACACCTTCAGCGGCCATCTCGGCCAGTTTCAGGGCTGTGCCGGACGGAGCGTCTTTCTTTTTGTTATGGTGAGACTCTACAATCTCAATGTCGTAATCATCACCCAAGACAGCAGCTGTTTTAGCCGCAAGCTTAAATAACACATTGACGCCTACTGCCATATTGGGCGCCTGGACACAGGGAAAGCTTTCGGACAACTGGGCCAGTTCTTCGAGGTTTTCAGGGCTCAGGCCGGTGGTACCGATGACCATAGCTTTGCCATGCTCTGCAGCCATTTTGGCAAAGGTCATTGTCGCTTCATGAAAGGTGAAGTCGATAATCACATCCCCCTCACCAATAACCGATTCCAGCCCTTCTTTAATGATGACTCCGTTCTTTCCCCAACCTCCGACTTCACCGGCATCTTTACCGATGGCTTCGCTGCCGGCAACCTCAAAAGCGCCGGCATACGTCAATTGCGGATTTCCATTGACCATCAGGCCGATTCTCTGCCCCATTCTTCCGGCAGCACCGGCAACAATTACTTTTGTCATATTCATTTTCCTCTTCTACAGCAGTCCTGTTTCTTTCATCGCCTTCTTCAACACGGCCTGGCTCGCTTCATCCATCGATGACATGGGTAAGCGTACTTCACCGGATTTAATTTTCCCCATCCACTCCAGAGCCTGTTTAGCCGGTGCCGGACTCGGGTAACAGAACATGGAACCCATAAGCCCAAAAAGCTGATAATGGATTTTATTTGCTTTTGCCAGATCACCCTCAATTGCCGCTTCCATCATCTCTGCCATTGCCTTCGGATAGACATTGGAGGTAACAGATATAACCCCGTGCCCACCAACAAGCACTGAGGCCATCGAGGTGAAATCATCACCTGAAAGAACTATAAAATCATCAGGACACTGACTGATTACCTCACTGATTCGGTTAAGGCTTCCCGTTGCCTCTTTAATAGCAATAACGTTTTTCAAGGCGGCTAACCTGGCAACAGTTGGTGCCAGCATATCAGCAACCGTCCGGCTCGGAACATTGTACAGAACGATCGGGATATCAACTGCATCGTGTATCTGTTTGAAATGGAGATAAATTCCTTCCTGACTCGGCTTATTATAATACGGCACAACTGAAAGTACCGCATCCGCTCCACTGTCTTTAGCACTTTGCGTCAGCTCAATAGCCTCCTGGGTGTTGTTGGCGCCAGTGCCCGCAATGACCGGCACTCGACCGTTTACAGCCTGTACCGTCAGTTCGATGACCCGTTTGTGCTCATCAAAATCAAGGGTTGCCGACTCACCCGTCGTACCGCATGGCACAATACCGTGAGTTCCATTTTCAATATGAAATTCAATTAGATCAACCAACCCCTGCTCATTCAACTTCCCGTCGGTAAAAGGGGTGACCACTGCCACAATTGCACCTTGAAACTTCTCCATAATCCCTCCTTGTATATCTCTTGTCCTGATAATTTATGTAATTGCTGCTTTTTACAATATTGATTCTTCCGTTAATTCTCCAGTATAAATAACGTGGGCCGGACCCTGTAAATACACATTCGTTGCTGAATCGTTGCCGGTTAGATCAAATACGATTTTCAACTCGTCTCCTCCGGATGTTACTATATCGACAGGAGATTGAACCAAGCCCTGCAATGAACCGATAATGGCCGAAGCAACAGCCCCGGTCCCGCAAGCCATCGTTTCATCCTCCACACCCCGTTCATACGTCCGGACATGAAGCCTGTTCTCACCAATCTTCCTGACAAAATTCACATTGGTTCCTGCCGGTTGAAACATAGGATGAAAGCGGATCTCACTGCCCCACCGCTTGATAGGTATCTCCTGCTCATCAACAAAAAGGACCACATGAGGCACTCCTGTATTAACAAAGGCAAAAGACTTGAGACTTCCATCTATTTCGGCAGAAAGATCCATTTTAAAATCAAAGGGATCAGTCATCAACAGGCTGACATTCTCCATATTGCCGACAATTTCGGCTTGTACCCTGCCTGCGATGGTCTCAAAGGACATCTTCTTCGGCGCGATACCATTTTTGTAGGCAAAACGCGCAGCACACCGGGCGCCATTGCCGCACATCTCGGCACTGGAACCATCACCATTGTAAAAGCGCCAGGAAAAGTCAGCCGTTTTAGAATCCTCGATGAAAATCAGGCCATCGGCACCTGTTGAAAAGCGGCGTCTGCATACCTTGGCAACAAAATCCTGCTGCTCGCCGACAGGCACAATAAGCTGCCTGTGGTCAATGATTATAAAATCATTACCAGTACCGCTCATTTTGGTAAATGGAATGGGAAAATCAACACTCATCATTATTCCCCACCTGGAATAGACTCATTTTCAATTAATGTTTCAAAGGTTTCACGCTTGCGGATAACATCAAAACGATCATCATCAACAAGAACTTCGGCAACTCTTGGCCTGGAATTATAGTTGGATGACATGGTGAAACCATAAGCTCCACTGCTCATCACCGCCAGCAGATCACCTTGCCTGACTTTAGCCAGTTCACGCTCTTTAGCAATAAAATCACCGGTCTCACAGATCGGGCCGACAATGTCGACGATCTCTTTGCTGTCGCTCTCTTCTTTCACCGGTAAAACACCGTGATAGGCATCATACAGGCTCGGCCTCGTAAGATCGTTCATGGCCGCGTCAACGACAACAAAACGCTTCTCTGTCTCCCCACCGCGATTCACCTTGGTGTACTGGACTTCTGTTACCAGGATCCCCGCATTTCCGACAATGACTCTGCCCGGTTCGAGAATAAGGGTGCGGGAAAGACCAGCCAGTTCTTTTTTTATCTGATCAGCATATTCATGGGGGTGGGGAGGCTCTTCATCATCATATGTTATGCCCACACCACCACCAATATCGATATATTCAATGTGGATACCTTTCTCAATTAATTCAACAGCAAAGTTCTTCACCTTTCTAAGTGATTCAACAAAAGGTGATATCTGGGTCAATTGGGAACCGATATGGCAACTGACGCCTTTCACATCGATAAACTCCATCTCTGCTGCCCGCTCATATAACCCCATGGCTTCCTGGATAGGAATGCCGAATTTATTTTTCGCAAGGCCGGTAGAAATATAGGCATGGGTCATCGGGTCCACATCAGGATTCACCCGGAAAGAAACAGGGGCAACCTTTCCCATGGAGCTTGCGATTTCACCAAGTCTTTCCAGTTCCTGCTCCGACTCAACATTAAACAGCAGAATGGATGATTCGAGCGCATAGCGCAGTTCTTCCACCGTCTTACCAACTCCTGAGTAGATGATTCTGGACGGATCGATCCCACTTTTCAGAGCTCTGAACAACTCGCCGCCTGAGACAATATCGGCCCCACCACCAAGCTTGCCAAAGCGGTTGAGTATGGCAATATTGGAACAGGCCTTCACCGCAAAACAGGTGATATGGGGAATATCTTCAAAACCTGAGTCGAAGGCCTTAAAATGCCGATCGAGTGTCGCCTGAGAATAGAGGAAAAATGGCGTTCCGACTGCCTGAGCTATTTCCGTCACCGAGACCTGCTCACAGAACAGCTCACCGTTATTATAATTAAAATGATTCATAAAACCTTTACCGATTCATCTACTGCCTGTTATTTCTTTTTAAACGAAGACGAACATGAACTCTTCATCCATCAACAATGATGAGTACGACATCAGACAACTTCTTTTCATCTGACAGGATATAAAACATCTCCCACATGAGAGCGAATCTCACTGTGGGAGCATATTAAATAAGAAACCTGTCATGGTCATCTGTTTCAGTGACGAATAGTGGCCTCCCTTGAGCGCTCACTTTCATTCCCCTGTCCGGATGAATCAACCGCTGTCACCGAATAGTAATAGCTGATTTCTTCTGAAGCAGTTGTGTCCTCAAAGATATTATAAATGACCTGGACTTCGCCAATTACTTTTGGGTCGTCCTCGCTAGCCGTTCGTCTGTATATCTTATAGCTCTTCACATCACTCTCCTGAGATTTATCCCAGAACAGCTTAATACCCTTATTTGTTCGAACAGCCGTCACTCCGGTTGGGGGTGTCGGCGGTACCATATCAACAGCCATAGCACTCACCGGATCACTGACACTGCCGCTGACAATATCATCACCAAGCACCATCAATGACTGAACCTTATAGAAATATTTCTTCCCTGTTTTTGCCTGGCGATCGACAAAGGTGGAACTGGAAACCGGCTCACCGATCTTCTCAAACCCTTTTCCGCCAAGACTTCTTAAAACCTGGTACTTAACCGGATCTGTCACCGCTCGACCATCAATCATGGTAGTGGCCGGCTGCCAACTCAGGGTGACTGAAGAATCACCGCCTTTTGCCATTAAAGAACCAACCGCTTTAACCGGTGTGTTCCAGATGAAAGAGACAATATTCGAGTCACCACTGGTTGCCCACCAGCTTGTACGGGAACGGACCTTGAAGAAATAACGGTGCCCGGAACGAAGCAGTGTGGTCTCATAGGTTGCTTTACGTCTTTCCTCCTCACTGGTTATTCCCCCTGCTATTTCAACAGGATCACTGAAAGGAATCGGACAATTCTTACAATAATCTTTCAATGGAACAACAGCCCTGTACAACTCAAACGAATCAATTTCACCAATAGCGGTACCTAAAACCGTTTCTATCGGGTAGGACCAGGACAACTTGACGCCTTTTGCATCGATGGAATGGGTCAAATCACTGATTGCTTTTGGCACAATTTTATCGGGAGGAAGCGGGTCATTCTTAAAACCGCATCCTCCAAGGAAAAGCAGTGTTATCATAACAAGAATGAGTCCGACACACCTTGATCCGCTAGCTTTTTTCATTGGTTAATCCCCATTTGTTTTTCAGCGTTACCGACTGCTTCTTCAACTCGCTGTATCCCCGTACCGCCCGTAGACACCCGGCTGTTCACCGACCCCTCGACAGTTAATACCTCATACACATCTTTTGCGATAGTGTCTGAAAACCTGCGAAATTCATCAAGGCTGAGATCAACGAGTTCTTTCTGCTCTTCAATGCAATAGGAAACCACACGACCGACTATTCCATGTGCCTCCCTGAATGGCACACTCTTAAGAACAAGGTAATCGGCAAGGTCCGTTGCAGTAATATATCCTGTTCGCGCCGCTTTTTCCATTTTCTCGGTGGAAAATTTCAAATTGGACAACAACTCGGCAGTTATCGACAGAGAAGCGGATACTGTATCGACTGCATCGAAGATCTGTTCTTTGTCTTCCTGCATATCACGATTATAGGTTAACGGCAAGCCTTTCATCATGGTAATGAGTGCTATCAGAGCACCTGTAACCCGGCCGCTTTTTCCCCGAATCAGCTCAGGAATATCCGGATTCTTCTTCTGCGGCATAATTGATGAACCGGTACAGAACCTGTCAGCAATTTCCACATAAGAAAATTCTTCACTCGACCAGAGCACCAGTTCTTCCGCCAGCCTGGACAGGTGGAGTTGCATCATTGTGCAACAACTGACAAATTCAAGGGCAAAGTCCCGATCGGCAGAGGTGTCCATAGAATTGGCTGTCACTCGTTCAAATCCCAACTCACGGGCAACCTGCTCCCGGTCGATCGGCAGCCCTGTACCTGCCATGGCAGCACAACCAAGGGGCATAATGTTAATCCGCTTTCTACAATCAGCCAACCGCTCCTTGTCCCGTGAAAACATCTCAAAGTAGGCAAGCATATGATGAGACAACAGAACAGGTTGAGCCTTTTGCAAATGGGTGTAGCCAACCATGATGTTGCCCAGGTATTTTCGGGCAAGTACAACAAAAGCGGTGCACACATCATCAAGCAGATCGGTGAGACGATCACATTCATCTCGCAGATACAGTCTGATATCGAGCGCCACCTGGTCGTTACGGCTCCTTCCACTGTGCAGTTTTGCGCCAGCCTCCCCAATCCGATTGATCAGCGCCTTTTCGATATTCATATGAATATCTTCAAGTTCCCGCTTAAACTCAAAAGAGCCCTGATCAATCTCTTTCTCTATCGTTTTAAGCCCCTGTAGTATATCGTCCAACTCAGCATCGGACAATAAACCATTGGCCGCAAGCATACTGGCATGGGCCATGGACCCAAGAATATCATATTTATATAACCGGCAATCGTAATGAATAGAGGCAGTATACGCTTCAACCGAATCGGCTGTCGCTTCCGAGAACCTGCCGCCCCACATTTTTTCCGATCCGCTTTTCTTCTGTACCGTCATAGAAATTTAGACTGTTTGTATACAATAATTGACTATAATTATTCAAATGTGTCCCAACTTTGGACAAGCTGGCTTTTGGGCTAAACACTGGGTATACCGGAAAGCCTGATCATTCAAAGTTGAAAGGACAGCTGGATAGTTATCTATTTCTTTTTCTGCAATGCCTGGATCTGCAACCTGAGACCGTTGAGACGGATAAAACCGGTGGCATCATTCTGGTTATAGACCTCATCCTCTTCAAAGGTAGCGTAATCCTCCTGGTATAAGGATCGATCAGACTTCCTGCCGACCGGCACACAGTTACCTTTATACAGTTTTAACCTGACTGTGCCGTTCACCGTTTTCTGGCTTGCATCCATGGTTACCTGCAGAAGCTCCCGCTCCGGCGAGAACCAGAAGCCGTTATAAATAAGCTCCGAGTATCTGGCAATCAGGGAATCTCTTATCTTCATGACCTCCCGGTCCAATGTGATCGTTTCCAGGTCCCGATGGGCTATTTGTAGAACAGTTCCACCCGGAGTCTCATAAACACCTCGTGATTTCATGCCGACAAACCGGTTTTCCACCAGATCGAGGCGACCGATACCATTTGCCCCGCCAAGTTCATTGAGTAAACTAAATAACTCCAACGGCTCCATACGTTCTTGGTTTATGGCTACCGGGTCTCCCTTCTCAAACTCTATCTCAACATAGGTTGGTTTGTCCGGGGCATCTTCAGGAGACACCGTCATGGCAAACATCGCATCATCCGGCTCATTCCAGGGATCTTCAAGAATCCCACCCTCATAACTGATATGCAGGAGATTCTCATCGGAACTGTACGGCTTCTCCTTGGTCACCGGAACCGGAATGTCATGCTCTTTGGCAAACTGCAGCAGTTTGTTGCGCGAGTTCAGATCCCACATCCGCCAGGGCGCGATAATTTTCAGGCTGGGATCAATACCGAGGTAAGCCAGCTCAAAACGGACCTGATCGTTGCCCTTTCCCGTTGCTCCATGACTGACCGCATCAGCGCCCTCCTGGTGGGCTATACGAACCTGCTCTTTACCGATAATCGGTCTGGCAAGGGAGGTCCCAAGGAGATAGGAGCCTTCATAAATGGCATTTGAGCGAAAAGCCGGGAAGATATAGTCTTCAACAAACTCTTTTTTAAGGTCCGAAATAATAACTTTTTCAGCACCTGTCGCCATTCCTTTCTCTTTAACGGCCTGCCAATCCTCTTTCTGTCCGATATCAGCTGCGTAGGCAACAATAGGACAATGATATTCTTCGGCCAGCCATTTCAGGATAACCGAGGTGTCTAGTCCTCCGGAATAGGCCAGAACGATTTTCATTACTGTCATAGAAACAACCTTTACCAAAATGTTTTTATACGGCTCTGATTCAGACTGTGCTGTTCCCATTTCATGAAGATCTTCCGGGTACAACACCATCCGGGAAAAAGGTCCCCGGAAAAGCTACATGCACATTACCTTGAGAACATTGGTGTGACAAGAGCTACTTCAATTCCAATCATCAACCGTGGATTAATTTTTCTAGAATCGCTTTATGGATATGCATCTTATTTTCTGACTGATCAAATGCCACACACTTGTCAGACTCGAGAACTTCATCGGTAATCTCTTCGTCACGATGAGCAGGTAAACAATGAAGGACAATAACATCATCAGGAGCCTTGGTAAGGAGTTCCCGGTTGACCTGATACGGCATGAAAATCTCGACGCGCTCTTCCTGCTCCTCTTCCTGCCCCATTGAAGCCCAGACATCGACATTAATCACATCAGCCCCGACAATTGCTTCAAGCGGGTCTTTGACAAGTGTAATCGGCTTCTCCGTCCTTCCTCTTGCCTCAGCCAGCAATTGCGGGTCCGGCTGATACCCTTCCGGACAGGCAAGGACCAACTCAAAATCAAGCGTTCCTGCTGCCTGAATCCAGGAGTTGGCCATATTATTGCCATCTCCAACCCAGACGATCTTTAGTTTCTCAATATCACCTTTTTTCTCAATGACGGTCATCACATCGCTTAAAATCTGACAGGGATGAAAGCGATCGGACAGCGCATTGATCACAGGAACAGTTGCATAGGTCGCCAGCTCATCGATAACATCCTGCCCAAAAGTTCGAACAACCATGGCATCGACATATCTCGACATGACTCTGGCCATATCTTTTAACGGCTCTGACCTTGCCAGCTGTGTATCTCGAGCAGACAGAAAAATCACCTGACCGCCCAGGCCGTACATGGCTGCCTCGAAAGAAACCCGAGTCCGCGTAGACGGTTTTTCAAAAACCAGCCCAATTGTTCGTCCGTTTAAACAAGTGTGAACAACACCAGACTTGCTCTGCTTTTTAAGTTCAATTGCACGATCGACAAAGCTGTGCAGCTCCTCTTTTGTGAAGTCGCGCAAAGATTTTAAATGGGTAACCATAACTTCAACCTCTCACATCCAGGAAACACTTCAATATTCAACAAGGCCGAGCCCCTGAGGTAAACGTTACGGTTACCACAAGGGAAAGCTCGTATGTTTACAAAAAAGTGGGCCGATTTGCAAAGAGTTTTACTTCGCTGTTTTTTGGTATTCGGCCAGCAGATCATGCAGTATTTGACTGAACTGATCAATCTCTTCCCGGCTGACAATAAGCGGCGGTAAAAAACGAAGAGCCACATTACCGGCAAAATTAATCAACACTCCCCGCTCAAACATTTTGTTCACTATCTCAGTGCCAAGGCCAACACCATTCGGGGTTAACACGAGACCGCAAATCATGCCCATGCCTCGCACACCTTCAATAAAGTCAGGGAATGCCTCACTGATTTGAGTCAGCTTTTTCCTGAGATACTCTGCCGTGCTTCTCACATTGGCAAGAAAATCGTTGGCGAGCATGACTTCAAGCACAGCTACAGCCGCAGCTGCAGCCACAGGATTGCCGCCAAATGTTGAGGCATGTGTTCCCGGTACAAAGGAATTGCCTATTTTTTCAGTTGTCAGCATTGCGCCAATTGGCAACCCGTTGCCCAGAGCCTTGGCCAGGGTGATAATGTCCGGAACAATCCCTAACTGCTCATAGGCAAACAATGATCCAGTACGACCTATTCCGGTCTGGACTTCGTCAAAAATCAACAGAAGCCCATGCTGGTCGCAGAGTCTGCGAATCCCCTGCAAATACTCTTTCTCCAAAGGACGCACACCACCTTCGCCCTGTAACGGTTCACAGAGAATTGCGCACGTTTTTTCGCTGATGAGTGATTCAAGGCTTTCAAGATCTCCAAAAGGAGCATGGACAAACCCTTCCGGCATCGGCTCGAACCCTTGATGAAATTTCGGCTGTCCTGTGGCAGCCACCGTTGCCAGAGTACGACCATGAAAAGAGCCGGCAAGAGAGATGATCTCATATCGACCGGGTTTGGCATATATTCGAGCCAGTTTAATCGCTGCCTCATTGGCCTCTGCACCACTATTGGCCATAAATACTTTATCGGCAAAAGAATTATCGACCAGCATCTCCGCCAGACGAGTCTGTGGTTTTGTGTAATAGAGGTTGGATACATGGACCAGCTCTCTTACTTGTCTGCTGACTGCCTCGGCAACGGCCTGATGGCAGTGCCCCAGGCTGCAGACCGCAATGCCGGATAAAAAATCCAGGTATTCCCGGCCATCAGCATCAATCAGCTTACACCCTGAGCCTTTTACCATGGCTGCGGGATATCGGGCATACGTCCCAATGAACACTTTTTCCGCCCTCCTCTGCAAATCTTCGTTACCACTCATTAGATAATCTCCGTCCCCACACCCTGGCGGGTAAATATTTCAAGTAAAATAGCATGCTCAACTCTGCCATCTACGATATGGGTTTTTTCCACGTTCTGTTCAAGTGCCTGAAAACAGCAGCGAACCTTCGGGATCATTCCACCCACAATTGTCTCATTGTCAATCAGCGACTCCACATCCTCTTTTTGTATGGATGCAAGCAGTGAACCCTCTTTATCCTGAACACCACTCACATCGGTGAGCAGAATCAGCTTTGCCGCCTCCAGTTTTCCGGCAACAGCACCGGCAACAAGATCGGCATTGATATTATAGGCCTGCCCGTCTTCCCCGACGCCGACAGGGGCGATAACGGGTATAAAATCGTCCTCATCCAGTGTCTGCAGAACATCCGCATTCACCTCTGTCACCTGGCCGACCCGACCCAGGTCGATCAACTCAGGCGGCGCATCCTGCAGATCATTTTCAGCAGGAGCTTTGCTTACCCGCATCTTTGTCGCACAAACCAGGTCACCGTCCCTTCCTGAGAGGCCAACGGCCTTACCGCCATGATGATTGATCAAGCCGACAATCTCTTTATTGACTTTACCGACAAGAACCATTTCCACCACATCCATGGTCTCACCATCGGTCACCCGCATTCCCTGGACATAACTTGGCTTAATCTCCAGTCGATCAAGGAACTGATTAATCTGCGGCCCACCGCCATGAACAATGATCGGATTAATACCTATCTGTTTGAGCAGTATCACATCAAGTGCAAACTGGCGTTTTAGCTGCTCATCAACCATGGCATGACCACCATATTTAATGACCACCGTTTTGTTCCTGAATTCCTGCATATAGGGCAATGATTCTATGAGAACTTTTGCTTTTTCAATACTCTTCTTCATTTATTTCCCCGGTGTAATTCCTGAAAACCTGTACAACACGTTTCAATTTTTTTCCTGATGCATCCAACACCAGCACAAAACCGTCTTGATCCAATAAACAGCGACTATCAACTTCATCTGTATCGGTGTGCATTTTGAAAAAAATAACATCTTTTTTTTAACTGAACACCGCTTTTTGTTTTTCACTGTAATTCAATAAAATAAGCTCCCATTTTACAGACTTATAACCGCTAAGTAAAGCAATCTTTCCCAGTCATCTGACTTGAGTCACTTTACTTTCCCGACCCTTTCGGTTATAACAGGCTCGTAAATTGCAAGCATTTTTGTTTCATATCATAGAGGATCGTTATGTTACCTACGACATTGAGAAGCCGCATCCAGACGGCTCTCTTTCTTACCGCTACTTTTCTCCTCTTTACCGCCCAGCCCGCCCCGCTTTTTGCTGAAAATGATCCACCCATCTATGTGGAAGCGGATCATATGACCTCTCTTGAAAACAAGAATTCAGTGTTATTTAAGGGAAATGTTGATGCCAAACAGGGCGATGTTCGGATTCGATCCGATAATATGACCGTATATTACACCCCTGAGAAAAAAGGGAAAAAAAACAAGAAAAAGCGGTCTAAAACCGGTTCTAAACAGCAGGTTGAGAAAATCGTCTGCGTCGGCAATGTGGAAGTCAGCCGGGACGACTGGCTGGGAACTGCTAAAAAGATGTTCTATATCTCAAAAAGCAAGCAGGTTATACTTGTGCAAAACGCCAAAGCCTGGCAGGGGCCCAATATGGTCAGTGGAGAAAAGATCATCTATTATATTGATGAAAACCGCTCAGAAGTCATCGGTTCGACCAAGACGACCGTTGCCGGAAAAGGTAAAAAGAAAAAATCATCCCGCGTGAAAATGACTATTATTCCCGGGAAATAAGCAACAGGCAATACACCATGGCTCTTCTTGCAACCGACAAAATTGTAAAACGATATTCAGCCCGAACAGTTGTTGACAAAGTCAGCATTCAGGTTAATTCCGGCATCATTGTCGGCCTGCTCGGCCCAAATGGAGCTGGCAAAACCACTTCGTTTTATTCTATTGCCGGATTTATCAGGCCGGATGAAGGCTCTGTTCTTTTAAACGGTGAAGATATTTCCAATCTGCCGATTCATAAACGCGCCTTGAAAGGGATCTCATATCTCCCTCAGGAACCGTCTGTTTTTAAAAAACTCACCGTCGAGGAAAATGTCCGCATAATTCTTGAACCCCTGGGACTCAGCAAGAACGAAATCAACAACCGGATCGACGAACTCCTTGCCGATCTGGGAATCGAATACCTCAGAAACAATAAAGGACATGCCCTCTCTGGCGGCGAGCGTCGCCGAGTTGAAATCATGCGTTCTCTTTCCACCAGACCCGAATTTATTTTACTCGACGAACCGTTTGCAGGTATCGATCCTCTGGCTGTAGCCGAATTGCAGAAAATCATCTACAGCCTGAAAGAACGGGGACTAGGCATTCTTATATCGGATCACAACGTTCGCGAGACTTTGCAGGTGTGTGATTTTGCTTACATCATGAACGAAGGCCAGATCCTCACAAGCGGTGTTGCCGATGATATCATTGAAAGTGAAGTTGCCCGTAAGATGTACCTGGGTGAAAACTTTTCCATGTAGTTCCCAAAGGACAGAAGACAGATGACAGATGACAGAAATATTCGGGGCAAGCATGGACCATTTCCCCATCATGTCATTTTTAATGCGCCTGAGGTGCTAAACTGTTCTGTCCTCTGTCTTCTGACCTCCGACTCCTGATACTTATGGCTCTTGAACTCAGACAGCAGCTGAAGCTTGTACAAAAACTGGTGATGACACCCCAGTTGCGTCAAGCCATCAAGCTGCTGCAGCTTAATCGCCTTGAGCTGACACAGGCCCTCCAAAAAGAGTTGGAACAGAATCCGGCACTTGAAGAAGAGTTGTTGGCCGCCGACAGAGGTGAAAATCAGCAATCGCTCTCATCCACCAAAGAATCGAGTGAACCGGACAAAGAGCAGGATTTCACTGAGCTTGTAAAAACGTCAGATAACATGACAGAAATTAACTGGCAGGATTACGCCAATAATTTTGATGCCAACTTCTCCTTTGCAACTGAACGCCCACCAGCAGATGCCCCAAGCCAACTGGACTTCGTCTCTGAAAAACCTGGACTTTCCGCCTATCTGCAGTGGCAGCTTGCCCACTGTGAATTAGATAAAAGTGAATGGGACATAGCCCTGTTCATTACCGGCAGCCTGAATCGATACGGTTTTCTTGAAGCCGATGTCGATGAGATTATGGCACAAACAGGATGCAGCAAAGACGATGCGGACTATATGGTGGAAGTCATCCAGGATCTTGATCCTCCCGGTATCGGTGCCCGTGATGTCAGTGAGTCTCTTTTTCTTCAACTGGAACGACTGGATATGGGCGAATCTCTTGCCGCTCAAATAGTACTCAACCATCTACCGCTGCTTGAAACAAAGAACTACAAGGCTCTTATGAAAGCGACGGGTCGCAACCGGGCAACGATCTTAAAAGCGGTTGATTTCATCACATCATCTCTTACTCCTTATCCCGGCCTGCCCTACTCGAAAGATCCAATCAATTACATTGTCCCTGACGTGTATGTCAGAAAAGTTGATGGCGAATATATTATCAGCCTCAACGATGAAGACCTGCCCAAGCTGAAGGTCTCCAGTTATTACCAGGACCTTGTTGAGGAACAGCTCAACCAGCAGGCAGAATCACAAAAATATCTCAAAGAGAAACTGAAAAACGCCGAGTGGTTTATTAAATCCATTTATCAGCGCCAACGGACTATTTACAAAGTGATGGAATCGATCCTGCGCTTTCAGTATGATTTCTTCGAGCTTGGACCCGGCCATCTCAAACCGCTCATTCTCAAGGATGTCGCAGAAGATATTGACATGCATGAGTCTACCATCAGCCGGGTGACCTCCAACAAATACACCCACACACCCCAAGGTATTTTTGAGTTAAAGTATTTCTTCTCCACCGCGATTCCACGGGATAATGGAGATGCCATGTCAGCTGAATCGATTCGGGAGAGAATCCGCAAAATGATCCTGAACGAAGACAAACATAAACCGTACAGCGACAATGCCATTTCTCAAAAACTTGCCGCTGAAAATATCAAAATTGCCCGGAGGACTGTCGCAAAATACCGGGAGCAGATGCAAATACCACCTGTTAAACACAGGCGGTTACCCCGTTAGAAGCAAATTACCCATACGCTCCATGCTCCATCTTGACATTATCCTGGAGTGCCTGGGATAACGTGTTAACTGACCTGTAGAGAAAAAACTGCGATTTAACCGGTTATGATATGAGCCTCCTGGAACGTATCTATTTTTTTCATGACGAACTGAAACACAACCGTTTTCCCAATTCCAAGCACCTGTCCGATCAGTTTGAAATCTCTCCGGCTACCGCCAGGCGTGATATCGCCTACATGCGAGACAGGCTCCTTGCCCCACTTGCCTTTGACAACAGAAAAAACGGCTTCTATTATTCGGATCAGGATTTTCGTCTTCCTTTTGAAAACAGCCCGAAGATTATCACCCTGCTGGCATTACTCAACAAGCTGGCTCAGGAAGCCGGTCTTGCCGAACTTCCCGAAGTAGAAAAACTGACCAAACGACTGACAACATTGCTGGATCCCGATTTAACCCGGCTTATCGACAAGATCAATTATGAATGGATTGAAGTTGAATCGATCGACCCGCAAATCTTTTCAGTCATTTTAGAAGCCCTGGTTAAATCAAGTGGACTTCAGCTTCAATATCGCTCCGTCAAAGGGGAATTGAGTTCTCGCCATATTGATCCATTGCAGCTGACAAACTACCAGGGAAGATGGTATCTCTTTGGTTTCTGTCATTTACGAAAAAGCAATCGTCTCTTTCATATTGCCAGGATCAGCCATGCTCAGAAGTCAGAGCAACCCATCGCCGACCATACTCCGGATACCGACTTTATGAACAACTCTTTTGGGATTTTTACAGGCGAAAGTGTTTACCGGGCTACAATTCTGTTCACCTCGACCGCAGCTGAACTTGTTCGTCATCAGCACTGGCATAAAGATCAACAGATCAAACAGTCTGAAGAGGGAATCCTGATGGAAATACCTGTCAGTGATGACCGGGAAATCTTGATGAAAATTCTTCAATATGGGCAGATGGCTGAAGTAGTTGCCCCCCCGTCACTGAAGAAGAGGGTCAAAGATGAGATATCTGCAATGGCTGCAAAGTACCGCCTGTTCGAGGGAAAAAGTGACAGCAGATGACACTTTCCCCCTCACACCTCAACCCAAAGAAAATTAGAACTGATAGAGCAGCATAAATGAGACAACCGGATAGAAGGTATATGTCTCAAGAGCATCTTCAATAATTGCCTCCTGCTCATCGAGTATGGTCTCAAGTTGCGCTGTTCCGGCCATTGTTCCACTGGCGGTGTAACTGACGATATCGGGAGAGCCCTGGTAGATTACCCCAAGGTCTATGGCAGCCCCCCAACCGCTGCCGGTTGCACTGCTCCAGCCAATACCGATATAGGGGGATATAGGCAAAAATTCAACCGTCCCTTCCAATGTGCCGACCTGTGCAGCAGTGAACGGCACACCTCTCATAAGCACTGTATCGGAGGGAGTTGCTGCCAGACTCACTTCATTGTTATTGACAACCAGACCCGCGCTGATCCGAAAAACGCCACCAAACGGATGATAATCTGCCAGCAGAGAAAGAGAGAAGAAATCGAGCGAGGCGTCATAGTTGATATCATCAATTGTCTCATCAGTGCTGTAAGTCAGGGTATTAATACCGAACCTGGCCCCCAGGTAATCTGATAGTTTATAGGACAGTTCAACGCCTAAACCAAGGGTGCCTATTTTCACTCCACCACCAGCACCACTTGCAAAGGCTCCTGATGCCGTCGTCACAACTATGAGCCAGCCGACAAAAGCTGCAATCTTTATTTTTCTCATCTGTCTCTCCCGTTTTTAGCGGCTTAACTTTCAAACACTCTATTTTTGTTCCCTGTAATCATTTTTCTCGTAACAAAGCTATGAATTACAGAAGGTTAAAAAAACAATCTGACTCCCCCGATTCTCATCATGGATAAGAAACTTGGTATTTTGGGCATGTGTCAGCAGAAGTGATTACGAGGGGCAGACCGTGACAGGTAAGCGTAGACTCCGATCTCACATAACCGACCGAGGTTTCGTCATTTCACCAGCAACCACTGTATTTAATTTCCGCTGATAAGCTGATTCCCTTTCCAATTTACTGAATAATAGGGGTGATCAGAAGAATCAATTCTGCAGCCAATGAATCTCTTTTTCCCTGGTGATGCTGCTTAACTTATTTGCATCCACTTTACCATTTGAAAGTAAGGGAAATTCTTCGACACTTTCCAGACGCAAAGGCCAGTGAGTCCGTGGAAAGTCTAACCGCAGCTGCCTCATGATCGCATGTGACGTTTCTTTATTAAGAGTAGGAGAAACGACCGCCACATACCCCAACTCTCCATTTACATCAGTTTCCTGATAGTAAGCGCTCTCACCCCACCATTGCTTTTTCAACGAATCATCAATGGTGTAAAGTGATATCTTTTCCCCATAACGGATAAAAACCTCAACAGCCCGACCATTGAGCATCCAACTGCTATCTTCTCTCAGGAAACCCAAATCTCCGGTCTGGACCCAATCATCTTCTTGAATCCGTTGGAATTCGCCATTTTCGATATAACCAACAGCACCATAGGGACTTCGAAAACAAAGTGTTCCTTCAGAATTCGTAGAAAGTTCAACCCCGGGTAAAGGCTTTCCGATATTGTTACTGCTGTCTGAAGCACTATCTGTTCGAATAGTGAGTCTCGGCATCGCCTCAGCACATCCGTAATTATTATAGATTTGCGCATTCGGAAATATTGAGAAGAGATAGTCCAATGACTCCTGGGGAAATTTCCCGCCTGCGAAATTGAGCCGTATGATATCTGGAAACTGGACTGTTTCACCAAATATTCTCTTGAATAGCGGGACTTGGGCACCAACAAGGCACAACATGGCCTGCCGAGCTTCTTTAAGTATCTTTTTCAAAACACCGGCATATGCAAATCCTTGTGTTAACACCATATCCCGATCATGGACCGTTGCCCATACCCATTGATTAATCAAGGCATAGCTATAGCTGAGCGGCAAAACAATGATCGTCTGAGCCACAGGCTCCAATTTCTGTACTTTTTCCAGGACATTGGCCAGACGTATAGCTCGCTTTTTACTGCCTACAATCAGTTTAGGCTTCCCCGTACTCCCGGATGTTAACAGGATGAAATGATGTTGTAATAAATCCTCAGGAACAAGAGCGAGCAAACTCTGAAGCTCTTCTTCACTGAAATCACTTCTTCTGGGCACTACAGCAAATGTAGGGTCGAGCGACCATGCAGAGTGTAGTTTTTCAGCCGTAGAATGAATTGAGGTATCGGAAATAATTTTCATGTCACCCTTCAACTCTTTTCGTTATTTAAACGTAAACATACACACAGCCCTCTACAGGACAAGGAGGAATAAACCAAATGATCAGTGGAGCCGGATATATGATGCCATAACACCTTTTTGCCGATTCTTCTCTACTGGAAGCAAGGGTTCATTCCACAAAGGAGATTAGTTACCTCTACCAGCTCTTTTTGCCTGAAGAAAGTCCGAAAACAGAACGTCGAGCTTCTTGTAAGCCACATCATTTAAATGAACACCATCACCGGAATTAAACTGCTCATGCATATGGCGATCCGTATCATTTACCCGTAAGCCGGCTTCCAGATCAAACAGAAGTAAATTTTCCGCTTTTGCCAATTCCCTCAGCCAATTATTAAAATCTACAATCTGCTCATAACGGCTGTCTCTACCTAAAATTTTCTCCTTGATAAAATTCTTGGTCAACTGGACAATTCCCTTGCTGGTTGCCGGAGGAACCGTTGTGGCTATAATGGGCTGTATCCCCGAATATTGAATCTTTTTTATCCACCCTTCATATCTTTTTTTATACGAAGCAAGCGGTCCGGGAAAATAGACTGAACATTCCTGCAAAACGATGGCATCCACCTTTTTGCTCTTGTCCTTTATAACCTTATCCAATATCTCCGACTTATCAAAGCCATATATCGGATAAAAATCTATCTTGGTCCTGGTATCACCTATTCGTTTTGGCAGTTCCTCCACCTTCCACGCTCTACCTATAGAGGCCTCGATATAGGCAATATTTACCGTTTCTTCTGCCATACTCTCCTCCACAAAGACAATTCCATTACTGACTGCAAGAGTCATCACTACGACCAGGATAGTAACAAAAAAGTAATTTATTGAATCCTTCATTCTTTTACCCATTGATGTACGTTTTATTAATAATGCCTGTTACTTTTATTCACTCTCTTTTTTCCACTTGATAAACCGTGCAGGATTTCCGATTGCAGTGTGCTCTGGCGGCATGGCTTTTGTTACAACACTGCCGGCAGACACAACACATCTCTCACCGATATCAGCCATGACAATGCAACCTTCTCCCAGCCAGCTGTCACGTCCAATACGAACTTCCTCAAAATGCGGCTCCATATTACTGTCAACTGAGTCGGACCCGGGTCCTCCGCCATGTTGATACTTGCCGCTGAGAATTGAAACCCTGCTGCCAATCAACACATTTTCTTCAATCCTGGCCATACCGATAATGGAAAAACTGCCGATGGACACTTTTCTGGCAACTGACGCGGTTGGATGAGCAAAATAGGAGCAGAAGCCAACAGCCAGGTCATATGTGGATTCCACCAGAGTCTGCCCATAAAAAGACGAACGGAGATATTGCCCGATTCTGCCGGGAACCAGACTCAAAATCTTTGCACTGAACACAAAAGGATACTCACTGCCACGGAGACGATAGCTAATTACACTAACCAGACCAAACGGCCAGGTAAATAGATGCATAATCCAGGTCAGAATACCCTTTGTTCTATATCTCACCTTCTCCCTCTTCTCTTTTCTCTACCTTTGGGTATCCACAGTTTTATAGAATGGTTATTTCAGGTACCTGCTCGACGAGATACGGCTTTGCATGGAGATACTGGGTCGTTCTTCTTTTATTGTCGATATCGGCATAGATCAACTCAGCCCTTTCTGTGGAGATCCCTAAAGAATCGGCTAATACCTGGGCTGACACACCGTTGTTTTTTGCCCACAGTGCAAGATCCATATCTTTATACGGAAGCCCGAAATAGAACTCATCCTGACCCTGTTCCATACTGTATGTATCTGTTGTCGGCACACTGTTGCAAATCGGTTCGGGTAGCCCGAGATATCTGGCCAGATCATACACCTGCGTCTTGTAAAGATGTGCTATCGGTTTAAAATCAGCTGCCCCGTCACCATTTTTAACAAAGAAGCCCTGATCATATTCAAGACGGTTTGGAGTACCGACCACAGCGTAATTTAACCGATCGGCGTGGAAATACTCAATATTTTTTCTTACTCGCTGTTTGAAATTTGTGGCGGCAACTATTTGGAGGTAATCTTTATGACCAAGTCGTTTTTTCATGACTGTGCCGTCCGGGGATTCAACCACAAGAAGGAAGTGATTAAACTGACCCTTTTCCCCACCGGCAATGGCAATTTTCGAGCGCCAATCACTGTTAAACTCTGGAAAGACATTCTTGAAACTTTCATCTCTCATACGATAACAGCCAATTTCCTCAAGAGTCGTTGAAATATTATGCTCAATAGAGTCAACACCAAGATGGTCGAGCAGCAGCTTACCGTCAACAACACTTCTTGCAGAAGAATCCTGTTCCGGCAACAACAGGCCAAACACCTTTGAAACCCCAAGTGCTTCAACGCAAAGCGCCAGACAGACAGAGCTGTCTATTCCTCCTGAAACGGCCACCACACAGCCTCGACGGCGCAACTTTTCACGCAAAATCCCCCTGATACTCTCACCAATCTTCTCTATTTCTGAGGCTTCATCAATCCGCAGCACGGAGTGGTCGATTTTTCCTGTCATATCAGTTGGCATTATTCTTTCATTTCTGCACAGAAACTCATCAGCAATTTAATCTTTTTGCTCGCGTTTCTTGTTAATAAAAGCGGTGAGCCTGGTAACCGAATCAAGATTTTCCGGTACCATTTCCTCATCTTCCACCACCAACTCAAACTCATCTTCTAAAAAAGTTATCAGTTCCAGTACACCGGTTGAATCAATAATCCCCTTTTCCAGAAAGGAATCTTCATTGCCAAGAGCGGATTCATCTTCTGTGAACAGAAAATTATTGAGTATATAATCACGAATGGATTTTTCAGCTGTCATCACTACCGGTTAACTCTATTTCTAAGAGGGCTGATTTATCAATTTTACCGCTTGCTTTTTTGGGTAGTTCGTTCAAAATAACCACCTGTCGCGGCACCATAAATAACTCTAATTTTGTCTGACAAATTCTCATTATTTTCTTTTTCTCAAGAGCAGTTGTTTGTCCGCTGGAAACAAATGCGCAAACAGACTCTCCCAGTTCAACATCGGGGATCCCAATAACAGCGGCATCCTGTATCCCTTCTATGGACTGGAGAACATTTTCAACTTCCGCCGGAGAGACCTTTTCACCCCGACTCTTGATGATTTCATCGGTGCGGCCGACAAAATAGAGATCTCCATCCTCATCCATGGTAAAAAGATCCTGGGTACAGAGAACACGCTCATGGGGCAGACTCCCAGGTAACTTTTTAAGCATCTTCCTGCTCTGCTCCGGTTTCTTCCAGTACCCCACCATCACATGGGGACCTCGAACATACAGCATACCTCTTTCACCAGGAGCTACAGGTTCTCCTTGTCTGGAAAGAAGAAAAAGTTGTGTTCCGGGAATCGCTCTGCCTACGGATCCCGGCTTTTTGTCGATCAACTCAGGCTTCAGGTAAGATACCCGTTTGCATTCAGTAAGCCCATACATTTTATAAATTTTTCCATTGGGAAAAATATCTTTCAAACCAGAGATAAAACCCGATGGCAGTTTTGCTGCCGTGTTAGTAACCCGTGTCACGCTATCAAACTTGAGAGCTTTTCTTCTGTGTGATGCCAGCATTATGGAAAAAATGGTTGGCACACCGGGAAAGACAGTCGCCTTCTCTTCCAGGATCCTTTTATATATCTGCGCAGGATAGGTAAAAGAGTGTTCCAGGATAAGCGTTGCCCCCAGGTGCACCGACATAAGCAACTGGTACAGTCCATAATCAAAAGCCAGGGGGAGAACATTGATAATACGATCATGCCTGGATAGGCAAAGGTATTCGATCAGGCTTCCAACAGAAAAAACCATGGCCTGATGCGTCTGCATGACCCCCTTGGGACGTCCCGTGCTGCCTGATGTATAGATTATGGCGGCAAGGTCCGGAGAGATCACATCCGGCATACGCGTTAAAGGTTCAGCCGCATCAATTATTTTATCAAACTGCTCAAGCTGGTCCGCATAATCAGCTTGAGTATCAGCCGACTCGTCCATCTCCCGTCCTGAATAGATGACCCGTTCAAGCTTCCCTGATCTTCTTAAAATAGGTGAATAGACAGATCGATACAAACTATGTGTCAGTAATATTTTTGCACCTGTTTCTTCTATAATATAGCGCAGTTTATCACTTTTAGTCTGAGAATTTACAATGACAAGCACGCCGCCGGCAAGAAGAGTACCAAAAATTGCCACAACCGCATGCCATGAATTTGCCATGAAAATCACCACCCGATCACCAGGGTTCAATCCACGCTGCTGCAAAATAGAAGCCAGACGCAATGAAGCGTCCAGCAGTTCATTATAGGTGTGCGAGCTGCCTTCAACAACTACACTGGCCTTATCAGGATAGGCCCTGGCAGCAGTCAATAAAGCATCATGCAGGAGGCGGACAGGGGGAAGATTCATTGCCAAAATTCTTTTGATAATTTTCTATAAATAGATGATGCCAGACCTGGGTCGATAAAATACCAACCAGAGCCATATTATCTTTATAACCAATTGTCAGTCCTCGTCGAATTTTCGCCACCAGGCGGCCAACCCTGTTTGGATCAAAATAGCCATATCGCTTAATAGAACCTTCTGACAACAGATCATCCACAAAGCCGGGAGACTTCTGACCAAAAAAAGCGGGAATATCCGGGGCCCTGTATGGCTGCTTATGTCGATTGACAATGGCAGCAGGCAGATAGCGCCGCATTGCCTGTTTTAGAATGTACTTCTCATTGAGAACTTTCATCTTCAACTTGGGATGAATTTTAGAGGCAAATTCTATTAATCGATGATCGAGAAAGGGAAAACGGCCTTCTACCGAGTTTTTCATAAGCATCCGGTCTCCCTGGGAACAAAGAAGATAACCGGACATAAGCGATTTGGCCTCGATATACTGTGCCCGATTAAACGGATGCCATTTACCCAACATTTTTGGCAGGCTACGCTCAAAAATCTCGATAGCATTATCAGTAAGCGTTGTTTTCACCGCATCAGAAAAAAAATCTTTGCATTTGGCCGTGGTATTCCATCGTGGAATATGTGAGAAATAGGGTAAATCAGGTTGCTCCAGAGCTGTGCCGAAAAAGCTTTTCAGATAGGCCTGACCCTGTTTCTGGGTAATGTTGAGATAAGGATACAACCGTTTCAGAAGAAGCGGACGCAGATTCGATGCTTCCTGTTTGGCCCAGAACTGGCGAATCTTACTCTCCTTAAAAAGATCATAGCCACCCAGGACTTCATCGGCCCCTTCACCGGTAAGTACAACTTTATATCCCTGACTGTTTACCAGTTTTGATAAAATGGACATGGGCACCGGTGCCGTTCGCAATACGGGACTTTCCGTATGATAAATAACATTTACAAAATGGTTGCCGATATCGTGGTTGGAACATTCCACCTTACTGTGTTTGGTTCCCAGGTGGTTGATCATCTGCTGTTGGAATTCTCCCTCATCAAAGGCAGATTCGTTAAACCCAATGGAAAATGTCCTTAGAGGAACTCCACCATAATGATAGATCAGTGAGAGCAGAACCGATGAATCAAGTCCTCCGGAGAGATAGGCACCAACCGGAACATCGGATCTCAACCGGATCCTGGTCGAATCAACCAGAAGGTCATGAAGTTCTTCGGCTATATCCTGTTCGCTTTGTGTATGATACGAGCCGTTACCTGGAAAAGACCAGTCCCAATATGTTTTCTTGTGGACAAGACCATCTTCAATTATGAGCATCTGGCCAGGAGATATCTCATAAATATTTTCAAAAACAGTCTCCGGGCTGACTGGAGACCAGAATGTCATCAATTGATCAAGAGCGGTTAAATTAAGGGTAGGAGAAACTCTGGTACCGGCAAGAATCCCTTTTATTTCTGATGAGAAATAAAGATACTTTTGATGGCGACAGAAAAATAACGGCAGGATGCCGACACGATCTCTTATCAGCAACAGCTTCTTCTGCTTTGTATCCCAAAGAGCAATAGCAAACTGACCATTAAGGTGGTGAACAAACTCTTCACCATATTCTTCATAAAGATGGACCAACACTTCTGTGTCGGACCGGGTGTAGAAATGATGGCCCAGTCTTTCAAGATTTTTACGTAACTCGATATAGTTGAATATCTCTCCGTTGAAAACAACCCAGACACTTTTTGTTTCATTATGGACAGGCTGACTGCCCGTCTCCAGGTCAATAATAGAGAGGCGCGCATGCCCGAGACAAATCTGTTCATCACTGAAATAACCGGTATCATCCGGCCCCCGGTGAAGCAAAGGGCCCAGCATAGCTTCAGTTATATGTCGTGCCGGAGGTCCCTGCTGTCCAAGATTGAGGATCCCTGTTATTCCACACATGGAAGAGTCTCCACCACAGCCGTAAATTCAACCTGATACTCCGAACATCAAGACATCTTTGCCAGGAGTAGTATCAGGAAGTGAGGTTTAAGTGTGCTTGTCAATATTGCAACCTCATTGAACTCGAACACTCTACAGATAGAGCCTGCAAGCGTTACCGCTTTCAACAAAGCTGTGACACAGCAGCCAACAAAAGACTACAGGGTAACATAGGGGCTCTATTCCGGTTCAAGCTACACCTTTTATCAAAACAACAAACCAGAAACCAACAGTTTGCCAGGCAAGCTTCCTGTACACGTCGCAGCTTACAGCAACTTCGCAGGAAAACCGCAAAGTTGCCCAGCCTTTCTGTTCCGGAGTTAAAGCCAAACCCTTTTCGCCACCACCTGTTTACGATCTAAGTTAATGATTTAATTAATACAAACCATAAAAATCAAAGTCAATATTTATTTCGTTACATAGAAGTTTCCGATAACCATGGAAGTGTTGTGTGACCCTAGGCGTTGTCAAATTGCCATCTGGTCTTCAGCCAGGGATCATTCCTTCTGAGATGGCTGTGCACCTATTTTCACCTTTTTGTTAAAGACACATTTATACCACAACCAGTGCCCCTTAAGACACATTGGCCAACAGTACTTTTAGACGAAGGTACACCGATGACCCTTGGCCTGTTCTCCATTTATTGACCACCATGATATTGAATTATTTCCAACCCAATTGATCACATAGTCTTGCCTTCTTGACTTCATCTGTCTTCACTGAGTATATTGGCAGGGTGTATGATGAGACAAACTGCATCATCCTTTTTCTCCGACAACTGATGAATCTTTTCAAAAACTGGCGTAAACTGCTGAGAACAATTCAATACGGACTGAGTTTTATTTCAGTCTCTCTCCTCTGTTCCTGCTCCACGCTGGTCAATTCATTTGTTATAGAACCTGCTGTTTCAAACCTTGAACGACAGAGCGATTTTCACCTTGTCTGCGAAGGCGGTCCCGCCTACCTTCTGATGATCGACTCACTCATCGAATCCGATCCTGAAGACCCAGCACTACTGACTCTGGGAGCAAAGGCCTACAGTGGTTATCTGAGCGCACTTACCGAATGCGACACCAAACGTGAGCGCCTCAACACTATTGCTGAAAAAGCAAAAAAATATGGGGTTAAACGTTTAAGTCAACAATTACCGATCAGTCCAAAGGAGTCATTGGACACTCTACAAAAAGCTCTAGCATCGACAACTGATGATGATGTTGGACCGCTTTTCTGGTCTACTGCTGCCTGGACCAGCTGGGTCTTTCAGCAACAAGGATCTCCCGATTCAATAGCTGATCTGGTTAAAATCGAGAAAATTCTACTCAGACTGTTGGAACTGGATGAATCGTATGCCGACGGAGCCATTCACCTTATTCTCGGCAGTTATTACGGGGCTAAACCCAAAATGATCGGTGGTAAACCGGAACTGGCGGCCCACCATTTTGAACAAGGACTGAGAATCTCCAAACGGAGCTACCTCCCCCTGCAAATAGCATACGCCCAGACCTATTGTAGAATGACCATGAACAGGAAATTGCATGATCTCCTGTTAAAAGAGGTGATCGACTTTCCTCTCGAGAGCGCACTTGACCATGCTCTTGCCAATCAAGTTGCCAAGACAAAGGCAGTAAAGATGATTGAGGAGGATTTCTTCGGTGAATAATCTATTGAATAAATGGTTGCTGTCCCTTTCCAGGATTACGTTATTAACTGTCCTTCTGATCTGTCTGGCCACCAATGGTTTTGCCAAGTCCAACCATCTTTTCAAAATTGCCACTCTGGCTCCGGAAGGTTCTGTCTGGATGCAGAAATTTCACGATTTTGCCGATGAAGTGACCAAGTCATCCAATGGAAAAATCCGCTTCAAGGTCTATCCGGGTGGAATCATGGGCGATGACCAGGCCATGTACAGGAAAATGAGAGTCGGCCAGATCCATGGCGGTGGTTTCACCATGACCGGGATTGCCGGAATAGTAGAAGATTTCAGGGTGCTGGCCCTGCCGTTCCTGTTTGAAACTTACGATGAAGTAGATGCTGTAAAACGTGGACTGCTACCGATCTTTAAAAAAAGATTTTCCGAAAAAAAGCTAACATTTGTTGCCATGACCGAAGTGGGATTTGTTTACGCCATGGGCGTCTCACCACTGATCACAATCGAAAATCTGAGAAATGGTAAATGCTGGTCTCCTGCCGGTGACCCGCTAACATCAACCTTTCTCTCCTCCATCGGCATCACTCCCATCCAGCTCTCCATCCCTGATGTTCTCTCCTCCCTGCAGACAGGGCTAGTGAATACAGTTTTTAATTCACTTTACGGCTCCATCGTTCTTCAATGGTTCACCAAAGCTAAATACATCACCGAAACACCATACGGATATGCCTATGGTGTTTTTCTGCTGGACCAGCGCTCTTTTTCTAAATTGAGCAAAGAGGAACAGAAACTCATTGGATCAGCAGCAGACAAACACTTTTCCATTCTGATGGAAAAAACCAGGCAGTCCAATATTGCCTCAAGGCAGACATTAATCAATCATGGTGTACGTTTTGTCGAGACCAGTGACGAGGTGATCGCAAAGCTTCATCAACACCGGGAAGAAACTGTCCAGAAGTTGTCCGGTAAGGCATTTTCCAGTGAGATTTACTCCCGCACACTTGAGATCCTGAACGATCATCGTAAAAATAATCCGTTAACCAAATAACAGCTATGTCAAACACTGCTGAGAAAAAACGGTGGTGGACAAAGATAGGGCTATTTTTTTCAGATGTGGAAGAAAAACTGCTCAGCTCTCTGTTACTTATTTTAATAGTTATCTCTTGCGGCCAAATCCTCCTTAGAGGATTTGACACCGGCGGATTACTCTGGGCCGACCCCCTTCTTCGTCACCTTGTTGTCTGGAGTGGTTTCTTAGGGGCCGCCATGGCCTCATCCAAAGGAAAACATATCTCTCTTGATATCATCGGTCATCTGCTCCCCGAGAAGGTAAACAGGTGGGTTACAGCACTGAGCCATATTTTTTCCGCTCTTGTTGCTGCAGTTTTAACCTGGGCATCCGTCCTTTTTATTATCAGTGAAAAAGAGTTCGGCCCTACAGGCTTGATGGGTATCCCTTCGTATCTCTGGAATCTCATCTTTCCCCTTTGCTTTTGCCTGATGACAGTCCGTTATTTCAGCCAGGCAGTTGTATCCATCCACACAATCATTTCAGCAAAACCTCTTCCCGAATCAACTGTCCAATGACGATTCTGAAGATATTCACCCTGTTGATGGCACTGCTGGGTTCGCCTCTTTTTATTGTCATTTCAGCACTGGCCTTACTCTCATTCTATTCAGCAGAAATTGATCTTTCAGTTGTCATTATTGAGATGAGCCGGCTGGCGGATACACCGCTGCTCATCTCGCTACCACTTTTTATCTTTGCCGGCACTGTACTCTCAGAAAGCAATGCCCCTAAACGGATACTTACACTCTCCCGTATTCTTCTCGGTTGGATGCCCGGAGGACTGGCTGTTGTTTCTCTTATGGTCTGCGCTGTCTTCACGGCTTTTACCGGTGCTTCCGGAGTAACTATCTTTGCACTCGGCGGTCTGCTCCTCCCGGCCCTGTTAAAGGACGGATACAGTGAAAAGTTTTCAACGGGACTGATCACTTCTTCCGGCAGCCTTGGTCTTCTTTTCCCACCCAGCCTACCCCTTATCCTTTATGGAGTTATCTCGGAAACACGGGTCGACCATCTCTTTCTGGCAGGGATATTACCCGGGCTACTTATGCTGTCGCTGCTTGTTTTTTATGGAATGAAAAAAAGTCCGGTAAAAAGGAAACGGTGGACATCTTATACGACTAAAGAAATCATTGACGGGCTAAGAACCTCTTCATGGGAGCTGTTCTTACCGGTCATCGTTCTTGTCGGTATCTATGGTGGATTCATTACCGCTGGAGAAGCGGCAGCGATCACAGCACTGTATGTCTTAATTATTGAAGTGTTTATTTATAAGGATATCCCGATTTCCAAGCTGCCGGCAATCATGAGCCGATCGATGATGCTTTTCGGCGGTATACTTGTCATTCTGGCGGCCTCCATGGCAACGACCAATTACCTGATCGACCAGGAAATCCCCTCTCGACTCTTTGAGTTCATTAAAACAACCATCCACTCAAAGTACACCTTTTTACTGCTGCTCAATGTTTTTCTGCTGTTAGTCGGGGCCATGCTCGATATCTTTTCAGCCCTGATTCTTATCGTACCTCTGATCATCCCCATAGCGGAAGGCTACGGTGTTGATCCCATCCATCTCGGCATTATCTTTCTCACCAATCTCCAGATCGGTTACTGCACCCCCCCGATCGGCCTGAACCTGTTTCTGGCCTCCTATCGGTTTGACAAGCCCATTGTCCAGCTTTACAAAGCAACCCTGCCTTTTCTCATCATTCTCTTATTTACTCTTCTGCTTATCACTTATTTACCCTGGCTGAGTATAGGGCTTATTGGGTTTTTCCAGTGATGTGGTAAAATAAAAACTTCTAATTGACAAATTCGTGATACAGGCCATTGGTAATCAGAGAAGTGAATGATAAAACTGAATCTCCAGCGTCCAATACAACAGTACACCGTTTATCTTTACAGTTTTATCTTGAGAGAGTTGATTGAATCACACCGCTCAATTCATTGAGACTGAACGGTTTGGTAATGGCCCCTGAAAAACCATACCGCTCATACTGGGCCATGATTGGATCATTGGAGTAGCCGCTAGCAACAAGGATTTTTGCTTCAGCATCGATATCTCTGATTTGAGTGATGGCTTCTTTACCACCCACACCCCCAGGTATGGTCAGATCCAGAATAACAAGGTCGATAACCTGGTCATTCTCGTGAGCAAGACGATACGTCTCAATGGCCTCACTCCCATCCCGGGTAATAATGACACGGTAACCGAGATACATCAACATATCTTCAGCAACCTTACAGATCCCCTCGTCATCATCCATAATCATGACAACACCTTTACCGGTTTCCAGCTCAGGCTCCGGTTCAGTTATCTGAGTTGTGATTGCATCTTTAATGGCCGGTAGATAAATAGTGAATGTCGACCCCTCACCGGGAACTGACTGAACTGTGATTGAACCATCATGTTTTCGGATGATAGAATGAGTCACGGCAAGGCCCAAACCACTGCCCGTTGATTTTGTGGAAAAGTAGGGATCAAATATCTTATCGATCATATCCTCCGGGATCCCCACTCCATTGTCACTGACTGTTATTTTTACATAGTCTCCTTCCGGTAAATTGAGATAACCATTTGGGCCGATATCTGAGCTATTTTCACAGAGAACCTCTAACCGACCGCCATCAGGCATGGCCTGACGGCTGTTGATGACCAGATTTTCCAGTACCTGACTGATCTGACCCCGATCCATCTCCACCAGCCACAAATCTTCCTGGACCAGGCATTTGCTCTGTACGGGACTGCCTCGTAAAACAAAGTTCACCGAATCTTCAATGACCTGTTTCAAAGATCCGACCTTTCGTATCGGTTCCCCACCCTGGGAAAACGTCAGAAGCTGAAGAGTGAGATTTTTAGCCCGCATCGATGCCTCTTTCGCCTCAGCAAGAAGAGCGTAGGGTTTACTGTCCGAGGCTATCATGTCTTTTGCCAAGTCAAGATTCCCCAGGATAGAACCTAGAATATTGTTAAAATCATGGGCAATACCGCCTGCCAGAACACCAACTGACTCAAGCTTTCTGGCCTTAAGCAATTCTTCTTCAACCTGCAGCTCTCTGGTCACATCCCGGAAAACCAGGACAACCCCGGTTATATTACCGTTCCAGTCTCTGATCGGAGCACCTGAATCCGTGATATCGCATCTTTTACCATACCTTGAAAGAAGAACACTATTCTCGATCAGCGTAACAGTCTGGTTGGCTTCTATCACCATCTCAACGAGATTCTCACAGACCTCACCACTCTTGCCATCAATTACATGGAAAACCTCCTCCAGCTTACGGCCCAGGCCTTCTTCGTTGCTCCACCCGGTTAGTTCTTCTGCAACTTTGTTAATCAGGACCACTTTGCCTAGTTTGTCAGTGGTGATTACCCCATCACCAATGGATTGCAGTGTGATTGAAAGGCGTTCCTCACTGGCTGACAGCTCAAAGATTGCCTGTATTCTTGCGTCAACCTCTTTGCTCAACTCGATATTGTTCTGAAGCAGGCTCTGCTGTTTCTGCCGAACGGCATCCCGAGCCCTGCCGATAAAGAAGCCGGCCAGGCCACCAACAATTAACGGTACAATATACCGGTATAATTCCCCCTCATGACCCGTTCCACTCAAATTAAGCCTAGCAAAACAGGGGACAAGAATAGATCCGATAATCAAATATCGAAGAGCACGTTGCTGCAGTATGTCTTTCTTCGTCATCGACAATCTCACCGGTTTAAGCAATCTACGTTTTACCTGAACTCCAACAAACCAACTACCCGAACAAACAACAGTCGCAAAACCCTAGATTGTCCACGTCAACTGCCTCAAAAAGACAGCATTCGTCAGCTTGTCCCTCCACAGTCCAGTATAAGTTTGTCACTTGCAGCATCGCAGCAGATATTGAGATTAAGTGTCGCCTTGTTATCAATTTCCTGGGCAACTATCCAGATCTGCGAGATATCCTCAGAAATGACAGGTAGCGATTTCAGTGTAGATAGGACACGGTCTCTATCAAAAAAAGCGAAGGGCTCATCAAAGAAGATAAACTGGTTGCCGGTGGCAGCCGTATGGATCAGCTTCTGGGCCATGGCAAGACGCAGAGCGAGCATAATCTGCCTCTGAGTACCGCTTGAAAGTTCCTCAAAATCCATAAAATCATGCTTCTCGTTTGAGAAAATCGCAAGCTCCAGACGATCATCGATTTTCAGGTGTTCATAATGACCACCGGTAAATAGGGGAATGGCGCGGGCTGTATCATTGACAACATCAGAGTTGAAGCGGCTAAAAAGATGAATCATTCCTCTTTCAAGTAACTGACAAGCCTGCTGATAAAGCCGAATCTGAAAATCCTGTTCACCAATTTTCTCATTCAGCCCGTCAATGACAACATCATATTCGCGCACCTGATCAGCAAGTTCTCTTTCCAGTTCACACTCCTTTTCAAGAAGGGCCTGCCGGCCAACAAGCTGTCTTCTTGACAGTTCCAACCCTTCAAGTGGCTCGTGTACTCTATCACTCAACTGTGACGGATCAAGCATGAGTTCGGACACTTCATCAACTGGTATCTCAACTTCTGGTTGCACAACTTCCTGCCGGACTTCAGCTTCGGCTCCCGATGAAACATCGTACTGATCTAAAACCGAATCACTCTGCAGCAGCCTCAACGATCGTCTCAGACAATCTCGCAGCCGATCACCCTGACTATTGGCCAACCGACCAAGCAACTCTACCAGCCCTTCTGTTTTTGACTTAAGGTTCTGCTCCTTTCGGGAAAACAGAACGAAGAGGGTGCTGAAAACAATAGTGCCGAAAAAAAACAGCATTGAGGCATTCGGCAAGTTTTCGGGACCACCAACACAAAAGATATTTACCTTCTGGATAAGACCCCTTAAGGCCCCCGACTGAACGGGGTGATTCACCCACCACCAGACAGCAAGAAATTCCAAACAGAAGAAAAAAGAGAGTACAGATACGATGACAGCACCTATTTTACCGGTTTTAATTCTCTGGGAAACCAGATACCTCGTCCTGTACTCCGACAGTTCACTCTCTATCTGTTTGAGAAATTGGTTTTTCTCTTCAGCCAGCTCTTCGCATTCCACCTTGAGCTCTTCAAGGCGGCCAAAACGATCCGGGTCATAGTTTAAGCTCTGGCGCTCCCTGTCAACTGTATCAATCTCCGATTTAGTTTGCTCTTTCGACCGCTCTTCGGTGATCAGTTCCTCTGTTATCTCTTCTTGAACCTTTTCGAGAGGAGCAATACCTGCCATCATCTTAATGGTTCTGGAATTATGAGACGGTGTTCGCAATTCCCTCTGGGCCAGATAGAACGATTCCACATACTCCCTATACTCAAAACCGACAAGACGGGAAATCTGTTCGCTCACCTTCCCTCCACCCGTTGCAATGGGCTGCTCAACACCTTCTGTAAACAGCTGGGCACCGTGGACATGGTCATTATCAAGATGACGGATAACCTGATATTGCTTGTTGTCCTTGCCTATAAACGATATCCGTACAGTGCAGTTCTGCTGCCCCCATTGAATGAGTTTTATTAAATTCTGACCTTCAAGGGAAAAGCTTCGGCCAAAAAGACCGAAACAGATAATCTCGCCAAGACTTGTCTTTCCCGACTCATTCTTGCCGCTCACACCTATCAGGCCTGAAGATGGCAAATTCGTCAATTCCAGCCTGGAATATTTAAGGATGTTATCTGCCTTGATCTCGGTAAGAATCATTAACTTACTCCACCTCTTCCGGTGCCAACCGATCAAGTATCATCTGAACGGCACCGATGAAAATCTGACTGTCAACTGGTTTGGACGAAAACTGTTTGCGTTCCCATTCTTCAATACAAAAATGGGCAAAATCGCGTGTAGCTCCTTGATAATTTTCAGGCCCAATAAGCTGTTCAATTGATTCGGACATAGTCTTTTCACCTGTGAGGGTTGTACTCATGTTGATTTTAGTATTCCAGATTGCTGCCTGCTCCATTTAGTATTCCAGATTGCTGCCTGCTCCATGTAACGGTGTATTTAATTTTATTGTACACGTGAAAAAACAAAAGGACAAACAGGTGTTTAAAAAAGAGGTGGTGAGGTTTTAATGGATATTAAAATAAAAGTGGTTCACTTTTTCTCAGCTCACTAAGCGGATAGAGGGTTCCCCGCCAGATAATACCGTTATTTCTTAATGTTGTAACAGCAGCCCTGGCAGATATGTAAAGACCCAGGTACGGTGCTATAAGCGCTCCAGGGGAACTGAGCAGAGACAGGTGAAGCACTGCGGCTCCATAGAGAAATGCCATCAGCCGAACGACAACGGCAGATAAAAAAAGTATTTTTGGAAGACCGGAACTAAAAAGAGCCCCCCAGAGAGGAACAATTGCGATCAGAATGGTAGCTGCTCCTGAGAGTATCACCGCAACAACCCGGTAATGAAAAAGCGAGAAGATATTCTTCATCAGTCCGTCAACCATTTCACCGACTGATTCATACCAGTTCACAGTAACAAATTCGACACCGATCAGGCAGTGTTGAACAAAGCCAGCTCTTTTAATGATCTTTCCAAGCATGATATCATCCACAGGATGCATACGAATGGTGGAATGTCCACCAACATCTCTATACACACCCGAGCTGACCATATTGAAGGCCCCTACTCCTACAAAAGAATTTGAGTCAGGCTCTCCAGCCTTCCAAGGCTTCAACAGGGTCAGGAGACTGGCGCCGGCATCGAGGATCATACCATTCAACAGCCAACCCGGTGCTGCGTTCCTGAAAAACAGGGCCAGGTGATGAACATGATTGTCAAGCATGTATGACACGGCTCGTGATACTGTTGTCTTTTCCATCTGCACATCGGCATCGGTAAACAGAAAATACTCTCCTGTTGCCCGATCAGCCCCATACTGCATGGCATGGCATTTACCAAGCCAGCCCTCTGGGAGATCACTGATTCGAGACACCTGTAACTGGGGATATGATTGTTTCAGTTTCTGTATGACCTGGTAGGTTTGATCGGTTGAGCGATCGTCAACCACTATGATTTCAAGATTGGCATAGTCCTGCTGTAAGAGTGATCTCAACCCGGGGCCGATTGTCTGTTCTTCATTGCAGGCCGCCACAATCACCGATACTTTCGGAACTTTTGAGCGGGCCAGCGGCTTGGTATCAGCCAGTCGCCCCAACTTCATAACACCGAACACCAGCAGCCCGTTTGTCCACAGGGTCAATAGCAGGCAAACCAGACTGAGAATGAGCAGAATCATCATGGGATCAAAACACGTCTCATACTAATAAGCCACCCTGCCTCTTTCTCCTGAAAAGAAACCTAAAAAAACATGATGGTATCAATCCGCTTTTCCGGAATCGATATTGTAAAGAGTCTGGGTAGGAAAGGCAAACTCCAGGCCCTTTTCGTTAAAGGCACGCAAAATGGCCATATTCATCTGGCTCTGGGTCTCTTCGATGGAAGATCCTTTTGAGATATAATAGATCAGTTTGATGTTCATCGCCGAGGCGTCGAACGCGTTGAAAAACACCGTACGTTTCGCCTCTGTATTACCGTTGCTATCGACAATCTCTTTTAAGGTTGCCATGGCCATTTCCATCTGTTCCGGTGTTGTGTCATACACCAGTCCGAGATTTACAATGATCTTGCGCGACGGTTCACGACTGATGTTTTCAACCGGGGTGGAAGTAAATTTCGAATTGGGAATGGTGACAATCCTGCCTTCCGGAGTGACGAGTCGGGTACTGCGAATACCGATTTCTTTGACGGTGCCGTCAAATCCCGAAACGACAATCCGTTCTCGAATCCTGAAGGGCTGGTCGGTAAAAATAGTGAAGCCGCCAAAAAAGTTGGCAACCGTATCTTTTGCTGCCATCGCCAGAGCGATACCACCGATACCAAGACCGGCCAGAATGGCACCGACATCATAACCGGCATTGTTCAAACCGACAATCACAGCCAGTGCCCACACAGTAGTTTTGGCGCCTTTTCGCAAAATCGGCAACAGCTGATCATCAAGATCGCTATCGGAAGAGTTGACCCAGGGAACTACATATTCCTCGGTAATGGCATCAAGTAGTCTCGCGATCATCCAGCCAACGCAAATAACTATAATGAACTGGAAACCATTACTGATTAACGTATCAATGGCTGGCGGGAAGCTGAGCAGACGCAAACCGAACCAGATACCGCCACAGGCAACTGAAAAAACCAACGGTTCTTCGACCATATCGATGATGATATCATCAAGCCGGGTTTCACTCTTTTTCGTCAGCTTGTGGATAATTGTCGAAAACAGCCAGTACAGTACCTTGCCGACAAGAACGGCAAAGACGATGATGGCCATGGAAATAAGCCATTCCGAAACAGTATTATGATAAAACGTCTTGCTGAAAAACTCGTTCACTCCATTTCTCCCTGCAATATTTCTCTTTTAAACTAAAACCCTAAGATCTCTGTTATCACCATTCTTCCCGGCTGTCTACCTGGGCGGTAACCCAGGTACCATCTCCCACAACAGTGCCAGCCGGACATCAAAGATATCGCTGCGGCGCGGTTTGATGGCAAACTCTTCTAACTCAAAATTATCCACATCGTACTTCTCCGCAATCTCTTCAACTTTCTCTTCTATTTCAACGGCCAGATTTTCAAGGTCTTCCTGAATACCTTCAACAAGAGCCTGTGCCCGTTTCACGTCCTGCTTTTCCTTGGAGATTCTTCCCACATTACGAATACCCCGGGCAGCTCTTGTCACAGTTGTGGCAGAGAGCGCCTTTCTGCCGAAAAATGCACCGACAACGGCCGCTCCAAAAGAGAGCATGGTATCCGTTTTCTTCGCTGAAACATCCGATTCTTCTTTTTCTACCTTGGCAAGAGCCGAATCCAGTTTCTTCTCCAGGCGCTCCTGTTTTACCTTGTATTTCTCCTGTAGTTTCTCAACTTCCTCTTCTTTTTTCTCCTTTAATCGATCGGCAAGCCTCACCTTGAAATCGCCAAGAGATTCACCGACTTCAGACTCAATATTCATCCCTTTTGCCCGAAGCAGTATCAGTCGTTTTTCCTGGTAGAGAAAATCTGAAAAACCTTTGGTCTCTGCTTTCAAGTCACCAAGCTCTGAAAACGATGACGGCAATGGGTAATAGGAGCTCTCGGATGGCGGATTGCTCGCACAATCGTCCAGACTATACTCACATGCTTCTGCCTCTTCCCAATCTGAGCGTTCAAATCTCTCATCAAGATAGAGTTTGAGCGAATAGTCTTCCACAGAGTCGATATTGCGTTTGGCATTATAGTAGCGAACTGAACCAGTAGCCATCAGCCAGGGTTCAAAACGAACCGAATCGTCTGCTGCCACTGGCAGATAATAGAGTTGATCAATCTTATCCGACAGGATGGGTAAATGATCGCTTGTTTCTCCTACAGCCGACCCTGCTTTAGTGGTGGAAACCGGACTTTGAGCAGAGCTTTTGGCAACCGCTGCTATCTTCTCAGCCATCAATTTCTTAATATCGGACTGAGAAATCGGCCCCTTCAGGTAAGAAAGCACCCACCTCGTCTGAAAGAGGAGGGGTTCATCAAGATGAGCGGAGTTGAGTAGAAACTGTCTGCCCTTCATATCGGAGAGCAGTTTTCTTGTCTTTTTTCTATCCAGTGTACCGTCGCTTGCACCCACTATACCCTCAATCACCCGATTCTGATCCTGGGTAGTCTGCAGTCGACCTACAAACCAGGAGCCGATATTGGATAATCCCTTGTAATCAAGATCTACAGGGTTCTGTGTGGCCAGGACCACACCGATACCAAAAGCTCTGGCCTGTTTGAGCAATAACAGCATCGGTTTTTTCGATGGTGGATTGGCAGTCGGTGGAAAGAAACCGAAAATCTCATCCATATACAGCATGGCTTTGAGTGATGATGTTCCCTGTTGCCGGCGCATCCAGCCGATGAACCGATTAAGCAGCATGGTAACAAAGAACATCCTCTCCTCGTCATTAAGATGAGCGATAGAGAAAATTGCTGTTCTAGGCTTACCTTCCTCTGTGTAGAGCAGTTTCTGAATATCCAGTGGAACACCCTGGGTCCAGGCGGCAAAGGCCGGACTTGCCAGAACATTGTTGAGGTTCATAGCCAAAGCCATTCGCTCCGACTGGGGATAGAACGTATCAAGTCCAAAAACACCCACCTTTTCAAAAGGTGGATTGACAATATTGCCAATCAGCGATTCCATGGTCAGGCTTTCACCCTTTCTCCAGAAATGAAGAAGAACCGAACTGATCAGGATATGCTCTTTGGACTGAAGCGAGTCGGACTGAATTCCGATCAGGGTTAACAACGAGGTAGTGGTTGAATTGATCAGATCATTGAAGGTATCGATATCCTGCAATACTTCCTGGGAAGGCGCCTCGAAACTGCTCAATACGGAAACGGAGACACCGACACTGGAGCCAGGGGTGTAGATGGTAAAATCGGTTTTATCCCGTAAACGCTGAATTCTCTCCGGCTGCTGGCCCCAGGAAGCCAAGCCGTCTTTCCACGTTTTCGCCGTTTTTTCAGCATATGCTGAAGGATCCATCTCCTTTTTAGCCGCTTCTGCCGGGTCGATCCACGGTTTAAAATCATCCGCTTTAAGCTCGGGAAAGCTGAGCAGCAGATTTCCCATATCCCCCTTAGGATCAATAATGATCGAGGGAATATTGTCGAGGATTGCCTCTTCAATCAGGCCAATCCCCAAGCCGGTTTTACCGCTGCCGGTCATACCGATAATTGCCGCATGGGTGGTCAGCGATTTACTTTTATAGAGAAGAGGGACATCCTGCGACTCATGGGTGTCGATGTCAAGTTCCCGACCAAGATAAAAAAGACCTAGTTTTTCATAAGGATACTGGGTGTCCATATCGCTCCTCTCTTTGTCCTCACATGCTCTGTTGAGATCCAGCTTCACAAAAAGCTGGACGACAGACAAGTTTGATTGAAATGTAAAACGAAAAAAACAGAACTGAATACATCATAGAAAAGGTAGTATATACCGAAACGACAGATTGATGTCAATTGATTCACCGAATGCAAATCGAAGCTGAACAGCAAGTATCAATCAATTGAAAATCACTTTATGTCCAAGCATTACGAGGGTGTATCACACACCCTCAATGACCCTGGCAAAGACCACAAAGCGTTGTTTTCCACCCGGCGCAATTGCTCCAAATGGATAGCAGGTGATAAAGGTCAGCCATGATTCTTCAATTTCCCGGAAATGGAGTTTCTCTGCCGACATCACCTGCAATGAATCAATACGGTACGTCTTTCTCTGTTTTTGTCTGTTATCAAGCGTTATTCGATCACCCGGCCGTAAATGTTGGAGAAACTTAAAACTTGTATCCCTGTGCCCCACAAGCACACAATTGCCTTTTCCCAGCGGCTGTGCCGAACCGCTGACATGACCAGGCCCGAAAGCAAGGACTTCACCGCTGTCGCCTTCCAGCACAACACTATCTATACCCAGCCTGTCGATTGTGATCCTGGCTATTGGCCAAGTATCGGCCCAGGGCCATGGTTTAACCGGCTTTCCACCCTCCACCGTCTGTTCCCATGCCTTCTCCAACAACACTCCGGCAACAAGCGGTTTTATTTTGATCCATGACCCCTTTGCGATAAAGAAAAACGCTATGAATAAGAGTATTACAGCAAGAGTTCTGCTCACAACCATCCTCATGATGCCTGCAACTTTCGACACTTCAGCAGGAACACTCCAAGAGTAGCCAGAAACAGTCCGATCAGCAAAAAGAGCATTGATGGGGTTGCCGTTTGTGACGTGGTGCCAAACACTTTATTATGTTGCCAGCCCGCCGGCATATTCGTTTTCATTGGTGCCTTGTTCAGCTTTTGATCGTCTGGTCGTGAAATTTTCTGTTCAACAGCCACAAGGCTAGTATATTGAGAGACCAGATGGTGCTCAAGTGATGTGGTTACAACTTGTTTTCTGATCTCTTCTTTATCGGCCCCGAGTAAAAGCGATTCCATAAGATTTCGTATCTTTTTTCTTGCCCACAGAGCCGCAACTCCTTGTCTATTCCCGTATTCACCAATCTTCAGCCGCTGAACCCAACCGGAACTTCCCGTTTTTCCCGCGACCTCAATAGCACCCAAGCCTCCTTGCGCTTGAAAACTCACTATCAACGGCTCGCCCATATACAAATCCTGAAGAGGTGAAGGATACAGTTCCAGGATTTTTCCATCATCCCCCGTTGGTAGTAATTTTAAGGATGTGACAGCCGGGTTTTCGAGCTTTTTGAACAGCTGGCCCATTTTCTCCGATACTTCATTCACATCTCCAATATAGGTGTATGTGCCCCTCCCCATGGCAGCGGCTCGCGTCATGAAATAGGAATTGGGAGCGGAGCCGATACCGACAGTAAACAGCCTCGAGTCACCCAGGCTGCCCGAAATCATAGTAAACAGCTGTTTCTCATTTCCTACCGCACCATCGGTTAAAAAGACTACCTGCCTGATTCTCTCATGATTTTTCTTTCCATCCAGAGCCTTTGACAGGGCTAAACTGATCTCTGTTCCTCCCTGGCTTTTCAGGTTATTCACAAAATCGGTTGCTTCCTGGATATGGGCTTTGGCTCCCGTCTTGACTGACGGGTAGAGAGAACGGGCGACACTGTTGAATTCGATCACGTTAAACCGGTCGATGGGGCGTAGTCGTGAAATGGCCATAGTCAGTGCCTTTTTCGCCTGCCGGAGTGAAGCTCCACCCATGGAGCCGGAAGTATCAATGACGAAAATCAGCTCGCGGGGAAGAGGGGTAGAAATCATTCCTTGATCCGGAGGCATTAGCATCAGAAGAAAGTAGCTTTTTCCCGATTTTGTTTCACCAAACAGGGCCCCCTGGGGACGGTTCTCTTTTTTCACCTCATACTCAAGAACAAAATCACGGTCGGCAAACACCTGCTGGTTGAATCTGATGAAGTAGTTGTTGCCCTCTTTTTTCTCTATGACAACACCATGATAAAGACTGGTTATCCGGCTGAGCGGAAAGCCGGCTGCAAGCTCTATTGTGAGAGTGGTTGGATTTACTGCTTTTTCACCAGGAAGAGTTACTGGAGGAGTAATTTCTGATGCATCCGGCACCTGATCACTGTTTGCCCCCCACCCGGTCCGGGAAAAGGAATGATCCAACTTCATTTCCGTTTTTACCGGCATACCGGGAATATAACGAGGCCCGACCACCATGGGAAACCGCAAAGAAAAGAGATTATCTGTATAAAGAACGAGCTGCTGATATTCAATTTCTACTTCGACTATTTCCTTTGGCCCAATATTGGCAACAGCAGTGGTAAAGATGTTTGGACGGTTCTGAACTAGAAGTGTAGCCTTCTTGCCCTCTTTTTTCGCTTTTTCATAAACCGCCTTTGCCTCTTTCTTCTCCTTGATTTTACCGATAATCACCCTGTCTCCCACCGTCATTTTCAGGTGATCAACTGCACTTTCCTCCGGCAATGGAAAAACATAAACAGCTTCTACCCAACCCTGGGTATTATTAATAAACCGCTGCTTAAGAGTCGTCCGGGCAACAATACCGCTCACAGTTATGTGAACATCCTGCTGTAGTAGAGGAGCCGGGTTATACTGTCCGTTATGTTCTGATGGAAGAAGTAATTCTCCCTGCTTCACGTCAGCTAAACCGATTGTCTCAACTTTTGTTTTAGTTTCCGCAGCCTGCGTTCGGTCATAGGTGCAGAAAAATAGTAGAAAGAGGATTATCAGAATATAAAATGTGAGCAGGGCGTTGCCCGGATCTTTCAGCCAGTTTCTCTTATTGTTGTTTTGATCGCTCTGTTCCCAAACCATGTCGTTTCCTCCCAATCAACCAATTTTAAATGGGTCTATTGCTTCATTATCTGGAAGACAATTCAACACAGTGAGTGTGACAACCGGGTGTCAGAATCGTGATATTTTTGCTATAGAATATGAGAGAAAAATGACCGGGGTGATATCGCCCCTGTTACTATCTCAATAACAGGCCCACAGCAAGACCCAACACCAGTGAAATTTCTTCCGGGTCAGCAGCGAGAATAAGGGTGCCTTGAAAAATTAGATATTTCGTTCAACCTCAAGGAACAGTGAAAAATAAAAGGGCAGCATATTAGGTATATGTGAGCATTTTGTTTTTCATTGTGTCACAGAAATTGGACAAAATAGCAATTTTTAAGGGTGCCTAAAGACTTCCTGAAAAAGATTTAACCGGCGGAGAGAATATTCTGTCAGGAGGAAAGGATAAAAAGAGATCAGTTGACTTTCAGGCGATTGGGTAAAAACAGGTCACTCTGCTGGACTGGAGCGGATAAGCTGGAGGTTTTGTTAACATCCTGTGTAGAAATTTTTGAGGCAACAAGTCCACCGAAAAAAAGAAATAGAAGAACGACGGTAATATACCCGACAATGAGCATATTCCCGGGATCACTCAAAAAAGATGGCCTGATTTTCCGACCGAATTGTAGAAGTTGTTTTGCCATTGAAAACTCGTTTGAAGTGTGGGTGGATCGTTTATACGTTCCTCTGATTGTGCACTAAAATACATAACAGTGACAAGAGGCATACATCATTATGATATCTCCCTGACGAATTATGACTAAATTATGACAAAGATTCTCTGCCGGAAAAGATGACGTTTGGTTTTCCGGTTGTTTCCATGTATAGTTTGGTCGAATTACTTGTTACTGGTCTCTGTCCAGGCAGTGATACGCAGTAATAAACCCTCACCTCATGATGAAATAACGCATATGTCCTATCGAATTGCCCTTGTGGAAGACGACGAATTGCTTCGTGCCAATTATAGCCAGGCACTTGAACGGGAAGGTTACCAGGTTGACAGTTACGCCAGCCGCAGCGAAGCCCAAAGCGCATTTGAACGCCAATTGCCCGACCTTGCCATCCTTGATGTAATGCTGCAAGATGAAATGGAAGGTGGTTTTGACCTGTGTCGTGAACTGCGTCAGGCATCACCGACCATTCCAATTATCTTCCTTACCGCCAGAGATTCAGATCTCGATCGTGTATCCGGACTTCGACTCGGTGCCTGGGATTATCTGACAAAAAACACAACGACGCTGGATTTTCTACCGGTAAGAATCTCAGCCCTTTTCAAAATGCTTGAAGTCCTGAAATCCGCCACCAATATCGATGAAAAAGTGATTCAAGTCGGAAAATTACGTATCGAAGAAGAACGGAAACAGGTCCTCTGGAATAATCAGCCACTCAACCTCACCTTGACTGAATTCTGGCTTCTTCTGTCTCTTGTCCGGCACCCCGGTCACGTTAAGTCGCACGAACAGTTGATGGAAGCCGCCAATGTTGTTGTTACAAACAATGCTATTGCCGCCCATATCCGCCGTATCCGGGATAAATTCCACGAAATTGATCCGGATTTTGACGAAATCAAAGCTGAATATGGTATGGGTTACCGTTGGATTGAATAACAATGCGCTTATCCCTCAGGCCGAAATTGACCCTGGTGTCATTGCTGCTGCTTGCTATCCCTTTTATCGGTCTCCGTTTCAGTGTTACCCTGAAAAAGAACTTGCTCGAAAGCCGTAAAGAGACCCTGATGTTCTCGGCAAAAGCCGTTGCTTCTGCCCTGGTTGGTCGTCCTGATCTTTTTAACCGCGAGCTTTTCCATTCACTGAAACATGGACGTGATCTTTACCTCTTTCAACTTTCCAACCCAATGCGTCTCAATGGTCAGACAGACGACTGGCAACCGGAAATCAGTGAAATGGAAGAGTTTGGCGAAGACCGTCTTCTGTTTGCTTCCGCCCCTTATCATTACAGTTCCCTGCATTTCTCTCAGATAGTCGGCCAACGCGGTAATTATCTCTACGCGCTCTTCCTGGTCACCGATGATCATATTGTCTATCGAAAGAAAAAATCTTTGCGTCTTGATCTCTCCGATCATCTGCAAATCGCTATTGAAGATAAAGAGGGGAAGTTAAAGAGATATTTTATGACCACTGGCAAACCGGGCTGGATTAACGCCTTTCTTATGTCGGATAACCTCGATGATATGATTCCTGTGCGAAACGAAACTCGTATTCAGGGGGTCTGGTCAGTCACTGATACCGGCTATTCCATCGAAATGCGAATTCCTTTGGAACTCATTGACCGGAAACTCGGTTTTGCCATCGGAGATGTCGATGACCCTCGTGCCCGCACAACAAAATACATTATCGGTTCGGCCAACCCCGAGAAACAGGAAGATCTGGGCTGGCTACTCTCCCCTTCATCTACAATCGTTGAAATATTAAAGAGTATCAGCCGTCCCCAGTCCCGTATCAGGGTAATCGATCAGAATCGCAGGGTTCGGGCAAGCTACGGTTCATTTGAAATGGATCAGGCTGACAGACCCACAAACAGGCAGGAGCAAAACAGATATGAAAGCAGCCCTTTTTCTCTCTCACTCAACAAGCTGTTTGCGCCTCTTTATGCTCTTTTCACAGAGCCATTTCCAGCCGACTTCACCGTCCCATCCTCTCAACTGACAGCTCTTGATATTCAAGGGATTGAGGAGGGACTTGCCGGAAAATCAAGTATTACTAATTATAAAGTTGCCGACGGCCAGGTCGAGGTAATGGCGGCAATTACTCCACTGATTGAAAATGATACGGTCATGGGCGCCGTCATTGTTGAACAGACGACCAATTCGATTCTTGCCTTAACCAACCGGCTCATTGAGGAATCGATCAATTTTACCATCCTGGTTTTTATTGTTGGCGGAATCGGCCTTCTACTCTTTGCCACCCGTATCTCATCACGCATCAGACGATTGAGTGACCAGGCTGCCCATGCCATATCAAAAGACGGGCAAATCATCGACACCATTGAACCGCTGCGGGCTGGAGATGAAATTGGTGATCTTTCAAAAACACTTGGTTCCATGCTGACTCAGATGAAAAACCAGAGTGAATACAAAGAGAAAATGGCCGACAATCTCGAACATGAAATGAGAACACCTCTGGCCGGTGTTTCAGCATCCCTGAAAAATATCAGTGAAGAGCTGGTTGATCCGCCCCAACGCATCAAAGATTATGTTGACTGGGCCTTAAAAGATGTACAGCGGCTGGAAGGACTGCTGGCCGCAATAAGAGATGCCACCAGCCTGCGTGAAGCTCTTGATCGTGATTTCAAAGAGAACTTCGACCTGGCAGAAGCCCTGTCACTCTGGTTGGATCATGCCTGGAAACCGGCATTTGGAGAGATTACCTTTGTATATGAAAAACCGGAGGAACCGATGCTGATCAACGGAGATCCAGACCGGATCCGCCAGGCCATCGACAAACTCATTGAAAATGGTGTGTCTTTTCATCAGGAGGGAACACCTATAGAGCTGCATCTGATTCAGAGTGGCCCCCGAGTTGAACTGCAAGTGATCAACCAGGGCCCGCCAATTCCTGAAGACCGGCTGGGACAAATTTTCAACTCCATGGTTTCTGTCCGTTCTCATAAGAGAGGACAGCCACATCTGGGCCTTGGCCTCTATGTGGTACGCACCATTATCGAGCACCATGGCGGAAACGTCAGAGCAGAAAATATCCGTGATGACCGCGAAGGAGCTGTTTTCACCATTAGCCTGCCGGCTGTAACAACGTAATTCTCCAACTCCAATACCTGTTCAACCTCACAGAACATTTGCGCCAGGCATTGCAGACGGTGCCGCAGTTCAATCGGGCTTTGGATCAGAGGAAAGAGGAGTTGATCAACCCTCTTCTTAAGCTTCCTGTTGAGCAGCATATGCGGTGGCGGCACATTCATTTTTCCCCAGATCCAGTTCCTCCTGGCGGTCGTCATCGAACTGCTCCAGATTACCGTTAACCAGCCTGATGATGGCATACTCTTCCGGCTGGGGCCGCATATTCTCCTGGATAAAGGAAACAAACGCCTCAAGATTATCGATATCGTAGATGGCCTGGTTTTGTTTCATCACATCTGCAAATGAACGGATAAAAATCAAGTCATCAGTTGCCTCCGTCCAGCTCATATAATGGCCCGGCAGCACCTGCAGGTTGCCATCAAGTTGCTTCACCATATTTAACGATTCATACAGCATCTCGGCCCACTCTACTGCCTTGCCGCCGAGATCGGGACGACCGATGGAGTCAATGAAGATCATATCGCCCGAAATAAAATATTGCCCATCAATTATAAAGCAGGTGGAGCCCGGTGTATGACCTGGAGTAAACAGAACGCTGACCTCAGGTCCGCCTTTTGAAAAAGTATGTATTTCACCATCAACAAGGGAGGTATAATCGTTTTTTGTTCCGGAAAAATCCGCATCATTAGCACAGAACATGGCCCCGGTTTTTGCACAGATATCACGGCTGCCGGCAATATAGTCAGCCTGCAGGTGGGTCTCAAAACTCTTAATAATCTGACACCCAATACTTTTGGCAAAATCAAGATAGAAATCGATATTTCTCGACGGATCAAAAAGCATCATTTCACCACCGCTTACCAAGCCATAACTACAAGATGCTTTTCCCGGTCTGATAAATTGGTATAACTGATAGTTGTCTGCCTCCTGGACCATTTTAGGAATCAGTACATTCCCCCAGCTTTTAATCCCCCCGGCAAGATAACCCACATCTCCGAACTCATATTTATCGACAATCTCCGCCACATATTTTGCCGAGTTCTCCTGGGCACAAACAATTCGAACGGTTGCTCCGGCAGGCAGTCTGGCAATAGATTCTTCTTCAATTTCCATGAAATCAAAATATGGGATGTTCATCATGGTGAAAGGATAGGGGCTTTCCACCTTGAAACGACCAAACTCCGTCTCATTTCGGACATCAAGAACAACGATATCCTCTTTTTCAGTGAGCCATTTGAACAGTTCATCGGCTGTATACGGAAAAATTGCCATTGTTTCTCTCCTGCAGTTTAGAAAGTGAAATAAGCAGTATGGGTTAGCTACTGAAATAAACCTGAAGCCGTGACGAAATATGTTGCATTCTCAAACAACCTGCTGATATATCAAGGTATTATTAAAGAAGACTACGCTAACCTTGTTGAACAGCTCGCCCTTCGGGGCATCCGCTAGCACTACATCTTTGCTCGATTTAACTGTCCGATATAGTTCACTATAATCGGCCAGTAAAATCGAACAAAGCTACAGCACTATCGAATGCTCTCGGATTCAGGATAAAACCAAACGGTTAAGCAAATCATTAAATGAATAGTAAACCTAAAACATAAAATTGGCAATCCGAAATTACATGTGATATGAGCAAAACGATGTACTCATCAGGTTGGCAAAACAGGAGAAGTTTTAGCCAGAATATTCACGAGTGAGCCATAGAATTGGTCACATCTATGTTATTGAGTTAATAGCTCTACAGTTCGTACTTATTTTTATACCCTCGCGGGGCAATCATTTTCTCGTTCCAGAGATATGCCTGTGAATTACCAATAAAAACCGTAGACTGCATGCCTATCTCACACTCCAGCATTTCTCCAAGGGTTGTAAGAGTAATCGATTCATTTTCCCGGATCGCAGCGGTGACAATACCCACTGGAGTCTGCGGCCCTCGATATTTCAAAAAGATATCCCGTGCGATTCTGATCTGTTCAGTTCGTTTTTTCGATTTTGGGTTATAAATTGCAACGACCAAATCTGCTCCCGCAGTTCCTCTTCAATAATCCGAAAGCTTTCCGCCTCGATTTCCATCGGGGCAATTTTCTGAATTGTTATCGCAATAAACGTACCTTTATAGAGTTTTTTCTGATTCCCCAGAAAACTCAGTCGAACAGACGCCATCTCTTTTATCGTCCAGTCTGAGAATCATCAGTAATCAGGTGGTTTTTAGACTTGCCTTTACAAAGTCGGTTATCGCCTGGGGACTGAAGCCAAAGTGAAGATGCATATATCCCCCCAGGACATTCTTATATCGATACCCTTCTTCGGTTTCATTGTTCACTGCATATATTCTTGGCACTTCGGCTGGCATTTCATCAATACTGGAGTAATGAAATTCATGCCCCCTCAGTACGGTTCCGGCAGGACCAAAGAAACAGTCGTCTTTTAGCCGGATCTCTCGATACCCCAGACTTGCCCTTCTTCTCTGCATCCGGGCCTGAACGGGAAATATCCCTGCCATGGCGTGAACCTGCTGATCAAAATCGATAATTGATTGGGTCAGATACATAAAGCCGCCACATTCGGCATAAATGAGTCCACCTTTTTCGGCCCATACCTTAATTGCACCAAGCATTTTTTTATTACGGCTGAGCTCGGCTGCAAACAGTTCCGGATAACCGCCACCCAAATAGATCCCACTGATATCTTCAGGCAGATGCTCATCGGTCAGGGGCGAGAAAAAAACCGGTTCAGCTCCTGCCAGACGCAGCAGGTCCAGATTGTCTTCATAATAGAAACAAAAGGCCTTATCCCAAGCCACTCCAATCCGAGTTCGAGGTTGACCGGCTGGTCGAGTCCTCACCGGCTGAACCTCTTTTCCCACCTCAGCCCCAATGCTCATAAGTCTGTCCAGATCAATGTGGGCTTGAACGGTCTGGGCCAATTCACTGACAGCTTCCGCGTCAAGTGGTGATTCATCCCCCATGTGAAGACCAAGATGACGTTCTGGTATTGAGAAATTCACGGTTAGGGGTAAATACCCAAGAATTTCCGCCCTGCAATGTTTTTTGATTGCATCAGTAACAAGCTGCAGGTGACGCTCACTCCCTATCTGGTTAAGGATAACGCCCCTGGGAGCCACATCCGGATTCAACGTCTCAAACCCTTTGAGCACCGCTGCCGCACTCTCTGCAGCAGAACGAACATCAAGCACCAGGACAACCTGCACTCCAAGCCTGGCTGCAAGGGCAGCGCTTGAAGAGTTACCGCCGTCATACATCCCCATAACTCCTTCAATCACAGAGATATCGGCATTTTCCGCATGGCGGCCAAAGGTCTCACAGGTAAAGGATTCACCGCTCATCCAGATATCCAGGTTACGAGAAATACTCCCTGTAACTAAGCGATGCAGAGTAGGATCGATGAAATCAGGCCCACATTTAAACGGTTGTACCTGATAGCCTTGAGCCGCCAGAGCCGCCATGATCCCAAGGGTTATTGTGGTCTTGCCTGAACCACTTTGAGTTCCAGCTATAATCACTGCTCTATTCTGCCCCATGAACCTCTCCTTGGTTGATTGCTGGAAAGTGCTCAGGGTAGAGAAGAGAAGCAATCTGTCGTATACCTTCTATAATCCGCAATGTCGGTCTTGATACCAGCTGCTCCTTAATATGGAAAAATCTGCCCTCACGGACAGCTCTAATCGTTTTAAACCCAGGCTCTTCACTGATATTCTCAAGGCTGACCGGATTCATGCGACCCTGCGGGGCAAGAAAGATGTAGATATACCGATCAGCAGCTCTTGGGCACAAAGCGATACCAGGTTTTCAGTGTGAGCCGAATAAAAGGATATAATTCGACCATAGTGACCCTTAGCAGCTTTATCGTATGCTGCCCAAACAGAAGAAACAGATGTCAACAGAATCAATATGAGTAGAGAGACCCAACGCATTGTTCAACTCCAGTATTTAAATGATACCTGTTGGCTCTTATTAAAAGGATCAAGCCGAACCTTGCTTTGAACACCAAAAACTGCTCTGATGATTTCAGGCGTCATCACTTCGCTGACTGGACCATGCTGAACAAGCTTTCCCTTGTTCATAAATAGAATCTCATCACAATAGGCAGCGGCCAGGTTCAGGTTATGGATGACCGCAATTACCGTTCGGCCTTCCTGCTTCACCAGATTGTGGGCCACATTGAATATCTGTAATGTATATTTGATATCGAGATTGGAAGTGGCCTCGTCAAAAAGCAACACCGGCGTGTCCTGGGCAAGTGCCCGTGCAACAACAACCCGCTGTTTCTCACCACCGGATAACTCATTGACATAGCGTTTTTTAAATTGGTTAATGCCGATAGTATCCATGGCATCTTCCACCAATTTCCAGTCACGGGTCATGGGGGAACCAAAGCGCTTGATGTAGGGATGGCGACCCATTAGTACAATCTCTTCTACTGTAAAGGCAAAACTGATAGCAAAGTCCTGGGGAACCAGAGCCACTTGCCTGGCCAGATCCCTTCGCCTGAATTCATTGAGATTTTTACCACAAAAGCTGACTGTTCCCTGGTTTGGGTCTTTGCTCCCCACCAGTAGATCGAGAAAAGTGGTCTTACCGCAACCATTGGGACCAACCACACCGTAAAACTTACCTGTGGGCAGGGTTGCATTAAGATCCTGCAGAGCCTGGTTGCTCTCATAGGCATAACCGGCGTTGCTGATAACATAGCCGCTGTTTTCCTGGTTTCTTTTCTCTTTTGCAACCAAGGGGGTTATACCTCCACCATCCAGGATTTTGTGTGTTCTCGTTCCACTACTCATATCTCAGCCCACGCTGTCGCTTTCTAAAGATGACACAGAAAACCGGCCCGCCGATAAGGGCCGTTAGAACACCAATGGGAACTTCTGCCGGAAGAACTGCCCGTGTAAGTGTATCAGCGAGCAGCATCAGGATGGCTCCAGTAAAAATAGATACCGGCAGAAGCTTCCTGTTGTCCGGGCCCACAACAAAACGCATAAGATGTGGGACAATAAGGCCAACAAAACCGATGATACCGGAAACTGCCACACAGACTGCCGTTACAAGCGAAGCTGCAAGTAGAAGTATTTTTCGGGTTCGGGCTGTTTCCACCCCCAATGCATCGGCAGAGCGTCCTCCAAGACTCATGATGTTAAGATCCCTACTGTAAAAGAGGGCAATTCCCGATCCAAATATAAGCGTAATCAAGACAAGAACAACATCAACCCAGCTCCTGGAAGCAAAACTGCCCATGAGCCAGAAGATGATGACGGCAACCTTCTCATCAGCCAGATATTTCATAAAGCTAATTCCAGCAGAGAGGATGGCTGCCACAATGACTCCTGAAAGAATAAGAGTATTTGCTGACATCTGGCCATTGAATGTTGAAAGGTAGAGAACCAGAAACAGGGTGGCAACCGCACCGCCAAAGGCAAAAAGCGGTACAGAAAAATGACCAAGCATTGAGAGGTTGGCAAACAGAGCCAGGGAGGCACCAAAAGCGGCCCCGGAAGAAACACCTAAAGTATAGGGATCTGCCAGAGGATTCAGAAGAATTCCCTGGTAAATAACACCACTCATGGCCAATCCGGCACCAACCAGCGCTGCTGTAATAATACGGGGCAGGCGAACATCCATAACGACAAAGGGTATCGCTTGATCCAGTCCTGACAATGACTGATCAAAGCCAATTTTTGTCAAGACTACCCGAATGATATCAATAGCTGAGATCTGCATATAACCCATCCCCGTAGAGAGAATGATCGCTCCAAAGGTGGCTAACAGTAATGCTGTAAATAACAGCCAGTAATTTTTTGAGAGAGTATGGCGCATATTTTTTTAACCGGGCGATGTCAGAAAATAATAGCCGCTCCCGACAACAATGATGGTTGCAGCCCTTGTAACCTGGCTAAGCCCAACAAGCTCGGCTGCCAGTTTAGGGTTGAAGATGCCAACATAGTAGGGAAATTGATGACGAATGGCCCGAATCGGGGCTGAGAGTATATTTCCAACCAACAAAGCCAGGACAACCTCCCGATAGCCAAGACTGTTATCGGCCATTAAGACGCTGGCTGCAGCCAGACCGGCAGAAAACTCAGCAGTCACATGGAGGATGACAATAGACAAACTCTGGGGGTGCAACCAGCCAAGAAGCCAGGTTCGGGCGAGAACCTCTTCAATTTGCTGGAAAACACCATAATGGTTGAGAATAAAAAAGAGAATATAAATCGGTATTAGAAGTTTCACAATTCGTGGAATTCTTTTTTTCAACCGTTTCAAGCTCTTCTCTACCGCCTGTTGCCAGCCTATTGTTTCCCTTTTCTCCATGACAATTTCTTCTTGATGACCCAAAAGCAGTAAACTACCAAAAAAAACCACCACAATGGTCTGCAGAACAGCTGCGCCGAAAGTAATCCCGACATAGAGCAGGGCTGCCCCCTGAATAAACGGCAGGGTAAGAAAGAAAACGGTAGGCAAATGGAGAAAAAAGCGCGGCACCGAATTAAAAAGATTAGCCAGTATCAGCTCTTTTTTTGAAATCTTGCCTGTATCAAAAGCCTCAGCCAGCACACTGTTGGCCGAAACACCCGAAAAAAAAGCCATGGAAAAACTTGCCCCGGTAATGGCTGAGAGATTGCCAAGCCGGATCAACGGTCGGGCTAGTACAGCCAGGCGATGAGTCCAGTTTAGGGCCTCGATAAAGTTGGCTACCACCAATCCTAAGGAAACGAAAACCAGAATCCGTATAATCGGCCATACAAGCTGAGCCCAGACAAGTTGTAAAAATTCCTGTTCCATCTCCACCAAAAAAAATCCCGGATCATTTAACGATCCGGGATTTCCCTTTTTATCCACGAAAGCTTTTTTTGTCTGCTGCCTGTCCAGGGCTTTCGACATGTTTTTCAGGCAGGTCTTCTGACTTACGGATCAGCCTCCTTCCGCGCCTTCCCGCACAACTTGTGCAGTGACATCCAGCGGAATTTGTCCCCGATTACAGCGATGGGCTCGTTCCCGACTTACACGGGATTCCCTTTTAGCAATTAACACCTGAGTTTTTAAGGATAACAAATCAGCCATCTACCGTCAACATAATCAAATCATTGATATTCCAGCCACTTAAGGTTGTTTTTGTTTTCTTTTGCCGCACCCCGGATATGATTAACGAAAATATCTGCAAACTCATTATTGGAACCAAGCCCCTTGAGAACAGGCTGAACATCATACCCCCCATTTACGAGTGAACATCATACCCCCCATTTACGAGGATCGACTTCCAGGAATCAGGCTCTTCACCAGCCATATCGTTGACAGCATGGTCGCCAGCCACAATCATAAACGGTTTTAGAATGATTTTTTTAGTCTTGGCGTATTGGATGTGATCCAAAAAATCATCGAGTGCCGGGTAGCCTTCAACCACACCGATAAAGGTCTGTACTTCCGGATAGACTTTAAATACCGGTTGACCTGTGTTCATTGCCAAGGCCCATATAGATCAGCATAGCGCCCTATTTTTTTGCCACCCAAGGACAAGCTCTCCGGTGACCCAATCACCTGCCTGAACAGTAAGGCCCAATTCAACTTTTGCCAGTTCAATTGCGGATTCGGATATGGTTTCGAAATCTTCCGCCCAAAAAGCTTCCAGCTCAATGTTTCCAATCAACGAGATATGCTTTTCAAGCATACTGGTAATGGGTTCATTTTGCGTTTGATCTGCCCTTTCTACAGCCAACGACTGATCCATACCAAGCAGACAAAGCAGTGAAGCACCGAATACCGCTTTTTCCCACAATTTCCTCTTCATTTCTTCTCCTTTATGAAAGAAATAACTTTCAGTCCGGACAAGAAAAACCCCGGACCGAAAAAACTCGATCCGGGGTCCCTGATTTTCCTCAGATACTCTGCATACCCTTGTCCACGGGATAAACAGCCTCTGTTTTCAGGCAGGTCTTCTGACGTTCCCTCTTCTTCAACGGCCTTCCCATTAATTCTCTTAACAGTGGCACTCAGAGCTGAAAAAGTTCCCTTTTCATCCAACACTCACGTTCATACCAAACAGAATGCCGGAAACCTGAAATTATTTGATAATATGACTCCTAGTAAAAGGTTTCTTTATCAAGCGCAGGTATTGAAGATCACCACATTGAAAACCTGAGAGAAAAACACGTTACAACAACTATCCTATTTAATTTCCTATTTCAGTCCTATCTCACGTCGAAGGCGCTGAAGTGATTGTATAAAAAGTGTATTGTACTCTTCCATACTCATTGCCTTCTCGTCATATTTTGGTTCGCGGGTATAGAGAAGTGTCGCTTTCTGGAAGTACTGCTGACACAGAGTCCCCTTGTCTGGATTTTTTTGAAGACAATCCTCCTTTTCGGCCTCAAGTTGTTTCTGAACAGGGCCGATACAGGAACACAAAAGAAAGAAGAGAAAAACAAAAATATACCGAATTTTCATACGTCTATTTCTCACCCTCAGCACATGGAAGTCCCATACCTGGCAGGACTGTTACCCGACAGGCTGTCTGATAATTGTTTTTAATTTCTCAGGGGCCACCCGACGCATATCGCTTAAATATATTTCATGATGCTTCTGGACAAGGCCGTCAAAAGTAAACCCCTGATCTTGAATAAACGTGTGCAACTTCTCTATGGTCGGTGCCTCTTCACTGTAGGGACCGATATGCATGATTTGGGCTGAATGCCCCTCGCTGAGTGATTCAAATCTCAATTTATCAAGAGCAGGAGGGTTCTTCTTCTTTTTCACCGTTTCTTTTGCCAAATCAAAAAGATCCCGAGTAATACAGTCCGGCTGCACGATAAAGCTTCTCCATAGCCAGTTATCTTTCTTGGCCAGGATGAAATCATCCATATCCTCCGCCCACCAGAGCGCCTCGGACGGCATCACTACATAATCCTGTTTCAGTTCGTTTTTTGAAAGAAACTTAATGGTAAAAGCCATCGGGAACAAGGTTTCCATCGCTTCTGTAAAAGAAGTAGCCGTGTTCGGGTCGCCTTTTCCATCAATATAGATAATCTTCTGCTCCGGAACGTCAACCAGCTTTGGAGTCTTTGTTGCTGAATAGAGGTCTTTATACTCTTTTTTCAAGTCGATTTTCATGCTCACTTTCCTCTCCCTGTTTCATTTTACTATAAGAGAATCAAACCTCCTGCTGCTCGGCAAAACCTAAGATATACCCATCGATATCTCGTATATAAAACTCTTTCATCTGATACCAGGTTTTCCCCAACTCTTTAACACAGTCGCATCTCCCTTTTATCCCTTCATACAACTCATCCACCCCCTGTGTAAGAATATAGAGCGAGATTGAAGCACCGATAGGGATAGAGGCAAGAGCCGGGATATCTTCCTGCAGGCTCTCTTTCTTCTGTACCATGATTTCCACATCATCTTTTACCAGCTGAGCCCAGATATATTCTTTATCAGGAATAATCTGATCGATATGGGTTTCCTTTTCCCGGTCTACTGCCATACGAACCGAAAAGCCGAGCACCGTCTGATAAAACTCAATTGTTTTATTAACATCGGCAACCATCAAATTCGGCGTGAGTTGAGCCAGTTTCATGATATCCTCCATTTAGATCTGTTCTGATTTCTGAAATGAAATGTTTTCAGGCCGCTGGGAATTTTCAATCCACTGCTGAGCTCAAATACATCAACATTTGATAGTTCTGTTGCTCGGTCCGGGTCAGTATCGGCGGCTGTTCCCTTTTGATATAACAGATTAGTCTATCCTGTTCTTGTACAGAATAGACATTGTATCACTTGTGGGAGATGTGCCGGTGAGCTTTTTAAACTCACGATTGAAGTGGGGTTGGTCGAAGTAGCCCGATTTAAGGGAGGTTGTGACAAGATCCTGCAAACCGTTATGTAAAATGTCTTTATGGGCTTTAAAAAAACGGATAATCCCGGCAAATTTTTTTGGGGCCACCCCTATATGACGATAAAAGAGCCTCTCCAGGCTTTTGGCGCCTATATCACTTTCTTTTGCCAGCTCTGAGATTGAACTTTCAGGGAAGTGCGTAAGTTTTTTAACAATCTGCAAAAATGTCACATCAAAGGAAATCTGCTGAAACTTTTTTTCAAAAACTTCATTGGCTAAACTTATTATTTTTTCTTCTGTTTTCCCCTCAACCTCTATTTGTACTAAGTGAAAGTTGTCTATTTTCGCCAAGATTTCCGTACGATCTGTCAGAGACTGCATATGGCAACCCAGCAGAAAAGAAAGGATTGCAGGCTGAAAGCGAACCCCAAATGATTTCATACCTGCTGGTATGGGAACAGTCCGGGCACATGTCATAAGGCCCACAACAAACGGTGGTTCTTCCTTGCCAAAGGGAAAGATAATATCACTGCTTCCATCCGGAACGACAGGGAGATGGAGAGTCGACGACGTTCTGTTATGCAGAAACCAGTAGGAGGCTATGTATGAACAAAGTTCTTCACTTGGGGGAAGATCAACAAACATATCCCCATAAAATTTCTTGACCACGGGTTCAGGTTCTTTGTCCAAAACAGAAGCTATATAGAATTCCGGTGCCGTTTTTCCAGCCATTCAGCCCCAACAAATCCACAAAGAGCAATGATGATGATAACACCACCGATTATCCAAGGTGAAAGTCCGATGAATTCCGGCAGGGTGATTGAGTCATCAACAAAACCGCTCTGCATAAACCCTTGAAGAGAAGGGGCAATTTCCCCAAAAACAAAAAGACCCGCCATCATACCGATCAGATACATCAAAGCATCTTTTTTGAGAGTGGCAAGACTTGCCACCGAGGTTCCGGGTCAGTAACCACCAATGACAAAACCAACACCCATAATCAAGCCTCCGACAATTCCCGGCCAGAGATAAGTCGGGTTGATATGGATGAGATCACTATCCACCAGACCTACAGACGAAAGGAGAATCAGACCGGCCATGGCCACTACAATGGCGGTGAACATCACCTTGAAAACGGTCAGATCACGAAAATAGAACTGGGCGGCAAGTTTTCGGCAATCACCAAGCCCACCCCGCTCAAGGATAAAGCCAAAACCAAAACCGATGATAAGAGCGACAAATAATTTGACTGTCTCACTTAATTCAAAAACTCCATTAATCGGTAATACAGATTCCATCTCTCTCTCCGTAACTATTCACAAAGTAATTTTGAGCTGATAAAGCATATCTTCAGAATTTAAGTGATCACAGGTACCCCAGGTTTTACGGTCGCTTCTGGTTGCTATAGCCACACCTATGCGACCAGCCGCGACCGTAAAACCTGGGGTACCTGTGGTCACTTAAATCCATTGTTTTCTGAGGAACCAGGCAAACATATAAGCACCTGCGAAAATACACATCATGGTCACCCAGCTGCCAAGAGATAAAACCGCTCCGCCGCTGAGCGCCTGACCGCTGGTACAGCCCATTGCCAGCCGTGTACCGATTCCGAAAAGCGAGCCACCCAAAAGCGCCAGCCATAATCTATTCTTTTCGGTTATCCGTGGTCCTTTCAGGGTTTCAACCTTGGATCTTCCCCCCATAAAACCGGAAACTGCAGCACCGCAAAACAATCCGCCAACCAGAAAAACAAGATATGATGCCAGGGGAGAACCGTCTTTGCCGCCCCCATATCGCTGTAGATAGCTGTTGTTTTGAGTATGTTCAGGAGCAACCAGTTTTTCAACGGCAACAACACCTCGCATCATCGCCCCGGAAGCGCCCAGGCCCCGGCCCATGATGACAAACGATGCCAGCAGGACAAGACCGAGACAGAAACCGGCCAGATAGGGAGAAATATAGCTCTTTGATTTTACCATGTTCGACCTCATCACAGAGTTTCATTGATACGATTTCAAATCAAAATCGTACATCAATTCAACTTTTTTCTCCAGATGATATCAAACGAAGAACAGGAGGGATCTGTTATTTTGCGGTATCGACAAGTATTATCGAAGTACCGATAGGACCGTGCACACCCTGGACACGTACCAGTTCAATATCGGCAGTCGAGCTGGGCCCTGAGATGAGATGAACAGCACTGGGTAAACCTTTGGACTGTTGTTGAATACAAAAAGCCATCGCCTGGGTCAGGCGGGGGCGAATGTCTTTTCTGTACAGAACTGTTATCGTATAGGTCGGCAATAAAGAGACCGACCGGCCGACTCCTTCGTGACTGAAAAGAACAACCGTTCCGGATTCGGCAAGCCCCATTTCCGCTTTGATAATACCGACATTTGCCCTTTCGGCATTATCAACATTTTCCTTTCGGGACAATCCGGACCCCCAGATGCTCACCTGATTGAAATGATTCTTTAGCGGTTCATGGGTGTTCAACTCATGGAAAAGCGGCTGATCGGCCAGGACGATGTCTCCACCGCCATATTCATTTATCGCCTCAACAACCGTACGATTCAATTCACCCATTCCGCATTGATGAATTAGTGTTCCCGACAGTTTGGCGTTGCTGATAAATGTTTCTGTGAGCTCATCTTCACTTGCCTCTTTCATGAAATCGTGATGAATATCATGAAGAATCGGTAAGGAGCTTGGCTTTTCAGGGAGCTGGTCCCGACCAAGGCATCTTGAAATTCGCTTGATGAACAGCTCTTTTGCCTCAACCATTATCCTCTCCCCCTTTCTGCCGATTTCGATACCAGTCCCGAAATCGCTGCTTGGCCACCTTGGGCAGCTCACGTTCTTTTTGCCACTCCTTTATAGGTCCGACAGATGGCAACAGGTCTCTGAATCCTGAGAGTTTTGTGGCCCACTCATAAAGGCTGCTATGACCGATAACCTGAGAGTAGGCCGACATCACACTTGCTTCTCCCCTGCCGGTCAGTTGCTTATCTTCGGCAACTACACGTCGATGCTCAAGAATCGTTTCATAGAGTGGGATTTTCACCGGACAGACATCGTTGCAAGCGCTACACAATGAGCAGATCTTGGTCATATCCCAGTATTCTTCATACCCTCCAAGAACCGGTACCAGGGCAAGCCCCAAAGGACCGGGATAAAGAGCGCCATAACCGTGTCCACTGATGTGGCGATAGGCCGGACACTCCAGCATGCAGGTACCGCATCGGATACAGCGCAAAACATCTTGAAATTCACTTTCCAGCACCTTGGAACGGCCGTTATCGACAATGATGATGTACAACTCTTCCGGGCCGTCCTTATCCCGGCTGCCTTTCGGTCCAGTCATAAAATTCAGATAGGAGGTTAGTTTGGCCCCAACCGCACTGCGAATAAGCATGCTGAGCATGATATCGAGCTCAGCAAAAGTGGGGACCAGCCGCTCCATCCCCATATAAACAATCTGGGTTTTGGGAGTAGTGGTAACAAAACGGCCGTTGCCTTCATTGGTCACCAGGGTAACCGTTCCGGTTTCGGCAACACCGAAATTGCAGCCGGTAATTCCCACATCGGCTGTTAGAAACTCTTTACGGATCAACCCACGTACAAAACGGGTAATATTCTCCGGTACATTATCTCCGGTATACCCCTTCTTGTCGGCAAAGACCTGTCTGATCCGTTCCCGGTCCTTATGCAGTGCCGGCACAACGATATGAGACGGTTTGTCGCAATCATCGGTCTGGAGAATATATTCCCCCAGATCAGTTTCTATCACCTCGATATCGGCCTCTTCCAGCACCTCATTGAGGCCGACCTCTTCGGTAACCATCGATTTTGATTTAACCGCTTTTTTAGCCCCAATCTTTTTTAAAATGGCCAGACCATGGTCGGTGGCCTCTTTGGCCGTTTCGGCAAAAAGAACATGGGCGCCGTTTTTTGTTGCTCTATCGACAAACAGGTTCAGATAAAAATCGAGATTTTCAAGAACGTGGGCTCTTACCTCAGCAGCATTTTCCCGCCACTGTTCATAGTTGCCCAGTTCCTCAAAAGCGTCAGACCGTTTCTGGTTTAACAGATCCTGGGCTCTGGCAATGGAGGTGCGCATGAACGAATCATCCAGGCGATCTTCCAACCGTTTGTTTAAAGGGATTTCACTTGTTTTAATGGACATTGTTCAGCACCTCCACAATATGGAGAACTTGGATATTTAGGCCCTGTCGACGGATACGTCCTTCAATATTCATCAAGCATCCGCCATCGGCTCCAATGAGATACTTGATACCAGCCTTTGCCATATTGTCCACCTTCTCGGCAACCATGGCGCCACTCAGCGGTCCAAGCTTAACGGCAAAAGCTCCGCCAAAACCGCAGCATTTATCCTGACCTTCAAAGCTGACCAGCTCCAGACCCTCGACCTGTTCCAGGAGCTGCAGGGGCGCATCTTTTACTCCCAGCAACCTGGTCATATGGCATGACGGATGATAGGCCCCTCTCCCCTGCAGTTGGGCGCCAAGCTCGGCGACTCCTAGAACATTAACGATAAAATCGGTAATCTCCCACGTTTTATCTGCTAACTCAACCGCCTGTGATTTCCAGATCGAATCATCAGCAAACAGTTTGGGATATTCCTTTACCTGCAGAACACATGAGCCACTGGGGGCAACAACGTAGTCGCTTTCCTCTGCCAGCAGAGCTTTCATCAAAAGCCGCATTGACTTTTTGGCCTTCTCCTGAAACCCGGAGTTCACCAGCGGCTGACCACAACAGCTCTGTTTGGGATTAAAGCTGATGCGACAACCCAACTTTTCAAGAAGCTCCACTGAGCTAATAGCGATATTGGGAAAGACCGTATCCCCAAGGCAGGTGGAAAAAAATGAAATTCGAGGGCCCATTCTCTTCTCCAAGATTATTTTAGTTATCTGTAGTTACAGATTACAGTGTCCATTGAAAAATTCGAAAAGAATTTATCTTGTTTGCCGATGAGCTGAAATTGATCATCAAGGGACTTACAAAAGCACCAAATGTAAACGATCTATCTGGTTTTGAAAAAAAGTGATCACAAGTGCTTCAGGTTTGACAGGCGTGACTGATCGCTATAGCCAATCCTATGCGAATAGTTGCGACCGTCAAAGATGGAGCACTTGTGGTCACTTTTTTATCGATACAGTGGTTTCATCTACCAAATACATAATCGACATATACGGTATACCCGTATGGGCGGCACAACCTATCTCACAGGTCCGGCTGTTTGAGTAACCAACCGTAACCCCCTGCTCTTTAATAACGGGTACTGCCTTCCGCAGGCCATGTTTATTCAGCTCAGGCAGATGAAAACCCTTGTCTCCGGCAAATCCACAACAGTTGACATCCGGCGGCAGCACAACATTAGCGGCACAACGGCCTGCCACCTCTTTCAAAAGACTGGTAAGACCCATTTTCTGGGTGGAACAGGTGGCATGGACGGCAACTGTCTGCTCTTTTGGTGTGAACTGCAGCCTGTCAAACAGAAATTCATGGACGAATTCCACCGGCTCATAGAGTTTGAGTCGTGGATCCATGACCTTTCTCATCCTGTAGAGACAGGGTGATGTATCACAGAGAATCGGATATTTGCCCTGTTCCGAAACCTCAAGCAGTACCTGTTCGAGTTCGGTCGACTTTTTATCAGCCGTTTCATGATGCCCCTTTGACTCCCATGGTGTTCCGCAGCAGAGGTTCTCCATATCCGGCGGGAACAGTACACTGTAACCCGCTTTTTTCAAAACCCGGTTAGTGACTTCAGAGATCGGCTCATCCACAGGATCACCTTTGGCCGGCCCCATGGATCGTGCGATACATGAAGGGAAATAGACCACCTTCGGTTCTGCCGCCTTGTCGACAGAAACCGGCTGGTGAGCTGAGGCACCGGTGGGCATGGCAGGAGTCCATTTGGGAAGCCGATTGCCGCTTATTGAGCGTGCTCCGCTGCTTATAGAGCCTAGGAGATTATCTCCCAAAATGGTCTGTAGTCCATCAAGCATATTCAGAGAAATCGACGCGGCCCGACCGACCTGTCCTAGATGATCGGCCAGCCATCGGCCTCTTTTTTCCACCTTGGGGCTGATTTTTTCCGCCCGCAGCCGTTTGATATACTGACCGGTATCAATGGAGACCGGACAGGGTATGGCACACAGGCCATCGGCGGCACAACTCTCTTCACCCAGAAAGACGAAATCTCTCTCCAGCTCGGCCAATCTGTGCGGATTATCGCCACTCTGCCGCAACCTGGTGATTTCCCGTTGCACCACAATACGCTGCCTGGCTGAAAGAGTGAAGTGATTGGACATACAGTTCACTTCACAAAAACCGCACTCGATACACTTATCGACAAGGGGGTCGCATTTAGGCAGGGGTTTGAAATTTTTCAGGTGACATTGGGAATCATCGTTGATGATGACCCCGGGGTTGAGAATATTTTCGGGATCAAACAGCTTCTTGATCTCACACATCAAGTCATAGGCATTATCACCCCATTCATGGCGAACAAATGGCGCCATGTTCCGTCCAGTGCCATGCTCGGCCTTGAGCGAACCATCATATTTATCCACTGTCATCGAAATGACATCGTGCATCATGGTATCGTATCGCTTCACCTCTTCCGGATCACTGAAATCCTGGTTGATGATGAAATGGAAGTTGCCCTCAAGGGCGTGGCCGTAAATAACCGCGTCATCATATCCATGCTCAGCAACGATCTGTTGCAACTCCCTGGTTGCCTCGGGCAATGTTTCTGGATGGTAGGCAACATCCTCTATAAGACAGGTGGTGCCAATCTCCCGCATGCCACCAACTGCTGGAAAAACACCTTTACGGATATTCCACAGTTTTCCATATTCAGCCGGATCTGAGGTGAACTCAAGGGGCCGGACCAGAGTAAAATCATCCAGGATTTCACCAATGCGGTCAATATTCTTCTCCAAACCATCTTCATCAACAGCCATAGTCTCCAACAGAACGGCTGTGGTCGTTTCGTCAAACTCTTTGATATAACCAGGAATGCCCTCTTGATCTTCAACCGATTTGAGTGCCAGCCGGTCAAGGAGTTCAGCACCATCAACAGGCCCTTCTCTTAATGCCACCACTGCTCTGCAGGCGGTGACAATATCGGGGAAATAGGCCATGGCGCTGGCCTTACATGGATGGTTGACAACAGAACGCATCACAACTTCTGAGATAAAGGCCAGGCAACCTTCTGAACCCACCAGTAGGTTTACAATAATTTTAAATGGATCTTCGTAATCGACAAATGGATTGATGGAAAAACCTGTGGTGTTTTTAATCGAGTACTTTTTCCTGATCCTCTCACTTAAGTATTTGTCCGCCCGTACCCGGTCCCGCAGCTCCTCAATTTCTCTAATGAACTGAGACTGTTTTTGTTGAAATGCGGACCTGCTCTTCTCATCTGCTGTATCGAGCAGAGTACCATCGGCAAATATAATGCGGGCTGACTCGATGGTTTCATAGGCGTTTTCATGGGTACCGCAATTCATGCCGGAACCGTTATTGATGATAATGCCTCCCACCATTGCTGAGTTGATGGATGCCGGGTCGGGCCCGAACTTCCGCCCGAATGGGGCAAGAATCCTGTTGACCTTGGCACCGACGATTCCCGGCTGCAACCGAATCTTTTCACCATCCTCCAGAACCTCGTAATCCTCCCAACCCTCGTTGGCCATCAGCAGGATGGAGTCGGAAATAGTCTGGCCGGACAGTGAAGTCCCCGCCGCCTTGAAGGTCACCGGCAATTTTCTTTTGTGAGCCTCTTTGAGGCATAACCGCATTTCTTCTTCGTCTTTGACACGGACAACCACCTGGGGTTCAAGTCGGTAGAAGCCGCCATCGGTGCCATAGGCCAGACGTCTTAGGGGGTCGGTGAAAATCCTCTCTTGAGGGATTACCGAACCAACAGCTGATATATATTTTTGATATTCAATGTTATTCATGACAGCTTCTTTGAAAACCCTTTTGCCGTTCCTGCAGCCCGACACGTCCACTATTCAACGATATAAAATCTTCATACCACTCTAAGCCTTTTACTCAAATCCTTCCTCTGAATAACCTTCAGGGATTCGAGCTAAGAAAACCGGAACAGAGGCATTGTGTATAACCCTTCGGGCGGTCGAACCTAAGGCAACCTTTTCGACAATGTTATGCCGTTGGATTCCCATGACAATCACATCGGCACCAATTTCTTCCGCCCTTGAGACAATCACCTGGTCGGCACGCCCTTCAATCACAACAATATCCTTTACCATTTCTGTACCGTCTTGGATATTGGAAGATTCTTTAGCAAATAATTTTTCGGCTCTTTCCAGCAGATTATTCTGCACGGTTTTTCGGGCCTCTTCATGGAGCGATTCAGATTGATGGTGAGAAATGTGAAGCTCGACCAGGCTCTGGCCAAATGTTGAAAGTGGTTGCATGGCATTGACGATATGGATATCCGCCTTGTGAGCTTTGGCCAGACTCAGAGCGTAACGAAACACATATGGTGCACCGATTCCTAAGCTTGTAGCATACAGGATTTTTTTTATTTCAGGTATCATTGTTCGATCCTTGTTTGAATCAACTTCCGAAGAAAACAGACGGGAGCCAGGTTATGATCTGCGGGAAAGTGATCATCAGTGTCAAGCCGATTATCTGGATAATGACAAAGGGAATAATCCCGCGATAGATATCAGGCATGGTATATTCAGGCGGCGCCACACCCTTAAAATAAAAGAGTGAATAACCAAAAGGTGGTGTCAGAAAGGATGTTTGCAAATTGAGACAGATCAACATGGCAAACCAGAGCGGATTAAAATCAAGATCCATGGCTATGGGGGTAAAGATCGGCACGACCACCAGTAAAATCGCGGCCCAGTCGATGAACATTCCCATGATGAAGACAACCGCCATCATGATTCCTAAAACCACATATTCACTGACGTCCATACCGAGGAGAAGATCCGCTACCACATCGCCACCGCCCATACTCAGGAAAACAACTGAGAAGAATTTACCACCGATAAAAAGGATCATAATCATGGCGGTTGTTTTCAGAGTGGCATTGGAGGCCTGAACAATAACGTCCCAGGTGAGCTTCTTATTAACCGCTGCCAGAAAGATCCCTCCCATACAACCCAGGGCTGCCGCTTCTGTCGGTGTAGCCACACCGGCCAGGATAGTGCCCATGACTGTAAGAATAAGACCGAATGGCGGCACGAAACTCTTGAGTGTCATACCGATTTTCTGTCCGACAGAATAGGTCCTTTCTTCCGCTGGAATGGGTGGTCCGGCTTTGGGATTGAACCCACAACGGACACCGACATAGAGAAGATACAATCCTGAGAGGATCAGTCCGGGAAGTATCGCTCCGGCAAACAGATTGCCAACGGAAGTCTCTTTCATTCCGGTCAACCCGCCATAAACCACCAGCATGATACTTGGAGGAATCAGAATCCCGAGAGTTCCTGAGGAACAGATAATACCGGCCGCAAGGCCTCGATCATATCCACGACGCAACAGTGCCGGACCGGCCATCAAACCCATGGCGACCACCGATGCTCCGACAATTCCGGTGGTGGCTGCAAAGACGGTGCTGACCACAATGACTGCCATGCCAAGACCGCCGCGCAATCCGCCAAGGACAATGTAAAGGGCATCGAACAGCGCTTCTGATACCTTCGAACGGTCGAGGATCTGAGCCATAAAGATAAAAAGAGGCACAGCAACCAGTGTATAGTTCTGGAACAGTCCCCAGGCATTATTGGCAAAGAGATTAAACAGGGCCGGCACATTGCCGCCATTGTCAATCAGTCCGTACAGGGTTGCCACTCCTGCAAGGGTGATGGCCAATGGATGCCCCAGGGCAATACACGCCATCAAAGTGACGAACATCAAGATTGTCAATATTTCCGGAGTCATGGGAATACCTCTTGAGTGTGCTATTGATCAGAGTTTCTAAGTGAACGGATATCACCGATCAATTTGGCAATCCCCTGCAGAAACAGAAGAACAAATCCGATTGCCATAAGTGTTTTAAATGGATAGATGGGTGGAGCCCAGGAGCTTGATGCTTTTTCCAAAGTCTGCCAGGATGTCAGAGCATTGAGTACCGACCAGATTGACAGCATTCCAATGGCTGGTATGAAGATAATCAGATTGGTGATAACCCGAAGTACAGCTCTTGGTTTTTGAGCCAACCGAGACTCAAATACATCGATGGCAACATGGCCATTATGCTTGTGGGTAAAACCAAGTCCCAACATATAGTGAACACCATACAGAAGGGTGGTCGCTTCAAAAGCCCAAACGGTCGGGGCGTTGAAGGCGTATCGCATGATTACCTCGTAGACAACCACCAGAATGAGCGGCAGAATTAGAAATGCATCGTACGTGCCGACATATTCGTTCAGGTTGTTGATTCCTTTCTCAAGTCTGACCATCGGTTCACCTCAATCGTTGATCGCTTTGCTTCTCGCTGCCGCCCTGTCTCCGATAAAAGGCCTAGAGAGACCTTTTATCGGAGTCCCGGAGGGAAGGGATGAGGGCGGCTATACTGTTTATCTGCTTTTACTGCTCATGTTTACCATTGATGTAGTCATCAATTGGCCACGGAGTGACGCGGCCACGCTGTTTGCGCCATTCTGAGAAGTCCTTTTTGAACGCTTCCTGAGATTCCAGAGTCTTTTTCACATCTGGGTTCTTTGCCTTCAGGGTCTCAAGATAGGCCTTTGTCGTCTTGGCAAAAGCGCTTAATGTTTCATCATCCATTGAAACGAATTCAACTTTTTCTTTGAACTTATTGATCGCTTCAACATTGAGATTCTCAATCCAATACTGAGACCACATCTGGGTTTCCTTGGCGGCAATTTTAACAATCCACTTCAGGTCGGCCGGCAGGCTCTCCCAGGCTTCCTTGTTGAAGAAAACAGCGCACTGAATAGCCGGCTGATGGACACCCGGCTCAATAACGTACTTTGTGATATCATCAAAACCCATGGGATAGTTAATCGCCGGTGAGCTGAATTCGGCAGCATCGATGACCCCTCGTTCCAGTGCAAGATAGACTTCACCGCCAGGCAATGGTGTCACACTTGCGCCGAGTTGATTCATAATATCCATGAACCAGCCCACAGTCCGCAGCCGCATGCCTTTAAAGTCCGCCATTGATGTTGCTTTTTTATTGGAAAAAAGTCCCATTTCCTGGCCGCCCTGACCGCCGGGAAAGGCAACAAGGTTGAACCGGCCATATAAATCCTGCATCTGCTCAAGACCACCTCGCTCATACAGCCAGATGTTATAGCCTTCAGCATCCAGTCCAAATGGAACAGAGGCAAACGAGACAAAGTTTTCGTTCTTTCCTTTCCAGTAACCGGGCCAGTCGTGACCGACCTGGGCAGATCCTTTAGAGACCGCATCAAATGTCTCCATGGCTCCGACAAGTTCACCCGCTGAAAAAACTTTTATATCAAGACGACCACCGGAAGCCAGCTTGACCGAATCGGCAAAGTGCTGGGCAAAATCGTAAAAGAGAAGTCCTTTTGACCATGGCATGACCATTTTCCATTTGAATTTCTCTTTGGATGGTTTGATCTTTCTGATCTCTTTCTTGACGGCCTGATGACGTTTGTCCTCTCCAAACTTTGCCCGTTTTGCAGCAAAACCATTTGGCGCAATCAGCAATGATGCCGCTATCATCAGACTGAGTATCAGTTTAAATTTTTTCATTTTCTTCCTCCTTGTAAGTTCAAATTTGGCATTGGTACACGACAGAATCAACCGGCCTCGACCAGCTACCGGAAGCACTAAAAGTCGAAAACTCTCTTTTTGGCTTATTGGCCATACCACTATGCTACAAATTGGTCTTACCAATATCAAGTGGTTTTTTTCCATTCGTTTTTGGGTGGAAAAAAAACCCAACCATGTACCAGTGAAGTTGACGGAATACTCCACACAGTGAACAGAGAAATCGAAAACCAACTATGGAAGAAATAAAGTAAAGAGAAGCAGGTACAGGGAGGGTCAGGAGGATTACACCCAGGCAAGCAGAAGTGTCAAAGTCAACAGGCTGCCCAGAGTTGAGAATACAAGTACAGAAAAAACAAAATCCGGTATCAGGTCATGCTCCATGGCAATAAGCCATGTCAAAACCGCAGCAGGCATACCGGCCTGGAGTATTGCAATACTTTTCTCCTGACCGCCGATACCGAACAATAACGCTAAAACGAAAGCGAGCAATGGTACAAACAATAAACGGATACCGGAAGCCAGGAGCACTTCCCCGTTCACCTTTATCTTTGCTGAACCAGCTAATGACAGCCCCATTGCAATCAACATAACAGGCACCATTGCCCCGGCCAGCAGTTCTGTTATCCGTGAAATCATCAGCGGGATCTCCAGACCACTCAAGGGAAAAAACAGAGATGGGATAAGAGCAAGAATTGCCGGGGTTTTGAAAACTGAATAAACGGCCTTGATTGTGCCGCCCTTGATCAAAGATGCCGAACCGACACCAACAATAAAGGCGATCATGCTGATAACCACAAAGAACAGGGTTGCGGTGGCGGTTGCCGATTCGCCAAGACGGAAAAGAATGATAGGAACACCGAAGTTTCCCACATTACCAAATGAGGCAATGAGGGCAAAGGCAGCCGCTTTTGCGCGGGAGCGTGTGAAAAAAATTGCAATCCAGTAAGCGGAAATTGCTCCAATAGTGTGAACAGTGGCAATATAAAAGGTTACCTTTGCTATCTGATCAAGCGCTATGTCCGACTTACCAATGTGATGGAAGACAAAAGCCGGAACAAAGACATAATAGGCAACCCGTGAAAGGGTTCGGACCTCGAGATTTAACCTGGGCCCAAACAGATAGCCGATTCCCACCAATCCGAAGACCGGTGTAACCACATTAATGAAAATGGAGAGGAGGTGAGCAAACATAAACCGGAAGAGATCTTATTCCTCTGCATTTTCCAGAACGGATGGCAACCTCTCCAGGACCCAGCGCAAATGGGTGGCCATTGCTGCGCGGGCACCATCTGCGTTCCGATCGGCAATATTCTCATAAATGGCCTGATGCTGGTCCAGCAGTGTTTCGATATAGCTCGGGTCACTGCTGTAGAAATTTCGCAGGGCAAGCTCAATAGTTGCCAGGAAAAGGCTATGCACCGTAGTAAGAATATGCATCTGCATAGTATTATGGGTGGCGGTGGCAATGGCATCGTGAAATTGGCTGTCAACCTGAGGATCCCAACCATCCTTGACAAAAAGACGCATCTCCTCGATATATGAGCCGATTCTTTCGATATCGCTATCGGTTGCCCGTTTTGCAGCAAGATAAGCGGACCAGCACTCAAGCCCCATCCGAACCTCCAGAAGGTCTTTGAGCAACTTGGGATCATCCTCAATCATCTCGGTCAGTGGAGTGCCGAACGAGCCCTCTGTTAATGAACGCACATAAGTGCCACCACCCTGACGAGCTTCCAGAAGACCTTTGGCCTCCAGCATCATGATCGCCTCACGCACGGAAGGACGACTGACACCAAGCATTTCTGCGAGGTTTCGTTCAGAAGGGATACGTTCTCCCGGTTTCAACTGGCCATCGGAAATTCGACCCTGGATCTGATCGACAATTTCTTCTGAGAGCTTCTTGGGACGGATTGGTTTAAACAAAGCGGTCATGCCATTTATCCTTTTTAAAATTGGTATGACCAAAGTCTAATTCCGGAACACAACAGTGTCAACCGTTAATTGTACAGAAAATAGAAATAGATACTATTCAACAGAAACGTTTGAACACCAAAAAACAGTTCCCCTCTCTAACTGCTTCTTGGTCATTAAAAGAACCTGCTCATGGGAATCAGCAGCGGTACTTATCTGGGATTTAAGTTCCCGGAAAAATAAACCGCCGGAGAAATACACATGGTGAAATACAATACTCCTGGGTTTTTGAGGCAACACCTATTGATATAAAAACACTTAAATCATAATATCACCAGCTTACCTAATAAAAGGCAACCTTTCTTATCGCCAACAGTAGGCTTCCGCCCCCTCTTCATTCAATTATACTGAAAGACAGTATCAATATTATTGTATGTTTTTCTGCTGTTTCTGCTCTGCTACTTAGTCATACGTCAGAAAAATATCAGATAATTTAGATATAATAGACCATACCCAAATTGTCTGGAGGTCCAGAATGAAGAAAGCAGAAAAACTGGGAAATGTCATCTCAAAGGCGTTTAAAATTTATTACGCCAAGCCAACTTATGAGATGAGAGAACTGGTTGACAGAAATGGAGTTGATGCGGCTCGAGAACTGCTAGAGGCCGATGGTGTGAAGTCGAAAAAGGATGTGGATCTGTATCTGCGCTACTTGGAAGAGATCAAAGTCATCTTGGACGAAGCTTGACAATGAACCACTTTTCCTTCTCTAATATTAATCCAACCTCAACAGCAAACAGGCCGCCTAACCTATTACAAGATCACGAGCGGCTGCCAACCATTCCCCTTCCTGCAATACAATAAAATAACACTGAAAATTCCAATAAGATCGAGTCTTTTGCAAAACTGGTTTCAACCTTACCTCCACCACCCAAAAGAATTTTAAAATACTAAACCAATCTGTTATACTTATCCTGTGTAAAAGCCGCAAATAGGACAAGGAGTATACTATGGCATTTATATTGCCAAAGACAGATGGTGATCCTGTAACAATACAGCCGACAAAAATCATCGCACTGGGCCTGAACTATATTGAACACATTCGCGAGAGCGAATCGGTCAATGTGCAGAATTTCACCAATGAAATCCCCACAGAGCCGGTCCTTTTCCCAAAAACCCCCAATGTCCTCATTGGACCGGATGAGCCGATTATTCTGCCGTCTTTTCTTGGTGAGTATGCTTTTAAGAATTGCCGTATCGACCATGAGGCAGAACTGGCAATACTTATTAAAAACAGGATAAAGAACTGCACCATAGATGAGGCAATGGAGCATATTCTTGGCTTTACCTGCTTCAATGATATCTCCCAGCGCAACCTGCAGCGCAGTGATAAATCGGGCTGGTTCCGGGGTAAATCGTTGGACACATTTGGACCAATCGGCCCGGTGATTGTCCCACCTGAAGAAATAGGCGATCCTCAGAATCTTGATATCTGCTGCCGCCTAAACGGTAAAACCGTTCAGGAGTCAAACACCAGACACATGATCTTCAAGATTCCGGAGATCATTGCCTTTATCTCAAAAAACTTCACCATGGAACCTGGCGACATTATTATTACCGGAACTCCTTCAGGCGTCGGTCCCATAAGAGATGGTGATACGGTTGAAGTGGGAATAGAGAAGATCGGCACCCTGTCCAATCCTGTTCGAAACGAAGAGGCTGTTGACCAGCAATGAACTATCCTGCCGCCAGATACGGAATAGTAAACCCAGGCTGCGCAACAAAAAGAAAGCGGGACTGGACTTCACATGAACGTTGGTAATCAACAGCCGCTTATTCCATACCAACCCAGGAATCCAGACGTTCAATAGGAAAGATGCAGTCCTCCACACTATTCCAGCTGCAGGTTCCATACACTTCCACACCCTGGTAAATAACCGACACCGGTCGATCCGCAGAGACAACAACCACAACGACATCATTATGCTCTCGTGTAAACCTGAGTGCCGAATTATACCTGGCCCCCCGGGCAAGATCTTCACCGGAGAAGGTATGTCCATCTAAAATACAGGCAAATCCATAGAGATGATGATCTGCGCCAATATGCAGAGCACCGTCCACCTTGGCTAAAGATTTGGCCAGTTCCAGCATTTGGGGCTGATGCAGATCCAAGGCAGGATCAAGAGTTTGACCGGAGATATGTACGGGAGCCGGGCTCAAATCAATGACAAGGGTACAGCCGTGTTTACGTCGCTGGGCATGATGAACCAGATTGACAGCAATCTTGAAGATGGAAAAACTATCAGACTTTTCCAGATTCAATTCAAGCAGAAGCTCTTCGAGCTGGAACAATTTGGCCTGATGGTTGGTTGATCTGAAACGGCCATCTGTAAAACTACAAATTTTTTGTTTATTGACGTTTAAAAACCCATGTCTTCCGTAAAAAGCCGCACAGATTGAAAAAGGCGGCAGGGCGGCATCACAAATACCAAGAATGGTCCGACCATCACTGACCAGCTTACGGTCGGAATTCTCCACAGTCTGCAAAAGCTTACGGACCCGCTTGATATTGGCAAGCAGAGGTCGCATCTCTCCTTCAAATCTGACTAGAAAGTTCAGTTGGTTCAACATGCTGGAATCAACAATGAGCAGTTGACCTTCCGGCCACAACCCTTCTTCCCTTGCTTTGGAGAGCATTAGAATCGCATCCAGTACGGGATAGATACGAACCTGGGAATCCCAACCAAGGAATCGGTTCATTTCATCTACAATATGATCACGGACAGCATGGTATCCATATTCTCTTAAAAAAGAACCTGAGATACCAGTGTAGAGGTCACTCTCGTTTGCAATATCGTGGGAAAAACGAAACACAGCATGCTCAAGCCAACGTTCTGTCGGCCCGGTGGAGCACATATCCGGGTGATGCTCAGTGAACCATCTTTGAAAAAACACCGGTCTGGAATGGCCTCCGGACGAAATAAGTCCGGCAAGCCCCAGGTCTTCTACTGTCTGGATATAGGAAAAATCTTTCTTGTCTTGCGGTAAAGAAACATTTTGCCGCCATTCATTACTCTCCAGATACAGCGCCTTAAATGCCTGTTCATGACCATTGAGCAGATTCTGCGGATCACAAACCATTAATGGGCCGGATGACTCGAAGGTAAAGATAACCGCAGCTCGACTGTCTCCTGAAAAGTGAGAAAGACCCTTGCTGAGTCCATTAAGAATATCGCTTACACAACGACTTTGAAATAAATGGTGACCATTATCACTCATATAATTTCCTTCCTGAGCATAAGAACCTTGTATTACGTTTCGTTACTCCATTTATCAGCGCGGACAACCCCTTAGTAACTATAACAGTTGATATGATAGAGTACCCAGCAAATTAAATAGAAACAAGGAATGAAAAGGAAACTTTTTTCTGAACATACATAAGGTGTAAGGGGGTCCAAGGTGTAAATACTTATGAACAAAGGATGTGTGGTTGGGATT
>CAZMFP010000019.1:0-76385 GCA_964565605.1 uncultured Desulfocapsaceae bacterium | reverse complement strand
TCTCGCTGAATATATCAGCTTTGGCTTACTGACACAAAATTATGAACACCCTCGAAAATACGAAAGAAATCCTGTTCGGAACAGTAGTCAGCCTGATGGAGAAGCAAGGATCCGAACCTTGAATGGAGTTTCCCCTCAACGGTTTTCGAAACCGTCCCGTTCCACAACACCTTTCATTGCAGGTTATTGCTGGTGGCCGGTAAAGAGGTGGGCTGAAAATCTACGCTTCTGCGTGTAGAACCCGTTTGCCGAGCTCAAGATCAAGGGCGAACAGGCCGCCGGAATCATCCTTTACCATTTTCATTTTGTCGCATACCGCACCGACGTTGGCCTCTTCTTCGACCTGTTCTGCTACAAACCACTCTAGGAAATTTCTGGTGGCATGATCACGCTCGTCCAAAGCAATATCGACCAGGTTATTGACCAGACCGGTTACTTTCTGTTCATGATCAACAACATCTTCAAAAACATTCAGCGGGGATTCCCAGTCGGTCTTTGGCTTGTCAATTGCCTCCATGATACAGCGATTACCGCGTTCATGGATGTAGCCGGAAATCTTGACGGAATGTTCAAGTTCTTCCTGGGCCTGCATACGCATCCAGTGGGCACAGCCTTCGAGACTGATGGATTCAAAATAAGCAGCCATGGAGAAATAGAGATACGATGAAAAGAGTTCGGCATTGATCTGGTCGTTGAGGGCTTGGGCCATGCGTTCACTTAGCATTTTAAATTCCTTTGTTTGTGGGTAGGCAAGTCCAGCAGTACCGCAACTTTGTACGATCCGGTCCGTCCACAGGGAACTACCCTGGTGAACAAACCGGCTTGCACAAATTTGCAGTACTGCTGAACTTGCTCGCAAGATTTAGTTTTTCAAAATTTTTTTAAATTAAAAGATTAATGAGAGCAGGAAAATCTATTTTTTCTTTTTTCCTTTCTTGCCCTTTTTCTTCTTCTTATCTTTTTTGCCTTTTTTGATCTTGGCGTTTTTCTTATTGAGGGCTTGTTGCTTCTTGAGCTGTTTTTTCAGCTTTTTCTTAAGTTTGTCCTTCTTCTTTTTCGCCTTTTTCTTTTGCTTTGTTTTTTCAATGCACTCCACTTTTAGAGGGATGGGGCATTTCTGGCAGTATTTGTCTTTCTTTCTGAATTTTCTGCAGCATTTCTTTTTTACTTTCTTTTTCTCAGCCATATGATTCCTCTGTCATTTCAAGGTACCCTTCAGTTAAACAAAATATTGAGCATTTCGATTTTTAAATTTCTGTATGTAGTCCAGATCTGCCTGGAATGGAATATCGGCCGGTTGCGGTATGTCGATGAACAGTTCATCGCCAAAGGGGGTTGTGGCCGTATTTCTGTTATAGGCCTCTACCAAGAGCCGTTCCAGGTTCACGGTGTCTTCAATATTATACGCCAGTAGGGATTCCAGCGCCTTCTCATCATTATAACGCTCGTACTGGCGCCAGAGAAGAACGGCAAAATAGCCGTCAACACCGTCCAGTACTCCTCTGTTCAGGCCGAGCTGTTTTTCACAGCCTTTTAATCCGCCTTTGAAGCCAAGCCGGGCTAAAACATAGCGAAGATCAATCTGAGCCTTATCGAGCTTGATTTTGAAATAGCGCTCAATAGTTGGAATATCAAACGTTTTTCCGTTATAGCTGACCAGCACCTGGTAATTATAAATATCATGGGCGAAGTCTTCAAGGTTTCTTCCATTAATATAATAGCTGACATCCTTACCGTCGTAGAGGGCGATGGTTGTAATCTCCGAATCGATACCAAGTCCGGTGGTTTCGATATCCAGATAGGCTGTTTTTGATCGGAAGTGGGGGAAAATCCGCCAATGTTCGGATGCGGGTAATCGCTGGGTGAAAAAGGATGGATTGTCAGCCAGTGACTTACTGGATTGCTGGAGTGTCTTTTCTATGGTGAGAGTATTGGAGTTAACCAAAGGGACAGGAGCAGGATGGCGATATTGATCCCAGTGGTGGACTCCAGCCTGCCAGAGTTTTTTCTCCGTTGCCAGGCCGATCCCCTGGATATGGCAGAATGTGTTGGTCAACATTGTTGAAAACAGTTTCCGGTTTTGAGTTTCATGTTTCAGGCAAATCTATCCCGCTAATGGTTCCGGCTACTTGTATATACAGAGATAGGCGGTTTCGATACCTATCCGAACCCCAAATTTCACATCTTTGTCAACACTAAATGAATCACCGGCAATGTAAGTTGTCCAGTTGTCCGATCCGGGGAGTCTGATATCCATAGAACCGGAAACAACACGCATTATCTCAACGGTTGATGTACCGAACTCATATTCCCCCGGTGCCATAACGCCAACTGTTGCCGGGCCTTCTTCGCTTGTGAAGGCAAGTGATTTCACTTTTCCTCCAAAGTATTCATTTGTTTTGAACATTCTATCCTCAATGGTTGAATTAAAAAGTGTGAGGATGTTTTAAAAGGTCGGTGATCGCTTGTCAACTTATCGTATCTTCTTCCTCATTGATTTAAGCTGCCCCCGCTTCACCTTGTTATCAACCCGTTTTTTCTTAGCGGTTTTGCTTGGTTTGGTCGCTTTCCGTTTTTTTCGGATCACTCCGGCTGCCCGAATCAACGACTGGAGGCGTTCCAACGCCTCTTCCTTGTTCTGGGTCTGACTGCGGTGACTCTGGGCTTTAATGATGATGGTACCGTCTTTTGAAATCCTATGGTCCCTCATCTTCATCAGGTTTCGTTTGTACAGTTGAGGAAGAGAGGACCTGCGATAATTAAACCGCAGATGGATGGCGCTGGACACCTTATTGACATGTTGACCACCCGCTCCCTGGGCCCGGATGGGGGTCAATTCAATCTCAGATAGGGGGATGTATACGGAATTTGTTATCTGGAGCATACTCATTTATCTCTATATATGAACCATGATCAGTCATGGTGTTGGTAACGTGTTGTTTTTATATAAATCTACCAGATTACCCCTATATTATTCAGAAAGTTGGAAGGGGAGTCAGCTTGTCAACGGAAATGAAACACAGTTGTTCCGATAGAAATGATGCAATATCAATCAGTTATGTCTGATCACCATGGTTTCTCACCTCGCATATGTCTTCTATTAATCCAAACAAAAAAATCTAGTTTCTTACCTATGCTGAGAATTAGGGGAATCAGATAAATTTATATCGCAAATGATTTAAGGTGGCCCATCTTTTTACAAGCGTGGCTTGCTGCTATAGCTTTCCCCTATGCAGGTAGCCGCGATCGTGAAAAGATGGGCCATCTTAAATCATTTACACCTGGCAGCGGCAAGTCCGGCCATTCTACCTGTTGAGAAGGCGGCCTGCAGGTTATAGCCTCCGGTATCGCCATGGATATCGAGAAGCTCTCCAACAATATACAGCCCTTTTACTTTTTTTGATTCCATGGTTCGAGGATCAACTTCCCGGGTGTTGACGCCCCCCGCTGTTACAATTGCCTCTTTCAAAGGGCGATGACCGGTGATGGTCAGCCTAAAGTCCTTCAACCAGGTTCGCAGCCTGCGCCTTTGTTTAGCGGAGATTTTTTCTCCGGGCAGATGAGGTGGTATTTGAGCTGCCTGGAGACAGACGGGGACCAGTTGTTTTGGCAGCAGACCGCGAAGAATGGATTGTATTTCTTCGTTGTATCGTTTCTGCAAATCACGCTGCAGTCGATTATCCAGTTTCTTCTCATCAAGGGCTGGTTTAAGGTCGATGGAGAGGACCAGCTTCTTCGAAGCTCGTAGACAGTCGACGCAATAGCTGCTCATGGTGAGGATGACCGGACCTCCCACGCCAAAACTGGTAAACCCCATTTCACCAAAGCTTTGTAGTTTTCTCTTGCCGCCCACATACAGGCGAACGGCCACGTTGCGCAAATCAAGGCCGGCAAGCCCCTGTATGGGGCCTTTTTCAGTTGTCAGCGGAACAAGTGCCGGACGAACGGGAACAAGGCTGATGTCGGCCTGGGCAGCAAACCGATAGCCGTCGCCGCTTGAGCCGGTTGCCGGATACGAGCCGCCGCCGGTTGCCAGAATGACACAATCTGCCGCAACTTTAGTGTTATTGCAGACAACGCCTTGAATCATGTTGTCTTGCAGCAACAACTTATCAACAATAGCAGATGTCTTGATTGTGACCTTCAGCTCTGCCAGCCAGGTTAACAGAATATCCAGGACATCGGTTGCCTTGCCCTGTGCCGGAAAAATCCTGCCACCCCGTTCAGTTGCCAGCTCAAGCCCTTTCTGCTCAAAGAAATCAACCAGCTCTTTTGAGAAAAACTGGTCAAAGCTCTGATGAAGAAATTTCCCCTGCCTGCCGAAATGGTCGATAAAATCCCGAAGCTCGGCTGTATTGGTAATATTGCAGCGACCCTTGCCGGAGATACACAGTTTTCTGCCCGGTCGTTTCATCTTCTCAAGGACAATGACTTCAGCCCCGGCTTCAGCAGCTGTCCCAGCAGCCATCAGTCCGGCAGCACCACCGCCGACCACAATGACTCTGGTCTTAACCGATCTGGATTGCCCAGTGTCTTTTTGATCTTGTATTCCACCCATCATTCACACAGTCATAATCCTGAATCCGTGAGCATTTGATAGTGCTGTAGCTTTATTCGATATTGCAGGCCGATTATAGTGAACTATATCAGCCTGCAATATCGAATAAAGATGCAGTACTAGCGGATGCCCCGAAGGGTGAGTTGTTTAATGAGCCTATTGTTGCACAGCAATAAAACCGAAAATACCAGGTGGTTGCCAGCACGAGTAGTAAATTTCTTCACGGATTCAGGATAATGGAATGGATGGAACAAGACAACCACAATAAACAATTCCGCCAGGGACATAATTGGGCTATCACGAGGGATGAAGCGGATGGAACTCTATTTCTGGGCTGGAGGTATTGTTTGAGAGCACTGCTGAATGGTGCTATGAAACGTGGTAATCCTGATTTTACTCAGGTTATGGATGTAGAGTATTTTACCCCGGAAGAACTGGAATGTTCAAATAGGCAGTAAAGGCGGACCAAAACACCAAGTCTTAGGGTAAAATAATCATTTTCAAGCTGTGTGCCGACCTGCTGGACAGTGCTGGATTCCGATTGAGACAAGTACTATTGTAGAAAATTGGCGATGACTTTAATCAACTAGGTATCATTTTCATCAGACTTTTCCTCTTTGCTACTGATACATGGGTGATCTTTGGCATCGGGATGACATATCTTGATCTGATCGGGAGTGCATACTTCGGGTTTGTCTTTCAGTTTTTCAGGAAAGCTGCATACACAATTGTCACACATGATGATTCTCCTTTCAGGGTTGACTCAAACCACCCTCAAGTTTTGTTCTTATGTCCATTATAACATCTTTTTTAAGGATGTTACAAAAAAAATGTGATGACCACTAAAGCTCAGCAAAACTGTTAACAGTCTGTTGATTTACCTTTAGGATTCAGGTGCTTACTGCCAAACGTCCTCACTCATTCTTCGCTTGCGGATTGTTTGTCAGCAACCACCCAAATCCTGTGCCAGAGCTTGTTCGGGTATAAACATCATCTGGAATGAGTCTGGGGGTGTGATGAGACAACGGTCTTTTTCTGATCAGGCATACCCAAGAAAGACATCAAAGCGAATCCGATCACCGGCAACATCAAGGGAGGAGAGGGCCTTTTTTATAGCTTCAACCATGGCCGGCGGACCGGAAACCATATAGGTACTATTGCTTAAGTCTTTAACCTCCCGTGAAATGATGTCAGCGGTTATAAATCCTTGATAAGCGTCATCAATCCCTTCAGTGTCTTCCATTACATGGATAGTGCGGAAATCCGTCAGCCCAAGATTTTCCAGTTCCTGCCTGAAGGCGATGTCTTCGCTGTTCAGATTTCCATAGAGCAGGATAACTTTCCCTTGATGTTTCTTCTTTGCAAGGCTGGCCAGCATACTGATCATCGGCGTGATGCCGATTCCGCCAGCGATCATCACAGTCGTGTCACTTGAGTCTGTAAAGCAAAATTTCCCCATGGGTCCGTTTACAGTTATTGTGTCCCCTTTTTTTAACGCTTGGAGATATTTAGAGAAATCACTGTCACTCATCCGTTTGGTGAATTCAATAAACCGGTTTTCCTCGGGACTGCAACTCAGTGATAAAGGGTGGCTAAGGCCATCTCCTAAATCCACAATCATAAACTGACCGGCTGTGAAATTGAAACCATCAGGTCTTGTAAAACGATAACTCACAGCAGTGGGAGTTCTTACTACTGATTCAAGAAATTCAGTACGGTATTCCATTGGATTATTTAAAAGTTAGTAAATATTAATAAGAAAATGCCAGAGGCCGCCGTCCTTCATAATATAATCGCGACGCTGTAGCTGTAATTTGTCGTTTGCCTTAACGGCCTGCTCAGATCCCAACTTGATAAAATCATCATATTTGATGATCTCGATCCGAATGTAACTGCACTCGATGTCACTGTGAATTTTTCCCCCGGCAACCGGGGAGTACGGGCTCCTTTTCTGATTGTTCAGGCCTTGCGCTCATTTTTATCGACTGTAAAAAGACATAAGACCAAGGGCCGCAGATAATGCGGCATGTAATTTTATTTTTCAATATCATTAACTGAAAGCCATTTCGCCATTGTGACAAACATTTTATCGGGATTGATTGGCTTGGCGATGTGATCATTCATACCGACATTCAAAACCTTTTCTTTATCACCGATCATGGCATTAGCCGTCATGGCCAGGATTGGCAGGTTCTTAAACTGTTCCTGCTGCCGGATGCGCCTGGTGGCTTCATAACCATCCATCACAGGCATTTGGCAATCCATCAGCACGATGTCAAATTCCTGCTCATCCAATATCTTTAATGCTTCCTGGCCGTCGGGCACTGTTTGAACTTTCATGTGTTGACTGGATAATAGCTCCAGGGCCAGCTCTTGATTGATTTCATTATCTTCAACCAGGAGGATTCTCTTTCCATGAAGTTTTTTCAGGGCAAGTTGCACGTTCTTTTTTTCCGTGTTGGTTTCCGCAGACTCGGCTGTTCCATCCTGTTCATCTTGCTGTATACCAACAAGAGCCGTGAAGTGGAAAGTGCTGCCAATGCCTTGCTCACTCTCCACCCAGATGTCACCACCCATCAGTTGAATGATCTTTTTTGAGATAGCAAGGCCAAGTCCGGTTCCCCCATACTTGCGTGTTGTAGAGCTGTCGGCCTGTTTAAAGCTCTGAAACAGGTTTTTCTGTTGTTCTGGAGAAATGCCGATACCCGTATCCTGTATGGAAAAATGTAAAAGAACCTGTTGCTCTTTCTTCTCTTGCGAGCTAATTTTCAACGCAATTTTCTCACCGGCTTTACTGAATTTTACAGCATTATCACTAAGGTTGATCAAGACCTGGCCCAGACGTAAAGGGTCGCCAACCAAGTTTCTTGGAACTGATGAATCGATATGAATCGACAGGGCAATGTTCTTCTCTTTGGCTTTTAGTCCAGTAACATTGACCATGTTATTAATAATATCTTTCAGTAGAAAGCCGGTCGTTTCAATCTCTAGTGTATCTGCTTCGATTTTAGAAAAATCAAGGATGTCATTTAATATACCCAAAAGACTATTGGCAGAAAAATTTGCCTTTTCAATATAGTTCCGCTGCTTATCATTCAACTCTGTTTGTTTTGCCAGATTGGTCATGCCAATGATGCTGTTCATTGGTGTGCGAATCTCGTGACTCATGTTGGCTAGAAATCGTGATTTGGCTTTCGCAGAGGCCAGTGCTTCTTCTTTTGCCTTGGTCAGTTCTTTTTCTGTTTCAGATCTGTCACGAATATAGTTGGCAATAGTATTACTTAGGTACTCGAATTCTGAGATCCCTCGAAAATCAGGAGTTTTATTATTTTTTAATGATTGAATGATCTGTGCTAGTGGTTGAAGGATTATGGTCCTTGTCAGGATTATGTAAAAAGCTGTAACAACGAACAGCAAAATAAGGAATATGGTAAGAAACCGGTTAAGTGATTTTTTCAAAAAAGCAATGTAGGCAGTGCTATCAGTCATGTAGTCGATTTGCCAGTTCCAGGGTTTAAAAAATAGTGATCCACTGGATTCATGTGGGTAAAATCTGGTAATAAACTTGCCGAAAAGAGTTTGTTGAAGTTCTTCCTTGGCCTCACCAACGGCGGAGTTGTCAATCTCATAAAAGACTTTGTCCGCTTCACTAAATTGCAATTTGAGGATTCTGGTTCTGGAATAAATCTCTATTTCTGATGTGCTTTGAACCTTTGCGGCAAAAAGGCCGATAGTACTTCTTTTACTGTATGTAGTATTAAGAATATTAAAAAGCTGTTCTTCCAGACTGTGGTGCTTTTCCGTTTCCAGCTTTTTGGTATACTGATGAAAGATAGTGAAGAATAGAGTGGAAATAATAAATGTCAGTATCGCTACAAAGACCCCCATCGGTATCAGAAGTTTGAAGATGATACTCTTCCTGTCAAAGGAGACATTCCTGGCCATAAGCTATTTTGTCATCATGGGTTGTTCAGGGGTAACTATTCAAGCAGAATCTCCGCAGGTGTTTAGCCACAGTTGTTTGGTAGAGGCATGGTGAATAATCATAAAAAAATCTTAGTTCGTTCAGGGAGCCAAAGGCCATCCCTGTGACTCCCTGTTTTGTATTGAGGTACGGTTAGGATATTTTTCAGTTGCGGGAGATAAACCCGGCTTTTTTGATAACTGGCTTCATATCCGGCCCGATCATGTATTGAATAAACCTTTTCGTCAGTTTGGTCACCTTTGCCTTATCAGCATTGATGTTCATGTATAGGGTTCTTGAAAGAGGGTATCTTCCTGTTTGTATGTTTTCCAGTGTTGGTTCTACACCGTCAAGACCCAGAGGTTTTACTTTTGTTTTTTCCACAATACCCGTACTCATATATCCAATAGCAGCTTTATCCATGGTTATAGCCACCTTCATTTGATAATGATTCGACAGAATTTGAGCTGATTCGACAGGTTCTTCTTTGAGAAATTTTTTAATAAAAACAGCTTTTGTTCCACTTCCAGGATCACGGCTATATACTGTAATCGACTTGTCAATCCCTCCGACCTCTTGCCAGTTTTTTATTTTTCCCAGGAAGATAGATCTTAAGGTATCACTGCCAAGTTTCGAGACAGGGTTTGATGGATGGACAACAATAACCAGTGCGTCCACCGCTAATGGTATGGATTCCAGGTTGTATTTTTCTTTTTCTGCAGGTTTGAGAGATCGTCCGGCATTGCCAATATCAACCAGCCCTTTACCGGCCTGCTGGATACCGTAGGTAGAACCACCCCCTCGCACGAGAATGAGAATGTTGCGATTAAATTGTTCAATTCTCGCTTTTGCTTCATTCATAATCGGAGTATGAGCAGTACCTCCAGCGATGGAAATGTTGCCCTGTAATTCAGCGAATGAGTCGAGGCTGGCGGCAGTCGCATTGGAAGAGAAGAGTAGAAATAAATATGCTAAAAGAACTGGTACAATGAGAGTGCGAAGTGTCTTCATAGAAATTATCCAGATATCTCATATTAATTGCTGAGTCTGTACCCGTATGATTGATTCACAGGCCTTGACTAATCTGTAAAATATTTAAACATATTCACACAAATTTGAACAGAATCTTTGTTATCTTCTACCGGTTACAAGTATAAAAACCTCAAAGCACGTTCCAGCTGGAATTAAAACTCAGGTGGTTATCCCATGTTTCTTATTTCGCATCAGAGAGAAAAAAAGGCCAATAAGGCTAAAGCCTGCAAAAAAGCCGAAGCAACTTTGCATGCTGGTGAGGAATTGGGGGACATTGTTTGTTGAGATCTCTTCATTGCCCACAAAAAGAGAAAGAAAGGTTGTGGCGATGGTCATGCTCAGCACCTGACCGAGTAAGCGCATAGTGGCCACACTGCCAGAAGCCAGACCGTATTGACGCGGTTCCACTGAACCCATGATCGCGCTCATATTGGGCGAGGAGAAAAGGGCGAAGCCAAAACCACTGAGTGCCAGGATAACGGTTATGAACCAGACCGGGGTGTGTCTGTCGAATAAGAGAAAAACAAGTAAACAGCATATGGTTATTGCCATACCAAGAGAGGCTATAATTCGTGGTTCTATTCTATCTGAGAGGCTGCCGGCCTTGACAGAAAAAAGAGCCATCATCAACGGCTGCACCATTAATACGGTTCCGGCTTGCTGGGGAGACATTCCCTTGGTGTATTGAAGATAGAGACTGAGCTGAAAGGTCACCGCAAAGGTGGCGCCATAATGAATAAGGGCCGCCAGTGAGGAAAAAAGAAAAGGGCGGTTGTTTTCAAAGAGCCTGACATCAAAAACCGGTGCTTTAAGTTTCCGTTGGAGAAAGAAGTAGAAGACCAACCCTGCCGATCCCAGTCCAAACAACAGCCAGCCGCTTATAGCTGGAACGCGGGTACCTCCATAGACCCAGAGAGAAACGGCCACACCGTAAATAAGGCTGCCGAAATGGTCGAAACGTTCTTCTGATTGTTGCCACCGGCTTGGTAAAAAGATAAAGGTCACAACGAGGGATAGCAGCCCCAGAAGAGCAATGACAACAAAGATCGATTTCCATCCCCAAAAGTTGGTCAGCAGTCCTCCCACAAAGGGTCCGGAGGCCAGGCCAATATAAACAGCGGTCACCAGGATACCTATAGCTTGTCCTCGTTTTTGAGGAGGGTAAGCTGAAGTGAGAATAGCCATTCCGGTGGTCAGAAACATGGCCGCGCCCAACCCCTGAAGGCAACGGCTGGCAAGAAATGTCCAGATATCAGGGGTAATTGCACTCGCCAGTGCACCCAGAGTAAAAAGGGCTATACCGGTCATGAAGATTCGGCGCCGTCCGTGCATATCAGCAAATCTGCCCACAGGTAGAAGAAAAACAGCCGTTGCCAGCAGGTAAGATGTGGCAACCCAGCTCAACAATATGGCATTTATCTGAAAGTCTTCGCCAATAGCGGGCAAGGCCACATTGGTCGCGGAAATCATGAATGGGGCCATGAAGGCTGTTATGGTGGCCACATAGAGGGTGGTCTTTTGTTCTTTCTTTTCCACTAAGTTGTGTTATATCAATCTGATTGCTAAAAATGCTCAGCCTAACATAGGGTGTTGCCGGTTTGTCCGCCTGTCATTTGGTCAAGTTTGAAAAAGTCTCATTTCTACTGCAGTGGAAACCATCTGCACAACATTGTCCGGTCAATGTAATTGTACTATGTTTAATCAAGCATGATGCGGAAAAAATAATAACTCTTCTCTACTCTTTTTAAAACCTGGTTATGGCGAAATTATTCTTTCGGATGTTCGGTCGTTATGGTCGTCTCGGCAACCAGATGTTTCAATATGCGGCTCTTGTTGGAATATCGAGACGGTTGAATATGGCACCATCCGGCAACCTGTCTTCTTCGGAGCTTGTGTCCTGTTTTAATCTCAAGCTGGTTTCGGATAGAGATATATCTCATGTTGATAATCAATATTTTGAGCAGAGCTTTTCTTTTGATAGCGGGGTTTATCGGATTGATCCGGATGTGAATACGGAGTTGCTTGGTTACTTTCAATCAGACAAGTACTTTGAAGAAATTACCGCTGAAATCAAGGAGGAGTTTTCTTTTAAAAAGGAGCTGAGAGAATCGGCACAACCACTATTACCGGCTGATCAAATGGTCTCAATCCACGTTCGCAGGACAGATTATTGCCAAAAGGGGGACTATCATACCAATTTAACACGGGTGTATTACCAGAAGGCTCTGCAGCTGTTTCCCAACCATAGGCCTGTGGTTTTCTCAGATGATATTGACTGGTGTAAAAAAGAGATGACCTGGCTTACAAATGATCCGCTGTTTATGGTAAATGACACATGCACCGACCTCTATTTAATGTCCTTATGCCAATCGCATATTATTGCAAACAGCAGTTTTAGCTGGTGGGCAGCATGGCTTGGCGGAGGTGATACTGTTGCGCCAAAAAAATGGTTTGGGCGAAACGGGCCACAGGATTTTAAGGATGTTTACTGCGATGGCTGGCTCCTTTTATAAAAGGGTGTCTTTTTTGAAAAAAGCTCATGTTCCAATCCCAGGAGCTTAACCACTTCATCATCTGTTGGAAGTGATACAGGATTATCTGTTTTTAAATTGATTTGGACCACCACTTTGGGTATGCTCTGAATTGGGCCTTTAGAGAAATAGTTTGACTTTTATATATTGGTGTTGCTGTGTTCCTGTCCGAATGTGGCCGTGATTGGGCAGGGTAGGTAATATTCAAGAAATGCTGGTTCTTCAGTGCAGGAATGACCGGTTGAAATAGCAAGATTAACTATTCTCTCTGAGGCTTTGAAAGCAATGAAAAAAAACCGCCTCGCTGTACTGCTTCTTCTTTTTCTCGCCCCCATTTATTTGCCCCTTCTTTCTTCGTCACCGGTGGTAGCTGCAGGGGAGGAAAAAATCTACCATATCGACATGCAAAAGCTGGGCACCCCCAAACCGAAAACAGAAAAAGAAAAACTTGTCTGGGAGTTGTTTCGTGATTTTAAAAAGTTGTCTAAAAGTCTGATAACCCTTGAGGAGGCCCGTAAGAAATTAATTGCTGATCTTAAAAACGTCTACGGAGGGACAAACCCGATATCTGGAGGTTTTGCGCTTGCCACAGATGACCTTACTCAAAAACTCATTTTGAACACCGCCAAGCGTGATAGTGCCAGAGAACGGCTGCAGCAAATTCAAGTCTCTTGGAAAAGTAACAAACTCCACCTTTCCGTTGGCAAGCTGACGTTGGAGCCTCTTATGGCCGTTCGGCCGATAAACTATTCTAAAGCCCCGGCAGAGCTCCCTAAACTGGCAGAGAAGATGAGCCGTTTGGAGTACCTGTTGAGAAGTTTCCATAACAGCGGCACCGATAGGCAGAAGCCGTCGGTCACTCGAACAAAGAAGCCTAAAAGAGCCAAGCCTGTGCCTGATACAAAAGACCCTCCAGCTGCCAGCAAAGCCGCGCCCAAGCCGGCAGCACCTCCTCAAAAGGCCACTGTACCAGTAGTTCAGCAAACCTCATCACCAAAACCAGTCACCAAACAAAAACCTGCAGGAACATCAGAAATAAAAGGCTGGGTTCAAGATTCAAATGGGAAAACAGAGCTTGTCCATACCAAGGATTCTGCAGGGAAGACCATCAAAATAATCGAGACCGATTATGACCCACATGGAAAGGTGAAAGGTGGAAGGGAGTATAACCCATTGGACGATACGGGTATGGGCTTTAAAGGTGAGGAGAAAAACGCTGCCGAGGCTGCAAAACTGGTCGAACAGTACCAAAAGCAAGGTGGAGCCAGTCTGTATCCGGATAAAACATCCGGTAATGTCGGCGGTGGAGAAACGACTGTTGAGCAGTCTGAAAGTTATACATCCGGTTCCATAGGAACCACTCCGGATAAGTCAAAAAAGCATAAGCAGCCAAAGAGTGATGAACCGGATGCGGATGCAGAAGATTATTCTCAAAAGGATAAATCGTTAGACGATTCAAAGATTAAAAAGAAGAAAGCGGTTAAGACAAAACCCAAAACCAAGAAAACAAAAAAAACTGGTTACAGGAAGAAATCAGGAAAGCATAGACTGATTATAGAGAAGATAAAATGATCAATATACCAAGTATATAATTTAAATTGTTGGCAAACTGTAACGCAATAAAAATAGTGAAAGACCTGCTTTAATGAGTTCTCTTAAGTCAGAATCGTTTTTGTTGCCGACTACCTGATTACAGTGGCAGTCTTCGTTGTAAATTATCAATTAATTTCAAGAGTGAATATGATATACTGGAAGAAAATTCGCCTGTCTCGAGATCGCTGTCGTTGATCTCATAAAAAGGGAGGGCTCGACATGACCAGACAAATAATATTTCGGTTTCTTTTCTCCTTTGCCCTCATAACTGCTCCCACGTCTTTTAGTTCGGCCGAACCTTCATCAAAAAACGATAATACCGCAGGAAAACTACTGGCAACAGCCTATAAGGAAGAATTTGAATCTACAACTGAGCGTTTGAAATATGAAATAAAATATGGCATGTCAGAGAAAGAAGCAAAAGCCTACCAAATTTACAAAAAATACAGATCGTTGCGCGGCGAGGTTCAGAAAAAAAGAAAAGATGCAAGAGAGGAACGTGGCGAGGGCGAGGATAACATCTATTATGAACATAAAAGTATTGGAAGTTATCAGTACAAAAGAGATACTGGTCTCAACGTTAGACAGAAAAACAAAGAAGCTGAGGATGCCCATCCTAAATCAAGAGAGCTGATCAAGAAATGGGAAGAGAGTGGCTACAGTAAAGTTTATGGGAAGCTCCAGGACTCTGACAGATATCCTGTTTACAAAACTGACCCGGCTCGAACACGATCGGATATTGTTGAACAGGCACTTCTGCAAAAGCGTTTTGATCCAGAAGATCAAAAACGTTTGAACTGGTTGAAAACTCGGCCACAGTCTATTCTTAAAGCTATTAATGACCTTCCGCCAGATTCTATGGTGAATGCCAAACTGCCCCCGCATCTGCGGGAAATTACCATCAAACAGGATCTTCAACAACAATGGAAAGATGGCGCTTTCAGACTTATTGACAGACAATTGAAGGAATTTGAAGAAAGTGGGTTGGCAGCGGTACAAAAAGATGAAAGTGGCAAATTTATTAACTACAGCCTCGATTATGTGAAAGTCTGGGGATTGCCTAAAACAACCCCCAACCCACCCTGGCGAAAAAAGTCAGCAAAACCAGCTGCAACTAATACCCAAAAGAAATCACAGACTAAAGGAACGATTTCTCAACAATTGACACCTGGGACGACTTCTCCCCATCAAACAGTAACATCTCAGCCGGCCTCGAAAGACACTGACAATACTGAACTGAAAGGCTGGGTCGAAGATTCAGAAGGGAAAATTGAGCTCTTCCATACCAAAGATTCCAGCGGTAGACTCAAACAAGTGACTGAGATTGACTACGATAAAGAAGGAAAAGTAGAAGGTGGAAGAGAATATAATCCTTTGGAAGATGCCGGTATGGGTATTCAAGCTGAGGAAAAAAGTGAAGATGAGGCTGCAAAATTCATCCAGCAATATCAGAAACAATCTGGTGCCGATCTTTACCCGGATAAAACAACCGGCAATGTCGGTGGCGGAGAAACGACGATGAAACAGTCGGACAGCTATACATCCGGCGCTATTGGAGGCTCTAAGGTCAAGAAAAAAGATCCCCGTAAAAAGAAAGAGGATAAGGAGAAGGGCGATGATGATTCTGATCAAAAAGATTCATCGAAGACTTTGACTAAGAAGAAAAAGAAGCCATCAGGCAAAAAAGTTCACTCGAAGACTCCATCTGAGCCTACAAAAAAACGGAGCAGAGGAAAACATACGTGGACTATTGAGAAGATAAAATGAAGCGCTGGCACAAAAAATATGCAAAATCAGTAAAGGTAGATAGACGGTTGCGTGAGTCTCTTTCAAAAAGTGTGATACTGGACTGGCTGGAGATTCTCATTGTGGTCCAGCGTGTCCCAAATGCAAGAGCGTATATACAATGACAAGAGGCAGTGAATAACAAGTGAATATCAATAACAAATTCTTGGTGTGTTGTTTGGATAATAGGTAGACTTTCACCTTATATTTGAATAAAATATTTCATTCGATAAACAGAAAACAGACCGATAAAAGATAAAGTGTTTTTCGCTAAGCTATAAAGGAGTGGGTATGAGATTGTTTCTGGCAGTCATTCTGGTAGTATCTACTGCACTATTTGGTTGCGTTCAAACCGAAACCTCGAAAACTGACAAAGATCTGGCGCCTGTTGATTATCTGGAGGCGGTTGAGCATTATGATGAAGTACTTACTGATGCAATAAAGAAAGAAGAAGCTGCCATTGCCTTTAGAAAGGATACAGAAGCGAAATTCATCCAGGCAAAAGTTGTACTTGTTTCCGATTATTTAAATAGAGCTGCTGTTTTAGCATCAGATAACGAGAAAAACAGCTCGGTTGCACTGAGAGAGGCGATTTCGCTCTTGGAAAGTATTGAAAAATGGGATGACAAAGACAGTCGTCTTGCCGGTATGCTGGCTCAATACAGAGAAGAGAAAGGAGAAATTGACGGGACTCTTGCCACCTTGGAGAAGCAAATCCTCGATTATCGCTTTGGGGATGCTAACCAGACAGTCCAGTTGCTGTTAGCAAAACGACCGGCGAATAAAGAATTGCTGGCCCAAAAAGAATTGATAGTAAAGCTGAACTCCCTATATGCGACATTTCAACAGCAGCTTAAAGCGGGAGATCTGATTAAAGCCCATGGTACGGGGTTATCGCTGGCAAAGGTTTTGCCTTCGAATATGAATTTTAATAAATCCACAACCAGAGCCTCTCTCATTTCAGCAATTGAGAAAAAAACAAAGTCACTCTTTCAGAATAAAAAATATTCTGCTGCCGTCGCCTTTCTGCAACAGTTCAATCTGTCCGAATTTGACAGTAAGATTTCTGAAATCAGGGCAATGGGCAGTAATGACTATTATTCACGAGCTCTTCGGGAAGATAAATCGGGCAATATATTTTTAAGCTACCTGCTGCTGAAAAAAGCAGACTCGTTCCAAAGTGCTGCAGCTGCAGCCAAAAAGAAAGAAACGATACGGTTCAACCTGCAGAAGAAGAATGATGATTTTGTTGATAAAGCACTCCAGGAGTATATTGCCATTGCCAGCTTTGACTCGCCGTCCCATGATCCGGATGCCGGCGTGCAGTTTTCCGACTCACTTACCAGCTATCTCTATAATGTTCTTCCTTATGGGATAAACATCCTTGAAAGGGATAAAATCGACCTGATTCTCAAAGAAAAAAATCAATCCAACAATATTGGTAAAATGCTGGGTGCAAATCTTGTGGTCACAGGTCGGGTCTCTCTTTTTAAAATTGAAACTTCTGAGGATAAACGCACAGCTACTGCCAAAGTTGTCACTGGAGAGCAGGCTGTCCCAAATCCGCAATACTCACAGATGATGTCCACATATGGTACCGACACCAGAAGATGGCCGACGGTGCCGCCCGCGACCATAGTCAACAAAACCCATCAGCTGATCACTTATAACAAAGGAACAGCTCGTCTGAAGGGCTTTGCAAAAGTCAGTGTCCGCATATTTGACACATCCAAGGCCACAATATCTTTTGTGAAAGATTATCCGGCCGCCATAGAGGATGTTTCGGAATTCCAGGATGAGGTGAAAGAGGCCGATATTCCGTATATTCCCAAAAAACTCATGAGTTCCATTGAGGCAAAAGCAGCGATGCGAAACGAGATTGTTGCCGCCATTGGAAAAGTTGTCCAGTCGTCGTTCAATCAACGGGAAAGGCGCTTTCTTCAACAGGCTCAGCATATGCTGCAACGCCGCGAAAAACAAAAAGCCATTGAGCTGCTGGCTAAAGGATATCATTATTGCATGCGAGACCAGATACCTGCCGATAATGCCGCTTTTGTAGAGCTGCAAAAGACAATTGATACCATTCTTGATTAACTGGAGGGTTCAAATATGCTCACTTTCTTAGTCCGAAGCATCATACTGATTATTGCAGCCGTTGTTCTCTGCAGTTGTCATGGTGGCCCCAATTTGCCTCTTAGTTCCGGTCGGACACCTTTGCAGCACCAAAACCGCATTGTCGTTTTGAATCGTGACGTCAGGAGCACCTTGCTCTTTGTTAATGCTGTCCAGAAAAGGCTGCCGGGTGGCCAGTTGCTGATTCAGGCCAATTTTCAAAGCAGAATGCGAGTTCAGGATGTCTGGGCTGATATAGCTTTTGAGTTCATGGATCAGAACAACATGCTTGTTGATAAAACCGAGTGGATGACAACGTTTTTTCCTGCCTCCCAGGTTACAATGGTTCAAGGTTCGAGCATCAGTCCTAGGGCATTTAAGCATGTTCTCTTGTTGAAAAACCTGAAAACATCGGATGGTAGGATGATTGGACCGGCCAGTTTTATTCTTGAAATGCCGTAAGACTCAGTCTGTGATGTAATTGTTGGTTTTACTCAGAGGAGCCGAGTATGAAGAAAAATAATCTTTTCGTTGCCTGTTTCTCTTTCTGCCAGATTTTCATTTTGCTCTTTTTGACCGGTTGTCCTCCGGCCCCTATCGTTGAATATCCAAATCCAACCAGGAGGGTAAAAAACCAGTCTACCCACTATGAGCAGGTTCAATACCAGGGCCAGGTATCCCAAAAGGCTCAGAAGGAACTTCAACAGAAATATCCCGAAGGTTTTTATAAAGAGCGGCAACCTGTAATCCCCCCTGATCAGCAAATCCGAGTCGGTTTTCGTCTTTTCACATCCAACCCAAACAGGCCGGATCTTGCAAAGATGGTCACCGATACATTTATCAATGTTTTTGGCCAATCAAACCTGTTTCAAGTTATTGAGCGTGAACAGGTTGGCCAGCTTGCAACAGAACTGGAGTTGAACCAAAGCGGTCTTGTGAATCAGGATAAAGCGCCGGATACCGGCCAGTTTGCCGCAACAGATGTTGTCATAACAGGTGCTGTAAATCAGGGTGGTGGAAGAGCCATTGATGTCCGGGTTTTAGACGTTGCAACCAGCCAGGTCGTTTTAACCGAAAGAATCACACCTGCGGTTGTCAATCGGCAGAGTGCGGCGATGCTCGCCCGCCAGTTGCTGAGCAGAATGAAAGATAAATACTACAAAGGAAAATAACCAGGTTAAATCCAATGTATCAAAAAGAAATTATGAATATAAATATTCAGCACATACTTTCGTTTATTCTTATTTGCCTTTTTTTAACCAGTTGTGCAACCCCTGTCCCTCCAAGAGCTCAGGTTACGAATAGGCGGGCAATAACACAGAACCTGCCAAACGCTATCCTTGACCAGATCAGTGTTGAAGACCTGCGAGTCACAGCGGATCTGATGGCCCGTGATCTTGTTGTTCAGCCTTTTCTCTATTCCGGAAAGCAGACGCCGATTGTTGCCGTAAAGCCCATCGAAAATAAATCAAATCTCACCATTGATCCGGATATCTTTCAAAAAACAATTCGGGTAAAACTGATGGAGAAGGCCCAGGGAAGGATTCTGTTCAGAGATGAAGTCAGCCATGCCTATACGATAGAAGAGAGACTCAAGCAATCGGGCAAGGTTCAAATGTCATCAACCACAACGACTACCCGCAGGTATAATCCGACCAGAATCGGGGCTCCCCTGCCGACAACGGTCACATCCCAGACAGATACAACCTTGACCGATCAGGGCGAAGCGTCTAAACGGGTTGCCGACACTAACTATTTTTTAACAGGACTTATTTATTCAACAACCGAAGTTGCCCGGATGGGAGCTAACCAGGGTATGCGTTATTTTCAGTTCCAGTTTCGCATAACCGATGCCCAGACCAATATTATTATGTGGGAGAAGGAATACACAGTAAAGCGTCAAGCTCGATTCAGATAAAATCGAATGTATGTAGCTGGTTGGAAAACCTTTTTTCAAACTCTCAACCGAAAAGGAGGGCAAGTTATGAAAACAATTATTTCCTTGCTGGCAGGCCTGATGATCTGCAGCTGTTTAAGCGGCTGTTATATCTACAGTCAAGAGCCTCTGCCACCACCTGCAGTGATCATAGCACCACCTGCTGCGGTAGTTGTTCCACCGGCACAAAGGCAGCCTGCACCTCCGCCAGCACCTTCAGGTCCGCCTGCCGGAGCTATCGGGCCGCCGAGATAATGCATCCTCGGCTCTTAATCAAGGCTGGAAGAGTAGTTTTTCTACTGCCCGGGGTTCTTGTTTTCTTCGTCCTGTGCGTAGCGCTGGAGGGTAATGCAGGTAATATTACAGTTCATGGCATCGGCTATCCGCCAATAAAGACTGTCAGTAAAAGTCAGGCACTTCTCATGGCCAAACGAGCTGCAATTCTCGATGCGTATTCCCGCATTGCCTGGCGAACGGGTGAGACACACGAAGAACACTTCTTTATGCACTTTTCCGGTTTTGTAAGGAACATGGAAATAATGCAGGAAGAGTTCCTGCCCGACGGAGGTGTTCGGGTCAGTGTCAGAATGAAGAGGAACAACGCCTTGCTGTCTGCCCATAAGACACCTGCTGTAGAAAAAAGTAAAACTTCTACAAGCGGGAAGTCTGCACCCAGGCAAGTCAGCCGAAAAGAATGGTTTCAGATCATATCTACCATGGTTTCTTTTGAGGCTGATGAGATTCGAGAGGAAAATAACAATGAAAAGTTATAGCCGGACAATGAGAGTTTCTGCTCTTTTTGTTTCATTTGTTCTCATCGCATGCACTCTGTTTGTCACCATTGCAACTTCCGCCAACCTTACACCTCGAGAGAAACTGCTTGCAAGACGAGCGGCCAAAGTTGATGCTCTTAGAAACCTGTCTGAAACAATTTACGGGTTACGAGTGGATGCCTCTTCGACTGTGGGCAACTTTGTCCTTCGGTCCGATGTCATTCGTTCACGGTTGACTGTTGCTATCCAGGGGGCAAGAGAGATCGATTATAAGCAAAGTGAAGATGGTACTGCGGAAGTAACAATGGAAATAACCCTTGGGGAAGTTGAAACGATTCTTGGACGAAAGCTCAACTATAACCAGGAGATTATCGAAGCTGTTGGCTATGGTGTGCCGCCCGGCTCCGGTGTCTCTCAAGAAGCCACTTTTTCGGGGGACACTGTTTCTGCAACCGGTTATGGGTTACCCCCAAATGAGCCGGGGTTGTCTCCGGTAGAGGCAAGTCTTTTAGGGTTCCGAGCTGCTAAAAACGATGCCATGCGAAATCTTGCGGAGAAAATTAACCGGATCCAGGTCACTTCTGAGTCAACGGTTCGTGATTTTTCAGTTCAGAATGACGATGTCAGGACCCGGCTGCGAAGTGTATTAAATGGGGCAAGAGTGGTTTCGGAAAAAAAATTAGCGGACTCTCGATATGAGGTTGTCCTACAAACAAATATAACTCCCTTGCTGAATCTGCAGGGACAGAGATAATTCAATTTAGGAGGGAACACCATGTTTCAGAGAACGACGATTTTACTTCTTAGTACTCTTTTTCTGTTTACGGGTTGTGTTGTTGTGCCCGCAGAGCGTCCTGCTCCTGCTCCACAAGCAAATCCCGTTGTCGCCTGGCAGCCGGTAACTATACGAGCGACAGGGCAGGGAGCACCCCCGGCTAAATCGGTCAACGCTGCCCAGGCACGTATCATGACCGTTCGGGCTGCTAAGCTGGACGCATTGAGAAACCTCCTCGAGCAGGCTTACGGTGTTAATATCTCAGGAAGGTCGAACGTAAGGGATTTCATCTTGAAGAACGACACAGTTAAAGCTCGGGTTGATGCCTATGTCAGAGGCGCAAAAGTCATCCACACAATCCACCACGATGATGGCGGTGTTGAGGTTGAGATGGAAGTTACATTAAGGCAGGACTTCAGGAATCTGTTTTAGAAGATTACGATGTTATTTGACAGGCAATGCAAATATTCATGCAATTTTTGCATTGCTTGGTACTCGATAGTCTCTTATCTCAGTGATGGGAGTAATACGCTGACACTATTTGCTCTTAATCTTGGTGAACTCGTAGACAAAAAAAATGCAATAAGATCCAGCTGAAATAGAAATTGACCATCATAAATGATCGGTTGAAACAGTGAAACAACATTTTAATAAGGACATGAATAAGAGGTGCTCAAAATAGCACATATAAATTTCAATTATACCTAGAAAATAGATACATAAAAACTTCTCACAGATATACTGTCATAGTTGATATATGAATGAGAGGAGGGCTAACAATGATGATCAGAAATAGCATCTGCTGGTTTCTTGTTTTTCTCATGATAATAGTTCCTTCTCTCTCATCAGCAGATGTAAGTAAAAAGAAGCAGGTGTTCAAATCTGATGGGAAGGCATCCGCATCCCCCCCGATCAATGAAGGCCGAAACATTGGTCGCCCCCATACCGGAAACAAGCTTGATTTCTTTCAACATGTTGACGGTGTTTCAACAAATCTGAGAAATGGAAATCTCTTCCTTGAGTTTACTGATTTTTCCTCCAAAGCCAGACCCCAGCCAATAGTTGTTACTCGCACATACAACAGCCGAATTAATTCTAATGGGCAATTTGGCTGGGGATGGACCTCTTTTCCAGGTGATATACAAATTGCGATGGATAAATACTCAGGAAATATTCTTGAGTATCAAGATGATGGTTCCTATGTCACCTTTTTTCCTGTGGAAACAGATCATTATGTTAACACAGCAACAAATGAACGTATCAGAATTACTCGAAATACAAACAAGACAATTCATATCAAAGAGAGCCCAAACAGTGGAAAGTGGTTTTTCAACAAATCCGGTTATCTCATAAAATATGAAGATCTGAACGGTAATATTCTCACTGTAAACAGGAAAGGAGCCTTGATTGACAGTATCATTGACTCAAGGCGTAAGGAACTGAAATTTACTTACAATAAGAAGAACAAGATCAAGTCAATTGTCGATCACAATGGTGAAGAATGGCATTACACATATGATCTAAGAGATCATTTAATTTCGGTGAAGAAACCGGATGGAACAACCGATTCTTTCACATATGACAACTCACATAATCTTGTGTCATGGAGTCGCCCAGGGATTGGTGTAATAAAGATGGCCTATGACACTAAAAAAGATCGGTTGATTGAGCAGGAAGGCCCTGAGAAGCAACACAGCAGATATCTATACCAGGTTGATAAACAAAAACCTGGCAAATCTCAAACAACTGTCACTGATTCACGTGGAAACAAGATTATTCACATCTTCGATGGATGGCGGGAACATACTGTTCAGACTGATGGAGTATCCTTCATTCAGCGTTTTGATGAAAAAGGGTATCCGGCTAGTACAACTGATGCCTTAGGGAACAGAGAAGAAACTACTTATGACCAATTTGGACGCCTTGTTGAAAGAACCAACGCTCTTGGTGGAAAAACCATTCTTACATATTATGGCAAGACAAACCGTATCCATACCCTGACAGATGAACAAGGTGAAGTGTGGATGTTTTCCTACGATAAGGCTGGAAAGCTATCTGAACTTTCCGATCCAAAGAGCAGAAAATACTCTTTTAAAAACAACAGAAAAGGGCTGCTCGAATCCGTCACCTATCCTAGCGGTAGAACATACCAATTTACATATGATAAAGATGGATATCTGTTATCCCAAATGGACCCTCTGGGGTTTAAATCACTCTTTTCGCACAACAGCCAGGGTCAGGTGATAAGTATAGCTGATCCCGCATGGAGAATTAAAAAAATAGGTTACGATACATCCGGTCGGGTTGTCTCTGTCAAAGGTGATGTAATCAACACAACCGGATTTAAGTACAATCAACAGGACAATATCACTGATGTTGAAGGAGAGGAAGGCTACAGAATCCAATATGGATATGACACTCATGGCAACAGAACCTCTGCCCATATTCCTCCCGGTCGAAATATGCAGTTTGTTTATGACGGATTGGGATTAGTCACTCAAATAAAAGAAGATGGAAGGAAAGTTGATACCTCGTATGACAACTGGGGACGACCTGTCAGGATTGAATTCTCCAATGGGACCCTCCTGTATTATGAGTATGATGGTGCGGGAAATGTTATTCGCATAAAAAATAAAGAGAGAGACTATTCGATTCAATATAAAAACAATCTGCCGGTGGTAGTAAAAGAACGAAACTCCGGTTTTTATCATCGATATACTTATGATCAGTCGGGTAATCGGGCCAGCATGGAAGACTCTTCAGGCACCAAAACTTTTTATCATTATGACTATGCAAAAAGACTGATTGAAATAGTCAATTCGAAAACCGGCTCAATCAAGTTTGTTTATAATGAAGATGGCTTACTGACGGCAAGAAAATTCCCGAACAACATCCAGCAACAGCTACTCTACGACAGTGCCGGCAGGCTTATTAAGAGTTTCTTCAGTAAGAACGACGCAAACGGTAACTCAGCAAACGTTATCATGGGACATGGTTATACCTATGACAACAGCAATAATATTTCTCAAGTTAAAAACCACCTGGGAGAGACAACAACCTACACCTATGACAACCGATCACGGCTGATTTCAGCGCACTATTTGGATGGTTTCACAGAGAAGTTTCATTTCACAAGAACGGGTAACCGACTCATTGGTGGGCAGGAAGATAAAACCCTCTATAACAATGCCGGCCAATTGTTGGAAGACCAATTTTTCTCCTATACCTATAATAAAAACGGATCACTGAAGAAGAAGTCAAACAGGAGTACCTTTCAACGCATCGATTATACATATAATGGTTTGGGTCAGATGACTGAAGCGACCGAAGTAACCGGAGCCAACAGTGAAAAAAAACTCCTGGGAAACTATGGGTATGATGGGTTGGGTAGAAGAGTTGCTAAAAATAACAGCCAACACGTGCGGAATTTCAACTATGACGGGTTTGATCTCACGTCGGAAACGGATGCCCAAGGAAAGATTATTGCTCAATATGTTTTTGGTCCCGGAATTGATCAGCCTTTGACCATGTTCCGTGATGGGAAAGCCTATTATTATGCCACCGACGGGCGAGGCAATATCATTGGTCTGTTCGATGGAAAAGGAAGGTTGGTCAATCGTTATAATTATCGTGCATATGGTGAAAAATTTGGTGAGCAGGAAAAGGTTGTCAATCCTTTCACCTATAGGGCGCGAGAATATGATGCTGATATCGGTTTGTACCATAACCGCGCCCGTTTATATGATCCAACGAGCGGTGTCTTTACTTCCATGGACCCTTTCACTCTGGCTGGTTCTGTCAGTCCGTACAGATATGCCGACTGGAACCCGATCAGATATTCTGACCCATTGGGGCTTATTGCAGACGGTTGGGGGATGTTGGCAATTTTGCTGGGTTTGGCTGCAGGAGGGGCGGCTGCTGCACAAATATTTTGGGGTTTTGGAACAATAACCATAGGGGCTATGACTATTGCAACAACGACAATTGCAATACCGCTTGCAGTAGCTGCAATAATATGTGGCTTGATATCTGCGTACAATTCAAGGAAACCACCAAGCGCACAGCAGCTTGCACCTGGATATGCCAATAGCCAAAATCAAGTGGCCCAGCAGCTTAATCCGCCAAAGCCTCCCAAAGCGCCGCCTGGAAGCGGTAAGCCAATTACTCCCAAACAAGCCAAAAAACAATGTGATGATGATTTAAACGACATCCGGAACCTGCGAAAAGAAATAGCAAAGACTCATAAGAAAGCAGAGAAAGAGAAGAAGACGTTAGATAATACGCTTACAAAAATTAGAGATACATTTAAGAAACTCAATAAAGATGTGTCCTCCCTGAAAAAAGCAAAAAAGGCCTGCAAAGAAGCTGAGATTGATATTGAAATACTCAGTGATTTGTCAAAGGAGTCAAAAGAAAATGCGGAGAAGATGATCAAATTGCTCGATGAAGCAAAAAAACTTGCCATAAACTGTACTGCAGCGACCGGTAAATCGGATGCTGTCAGAATTAATGAACTCTATGGTGAAGCAGGACTTCTCTTGATACAATTACAAAAAGATTTTAACACCTCAAAGGAATCCATGGTCGACTTAAAGAAAGCATATGATTCCGCATTTCTCTCAGATCCCGCTGACCCGACTTCTGAGAAACTTTCACCGAAATTGAGGTATCAGCGGGCAAAGAAGAACCAAAAAATTATTATAGATTCTCTTGATGGTTTTAATAAAGATTTGCCGAAATTTAAAACAACCCTCAAAAAGTTAAAGAGTGGAATTACTAACCTGGAAAAAGAAAAAAAGAAAAAGATTTCAAAAGTTATTTCCTGGGGGACAAATGCACCAGAAGATTGTCTAGGGAAGTTGATGGTTGAGGGTGATATTAATTTTATCAGTAACTGGCATTCTGCAAACAAGAGTTCTATTAAATATGAAAATGCCAAACGTATGTATAAAGATCTTCTGGATAAGTTAAAACCTATTCTCAGCGAAAAACCTCAATGCGACAAGATAACATTACCAAATAAGGATTTCCAGGAAGTGGAGAGCAATTACATCAGTGCTGCATTTGCATTTAAAGGTAGTTCTGATCTGCCCGAACTTGCAAAAGCATGCATGGCGCTCAAAAAACCGCCGGCTCCGCCATCCACCGGTGGAAGTACACCTGTGACGCCACCAGTCACTCCACCAGTCACTCCACCAGTTACGCCACCTGTTACCCCTCCGGTAACCCCTCCGGTAACTCCGCCAGCCACAGGAGCTGTTGAATTGGTGGGTTACCTGGCAGCGCCTCGGAATGTAACCATTGTGGAATGCAGTGGGAAAAAACCATCGTTTGAGTTCAGATTTGCTTATATAGATTATGGTCAACAACATCTGCCAGGGTGGCCCCGGTACGTCAGTGCTACATGTGGGGACATACCGAATAAACCGGGAACCTATTCCAGAGAATGTTCAGCCCAGGATCCTGAGCCAAGATCTCCTTCATTTGGAAATACATTTTCCAGTAGTGTGACTATACACGTCAAAAAGAAGAAAGGTGGCTGTAAAAAAAGGAGTACTGGTAGTGACGGAGGAGGTTACGATCCAGGTGACGATCCGGGAATGAATCTGCCCGGTCCTGATCCAGCTAATAATAGAGTGGGACAGCTTGTCAATACATACATAAACCAGAGTCCCACCAGTAGTCTTTCTGGAAATACTGGTGGTTCGATTGGTGGAGGAGAAACACCTACTGTACAACCTGGTACATACACAACGGGAATCATTGGTCAAGGTGTTGTCAAACCACCCCATCAACAGCCGGCAGGCTCAAGTACGGGGGGAGCAGGTGGTAGCACAAATAAACCTAATAACCAGGGAGGATTGACTGGTGTCACTGTAAATAAAACGCCAACACAGTTGAGAGTTCGGGACCACAGTGTTGAAGACCTTGATCGTGTAACAATCTCATTAAACGGTAAAGTAATAAGAAGTAATCTGACACTGAGAAAAGCTTGGCAGTCCATGACTCTCTATCTCAATCTTGGACCCAACACACTGACGATAAAAGCACTGAACATTGGCGATCCTGAAATGCAGAAAAAGCATAAGTTGTCGCCATACAACTCAGCCGAAATGGAGATAACCGATGTTGTTGCCGGCAAGAAGCGCCAACAATGGAAACTCTCCGCAGGAGCAACTGGAACCATGCGGGTCAATTATCAGAAATAAACGGGATCATTGAATAAACGACCTAAAAAAGGATAAATTATAAAGGCTTATGGATTTTTTGGCGTGTGTTAATTTAACTAAAAAACATTGAACTATGAAAAACTCATTTACATTCCACCAAATAGACCGTGCAGTTCTTGTCTTTTGCCTTGTTATTTTAGTTTTCTCCGGGTTGTCTCAGATTGCCCAGGCGGCAAATATTGAGTTTGTCAAGGCGGAAGGAGTCAGTGCGATAATCAACAACAATCAGGCTGCTGCCCGTGAGAAGGCTCTTGATGATGCCCTGCGCAAGGCTGTCGAGCAGGCAGTTGGCACCGTTGTGACTTCGGATACGCTGACAGCCCGTTACCGGATTATTCATGATAAGATACTGTCCCAGACCAGCGGCTATATCAGACGCTACTCAATCCTTTCAGAGAGAGCTGATGGGGCGCTCTACCGGGTTCTCATTCGGGCAGAAGTTGGCAGAGCAAATCTGATGAGTGATTTGAAGGCTATTGGTGTTCTCCATGTGCTTGCTGAAAAGCCGAAAGTCATGTTCGTTATAGAAGAGAAGGTGGCAGGGATGTTTGGCACTACAGCATGGGAAACAATTGGGCAGGCAGAATCGACCATGATAGAACAGTTTGTTCAAGCCGGGTTTGATGTTGTTGATCCGCAAACTGTTAAAGCCAATATCAGCAAAGATCAGGCTCTTCGCATGCTGACAGGTAATTCTCAGGAGGCGGCACTAGCCGGGCTTAATGCGGGAGCCCAAATTGTTATTACCGGAAAGGCATTTTCTAAAAATGCGGGCGGAAGAATACTGAACACCCAGATGCAGTCACTTCAAGGTGTTGTCCAGGTGCGGGCCGTTAGAAGTGATGATGCCCGTATCCTTTCAGCCAAAAGCGGCAGGGCAAGCAAAGCCCATTTAGATGAAATGCAGGGCGGGACGCTAGCTATCGAATCAGCTGCGAGAAAAATAACCAAACCGCTCATAACGGAAATCCTGCAAAAATGGCGTGGTGAAACCTATGGTCGTCAGCGTATGGTGACGTTGAAAATAACCGGCCTTGTTTCCTATCGTCATCTTATGGCTGTAAAGAACTTCCTCAGTAAAGAGATGCAGGGGGTAAAAGCGCTCCACCAGCGAAGCTTTCTTGCCGGTTCTGCTGAGCTTGCTATCGATTACAGCGGGAAGGCAACAAATATTGCCGATGAGTTGGCTAACCGTAAGTTTCCTGGATTTAGAATTGAACCGGTTCAGGTGACATTGAACCAGCTGGATTTGAAGATAATGCTTGATCGATAATTACTACTCTAAGTGGCCAGAATGTAATAAAAACTCTGCAGAGAGGTGAAGCAATGGATGAGAGAAAAAGAACGTACATTCATACCACCGTTGAACCTTACAGGTTATCTCTTGGCCGTTTTTCATTCTTTCTGATATTTGTTCCGATCTGCTTTTTATTAGCTGTTGTATCGGGTGTACGTGCGGAAATTGCAGGTACTATAACCAGTGTTAGTTCTTTTAAGAAGTCTTGGACTCTTAATACATTCGAAGTGGAGGCACTTGGTCTAGAGGAAAAAGAAAACAAAGATCTCTCAACGCCTGACAAAATATCTTTTTCAGCAATCTACCTAAGCAAAACCAAAGTTGATAAAGATATACCACTCAAATTATCCGTTCGTATCAGTTCGACTCAATCATTCAACAGCAATACATTTGAAAAAATTACAGCGGGATGTACTCAATGTAGATATCCAGACTGCAGGCCATTGTGGGGAGATTATTCTTTTGAAGGACCTTGTTACAGTAGGTTTAAAAACGGATATTTGAACTTTAGAGCATGGGACAGAAACAGGAATCGATGCAGATTTGGTGGAGTAAGTGAGTTCTCCGTTTCAGGCTATTATATATCTGTTGTTTCGGAAAAATTGTCCTATTCTATGCCCCGAGAGCACTGGGATGAGGTGAAAAACCGTCATATTGAACTTGCTAATGCTCTAGCACGAAAAGTGATGAACCCAAATGGGATGATATTTGATGTGACTGCTAACAGATTGTTAACAAAAGGAGACTCTGTAAGCTTTGGGAGAAATTATAAAACACAAAGGGGACAAACTGCGAAAATAAAGCTCAACTCTGATGGTATTGATACTACAATTATCATAAGACCCAATACAGAGATCAGAATTGTCAAGAAATTCAAAAAGAACAAAAGGTCGGGTATCTATCTACTGTTTGGGAGAATCTGGTCATTATTTAAAGGCAAAAAAAAAGGAAAGTATGCCGTCGAGACATTCAACTCTGTAGCTGCTGTTGAAGGAACAGCGTTTGAGACGGCCTATGATCAGGCCACAGGCAAGACCACGGTCTCTGTTTCCGAGGGGGTAGTTCGGTTTGAATGCAAGAATGGAGATGATGCTCCATTGATGGTCAAGGCAGGTATGCAGGCCTCGTTGGATAAGTCATGCAATCTGACAACAACCACCATCGATCCTGCAAATATAAAATCAGTAGTCAATACTACTGTCATTCCAGATACTCCTGTCAATCTATCAAGTGGAGGAACAACTGTAAATGTTAACAACACTGGCAGCAGTAACGATGGTCGCGTAAAGCCTATTGCTGACGCCTATGTGTATGCCTATTCCTACCGAAACTGGAACAAGGCCAATTGGGGGAAACACACTATTCTTGAGACCGGATGGCATCCCACCGGTGGAGAAAAAAGGGCCTACCTGAAGTTTGATCTTACAGGCGTTGATTCCAAGGACGTTAACAAGGCAACTTTGAAACTCTTTCACAATCATACTGGAGGCAATGGTTCCCTTGCTATCGGGATCCATGCGGTCAGCTCCACATGGCGGGAAGGAAGCGGCACCTACCATTCAGGGCAGACAGAGAAACCAGCCGCTGCCGGTGAGATCAGCTGGGTTGCCCAGCCCTCTTTCAGCCCGTATCAATCTGCAAACTTTAAGCCTGGATCGGCAACAAACAAGCACATTGAAGTTGATATCACTCAGCTGGTCAAACAGTGGCTGGCAGGAACAGCCAATAACGGGTTGGTATTAAAAGTTGCAGGAAATTTGAACAAAAATTTACCGGAATCTTCATACGGATTCTATTCCAGGGAATATAAGGATGCAGATAAACGACCGGTTCTGGTCCTGTCTGGTTCATCAGTTCCCGACACACCAGCAGGCAACAAACATCCTCTCGGAGATATCACCCGGATATCAGATCATCCACAAGCGGCAAAGAATATCAGAGGTGTACCGTGCGGGACCGATCGTGCATTTGTCTATTCCATGATTCAAAGCATTCTGGAAAGGGACCCAAGTCAGGGTGAAGTGGCAAAGCTGGTTCAAGAGCTGCAAAATGGACTCTCCAGAAAGGATTTGGTAGTTCGTCTCTTTCAATCCAGGGAATATACAAAAGGTGGTTTTGAAGCCTATCGAGATGCTTTCCAGGCGGTTCTTGGCCGCGAACCCCAGCCGCATGAATTCAAAACCTTTCCAAGGACATGGCCATACATGATGGCTGTAGGTCTTTTTGAAACGGATGAATATCGAAACCTATGTCCAGGAAATGATGATATCGATAAACCTGTACAAGAAAAAGGATATAATCCTCTCAATGACACAGGTATGGGGGTTCCCTCTGAAGTACAATCAACAGGGAAAACTGATGATCTTGTTAAGAAGTATCAGAAACAGCTTTTTCCAGACAGCAGGAAGGACCCTGAGAAAAAACAACAGGCAGTCTATGAACAGCCATCGGATTATACAGGCGGAGGTGTTGGCAGCACATCAAAACCTATTGAAGATGATAAAAAAATAGACGAGATGGATACGAGTGTTGCGAATGTTGGTGAACTTGAATGTGCCAAGAATGCACAGCAAGCCTATAAACAATATATAGAGGCCTATAACCGGTTAAATTATTTTATGTCACGTGGTAGAGGCGATGAACCGGGGGCTCAAACAGCCTATGAAAGCTATAAGTTTTATAAGGATTGCTATGAGTTGATTAATCCTCCCGCAACATCAACGAACGAGGATGCGACAGATAATTATCATAAACAACAACCACAATAAAAGTAGGTTAAGGCATTTTTGCAGATAAATAAAAGACAATACCTTTTCTTTTACTCACGCGACTTATTTAGAGGTGTCTCATGACAACTATCAGAGTCTTTTTGTTTGTTTTCTTTTCGGCTTCATTCCTTCAACCAGTCTTTTCAGCTCATGCGGATAAGGGGTCCCACCAACAAAAAGCGGAGCAGCTACTTCTGCTAACCGGTGTTCCAAAACAACTCGATAGTACTGTCTCGGCCATTATGTATATCTACCTTGAAAGTGAGCCTCAGCTAAAAAAATACCATGATATAATACAAACATACACCAAGACCTATGTTGCTTGGAATCAGCTGAAGCCGGATATTATTAACCTCTACACAAAAATGTATACTGAAGATGAGCTGACAGAACTCATCCGTTTTTACTCAACTCCCCTTGGAAAAAAAACACTGGAGACGATACCTTCTCTCTTGAAACAAAGTGCTCTTATCGTAAAAGAATCGTTTGAAAAAAACGGTCACAAGCTTGACCAAATGATTGCTGAGCGGGAACAAGATCTTCAGGAGGAGGCGGAAAGGCTGTTTAGATAGTGTCGATCTTCTTTTATTTTAGCAGGTTCATCATGAGATCATTTTTCCATACTATTCTTTTCTCGTTTTTGGGCTGTTGTATTGTGTTCATACCAGCTTCCGCACTGTGTTCACAAAACTGGACAACTCAAAAACAGCAGGCAATAACCAAGATCAAGAATTACAGGAATGCAGTGAATAAGGGCAACTATCAGGAGGTGTTAAAAACCTTTGGTGAGTTGAATGGTGATCCGGTTGCCAAAGATATGCTCAATAGAGTTAATACGCCAAAGGCTGAATCATTACGACAACATATAAATAAAACAAGCAAAACGATAAAACGTAATACTCGCAGCAACATCAAAAAGCTCTTTGCAAAAAAGTATAACGTTTCTCCTGAAAAAGTGACCTTTACAGAATTAACGAATCCGAAACCATCTTCGGGGAAGATACGAGTTAAAATGGACTGGGATGTCACTGTTGAAGTCAATGGAAAACCAATATCCGCAGGTGAATTAGAGCCGGTTTTACATAAATCCTATTATAAAGCTGCTGGCGGCAAGAAGACGTTTGGCAGCAACTCGACACCTTCTCAAGTTGGACATCAACAAGGTATCGAGGCTATTGACCCTAAAAGCCTTGAGGCTTTTCCCGAACCAGAACAAGTCATTTTTGGTCCAAAAGATTACATGTTCAAAGATCCACAGGGAGTAAGCATAACCCAGAAAGCAAAAAATCTGGCTCTCGGGAAGGGTGATTATTCGCGTTTCTATGAAATAGAGAAGGGACATACCAAGCATGTAAAGACCCGGGTGGAGGCCCATGGAGGAAAGGTACCGGGGCGGCTTCAGAAAGCAGTCAATATCATAAAAGATGGTCTTGATAAAGGAAAATCACCAAAGCAGATCAAAGCCGAATTGAAAGGGATTGACTATACGATCGAGTCGGTTGGTCGAGAGAGCGGTGACTTAATTGAAGCTGCTCAAAAGTTAAAAAAGGAAAATTCCACTGGGAGGATAAAAATTGCACCAAAAGGTGGGCAGGTGACTGGAGCTAAAGGGGGCGTGTTCGGAGATGGCTCTTTGACGCTGCAAAAAGGCAAATCATTCAGGATTACTTCTCAACAACATAAAGGGGCAATTAATACAACTCTTGGAGTAGGAGGGCTCATCCTTCTCGGCTGCCAGGTATATGATATTTTTAACGATTATTCTAAAACTGGTGATGAGAAAGCTCTTGTAACTGACAGTGCCACGCTGGCAGGCACTGTGTGGGGAGGATATAAAGTCTTTGGAGCATTGGCCGCAAAGTGTCCTCTTACAGCAACTGGCATTGCTTCTTTTTTTGTTGGATACGGTTTAACCCGGGAGTTCATCGAGAGGATTCCCGGCGCGAAATCAATCGATACGGCAACAACGAGATTTATCGAAAACAAAGATCTATTACTATCTAATCCACAGTTCTGGAAAGCAGATGATAGAGCTGAATATAATAAACACATAGAAACTCTAGAAAATTCTGACCTTCAAGTGTTACTCCTCAACGCAATACAAAGCAAGAGATGGAAACTTCCAGAAGGTATGAACATTAGAGAAGCGCTCAAACTCGCACACAACAATTCAAGTCAGAGAAGGAAGCCGATTCTTGGTTTCTTAGTAAACATAAAAGAAGAGGAGAAACAGCTCTTAGAACTGAAAGCAGCCCTAAAAGCCGCAGAAGAAAAGCTGAAAAGAGATTCTGAAAAGCTGGCCGCTGAACTGAAGGCAGAAGAAGAAGCAGAGAAAAAAGCTGAACAGGAGGCGAAGCTTAACGCGGCTCAACCGGAAACCAAAATAACTGACACTAGCTCCACACCCAGCGACACATTGAAAGAATGGGCCAATATGAGCGGCAAGGAAAAAAGCAATGCGCTCACATCTGGTCAGGAAGGCGCCTGGCAAAGCCACCTTGATGCCATCATTAACGCTCAAAAAAAGAAAAAAGAGCAAGCTATCAAGCCCGAGGGATATGATCCTTTACAAGATCCGGGAATGGGAATTACAACCAACCCGACAGTTATTGCCAAGGCAGAACCCGCCAGCAAGAAATTCCAGCAACAACAAGCCACTGGGAAAGATAGAACCGAAACAAGTGGCAGCATGGGAGGAGGCTCTGTATCTCCACAATCATCAAAATATAATCAAGGACAGATTGGCGGAAGTGGGATGCCATCTACTTTAGGACCTCCTCTGCCACCTCCTGTAGGGACAAATACAGGAATAAACACTGGTGGTGGACAAGGCACTCAAGGCGGAACACTTGGTGTTACTGGTAATACAGGGTCTGGCACTCAGGGTGGAGCACCTGGTGGTGCAAGTGGTACTCAGGATGGAACAAACACCGGCGGACCAGCTTCCGCCGGTTCTGGAACGGGAGGCACCACCAAAGGTAAAACCACCCAATGCTCTTTTAACGAGATGTGCTCGGTACTCCCCACCTCCGCTCAGTTAGGCACCAACGCACAATCCATGAAACAGTGCTCCAGGCAGTCAGGTGCCTCAACAACCTATTCAAAGAGCTGGGGAGCTTCAGGGGGAAGAAGGAACGTCAATATCCTTATGACTGTCTATTCGACCGCAGCAGAGGCCCAAAACGTAGTCCAGCAGTATGGCCAATCATGTGGGGCTGGATGCACCCAAGTTAATTTTGGTGGAAAAACAGGTTATAAAACAACAAACATCACTTATCCATATTATAAGGTGTATACCAGAAATATAGTCTTAACCTACTCCAGCAGTAAAGCAACGAGGAAAGCGATCCCTTCCCAGGACTCATTCGTCTTGGCTATAATACAAAAAATTAATGCCCTGCCGTGTAAACCATTGCCTTGATAAAAATATAGTGTAAAAAGGGATAGAGTGATCCACTATTCGGTCTATTTCCTTGCGGCATAATCTGGGCATAATTTTAAGGAGTTTCCTATGAGAAACTGTTTTGTCTTTTTTCTTCTATCAGCTTTGTTATTATTTGGTTGTGTACCTCCACAGGGTGCCAGACTGGGTGATAAACATCTGGCAGCCCGGGATTACATACAGGCTATTAACTCATATACGCTTGCTCTTCAAAAAACCCAGGACAGAAATATTAAAAAGCAGATTGAGGCCAAATTGACCAAGGCCCGGAAGCAACTCACAGTTGAGTATCTGCTAAAGGCTGAAAATGCCTACACGGATAAAAGCAATGAGCCTTTAAAACGTCTTGAAGGGGCTATGGCGATCCTTTCACAAGCTATTCCGTACCAGGGTGATCAGCAACGGCTGTCACAGAGATACAATCGTTATCAGCAGGAATTAAGCCAACTGAAAGCAGAAATTGCTCAAAAGAGAAAAAAGGAATTGGCAGGAAAAAAAGTTCTGGAGTTTGAGCAGAAGGCGAAAATTTCCATTTCCCACTATGACTTTGATGGAGCGGCTCAATTCGTTAAAAGAGGACTTGCGGTCGATGAGAAAAATAGAAGCCTGAGAAACCTTGACAGGCAGCTTGGACAATTGGTGAAGAAGTTCAAAGAAGTTAACACACTTTTTGTCAATGGAAATTCTGCCAGGGCAATCTTGGCACTCAAACAGCTTGAATCTTTGTCTCCAGTCCCTTTTTCACCAAGGCATTTGCCTGTCACAATCAAAGAAGGGGTTGCCGGATACTATTATAAACAGGCGTTGAAAGAGACAAAAAATAATGCTCCTTTCAAAGGGTTCCTGCTGATTGAAAAGGCAAAAAAGCTGGATGATGTTGATTCAGGTATTTTCAGGCTGCACACTAACTTGACAGATCATGTTGATAAAGCGATGGTCTCTAATATTGCCGTTGGCAGTTTTGCTTCACCTAATCATGCACCGGATGCCGGAAAGCAGTTTTCAGACACTCTTATTAGCCATCTTTACAATGTGCTTCCCTATGGCATTAATATACTTGAAAGAGAGAATATTGATGAAGTCATCCAGGAGGTGAAAACAAAAGATAGGAAAACAGCAGATCTTCTGGGGCTTGACCTGATGGTAACCGGAAATGTGTCACTGTTTAAAGTTGAAAAGAATATTGATGAGCGTCAAGCAACGGCAAAAGTGTATATGGGCGGCCAGAGTGTTCCTAATCCGGCATATAGACAGATGGAACAGCTTTATGGACCGAACACTTCAACATGGCCGGCCAAGCCTCCCAGGATGATAAGTAAAGGTAAACCTCAATTTGTTAAATACAGGAAAGGGTTGGCACGAATGACAGGGTTTGCCAAGGTCAGTTTCCGTATTTTTGATATAGATAAAGGAGCCATATCCTATGTTAAAAACCTTGATGCCACTATAGAAAATACCAGTGAATTCCAGGATGAAGTGAGTGAAGCCGGGATCAAGTATAAGCCTTTGGAACTACCGACAGAAATAGAAGTGCAAGAGGCGATGCGCACCCAGCTCGTTGAAAAAATAGGAAAGATTGTTGCCTCTGCTTTTCAGAATAGAGAAGCCCGTTTCTTGAATCTGGCAAACTTCTACCTTAAACGGCGGGAACCGGGAGCCGCTTTTGAACCTATTGCCAAAGGAATCCTGTATTGCAAAAAAGAGCGGATTGAAACGAAAAACAAAGTGTGTGTTCAACTTTCTCAACTGGCAGAAACAATCCTTAAATAAAGTGGCATAGCTCATCTGTACGCAACTTCAAGCTTTCGGCTGTAGGAGCAGTTTGACAACCTGGAGGAGACTAGTTCTTAAAACAGGGATGGCCGTAGAATTAAATAGCTTAGGTATATTTAGCTTCCATTTTTGAAATGAAAAAATGGAGCATGGTTGGATGTGTAAAAGGGTGGATCACGCCGCAGAATAGCAGCTATTTGTGGTTGGCGTTTCAGCTCACGGTCGAGAAAAAGCCGGACCCGCTTACGGTCGAAGCCGTCTGGGTGAGTAAAGTCGCAATAGAGAGAGAGGTCACCACTATCAAATGGCCTTGTTCGTAGATCGGCAGCCTCAAGACTGCCGATTGGCATATTGAAGATAGCCAGGTTGAGATAGGTAATGCAGTCATGGTGACTGACTACAAAATCCAGGGTCTTTCTCGCTTCAGCGAGTGATTCGGCAGGTGTGCCGAAGAGAAGATAGACATAGGTGGCGATCCCCGCTTTTTTCAGATTCAAAAGTGATTTAGAAACAACCTCCAGATTGATCCCTTTATCCAGTCTGTCCAGGACAGACTGATCCCCCGACTCTAAACCAAGTTTGAGCATCACACATCCGGAAGCTTTTAGAGCCAGGCAATAATCCAGATCTTCAAATCGTCTGTTAAACCGAACAAAGCCATACCAGTTTTCCATCTTTGGTTGTTGTATGAGTCGGTCCAGGGTAGGGATGGGAATAGCATTGTCAAGAAAATGGATAAGAGCTGGCCTGGTCATTTTAACAAGATGATCCAGATCGTCCATTACTTGCTTGACCGGTATTCCTGCGTAGGGATTTCCTTCGGCTTTTTCCGGGCAGAACGAGCATCTGTTCCAGAAACATCCACTTGAAGCCGCATAGGGAAGGATAAAGCCGGGAGAAAAGTAGGTAGTGGAAGTAAAGTCTGAATAATCCGGCGCAAAATAGTTTATCTGTTTTTTACAGCCCAATAGTTTCAGAAGCTTTTTTTCACCCGGCCCTGCGATCAAGTGATCAATTAGTCCGGAAAATTGATTGTTCCAGTTTGGGCTGCGCAACCACGTCGTAATCAGACCACCGCCAAGAATAAGAGATATTGTTGGGAACTGGTCCCGGATAAAGCCGATCATGGCAAAAGTGGTTAAGGCCTGGCTCAAATAGTTGAGAGACAGTCCGATTTCTTTTGGCTGCTTATCGTCTATAATCTCTTTAAGACACCTTGAAAAATAGGGATAAAAAATATTGTCCCGGTAGTTTTCGGCACTATGGAGCAGGTCACTGCTGTTAAGTGGTGAAAGGCGCTGGTCGTTGAAATTTGCCAGGGTAAGGTTGAGTTGATCAGGATTACCATGGAGTTCGAGAAGCCGGTTAATATCGGTAACGTTTCGGTGATAGCGGTCTCTGTTCGTGTAGGTCTGCCAGCTGCTAAGTGCTTTTCTGTTTTGCTCCCGGTTCTTTACTGCCCTTCTGGACCAGGTGTCTTTTGCTTCCAGTTTACGGTTTATCAGGTAGTTAAGGCCGCCGTGTGAACAGTCAATTACACAGCAGTCAAAGCCATGCCCACGGAGTGCTCCAACCAGTCGTGGAATTCCTCCAGGCGGTTCACAGTTTTTCGCTATGGGAGGATGAATGAAAAGGATCATTTCTTCAGAGTTGGTAGGGTTCTGTTAGGGCTGCATAGGGAACTGACACTGTTACAGGATTCTGCTGCAGCCTGACTCAAGAAGGCTTGTGATAACATCAACAGGAAAAAGGTGACAGCTCAGGCTTTCCGGAAGTTGTTACCATATTTCAGGGGCCTTCAAGCAAAGGTGTAAAGGCCCGGAGAATTGTGGTCAAATACAAATATTTTTCTACATTTCTTTGTCTTTAGACACATTTTCAGCAAGAATCGGTGATCCTTGAAATGCGCCAGCCTAACTGACAACACCTCTTTTACCGTCAAGGCTGAGAATTAGGGATTATCAGAAAACCAAAAAGTTACATTCCACCTAATATTTCCTTTTTCTTACGTTCATATTCCTTGGCATCGATCAGACCTTGCTCATAGAGGCTTTTAAGTATCTGTAATTTTTGTTGCACTCCAACCGGTTGTGCGGGCCCAAAGTTCTGGTTTGGTTGCGGTGAAACGACTGAGGGCGGTGCAACAGGGGGGGGGCTGTGAGAAATTGACCAGGTTGGACTCGGGATAGCTGAGCATATTGGTTCGACCGCCTCGGAATATTTCGTCAATATGACTGACCTGGATCCGGTTGGTATGAGGATCGTGGACAAAGAAGATTTTCAATTTGGTGCCTCTGTTTATATGGTAGACCCACTCATTTTCTTCCAGTTCCCGGGTGTAGCGTTCGTCCGGTCGACCATAACAGGTCATAACCGCCTCTTTGCTCATCCCCCGGACAACAACACCCTGTTGGATGGCCTGTCTTTCAAGTTCGTTAAAGCTCACAAGACGTTCACTCAGTGGAACCATGGAAAACATCAATTTTTCAAATTTGTAGACACTGTTAAACGTATGATACCTGGGTTGATATTCAATAAAATAGGTTTTCCTGGCCTGTGGGAGGTAGAAACGGATGCCTTCTCCATCCATCTCATCAATAGAGTCGTCACCAGAAGCCGGATCAATGACCCGTACTCCCCGTACTTCACTGCCGGCCGGGATGAATGATTTACCACCTTTGTAATTCAAGCAGTTCATGCTCTGAGCGGGCCAGAGCCAGATATTGTAGGCCGTGTACATTATTCTGCCGCCGCGACTGTCAAAGGTGTCGAAGTTGCCGGAAAGAACCGTATCGACACGAAGAATGAGCAGGGCACACACTACGAAAAGAAATACAAACGACTTGGGTCTGGCAAATTGAAACATGACTGTCTCCTTTGATACTGTAAAGATCAGTTGTGAATGAACAGAAACAGTATACTGAATTTGTCGGCAAAATGGGAGTGTTCAGTGACTGGATTTATCAGCTATTGTATCAAATACTCCCAAATAGGACATGACAGGCGAAGCACCAGTGATTAAAGTTGACACCGCTTGAGTAAAAACGTACATAACAACTCTGTTACCAAAAACTTCTGGAGAGTATTGTGGAAATAAGCCACTTCCGTCGTGATTATTTGCGAGGCGGTCTGAACAGAGAAGATCTGAAAGAGAACCCTGTTAATCAGTTCAGTAGTTGGCTGATGCAGGCAAAGGATACGGATATTGCCGACCCGACTGCGATGATTCTGGCCACGGTCGATAAAAATGGACAGCCGAGTCAGCGGACTGTCCTATTGAAGTACTTTGATGATAACGGTTTTGTTTTTTTTACCAATTACAAAAGTCGAAAAGCCAAAGAGATTGAGGGCAACACTAGGGTCAGCTTACTCTTTGTCTGGTTGGAGCTGGAACGTCAGGTTTTAATCAGCGGCACGGCAAGTAAAATATCCACAGCCGATTCGGTAAAATACTTTCTCTCCCGCCCTAAAGAATCGCAGATTGCTGCCTGGATATCGGATCAGTCTTCGGTGGTCTCTTCACGTTCGTTTCTGATGAATAAATTTGATACGTTCAAGAGAAAACTGGGTGAGGGAAAGGTTGAACTGCCGTCGTTCTGGGGTGGCTATCGAGTCAGTCCGGTGGAGTTTGAGTTTTGGCAGGGAGGTCGAAACAGGCTTCATGACCGCTTTTTATATAGCCGGACAGAAGATGACTGGACTGTTGAGCGATTGGCCCCTTAGCCCGGATTATCCTTGAACGTTTTTCAAAACACCTATTATTGTCCTACATGTCAATAAGCTAGCGCTCGTTTTTAAAATTGTCATATTACAAAGTCTGTTTTTGAATCACTTTTTTTTTAAAAAAAGGGTTCACCCTTCAGGAGAGCAGACACAACCGCACCTGTCCTGTCGCTACACTAATGCGTACAGCCAACTATAGCGTATAGGCTTTCTTCACGCATCTGCAGCCGCCTCTACCCATGAACAATCCGGCTGGGTCCTAACTCTTTTGGGCAGCCTTGTTTTTATCTCTTAAAACCTGGCGAACACCATTGAGCAGATAGAAGAGGCTCAAGAAGAGGATCAAGCCCGAGCTGAAAAAGTGGATCGTTGGTGGGGCATACATCCGAATATCGAAATTTGCCAGACAGTTTTCTTTATATCGACGGATTTTTATCTCATCGTTCAGCCTGATTTTTTCGTATTTTTTCTTTGAAATTTTGCTTGTTCCAGAACAGTTGCCGTTGATACCTTGTATCTCAATGAGGTAATCCATGGCGGATCCACCTCGGATCTGGGAACGTCCTTTTTTATATTTCTTTGTGACGACACCCTGTGTCTGGATGATTTCCTTTTCATGTGAAAACATCCAGAGATAGGGGATATCATCGTAAATGAGCCAGATAGAAAAGAAAACAAGCAGAAGAGGAAAGAATATTTTTTTCATAACCCTGTTATGTTCTTTTACATCATGTAGATAAAGCGTGTTCTAACGGAATCATTCCGATGATGCCCCTTGTGAAAGGATGATCCGGCAGGAGTGCCGAGAGATGGTCTTCAGGGTGGGCTTATCCATCGTTTTATCTGCCCCACTGTTTATTATACCAATTAGCCCGTATTTCTCACGATGTGAGACGGCTGCTTATACGAGGAACATGCCTGTAAGCTATAGTTGCCTATGCTTACAGGCATAGAGACGAAGTAGAAGTGGCCGTATCGCCTCGCCTTAGGTGAACAGTTTGTATGCAACCAGTCGTCAACTGTGATCAAAAATAACCTGGCACAATCAACATATTATCGAGTTGCGCTCAAACTGTTCATGAGAGATTTGGGTTAGCTCTCAAGTATCTGTTTGACTGAAAAACCAAGGTCTCGCAGCAGGTACGGTTTTTTTATCAGTTGTCCTGCTCCGAGTTCCTGAACTCTTTTGACATCAGCAGTTTCGGAAAAACCGCTGCAGATAAGCGCTTTTTGTCCGGGATGAATGGAAATGATCTGTTCATAGGTTTCTCTACCGCTTATTCCGGGTGGCATGATCATGTCCAGAATCAGCAGGTCGACGGTGTGTCGTTTACAATGTTCAACGGCTTCTTCGCCTGAAGCAGCTGTTTTGACTGAGTAGCCGAGATGGGTCAACATTTTGGAGCAGATATCCAACTGCTGTATTTCATCGTCAATGACCAGTATCGATTCACCATTTCCGTATAGATCATCGACTTTGGAGTTGTCAGGGATCAACTCGAGTTGATCACGGGTTGCGGGAAGGTAAAAGGTAAAGGTCGTGCCGCTTGTATCGCTGTCAACATTGATGATACCGTTATGTTCTGCAATAGTGCCCCAGACAACGGCAAGACCAAGCCCTGTACCGCTTTTGCCGAGTACTTTGTTTGTGTAAAACGGCTCAAAAATCCGTTCAATATCCTCGTCATCAATTCCGTGACCGGTATCACTGACGGAGACTGCAACATATTCGCCTTTTTCAAGGAGTTGGTTCTGAACAACAGGCGTATCAACATACAGGTTTTGTGTCTTAATCGTTACAGTACCCTGATCGACTATGGCTTCAAGACCATTGATAATCAGATTCATCATCACTTTTCTGATGTGGACATCTGAGCAGACAGTATTCAGCAGGTCATTATCAAGATCAAGTTTGCATTGAACATTTTGGAAGCGGTTAAGCAGTGTTTTTCCTTCGGCAGAATTGACATAATCGATAATGAGCGCATTTAAATTGCGTGGTTCTTTGGGTGCAGCGATCCCTCTGGCTAGGGTGAGGAGGTCAGCCACAATGGCTGCGGCTCTTTTTCCGGAGTCTCGGATGTTTTTTATTGGTTCATAAAGCTCTGATTGTGGGGGGATTTCTTTAAGTAGGATTTCCGGGTAAGCAATGACTCCCAAAAGGATATTGTTGAGATCATGGGCCACGCCTCCGACCATCAGTCCCAGCGACTCCATTTTCTGGGATTTTATTACTTGTTCCTTCAGCAGTTTATGTTCCGCCTCAATTTTCATTTTTTCGGTTACATCATGCCCCAGGAGAATGTAGCCCGAGAATTGTTTTTCTTGGTTGAAAATTGCAGAGATGCGGGTGTCTATAATACGGTTCAGTTTTCCACCCGGTTTTAGAATAAAATGATGGGAGCCAAGTTCCTTGACCATGTGCATAACTTCGTGGAACCGGGTTGTTTTTCCAAGGCCGATGGATTTATGGATATCAATGACTGTTTTTCCCATTACTTGCTTAGCCGGCATATTAAAAATGCGTTCTGCTTCCGGGTTGAAATAGTTGATCCGAAGCTTACTGTCTGTCGCACAGATGGCGGTATCCACAGAAGAATTAAGGATCGACTGTAAATATAAAGATTCGTTTACAGCCCGTTTTTCTGATTCTTCTTTCTCTTTTCCCTTTTTGACAACACTCGAGATGATTCGCTGAAAATAGAGATAGATGATAAAGAATGAGAGGATATACAGGAAAGCGGCAGCCAAGACCACTTTGATGATAAAACTGTTTTTTTGCTGAACGGCATTGGATATGTCCTGAAGAAGCAGGAGACCGCCTATGTGTTTACCTTGAAAATTGTTAAATGTCTTATGGGTATGGGCAATAAATATCTGGTCGTTAATGGTTATCTGCTGGTTGTCCAGCTCAAGTTTAAAGTCACTGGGCAGCTTTTGATATATCGGTTGGTTATGAGTGATGAGGACGTTTTTGCCAAAATAAATACGTTGAGCTTGTGCACCCTTTTTGTAGTTTTGCCATTCACTGTCAAGAAAGAAAGAAGTGACCGGTTGTTTGATCTGCTTCTGAAGAACATCGATGATTTGGTGGATATGAACCAAAAGCTCAAAAGAGCCGATATAGGTATCCTGAAAAAAAACAGGCTGGACAACCTTAAACATCGGGCCGTCTGCGATGATCTCGTAGCCTGATGTTTGAGCGTTATTTAGTTTGGTAATTCTACAGGTTTCATGGGAGTGTTCTGCGTCCAGAGTTGGATTTTGCCTGCTGAGCTGTAAAAAACATGATCCATCGGGAAGGTAAAATGTCATACCGTTAAAATATTGACTTTCTTTCAGCAATGATTGGAATCTTTTCCGAACCAATTTGTAGAGCTGCTGTTTGTCTTGTTCGGCGAATGCCTGTACCGCGCCGGGAGAACTGCCAAGCATACTGATGATTCGGGCCGTGTAGGGTGCAAAAGAGAATTTTTCAACCAGGTTTATTGTGGTGTCGATGTTCTCATCTGCCAGCTCTATAGCTTGAGCGGCAATACGGTTATGACGGACAAGTCCCAGATAAAGGATGATGCTGAAAATAATGAAGATGACCAGGCTGATGATGCTAACGACTCTTCTCTGTTCGACCATGAAAACGGAGCTGTAGTATTGTTGTGCAGCGGTTTTGTCGCAACCGGACAATGTCGCCAATGTTTCTGGCGATTAGAGCTGTCCGTCGCAATATGGGTTCCAGGCTTTGCTATATGGTAGAGTCACGTGTTTTACGTGTTGCTGTTTCTTCGGCAATCATGCATTTCATAAGATTATAGCGGACGCTTAAAAAAATGTCCAAGAATTGGTTATGATAAATCCTGATGTGCTGTTTTTCCGTGTGCGAGTTCCAAATTATTACAATGGCGAAAACCGGTACCGACAGCGGGTATATTCGTTGAAAACCGTGATGACAGGGTGTTTGTCCGCGTTACCGTTTTACACTTCAATGAGTCATGTTTTACAATAGCGGTATCAACCTTTGACGACTGCGAGTGGATGGAGTGTTTCCACAACCTCGATTAGATCCAACTGATTGTTGATAACGGTGTGAATATCCTTGTAGGCGCCAGCAGCTTCATCAAGGCTTTTTTTTGATCGGACAGAATGGATGATACCCTGGTTGTTGAGTTTGCGGATTTCATCCTGCAGGGAGAGGGTTCGTTGGGCCTGTTTGCGCCCCATTTTTCGTCCTGCACCATGAGAGCAGGACATGAACGAATCCCTGTTGCCCTTGCCGCAAACGATGTAACTGGTAGTCCCTTGAGAGCCGGGGATGATGCCGATTTCACCTTTAAAAGCCCTGGTGGCCCCTTTACGGTGGACCATGACTCTTTTATGAAAGTGTTCTTCTTCAGCGGCATAATTATGGGCCACATGGATCATTGGATCGAAGTGGACATTGCCCATCAGCGAATGGATCATGTCTTGGAGCCGCTGCATCATCAGCTTGCGGTTGCAGCGGGCAAACTCAACGCAGTAGCTCATTTCCGCAAGATAAGTCCGGCCTTCTTTTGAGTTTATCGGTAGGTAGGCCAGTTGAAATTTTTTAGGTACCTTCGACTTCCACTTACTATTGAGTTGGATGGCCAGCTTATTGTAATGATTTGCCACCCGGTAGCCCAGATTACGGCTGCCTGAATGGATCATCAGCCAGAGAAAACCGTTATCACTTCGCTGGATTTCAATAAAATGGTTACCGCCGCCAAGTGTGCCAACCTGGGAGAGGGCGTTTGTATATTCTCTGCTTACGATAGGAAGATCTGAGAGAGGAGGAGCTCCCTTGATATGGGGCATATAACAGTCATTTTGACGCTTCTTATGGTGTTTGAAGCCTAACGGGATGGCGTTTCGAATGCCGGCCATAATTGTTTTAAGCTTGTCCGTGTCGATATGCTGAAGCGATGTTTGGACGGCACACATACCGCAACCAATATCCACACCGACCGCATTTGGGATTACCATCTTCTCCGAAGCCATCACTCCACCGATGGGCATGCCATATCCCATATGGGCATCCGGCATGATAGCCACATGTTTGAAGATGAAAGGCAGGTTGGCCAGGTTTCTGGCCTGCTGAAGCGCTTCTGCCTCAATATCATCAAGCCACAACTTGATTGGATGTCTTTCCGTTTTGATAACCTGTTTCATGAAATACTCAGGCCAGGCTCAATTGGTGGATAATGCCATCAAGGTCTTCTTGATCAGCGGTTTGAATTTCTCTTTTGCAGCCAGCATCTTATCACCATTGCCATTTTGGGCCGCCTTGAAAAATTGATAGCAGATTTTCAATTCGTCATGTGACCATTTTTTTGTCTGCCCTTCTCCTGCGGGAGATAATTCACGGGAAAAGCTCTCTGCTGACTCATGATCTCGGCGCCCGTGAGCCCAGTTGATAATGTGAGAGTAAAAAAGAAAGAAACGATCCAGAAGTATGAAAAGGAACTGGATCGACTCATTGGGTCCCATTTGTAACTTTTGCTTGCCGATCTCTATTCCCATAACTTTAGTACCTGCGGAGAAATGCCTGGAGCTCATGAAGGCGCCGGTGGCTCCCAAAACGCCACCAACTGAGCCGAAAAGGCCGAAACTGGAACCGAGAGTGGCCATGTCGATGAGTACCCCGGCAGCCGCTCCGCTGATTGCACCCAGCGCCAGCATCTGCCGTCGTCTGAGTCCAAGAAAATGCCAGGTCTTTTTCGAGAAAAGTTCCTGGTGCAGGATGGAGTGGCTTGGCAGTTCGATATCAAAAATGTTGTGTTTGAACAGTGTACGGATCTGTTCATGAGCGATACGTTCCTTTTTGGTGATAGCATCGGTGTATTTTGTAAACATCTTCTTTTTTATCGTACTCTCAACATCATTCTCCCGTAGTTTCTGTACCAATTTAAAGCCGATACACTCTTCAAGCAGGTCGATGATCGTATTGGTTGTCTGGTCGTTACGGGCTTCCCAATCCTGTTTGAAGGCAAGAATCACCTTGTTGAGTGTTCCGTGCCATTCCTGATCAATATTTTTAAGTGCTTCAAGAAGTAGTATTCGCTCGGCATAGGTTGCCCTGTGAGCGTTGAACAGTCTGTTTGAGTTGAAATTTTTCCGAAACGCATCCCGCCAATCCTGCAGGTACTCTTCTTCTCTGTCTTTGCAGTTAAGAATGGCCATTCTCGGTCTTCCCGTCATTCTCAGGACTTCCATTTCCGCTTTGTCGACATTTCTCAACGGGCGGGAGCCGTCGACCACATAGATTATTCCGGCACCCCGAACGACTGGAGTGAGCAACTCGCAATCATCTTTAAGTTCAGGTGTGTTATGAAAAGTTTGAATAAATGTCTGGAAAATATCTTTGTGAGTATCCTGCTCTTCGAGTTTGATCAATTCGGCAAGCATTCTTCGCGGGTTCTGGAACCCGGGAGTATCGATAAAGTTCAGGATTTCCCGGTTGTCGATTTTAACAGGAAAGGTGCGGCATTCGGTGGTTTCTCCGGGGTATGGGCTGATCCGGACACTGTCGTCTTCTGCCAGTGTAGAGAGTACAGACGATTTTCCTTCATTGGGATGACCAATAATTGCAAATTCCGGAATCATAGTTTCTCCTGTTGAATATCGATAATGGGTTCAAGGGAGAGATAAGGATCACCAAGGGAGTCAATTTTGTTTTGCCAGATTTGAAAATCCATCAGTCTGACCGGGCCAAAGGGGTTTTCTCTTGTCGGTCTGCCTATAAGACCAACCAATAGAGGTGTCTTCGGTTCAATGGTTTGACGCAGTTGCCGAATAAAAGAGAGAAAATCTTCTATGGGTGCCATCCAGCCTTCTGCCAATATGAGGATCATTCTGTTTGAGCCAGCCATGCTGGAGCCAAGATCTGCTATGAGCTGCTGTTCGGCCATATAATCATTGTCGATTCGTTGGGTCTCCTCGACCTGGATCCCCAGGTTATTCAATAGGAGCTGACCGAGGACTTCCTTGTCGCAGTCACTATACAAATCATCAGGGATAAGAACCAATGCTGGTCGGTTAAAAGATGAGGAGTTTTTTTGTTTGTGCCTGGTTCGAGCAATTTTTTGAGCATCAGGCCCGCCATGGTCAGGTAAACCAGAGCTGTTGACAATAGGTGTGGTCATTCTTCGAATAATCGAGGAGAAACTACTCTGTTTAAAATGAAGCCGGTGTAAACAGCGATTTGTCTGCCATATGCCGATAATCATAAGGCCGACCCGGGGGAGCAGGCCATAGACGATAACGCAGAGGATTAAGAAAGGCCACCAGGAGGTGAGATGGGCGGTGGAGAGTGAATAAATACCCTCTTTTAAGATGATTCTGCTGCCCTCAATCTCGTTAAATGACGGGTAATATCCGGATTTCAGCAGCCACGTCCATGGAACAGCCAGATAGCGGACCAGTTGATGAACGGTCTGAGAACTGAACTGAATGGTCGATTGCCAGCCAAAACCGATATCGGAGATGGTGATCAGCAAAAGAGAAGTCAACAGGACACCGATGTTAAAACAGATACCAAAGAGCTGAAAAAGCAGAAAGAAAGGCCAGAGAAACAGGGATCCGTATGTCGTTTGTTTTTGTGAGATCTGACCAAACAGCTGTTCTATGACTCTGCGTCTTGTACCAGATAATCCTGCGGTGATACGCTTAATCCCTTTTTGATAGAGCCGGATAACCAGGTTGGCCGACAGTGAGGCCAGTAGTCCCGGTTTTGCACTCCGTTTTTTAAGAAAAAAAGAGATTGGAATAATGATCAGCAGGACGAGCTGGGTAAGGATAATGAAGGTGAGGTAAATAAATACATTTACCGGCTTCTCTCCGGTGTAGTTGAGCAGAGAAAAGGCTAACGAGACCCCAAGAAGCAGGCCGGCCAGGCCGAAAATCAAGCGTGTGATTCGAAAGGCATCGTCTGCAAGAGCACCGGGCAGGTGGCCTCTCAGTTTTTTTTCTTCCTTTTCACGCCTTTTTTGCAGCCAGAGCCAAATGAGACTGCGCCGGTCTTCATTTTGGCTGTTTTGCCCATTCTCCTCAAATTCATCAAGGAAGATCTGTCGATCACGTTTTTTTATCGTCTTTCGTTTTTCTTTTGTAAGCTCATGCTGATCCTGTTGGATGAAATATTCAAGATCGATGATGTCGGAAAAACGGTAGGTCATTTTCATGGGGCCAGTATACCAGAATTGAAGTTCTTTTCTAATGAATTCAGCAGCCCCCGATAAGTGAAGAGATGCAGGAACAGGTAGGCAAATTAAAAGGGTGGAGCTGAAGTGAAGCGCATCTTCCTGCCGGTCATTGGGTGTGTGAAAGTGAGCAGGCAGCTATGAAGCAGCATTCTGTCACCTTCCTGTCCTTTACCATAGAGACTGTCACCAACGATGGGGGTGTTCAATCCGAGTTTGTGGGCCGAATGGACCCGGAGTTGATGGGTGCGCCCTGTAATTGGGCTGAACTCAACACGTGTCAGGCCATGTTCCACTCCAAGTTTTCTCCAGAGGGTGATCCCAAGCTTACCGTGTTCCGGATCATAGACTTGGTACGGTCTGTTGTCCGGGTCGAGCCGAAAGGAAAGTTCGATTTTGCCGCTGTTCTCTTCAATAAGGCCACCCAGTAGAGCAATGTACTTCTTTTCCACCTGCCGCTGCTCAAACTGGCGGCTCAAATTTGAGTGGCTCTTTTGGTCAACCGCCAGTACCATCAGGCCGGAGGTAGCCATATCCAGCCGATGAACGGCAGGCTGGGCAATCATGTCGGGGATTAGCTTTTTTACCCTGCTGACAACGCAGTCCTGCTTGTCCGGGCCCCTGCCAGGTACTGCCAGTAATCCGCCTGGTTTCTCTACAACAACAATAGAAGAATCTTGGTGAATGGTGGAGATATGAGAATCAGCAGTTTTCATGTTATCCCCCGATTCCGCAGAGCATGAAGCCTAAAAGGGGTTGGCACTTCTCAGTGCAGGCTGGATAAAAAGCCCCATGCTGTTTTGTTAATGAGCGGTTTTCCTTGCCGATATAAAACTCGGCCATGGAGAGAGGCCGCAGGTTATTTTTCGCGGCATGGTTCAGCAGCTTCGGGCCGCAGCAGTCACCTGTTCCGGTCGGAATGTTGCCTTGGGGAAAAAGGTGTGAGAGAGTTGTTGTTTCACCTGAAAAATTTGGGATTGTATAGAGAGCATGGAGCTCTTTCATTAACTCTCGGGAGAGTTGTCTGCGTATTGTTTTAAGAGTAGCGGTTTCAGTGGATTGTCTGTTGTCCTCTATTTGACAGGTGAGTCGTTTAATCTCCTTTTCGGTCAAATAGTTTGTCTTCAGCCACTCGTCCACATTAAAAAGGGGTCCAACCCAGCCGTTTACAAGCCAGAGGCCATTGTATTGCCCTGAAAAAGCATAGATGTAGGTGATGTTTCCGTAGCCATCCTCACACTCCAGCACACCAAACATCTTTCCCCGCGCCTTGCCGAAGAGGTATTCGGTTTTCAGTTGCGGATTTTGTCTGCTCCGGGAGCTTGCCAGTTCAATCGTTCCGCTTTTCTCAATTTGCTTGAAGAGTTTCTGGCCATGTTCGTAACTATTTCCTGCCATCAAGTGATGGCTTGTGCTACATTGTGTACAATAACCGGTAGCTGTTTGGATATACTGGCGCAAAATATCTGCTTAATAAGGTAAGATGAAGGTTAAATGAAGAGCAATTGCATTCAATCCGATATCCAGATAGCTCAGCTTAACATGAGGTGTATAAATTCACCTGGTTAGTCTTTGCTCAAGGATTATTACATGTTGGATGACAGGGGATAAATTTGTAAATATTTTTTTTGAGACATTTTTAAGCCATAACCCATAATTCTTGCGGTATCCAGCCAAGCTGACAATACTTCTTTTATCGTCCAGGCTGAGAATCATTAGTGGTAAGAGATTGAATAACTTTTCTTTCACTCTTATATTCATACGATGATCTTTTCTCCATTTCTTTTTATATAAGAAGAGAACTTAATTGTAACTGCTTACTGATTCAGCTCATAAGTGACAAAGGAAAAATGAAAATGCATCTTCGTCGAATTACATTTCTTACACTCCTCATTTTCTGTCTCTTGCTGACTGTCCAGCCGCAAAAGGCAGACGCTAAAACGTTCAAAAATGATGTCGAGGCCCCCTCCTGGGGTGATACTCAATGGATTAATCTACCCAAAGGAAAAAAGAGCCTGGATGTGGATGATTATAAAGGAAAGATTGTCTACCTCTACTTTTTTCAAAAATGGTGACCCGGTTGCCATCAGTATGGTTTTCCCGCGTTGCGGGAGATTATTGATCATTACCAAAATGATGATAAGGTTGCCGCGGTGGCCATTCAGACCACCTTTGAAGGTTTTTCCACCAATGATTTTGATTCGCTTAAAGTAGTTGCCAAAAGGTATAATCTCTCTATCCCCATGGGCCAGAACGGTTGGGAAGGGAAGTCATCGCCGATTATGCGTCGTTATGAGACCAGGGGGACTCCATGGGTTGTCATTATTGATTCCAGGGGAATGTTACGGCGTTCCAACTTCCACTACCCGGTACCAAAGTCGATAAGGATTATCGATCGGTTGAAAAAAGAGATGGAATAAATAGCTCAAACAGCTCAATACCAACATCCTGTTTTACGCTTGGATTGAAATCAGGTTGGCTCTATGATGGAGGAGGTAACAACCTCATCTTTTTTTGAATAGGCCCAGCCAGGCCCTGGGAGGTGTTTGAAGCCTGGAATCAAAGACACCCGATTCCAGCAGCAAAATCTCAAAACAGGGTTCAACGAAGGTGGCGATTTCCAGACAGCTCATCTGAGGTGGTCCTTCCTCCTGTCGTTCCTCATCACTGTTCCCCATAAGCGATATCCACAACCCACCTTTCTTAAGGAGCGAGAAACAGTTCTCAACATATTGCCTTCTTTGATCCACTTCTGAAAAACAGTGAAAACAACCCCGGTCAAAGAGCAGGGAATAAATCGGAGTCGTGCTCTTTTCCTGGAGAAAATTGGCCTGATAAAAGGAGCATTCGACTCCGGCTTGGCTCGATTTTTCAATGGCCTTGGCAATGGCCAGGTCGGAACCGTCACATCCGGTTACTTCAAAACCGTTTTGTGCCAACCAGATAGCATTGTCGCCGGTACCACAGCCGATATCGAGTGCTTTACACGGCTTAATCCCTGCCTGAGTGATCATGGTGACCAGGTTACTGTCAACCCGGTCGAGTTCCCAGGGAGTTTTTCCGGTTTGGTATCGTTCCTGGAAGGAGATGATTTTTCGTTCTGTCATTTTTTTCTTCAAAGTAAAGTCGGGCTGATTTGTCCGCACTATAAGAAAAGGCAAAACAGTTGTGAAGGAAATAATAGGGACGGAATCGATAAATTACAAGTAGCAGAACTCCTCCGGCATATCCAGCCGCATGAGAAGCGGGTACAGATTGCCAGAGCGTAGAAGAAAAGATGGCTTCCGCAGTTGTTATCTCCCAGCAGATTTTCACAAACGCTGCTGCAAGGGTGAGCGGAAAAATGAGATTTTTTGTTCTTTTGTAACGATCAGCAAGGGCAACGACTAATAAGGTGTTAAGTATGCCCGAAAGACCGCAGTAGTGGGTGAGCTGGGCTTCAAATATCCACAGGTAAAGGCTCACACTGACTATCCCGAATAGAGTCGTTGGGATTAACTTTCGGGATTGGTGCTCGATAAGGGCAGCCAGGATAAAAAAGGCGGTGCAGTTGAGCAGGAGATGATTAAGGTCGCAGTGAACAAGATGACCGCTTAATAGCCGCCAGAGTTCCCCATTTGAAATTGCCGCCCGATCATAGACCAGGGTCGCAGGAGCAGGTCCATAAATAATATATATTCCCGCAAAAAGAAGTGTCAGCAGGCTTGACAGCCATGGTACCCGGCAGGCACCATGGCTGAGTTGTTGGAGGAGTTGTTTCATGGTTCTATTTGCCCTTGTTGCTTCTTCGATAAACGGCAGTTAACAGCGCAGGGGTAAGAAGCAGCAGCATCCAGCCGTCTATTGCTCCTGATCCGCTGCCGCGGGTAGAGGGGCGGTTATGCTTGAACATGGGGGTGGTGTTGTCAACGCGGTTGCTTGTATGCGCGGTTTGTGTTGTACGCTGTTTCTGCGCTGCAAATTCCCGTTCAAGCCGTTTTCTGTTCTTGCGATCAGTACCCAATTGCTGAAACACGGTGTCTCTGACCACCAGCATGGAGGTGTAGTCGGTAACCAGACCATATTCCACTCCAAGATCGGTAACGGCTTGCTTGAGATCTGCCTGTTCACCGAAGTTGTCCATTTCCTGCATGGCCTTTTCGATAGAGGCATAGGCCCACAGACGTTCAATTTCTGGATTGGCAGCAGATTTATCCGGAAATGCAAACCGGGTACGATATACTTTTTTCTCACCTGAAATTTTACCCTTCAGGTGAATTTCCGCCTCACCACCTTTAAAATAATGGCCGAAAAGGATCAGTTGCTGGCCGCGGTAGAGGCTGCCGATGGTATCGGGTGTTACATCAGAGACCTTGACGCCGCTGATATCGAGTTTGACACCATGCAGGGCCTCGTGGTTTACCTTTGATTGAGCCAGCAGGATCTGGCCGACAATTTCATCGCTGTTGGAAACGTTTACGGCAAACCCATTTGAAACATCTGTTAATGAATTTAGAAGGGGTCGGTTGGCCGAATTCCCCATGATAAAGGTGAACAGCCGAATGTCTTTTTTCTTTAACAGTTCAATGAACTTGCGCTGGTCCGTTTCACCCACATTGGCCACCCCGTCGGTTACCAGGATGATGCTTGAAGTTCTGTCCCGATCAATACTGTTTAAACCAAGTCGCAGTCCATTGTAGAGGTTGGTACCGCTGCCCGGTGTAATCGATTTCACCTTCTGGATATAGTGACCGACGTTCTCCCTGGTTGCCTGAACATATCCATTGGTCAACTCTTTCGAAGCGGAGTTAAACAGGACAATTCTAAATCGCTCTTTAGGGGACATACGGGTCAGGGCACGGCTGACACCCTCTGCCAATGTCTGGTATTTCCCCTGCATAGATCCGGAAATATCCAGGACAAAAACCCAGTCTCTTCCTTCCGTGATCGGTTTCAGGTCCATACCGGGGGTAATTGTCAGCATAAAGGTTCCACGTTTATTGCTGTCCGGCTTATACGTCACCAGATCCACACTGCCGGGCAGGTTGGCCGCATGACGATAATAGAGGACGATATCCTGGTCCAACCTGAATACGGACCCGCCCTTTCCGGGAATGTTCTGTTGGATTTCTTCATTAGGCCGTTGTTGATTGTTGACCATGGCATTGATTGCTTTTGGGGCACCCGGCTGCTGGAGCTGTTGGAGCTGCTGTTGTTCCATTTTTTGCTGCGGCTGTATGGTTTGTACCGGGTTGTTACCGATATGAACCAGCCAGTCATTGCCCTGTTTGGTGATCTTAGCCTGGGGGTGTTTAGGCAGCAGGATCTTGTCGATCGGATAGGATGGACGAAGTGTTAAGTTGAAACTGAAATCATGGCTGACCTTCTCCTGGGCTGTCCAGAAAGAGAGTTTCTGCTCATCAACACCACCTTCTTCCAAGGGATACACGTAGCGGCCCACTCCAGAATCTACATGGGCAGGCTGAATATAGGCGAGGCGGATTTTGGTGTTTTGACCTCCTCGTACCGGAAAGACGCTGATCTCAAAAGTCTTGTAGCCATCTTTTTCAGCCAGTCCGGCATCATTGCCTGAAGATTTTTGTTTTTCATAGACATCCCGGGCCTTCTGTTTTTCCAGGACTTCGCCATGAATCGGTTTGCCGTCGATCCACATGGTGAATTGGGAGATGGTTCCTTTTTCAGGAACAGGAAAAGAGTAGATGGCTTCCATATCAGATGAGTTGGGGTTGTGAAAGACCTGGTCAACTGTGGTGATCGCATAACCGTCTTCCACGACCACATTCACATGGTGTTCTCTGATCTTTAGCGCAGGAGTGCTTCCATCAGCCGGTGTCAGTAGACCTGCTGCCTTTACTGAATGAAATGGTGAGATGAAAACAAGAAAAGAAAGAACAATAAAAAGTAGAAAAAGTGATAATTTTTTCATGATAACCTCCCTGTGTTAAGTTTGTTTGTGTGAACAGTGTTCATATTGAGCGCGAAAGAATTAATGAACACTGTTCATAATTAGACCGTAGCATGTTTGTGAACAGTGTTCAAGTTTTTTCTTTCTTTTTTAAACAAAAGGATGTAATCAGAGGAACAGTAATGGTTTCTACTGGGAAATATTCAGGTTTGCATGGAGAGCAAACAAGACAGCTCATCATTCCAGCAAGGATTTCGCTGGAATCCAAAGTCTGTAGCACCAGTGTAATGAAACAAAGAGCTGGTGACCCAAAAGGTATTGTATGAATGGATTCCGGTTTCTGCAAAATGGCTGTTTTGCGCGTCCTCCAATCAGTTCAAAAAAACCTGTTTTCCCATAATTCTCAGAAGAGGCAAGAAAGGTGGTTCTTGGGCATGTATCAGTTGAAGTCGCAGCAAAGCCGCAGTCGAGGCAATCTCAGCTAGCCGATTGAGATTGCTTCGTTTTACTCGCAACGACGGAGTTTGATTTCCGTTGATGAGCTGACTCCCTTTCTAATATGTCGAATAATCGGGGAAAGTAGATAAAAGACCAAATTCTTTATTTCAATCAGGAGCGGAAAGGATGGCACGGGGACCAAATATCGACCGTGAGAAAACAAAAGAGGCTATCATTGAAGAGGCCCGCTATATCATTAACCTCGAAGGGTTGCAGGGACTCAGTATCCGTAAAATTGCCGGGCGGATCGGTTGTTCCATTGGAACGATCTATAATGTGTTTAAGAACCTCGATGATGTGATTCTAACCATTAACGGTTTAACCCTTGATGACCTGTATTCCCAGCTTCAATCAGCGGTAGCAGGGGGCGGGCCACCCAAAGCTGATTTACAGAAGCTCGCCAGAAGCTATGTGACATTCAGTCGGGAGCGGTATCATCTCTGGAACACACTGTTTGAACATCGATTACCCGAAGGTTCTTCTCTGCCAAATTGGCTGCAGCAGAAAATAGATAAACCTTTTATGCTGGTAACCACAAGTCTGGTTCCACTTTTTTCAAACCGGCAAGAGGCAGAGCGGACGGCACATATTCTCTGGGCCGGACTGCACGGAATCTGTTCCCTGTCTCTTTCAGGGAAACTCAAAACAGTCAAAGCGGAAACAGCGGCCACACTCACCACCAGCTATATTGACATCTTTATAGAAGGACTTTTAAGCAAAGAAAAGAGTTCAGGAGAGAAGAACAATGAATGAGTATCTTGTTCAGTTGCTTCGGGATGCCGGAAGCCGTTTTGTTCCTTTTCTCGACTGGATTTTTGAGCTGAAAAATCCCGAGGTTCTCAAGGCGGATATTATAGCCGGTATTACTGTGGCCCTGGTGCTTATTCCACAATCCATGGCCTATGCCCAGTTAGCCGGATTGCCGCCTCAGATAGGATTGTATGGTGCTTTTCTGGTGCCTATCGTGGCCGCTCTTTTTGGCTCATCCCGCCAGTTGCACAATGGTCCGGTGGCCATTATCTCACTGATGACAACCGCTGCTCTTATTCCACTTGGTCTGTCGGTCGAACAGTATATTGCCTATGCTGCAATGCTTGCCGTTCTTGCAGGTATTATCCAGGTAGTGCTTGGCTTGCTCAGGCTGGGCATGATGGTCGATTTTCTTTCCCACCCGGTGGTTATCGGTTTTACCAATGCGGCAGCGATCGTTATTTCAAGTTTGCAGATCGGCAAAATGCTGGGTATTGACAGCCCATCAGGAGACCATCTCTATGAAACGATCTGGTGGTTGATTCAGGCCATTCCAAGCCAGACCCATATGGTAACGCTCCTCATGGGCGGCGGCTCGTTGCTGTCCCTTTTTCTTTTTAAGAAGTTTGCCCCCAAATTGCCCGGAATCCTGCTGACTGTGGTGATTGCCACCGTAGTGTCCTATATGACCGATTTTGATGGTCATGGCGGCAAGATCGTGGGTGTTATTGATAAAGGTCTGCCTGCCTTTGTCATGCCGACAATCAATTACGACCATTTACCAAAACTCATAATGCCGGCCTTTATTATCGCGTTGCTCAGCTTTGTCGAGGCTTTTTCAATTGCCAAAGCGGTCGCTTCCAAAACCAGGCAGCATCTCTCAGCTAACCAGGAAATGGTAGGCAAAGGGTTGGCCAATCTGGTGGCCGGTGTCTCCCAGGGATATGCCGTTTCCGGCTCTTTCTCGCGAACGGCTGTCGCTTTTGAAGCTGGAGCAAAAACAGGGTTTACCGCAATCGTCTCCGGCGTGATTGTGGGATTAACCTTACTCTTCCTGACTCCATTGCTGTATCATTTGCCAGTCACCACTCTGGCTGCGGTGATTATTGTGGCCGTAATTGGGTTGATCCATTTTCAACCCTTTAAACACGCCTGGCGGGTCAATCCTCACGACGGTTTCGTTGCCTTTGTTGTTTTTGTGACCACCCTCTATTTTGCCCCTCACCTTGAGTGGGGAATTTTTATCGGTGTCGGCTTATCACTGTCTTTTTATATTTACCGGACCATGAGTCCCCATTTTGCCGAAGTAGCTATGGATGAGGACGGCGTTTACCGGGATGCTCACATTTTTGGGATGGAGACCAGCCCGACTCTGGCCATTTTTCGATATGACGGCGACCTCTATTTTGCCAATGCCGGATATCTGGAAAAACGATTGCTCAATGCGGTAGCCGATAAACCACGGTTAAAGGTTCTTGTCCTTGACCTTGAAGCGGTCGATCAGATCGATGCCACCGGTGAAGAAATGTTGACCCATATGTCCCAGTGGCTGGAAGAAGCGGGCATTGAATTGTATATTACCCGTCCCAAGTTCAAAATCACCGACGCTCTGAAGCGTTCCGGCCTCTATGAAGTGATTGGTGAAGAGCATATCTTCGCAAAGAGAGTGCGGGCACTTAAAGCAATCAAGGAAAAATACGGGGACCAGGTGGATATCAGCCACCTGGTGTACCATAAGCCGGTGGAGAAGAAGGAGGTAGAACCAGAAGAAGAGAAGAGGCAGCAAAAAGATCTTAACGAATTCATCCCGTAGGATGTATATCAGTTAAAATTTTAGTTATCAGACGACTCATGAGTGGTTTATGAGAGCCGGACCAGTATATCTTGCCACACCCGAGGCAGAGCTGGAAGGTGTTGTAATATTGTTTTGTCAGTGGTTCCAGTTTGTCGAGAATTTCACTTTTTTCCACGCCTTTTAAAAGGGCGTTGCAGCTCATACAGCGTGAAAAGGGATGTACGTCCTTTTCAAGGCCGTAGAAGTGGATGATTTCTTTGAGTTGCTCCTCTGGTAGATGGGCCCGGACAAGGTGCCCATGGATGATGATTTTTCGTTTAAGCAGTCCTCTGTCTCGGCTGAGAACAATCCGTTGTTCACGGGCACCGATCTCAGCAAGGGATCGATCATCGATTTCCGGGATATAGCGGGTATCAAATCCGACCATGCGCAGCAGTGAACAGAGCTTGGCCACATTGACATCAACGATAAAGCGAATCTTTGGCAGGGGAGTTGGCCGCAGTCTATCACCAACGCAGGGGTCGACAGGCGGCGTATGTGCCAGAACCGAAATTTTATCTCTATCCCGGACCTGGTAAGAGAAGCCAACTTCTTTACCGTTTACCTCCAACCTGCCCACTTCCGTGTGTGGAATACGCAACGATTCGATGACATCTTTTATTGAACCATGATAATTGATCTGATGATGAACTGTCTCAAGCTCACGGAATTTTGGGTGAAGCAGGTCCCGCAGTTTATGATGAAAAGAGATTGAGAGGTTAACAGGATTCATTTATCAAGGTGATCTTTATAGAGGAATATTAACTATTGTATCACCTTATTGAAAAAATATGATGAACCTGTTTGATTGTTTTTGAAAGGGTGTCGTGTCAAGAATCATCCAGCAGTGGTGTAACCGGAATCGGCTGCAGTAATATGACTATGGATTCCAGCTCAAGACATGCTGGAATGACGGTTAGCCCGTATTTCTCATGAACAGTTTGTAAGCAACTAGCCGTTAACTGTGATCAGAAATAATCTCGCACAATCAACATGTTATCCAGTTGCGCTCAAACTGTTCATGAGAAATCGGGGTTAGAAGATAGGCGGACAAATATAATCGGTATCAGGGGAGAACAATGCGGCAGATCATAAGAGTCAATACCGGTAAGAGGGAAGAGCTTGTGGATATTACCGGTCTTGTAAAAGAGGTAGTGAAAACAAGCGGTGTGCAAAATGGAATCGTCAATGTGTATTATCAGGGAGCAACCAGTGCAATCATGATCCAGGAAAATTGGGATGATTCGGTCCAGAACGATGTGATTAACCTGTTGAAAGATATGATCCCAAGGGGTGTCTGGCTTCATGATAAGCAGGATGGCAATGGTGATGCTCACTTGAAAGCTGGACTGGTCGGACCGTCAGAAACTATTCCCATCATTGATTCGGAATTGGGATTATCCACCTGGCAGAATATCTTTCTCTGTGATTTTGATGGTCCGCACTCTGAGAGAAGAATTGTCTGTACGATTATTGGTGACGAGTCTGCTTAATCACACTTTCCTGGTATCCGGTAAATGAAAAAAGTAATTATCGACAAAGAACTTTGCACCGGCTGTGGCCTCTGTGTTCCTGTCTGTCCTGACAGGACTATAGATTTGATCGATGGGCTGGCATCGGTAGTTGGTGAAAAATGCATGGTGTGCGGTCACTGCCAGGCGGTCTGTCCTGCTGAAGCGATCAAGGTTTCACTGATAGTGACTGAACTGGGTCTTGATCATGTGCAGGAGAGCATGGAGACGATAAGACCCGGTCAATATGATACATCTGAGCTTGTACGACTGATGCGTTCCCGCCGTTCCTGCCGTAACTTTAAAGACACCCCGGTTGAACTCTCTCTTTTAACTGATCTCGTGAAAATCGGCACTACTGCACCTTCGGGCACAAATACACAGGCATGGAATTTCACTATTTTACCGACACGAGATGATGTTGCCTTTCTTGGTAGTCTGACGGCGGACTTTTACCGTTACCTCAACAGAATAGCAGCCAACCCAATTGTCCGGCTGCTGTCCGATCCGTTCACCGGTGGCGTGCTTTCGAAGTACTATCGAAAGTATTATGCAACGGTGAAGTATGGTCTCCAGGAATATGATACGGATGGTACGGATCGTCTTTTCCATGGAGCAACGGCCGCAATTCTTGTGAGTGTCCGAAAAGCGGCCTCATGCCCCGGAGAAGATGCTCTTCTGGCAAGTCAGAATATCTTGTTAGCCGCCCATTCGTTAGGGTTGGGAAGTTGCCTGATTGGCTTTGTAGTTGAGGCTATGCGGAGAAGAAAGTCCATGAAAAGAGCCATGAAGATTCAGGATAAAGAAGAGATTTATGCTGTTATTGCTTTAGGATATCCTGATGAGCAGTATAATAGAGTGGCCGGGCGTAAGCCGATAAGGCCTCGAATCATAAATATCAAATAATAAACGGTTATAGATGTCCTGTATTTCCACAATCACAACTATTCGGATAGCCTGATAGCACAATGAACAGTTGCGCTTGTGGAAATGCAGGGTGATTGTGACAGCTCTGAATTTCAAAATGGCATTTTTTTCATCGACAACAGCTCAATACACAGTGGCCTGATATTATGAAACTGGAACTCTTTTCATTCGGATTTAAATACAACGAGATGCCGGAAGCGGAAATGGTCTGGGATGTTCGATTACTGCCTAATCCCTATTGGGTGGAAGAACTCAGACCCAAGACCGGGCTAGTTAAAGAAGTGGCCGACTATGTGGTTAATAGTTCGGACGGTAAGAAGTTTGTCGAGTTACTGGAACCGCTTCTGCGTTTTGTTGTGGAGAAGAATCACTCAGCTGGTAAAGAACAATTGCGACTGGCTATCGGTTGCACTGGTGGCAGACACCGTTCCGTTGCTGTGGTTGAGACCATAAGTAAGCTATTTCCCGATCTAGATGTTGATCTGAAGGTAAGCCATCGTGACATAGAGCGTGATGATGAGTAGTCGCTTTCTTACCCGCTATAAGGATGTTGAACCGTATATCACTAAAGACGGCTCTACCATCAGGGAACTTGCCCACCCTGACCACCACCCGGTTCGTCATCAGAGTGTAGCCGAGGCGACAATAATGATGGGTGAATCAACCCAGGCCCATAACCATAAGTTCACTGAGGAAATATATTATATCCTTTCAGGTAATGGCACAATGAAGCTTGGTGTTGAAGAGTTTGCAATCGGGGAGGGAGACACGATCATTATTGAGCCGGGTACTCCCCATCAGTTGACCAATACCGGAACCGAAGAGCTCAGGGTGTTATGCTGCTGTTCTCCCCCTTATGGCCATGAGGATACCAAGCTGATACAAAAACATGGTGTCTTTTTCATTCATGGGCTTGAATCATCATCGAAAGGAAATAAGGGGCGCTGGTTCGCCAATCACTTTCCTGCAATGGTTATTGAGGACTATCCGGGTTCATTGGTTGCAAGAATGGAAAAACTTGAAAAACGGTGCTCCTCATATGAGAAACTTACGCTCATCGGTTCCAGTTTCGGCGGGCTGATGGCCCTCAAGTTTGCTATTCGTTATCCAGAAAAATGTGCTCAGCTTATTCTTCTTGCTCCGGCCTTGAACTTTGAGGGGTTCTCCCCGCCGGCCAGAAAGCTCGACATCAAATCAACGGTTTTTATCGGCCGTTTTGATACGGTTACTCCAGCTGATACTGTTGTTCCGATAGTGAAAAGCTGCTTTGTTGAGCCGACAATTACCCTTTTTGATGATGACCATGGGCTGAGCAAAACATTTGAGACATTGGATTGGCAGGGAATGCTGAAGCAATCCTGAGAGCTTGCGAGATATATTTGCAACGAAAATGAAAACTCTAAAACTCTATTGGGAGCCGTTGTATCGACCTGCCTTTGATAAAAATAATCCGTCATTCCAGCACAGTTTGAGCTGGAATCCAGAATAAGAATGTTTCAATGGATTTTGATTTTGGATGAAAGTGCTCCTATATTGAAATATGAACGAAGAATTTAGATAAACAATCTGATTATCCTCTTATTCAGCAAATTGGAAAGGGAGTCAGCTTATCAACGGAAATTAAATATAGTCGTTGCTAGTGAAACGAAGCAATCTCAGCTGCTTAGGTGGTATGCCACAACCTGCGGCTTTGATACGACTTCTACTCATACAGACCAGAAAACCAGGTTTGTTCCCTATGCTGAGAAACAGGTGTAATCAGGTAAAACAATATAATTGGGATGCTTGATGTTTATAATTAGAAAAAGTCGATTGGTCTATTTGCTTATTGCTTCATTGGTGCTTGTCTGCTCAGTAGCTGGAGGAACCCGCATGGTCCATGCCAAAGATCCTCTATTGGCAGCAGCCAAAAAGGGTGATGCCAATGCCCAGTATGAATTGGCCAGACACTATAATCGTAACCTCAGATCGATTTCCGACATGAAGAAGGTCTTTTTCTGGATGGAAAAGGCGGCACTCCAGGGCCATACCGGGGCTCAGTTTTCAGTTGGTGATATGTACTGCGGCGGCCAGGGGGTCGATCAGAATTATATTCAAGCCTATGCCTGGCATACGCTGGCCGCAAATGGTGGCTCCCATGGTGCCGAGGAGAAGCTGGAAATATTAGGGGAACTTATTTTGACAGAAAAGGAGATCAAGGAGGCGTTGAAGATTTCAGCTAAGCTGAAAACACAGATTAGACAAGAGGAATGAGTACGCATCATACGGCAGGCCATCATTGACAAGACACTTCTGTTTTTCTCAGCATACATAGTATCTGTGTATGGCTACCACTTGTTTCTGTTGCGTTCATCGCCATATTTTGCTACTGAATGAATGTATGATCGTCTATGACCTGAAATGCACCTGCGGTTGCCAGTTTGAGGGATGGTTTGAAAATCGCTCTCAATTTGAACAGCAGAACCGTGAAAATCACATAGCTTGCCCCCAATGCGGCAGCGATGACATTGATAAGATATTATCTCCGGTCGCTGTACGTCGTACTTCAGCCGACTGCTTTACCCCGAATCAGTTAGTCAACTCCCCCGAACAGGCCGGGGAGACATTTGCAAACCTGCTCCGTGAAGTTCAAGAATATGTTGAGGAGAACTTCGAAGATGTGGGCCATAACCTCGCCAAAGAGTCGCTGAAAATTCATTATGGAGTGAGTAAGGCGAGAAATATCTGTGGTGTGGCCACGGATGAGGAGGAGAAGATGCTCAAGGATGAGGGCGTTGAACTCCTCAAAATTCCCATGGTGAAAAAATCATCTGACCCTGAAGTCAATTAGGGAAATCCTTGTTCATTTGAGCTCATCTTGATTGAGAAGAAAATTATCTGTAAAGGCGAGATTGTTTCACTTTTACAATGTTCTTTGATATAATAGCTTATTCTTCTCAATCAAAGAGATCTCAACATGATTCCATGTATCTCTAGAAAGCGCTGCCTTTTCAGTACTTCTTTCTCATGTCTACTTATACTCTGCGTTGGGCTCCTGCTACTCTATCCAGTTTTGGGATATACAAGCGCTCCAGGAAACTCGCTTGCTGGGATCAGTGAGGCTGAGCATAAAGAGGTTCAAGGGAAAGGGGGAGTGTTCGACTCTCTAAAACGGCCGGAGTTCAAAAAGGCAAAGCTGACGAAAATAGAAAGTAAGTGGCTCCAAACCCACCCTAAGATTCGCGTCCATAACGAAATGGACTGGCCTCCCTTCAATTTTTATAAGGATAGTGAACCCCAAGGTTTGTCCATCGATTTGATGAATCTGCTGGCTGCCAAGGTAGGCTTGGAAGTTGAGTATGTTTCCGGCCCCTCCTGGAACGAATTCCTCAATATGATGAAGCAGGGCGATCTTGATGTGATGCTCAATATCGTCAAGACACCGGAACGTCAGAAATACCTGCTTTATACGCCGCCTTACATGGATAATCCCAACACAATCCTCAGCCGGCAGACAGCTCCGTACGATAACATTGAACAGCTGTTTGGCAAAACGATCTCAGTGCCTAAGGGCTTCTTCTATGAGGAAATCCTTAAAAGAGACTATCCCCGGATTAATATTCTGGCTGTTAAGAATACGTTCGAAAGTATGAAGGCGGTCAGTTTCGGTAAAGCTGACGCAGCTTTTGGTGAACTCGCAGTTTTTAACTACCTGTTACAAGAACATATGATGACCGGCTTGGTTGTTTCCGGTGAGGTGAAGATGGGTGATCCGGAACTGGCACTGCTGAATATAGCCACTCGCATTGATTTACCGGTTCTTGCCTCAATCCTTAGAAAAGGCCTTCTGGCAATTTCGAGGGAAGAAAAACAGGCTATACGTGAGGCATGGGTTTCAACGAAGATTCTGCCGGATGATACAACGAAAAAGACGGAGGCTGTCACCACGAATGAACAGAAGAATCCTAAGATAGCCTTTATGGTTCTAAGCACCATTTCAATTATTATCTTGTTAGGGGTAGTTATAGTGCCCCGGTTTCTTTCTGACAAGAAGATAGAGCATTGTATCGGCTCAACCCGCTCCAGGATGATTATACTGACAGGAATGGGCCTGATTATCGTATTTGTAGGTGGTTTGGTCTGGTATACTCTGCATCAGAACAAAAAGGATGTCCTGAGTTCCATTCGGGGAGATTTAGAGGTAACCCTCAGCACCACAGTAGAAAGGCTCGATTTCTGGGTTCATGAGCGTCAAAACTTTCTCTTGCAGCTGGGGCGCGATCCGGAATTGGTTGCCATTACCAAAAGTCTGCTGAAGGTGCCACCTCAGAAAGAATCGCTCAAGAACTCACAGCAGCTGTCCCGGGCTCGTACTTTTTTTGAGAAAAGAAAGAATGAATTTGGGGATATCGGTTTCTTTATTATCAATAAGGATAAGATCAGCGTCGGTTCTAAACGGGATAGCAATTTAGGTACTAAAAATCTCATTGCTTGGCACAGACCAGATCTTTTGACCAAAGCTTTCAAGGGTGAGGCTGTGTTTGTCCCACCTATTTGCTCGGATGTCATGATCCAGGTTCCTGGGAAATCGTTGGACAATTCTCCAAAAAGGCCGCTGACCATGTTTTTTGCAGTACCGATCAGGGATTCGGATGGAACTGTGCTGGCCGTATTGACCCAACGTCTTCTGCCGTCAGGGAGGTTCTCGCAGATCATGCGCACCGGACGAATTGGCCAATCAGGTGAAAGCTATATTCTCAACAAGGAAGGGGTTCTGCTGACTGAGAGTCGATTCAAGCAACAACTCCATAACATCGGATTGCTAACAGGGAGAGAGAGCGAATATGAGAGAATTTCGATTTGTGATCCGGGCGGCAATATGCTGAAAGGCTTCCGGCCTGATGTTAACCGTTCCAAACTGCCTCTGACCCGAATGGCACAGGATGTGCTCCAGCTCAGCCAGGAGGCTAAGCCACATAAGGATGATTCGGTAAGGCACTTTGACCATCGTCATGAGCATGAGCATAGCGAAATTAAGATCAATGTGGAAGGTTATCGGGATTATCGTGGTGTTTCTGTTATGGGAGCCTGGATGTGGGATGAGCATTTGGGACTTGGCATCGCCACAGAGATTGATGCAGATGAGGCCTTGAAAGGCTATAATTCTCTGTTTATAAGCCTGTTGATCATCACCGTTATCACCCTGCTGCTCACCATTGCCGCTCTTCTATTAGTCACCACCCTGGGCGAGCGGGTCACAAAGACCTTGAGACGTGCCCGTGATGAGCTGGAGATGCGGGTTAAAGAGCGAACCGCACGCCTGCGGAGTATCATTGATACGGCTGCCGATGCCATCATTGTTATATCATCTGACGGGATCATTCAGGAATTTAGCCCCTCGGCAGTAGGCATTTTCGGTTATAAACCGGAGGAAGCGATCGGGAAGAATGTATCATTTTTAATGCCTGAGATTGTAAGAAATGAGCAAACCGGTTCCATCCGTCATGATCTTTGGACAGGCAAAGCAGGAGCTATTGGAGCAACAACTCCAGATTCGTTCGCCCTTAGAAAGAATGGTGAGGTTTTTCCGGTGGAGCTGTCTCTGAGTGAGGCCTTTGTCGGAGATGAACGGTTGTTTACAGGAATCGTTCGAGACGTCACTGAACGGAAGAAAGCGGAAGAGGGATTAAGGAAACTCTCCATGGCTGTTGAAGCCAGTCCGTTATCGGTTGTCATTACCAACAAGAGGGGAACTATTGAGTATGTGAACCCGGGATTTACGAAGACAACAGGTTATGAATTTGAAGAAGCGATCGGTGAAAACCCGAGGATATTGAGTGCGGGTTACAGACCGCCAGGTTTTATCAAGGAACTGTGGCAGACTCTTCTGGCAGGTAAAGAGTGGCATGGGGAGTTTCGCAATAAAGCAAAGAATGGTGAACTGAGTTGGCAGTCGGCGGTTATTTCTCCAATAACTAATTCGGAGAATGAAATCACCCATTTTGTTTCAATTCAGGAAGATGTTACAGAGAGAAAAGAGATAGAGCAAGCCCTGCACATGGAAGAAGAGCGCAGTCGCCTGCTGCTGGAGTCAGTTGGTGAGGGAATCTTCGGCATCGGTGAGGATGGTCTGGTTAATTTCATCAATCCTGCAGCCATACAACTGCTGGGATACCAGGCGGATGAACTGATAGGTGAAAAAATACACGGGATCATTCATCATAGTCATTCTGACGGCAGTCCGCACCCTGAGGAGCAGTGCCCAATGAACCTGACGCTTCGCCAGGGGACCACTTACACAATTGACGATGAATTTCTCTGGCGAAAAGATGGTTCCTGTTTTCCAGCCCAATACAGCAGTGTGCCAATCCATAAAGATGGCAAAATAGCCGGTGTTGTAGTGGTGTTTCGAGACATTACTCAACAGAAGGAAGCGATTAGCGCGATTAAAAAAGCACACCTTGCCGCTGAAGAGGCCACTCAGGCAAAATCCAATTTTCTTGCCAATATGAGCCATGAAATCCGCACCCCAATGAATGCCATCATCGGCATGAGTCATCTTGCTTTACAGAGCAATTTAAATTCTCAGCAGCAGGACTATGTAAACAAAATCCATCACGCCGCCGATTCATTGCTGGGTATTATCAACGATATTCTTGATTTTTCCAAGATCGAGGCGGGCAAGCTGGAAATGGAAGCGGAACCTTTCCAGCTGGATAATACACTGGATCAGCTGGCCCACCTGATCACAGTCAAAACCAAAGAAAAGGGATTGGAACTACTGATTCACATCCATCCGGAAGTTCCCAATGGACTGATCGGAGACTCCCTGCGTCTTGGTCAAATTCTGGTAAATTTGACCAACAACGCTGTTAAGTTCACTGAGAAAGGTGAAATTATTATTCGAATCGAACCAGAGGCATTTGCCGACGATCGGGTTACCCTGCAATTCTCTGTCATTGACAGCGGCATCGGTATGACTAAGGAGCAGATGGGTAAGTTGTTCCGATCTTTCAGCCAGGCTGATGCTTCCACCAGTCGGAAATATGGCGGCACCGGATTGGGACTGACAATCAGTAAAACATTGACAGAGATGATGGGTGGCAAGATTTGGGCTGAAAGTACTGTTGGAGAGGGAAGTGCTTTCATCTTTACTGCCAACTTTGGTTTGTCGGATGGAGAAGAACCCAAGTTGCTCCTGCCGGAATCGGATTTGCGGGGGCTTTCCGTACTTGTCGTTGATGACAGTCCTGCGGCCCGGGAAATTCTGCAGCACCTGGCAGAAAGCCTGACCTTTGAGGCAGAGCTTGCGGCAAGTGGTGAGGAGGCACTGAACCTGGTGCGTCAGGCTGACCAGACAGGTACTCCCTTTAAGCTGGTGTTAATGGATTGGAAGCTGCAGGGCATGGATGGTATTGAAGCATGTCACCGGATCAAGTCAGACACAACTCTTTATATGGTGCCGAAGGTCATCATGGTCACGGCGTATGATCGGGATGAAATGCTCCGACAGTCTGGGTCGCAGAATGTGGATGGCTTTTTAACCAAACCTGTTTCAGCCTCGAGTCTGCTGGATAGTGTGCTTGTTTCTTTGGGATACGAAGGAGTGAAGAAACATAGAGATTCAAGCGACCTTGGACTTGAGGCGGCAGAAAGCATTCGTGGAGCCCATATTTTACTGGTGGAGGATAACGCAGTTAACCAGCAGGTCGCCACAGAACTCCTGAAACTTGCCCAGATTGAAGTGACAACAGCCGAGAATGGGTTGATCGCTGTTAACAAGATCAATGAGATGTCGTTTGATGCTGTGCTGATGGATGTGCAGATGCCGGTGATGGATGGCTATACTGCCACCCGGGAAATTCGTAAAGAGCCGCAATTTGATGAAGTACCGATCATAGCCATGACCGCCAATGCCATGGTAAGCGATCGCCAAAGATGTCTGGATGCCGGCATGAATGACCATGTTGCCAAACCCATCGATCCCAGCGAGATGTATACTGTATTGGCTCAGTGGATTAAGCCGGGTGAGCGGGAAGTTTCTCCTAAAATACAACGTCGTCCGGAGAAAGTTGAAGAGCCAAAAGCTGAAGAGATAAAAGGTGAAGAGCCGTCGCTGGTGCTGCCGGGTTTCGAAGTTGATAAGACGATGGCGCGAATGGGAGGCAGCATCAAAATTTACCGTAAAATACTGGCTAAATTCGTGGAGACAGAGTCGGATGCCTTGGAGAGGATTATGCAGAGCCTCGATACAGGTGAGCAGAAAATAGCCGTACGCAGTGCCCACACTTTGAAGGGAGTTGCCGGCAATATTGGCGCGGTCTCATTACAAAACTCAGCCGCTGAACTGGAAGCGGCAATTGCGAAGGGAAAAGGAACAGTTTCGGAATCATTGATTTCACAAACTCATCAATCACTGGATGAAACCCTTGCTGTTATAAAAACCGCTCTTGAAGCCAGTGGACCTGAACATAAACAAACCAATATCCCTAAAACAACTGAGATTGATATCGGCCCTGAGCTTAAAAAAATAGGTGATCTCATTGAGAATTATGACTCTGCAGCAGAAGAGGCCGTTGAGACATTGTTGGGGAAAATAGCAGAATCTGAGCTTCGGACTTCTCTTGTTCAGCTGCAACCCTACCTTGGCAATTATGATTTTGATACTGCAGCAGCACTTTTTTCGGAAATTGCAGCTAACCATTTCAACAGCTAAGAGAGAAACGACAAAATTGTTAGATGCCTGGCATGGACGGCTATGAAGTTTGTCAGCGTCTCAAGGGCGATGGGATGACACAAAATATCCCCATCATTTTTCTGACAGCCAAAACAGCAACAGGTGATGAAGCAAAAGGACTTGAGATGGGTGCGGTTGATTACATTATCAAACCGATCAGTCCGCCCATTCTCGTGGAGCGGGTTAAGGCCCACCTGGGTTGAAACAGGTCGTTTCCGGACAGGTGCCATATAAATGATAAATCCTACAGTTGTATACCATTCGGTTACCAAAACAACCACATCTGGCGCGTTGGTTATTCTGTCCTGAGTTCGCCGGCCACTTTCCAGAAGGCCGCCACCTGGGGACGCTGCAAAGACTTCTTCGAGGCGCAGATGCCAACAGCAAAAGGCTCGAGAGCTGCATCCACATCAAGCACCTGTACCTTTTTATGCAAAGGGCTCTTTTCAAGAACCAGGCGTGGTACCACTCCGACTCCGCAACCTAACGATACCATGGCAATGATCGCTTCATTGCCGGCTACCTGGGCGTAGATGTTTGGGGTTATACCCTTTTCCTGAAACCACTTCTCCGTCCGCTCCCGGCTCAAACCATAGTCCGCCAGGATAAGCAGCGTCTGTTGCCAGTCTATTTCTCCATTGCGAAAGACAACTGCTTCAGGAAAATCAACCGGAGCTATGAAATCCAGGGGAGTACGTCGCACCTCAAGAAAAAACAAACGCTCCGGCAGCTTGGCCGGCAGTGCGGCCACTGTAAGGTCTGCCTCCCTGCTTACTAATTTATCAATGGCCAGAGCCGCGTCCCCGGTCTGAAGGTTCAGTTGTACGTCGGGATAAGTACTGCGAAAGCGTTGAAAGATGTCCGGCAGGATTGAGTAGGCCGCAGTTACCGAGCAGTAAAGCGATATTTCGCCGGTCAGTCGCTGCTCCTGTGAGAGTTCCTTCTGCAACACCTCAAAACGATCAATCACATCTTCGGTATATCCCCGAAAGGCCTCGCCTGCCGGAGTGAGCTGTACCGAGCGGTTATCCCGCAAAAAAAGTGATTCTCCAATTTCCTCCTCCAGTCGTTGAATAATCCTGGAGAGAGCCGACGCTGACACGTGACAGGCCCGGCTTGTTCGGCCAAAATGGAGGCTGGAGGCAAGATGTTTGAAAAGGCGTAAGCGGTGAAGATCCATCGGTTTTCCCTGAAATGTTTTGAGTCACTTTTACTATGTTGCGTATTTAGCAACATAGTATATCAAATAATTCACTTGACGCAACAGTCGATTCGGTTAGTTTTGACCTTCACTTGATAGGTTCGTAAAAGTAACAGGAAGTGCGATCTTGTCATTGTGAGGAGTGGAGTGATGCGGAAATCTTCAAAAAAATCAGTCGGTTGAAGGTCGTCGCACGTCACTTGAGATGATGTGTAGTAACTTTATGTAAATCCACCAAATTTAATCACACATAATTATTATTTCCCATTTAAAGGAGAAAAGTATCATGGCAAATTATTTCAACAGCCTGCCTTTGCGGTTGCAGCTGGAAGAGCTGGGTCAATGTCGTTTCATGGACAAGTCTGAATTCAACGGAGTTGAAGCCCTAAAGGGCAAGAAAATCGTCATCGTCGGCTGCGGTGCCCAAGGTCTGCACCAGGGTCTAAACCTTCGAGACTCCGGCCTGGACGTCTCATATACACTAAGAGCAGAAGCCATTGCCGAGAAGCGCCAGTCATGGAAAAACGCTACGGAAAACGGTTTTGCTGTCGGCACTTACGAGGAGATGCTGCCCGATGCCGACCTGGTTATCAACCTCACCCCTGACAAGCAACACTCCCCGGTTGTTAATGCTGTCATGCCTTTTATGAAAAAAGATGCCGCGCTCTCCTATTCTCATGGCTTCAACATTGTTGAGGAGGGAATGCAGGTAAGGGATGATATTACCGTCATCATGGTTGCTCCAAAATCTCCCGGAACCGAGGTTCGTGAAGAGTACAAACGCGGTTTTGGTGTGCCCACCCTGCTGGCGGTCCACCGTGAGAATGATCCCCAGGGAATCGGCTGGGATCTGGCCAAGGCCTATGGCGCCGGCACAGGAGGCGATCGGGCCGGATGTTTACATTCCTCCTTTGTGGCAGAGGTTAAGTCCGATCTCATGGGCGAGCAGACTATTCTTTGCGGAATGCTGCAGACCGGTTCCCTACTCTGCTTTGACAAGATGGTGGAAAATGGTATTGAACCGGGCTATGCGGTAAAGCTTATCCAATACGGCTGGGAGACTATCACCGAGGCTCTCAAGCACGGCGGTATTACCAATATGATGGATCGTCTTTCCAACCCGGCCAAGATCAAGGCCGTTGCCTTAAGTGAAGAACTCAAACAGATTATGACCCCGCTGTTCCATAAGCATATGGATGATATCATGTCCGGTCATTTCTCTAAAACCATGATGGAAGACTGGGCCAATGACGACGCCAACCTGCTGGGCTGGCGTAAGGAAACAGGCGAAACCGTCTTTGAGACCACCGATGCAGCTGACGCTGAAATCACCGAGCAGGAATACTTTGATAAGGGAATTCTTATGGTCGCCATGATCAAGGCCGGTGTTGAATTGGCCTTCGATACCATGGTATCAGCCGGTATCAAAGAAGAGTCTGCCTATTATGAGTCACTGCACGAGGTTCCGCTTATTGCCAACCTTATTGCCCGGAAGAAGCTGTACGAGATGAATGTGGTCATCTCCGACACAGCAGAGTATGGATGCTATCTCTTCAACCATGCCTGCCTGCCGCTTTTGCAGGATTTCATGAAAGGGATTGACACTGATGTTATCGGCAAGGGAATGGATCCTGGGGATAATGGTGTGAGCAACGTCGAACTAATCCAGGCCAATGAACAAATCCGTTACACCGGTGTGGAGATGATAGGCGAAGAACTGCGCTCATATATGGGTGCTATGAAGCCGATTCTTTAGGAAAAGGTATTTGCAGCTTAAATCGAAAAAGCCCTTGGAGATCTTTTAGATCTCTCAAGGGCTTTTTCAGTTTGATAGATACTCCAAGAATCACTACAGGTCATCGTGAGCCAAGTGCAGCGATTTTCAAACTGCTGATTTTTCAAAGTAACCTAAAGATGATGTTGTGCAATCTTTTTAAACATTTCAACAATACCGGCACACAGAGTGAATATCGATTTGATGTGCAGATTTGTCCCGCAGCATTCGTCAAAAAAGAAATCGAGCTTTGATTCCAGGTCCTCATCCGCTTTCTGATAACAGATAAGGATCGGGATATGGGGCAGGGGGTGGAGGATAAAACCGATATCCGCCTCAAAGATGTCGATCCGCTCTCCCATAAACAACTCAATAATATCTTCCAGCAGATTCGGGTTTTCATCGGCCAGCTTACGCAGTCGGTTCTCACAGCGTCTGGTGAACAGGTTCTGCCATTCCATCCCACCATCAAATTCTCTGAATGAAATCCATCTACCGCTAATATCGCTGTGGGTTTTATAGGTCATATAAGACAGAATAGGTGCGATAACCCAGGGAATAATATGGCACTCGGATTGTACTTTTCCATACTGATCTATATGAAAGTCTTTACCAAGCGAGTTGATGGTCAGTAGATTGTTCCTGTAAGTTGCTCCTCTAGGCCCCGCTTTTTCGGACAGATCCATCGCGGCTATCTTCTTTTCCAACTTATCAATAAACTCGGCCTGATCCGGTTCGTTTTTTTCCCTTTGTTCAAGTTGTGATGTAAATTCAAGGATTGTCTGTTCATCCAGGAATGGACACTCTTTTAACCGTTTTTTGCCCAGGACAACAGATGTGGCAAATGCCAGGCAGGTGGGCAGAAAACAGCGGCTACAATTGGTCTGTGGCAGCGCTTTAAAGATATCCAGTGGGGAGAGGTGTTTCTTTTGCAAGAGATTGCCTGTCAGGTTCGATTAATAATAAATAAAAATTAGAGCCGGGTAAAAAATAACCGGTTACGGTGTTGCACCATAACGTAATTGGGTAGAAGTTTCCCTATTGATTTTTTTAGCAGATGCTGCAATTCGTACTGTTTGTGAAAATTATTGTTATAAAACAGTATATTGTGCGCTTTCAGATCAAGGTTGGCACAGCTTTTGCTTTTATCTGGTCAAGACAGCAAGTACTTTTCAAAACGCTTAACTTGATTAAGGAGACAGAAATGAAAAAAACAGCAGTTGTAATGATGGTAATTGTGGGTTTGACCTTGTCAATTGGTCAGCAGGCCTTTGGTCATCCTCATCAAGGTGGAAAGGGTATGCGTGGTCCTCATGGAGGCCAGGGAGCCGGCTGGCAGCAACTTGACGAACAGACCAAAGAGAAATTGAGAACATTCCAGCAGAACAATAAAGCCCTGAGAAAAGAAATGGCGATCAAGCAGGCCGTTAAGCAAGCGATCATGGGAAGTAAAAACCCTGACCCCAAGGCAGCTGCCAAAATCACCGGGGAACTATTCGACCTGCGTCAGCAGATGAGAGAAAAGGCCGTTGCGGCCGGTGTTGCCGACCATATCGGACCCATGGGGCCGATGGGGCCAGGAGGGCCGGACGGGCCACGGATGGGGAAGCGTTTTGGAAAAGGGCGGTTTCATGGCGGGCCTCCCCGTGGCAGGATGTTTCACCAGCGGATGGCTGGACTCGATGAAGAGACAAAAAGCAAAATCGAAAAATTCCGCACCGAAAATAAAGACCTAAAAAAGAAGATTGTCATGAAAATAGCTGAAAAGCGAGCATTGATGAATGCTGAAGTCATCAATCATGATGCCGTTGCCGCAGTGGCCGGTGAACTGTTTGACCTTCATTCAGCTATTCGAGAAAAGGCGCAGGCTGCCGGAGTAGAACAGCATCTCAGACCTTTTGGCCCCGGCAGGTTCGGGCCTCATCATCCCGGTATGGGACCCCACCACAGAGGTCCAGGACGTTCGTAACAGGAGACTGAATAAATAGAATTATGGCCGGGATTTCGCCCCAGAAGTAATTTAGAAATCCCGGCGAAAAAAAGTATTGTTTTTTTGAACCTTTTTTCTGCTTCAAGGTACAAAGAAATAACAATCTCTCCTGAAAAACCTGTCTGGCCTCTTGGTGGCTCGGCAGGTTTTTTATTTCTACCAAGGACTCAGCTTACGTGAAGACGTGAATGTGCCAGGAGAAGCTGCTCGATCAATTCATCATTATTGAGCGGGGAATTCGCAAGAACTCTATCAAACCTGTACTGATGGGCTAAAGAAGAGTTATTACCAGGTACCCATGGCGTGTCATGGCCCAGCTTCGCATAACGGGACCTGGCATAGTCAGCAAGGTTCCAACCACGGGCAAGGTTGTCGAGCCAGAGAGTAAAGGGGATATTGATATGCCCCGGAGTTTCCATATAATTGGGGAGTGAATTAAACAGGTGGTCGGGTCGACAATACCCGGTCTGTTTTTCCATCTCATCCTCAAGTCTTGTCACAAGAACTTCGAGAAGCGTCTTATCTTCCAGCAAATCCAGCACCTTCAAATGTTCATCAAACTGGTCCGGCTCAGCTGCCCCCACGCTGATAGAACTCACTCCGGGAGTCTTGAGACAGAACAGGTCGTTGAACAACATTGGGGAAAGCGGCTTACAGAGTTCTCTCATTTTCTCAGGGGGTGCCTGTAATCTGCCGCCCTTGTCGGTAGGGCTGATGATATATATGCCCAGGTCCCGCTCCACAGCTCTCTGAATCGCTGCATGGTTGGCAGTGAAAATAAAGTAATAGTGTAGATTGAGGTAATCAAAGCCTCCATCCTCCTCATGTTCAATAGCAGCCAGAATGACCTTCGTTGGTCCATGGCCAGAGAAACCGATATGGCCGACTTTTCCTTCATTTTGAAGTCTTCTTGCTGCCTCAAGACAGCCCCCTTTCCTGCAACTATGCCAGAGACTTCGATGATCATTGATACCGTGCAGCGCTAAAAGATCAATGCGGTCAACCTGCAGACGTTCAAGGGACTGATGAACTCGGTGCAGAAAATCTTCCGGGTCGCTGCAGGGGGCAACTTTGGTCTGAAGAATGATATCATGCCGATTCAGCTCTTGGAGCAGTTCTCCCAGTTGTCGTTCCGAAGAGCCATATCCCATGGCTGTTTCAAAGTGATTGATTCCATGACTCAAGGCGGAATCGATGAGGGATTTCAGCTTGCTCTGGGACCAATCCGGGATCATGTTCAGTGGCTTATCAGACCAGTTGAACATCGAACGCATACAGCCGAAACTGATCACCGGCATCTGCAATTCTGTTTTGCCAAATCGTCTATATTTCATAGGACGTTGATTCTACTTAATGAAGATAAACCAAAAAATTTACAATCCATCTTGCCAATATATAAGTCGATCCGTCATTCCTGCATGCTTTTTGTTGGAGTTAAGAGCAATCAATTTGATTTCACTTTCTACCTGAAAACAGAAAGCAAAAATACCGGTTGCCAAGGCAGGTCCAGCCTAAACGTAATCGGTATAAAAAAGAATCTGATTACCCATTAAGTTCAGCCTAACTTGAGGTGTTGTCAATTTGGCTGGCGTATTTCAAGGATCACCGATTACTGTTTTAATGTATTTAAAAATTAAGAAATATAGAAAAATGTATGCATTGTCCTCCGCAAGGAGTGATCCTTGACCGAAGGCTAGCCAGACAAATTGACAACACCTCTTTTACCATCAAAGCTGAGAATCATTGGTAATCAAGAAAAGGAAAGTTTAATGAACTTCAGGAGGGATTATCAAGTATTAGTTGGAGCTTCTTGAGGATTTCCAGTCCATCCGGAGTAAACGGCTCTTTTTTACTCAGCAGAAAGCAATCATCAATTGACAGAAAGTGCCCAGATTCAATCTCTTCTTCCTGGAGTATAAACGGACCGTCATGACTACAGGTGAAAATACGGCCCCAAACCCGGTTGTCCCGGTCTTCATAAAAGTGATCAAAACGAAAGTGTAAATTAACCCCTGTCACGCCAAGCTCTTCATCAAGTTCACGTATGGCCGACTCTTCATAGGTCTCCCCGGCCAGCACGACACCTCCGGCAGCAATATCCCATGTACCAGGAAACACGTCTTTGGTCATTGTCCTTTTCTGGAGGAACAATTCGTTTGCTGAATTGAAGACCAAAATATAACTGGCCCGATGAATCAAATGTTCTTTGCGCATGACAGATCTGGCAACAGCATCAACAATTTGATTGTCTCTATCTACAATTTGGATGATTTCGTTTTGCGGTTGGTACATGAATAAAAGTGAAAATGATGAATTGATGAGTGGTTTTGTTGCGTCAATGTAACTGTAATCGAGTTATGTGTCGATGTTTTGGCCTGGAATATGCACAAGTCGATGTGGTTGCAGATGCGCGAAGCCAACCAATACAGAACATAATAATTGGCATTGGTTATTGGGGCAGTGACGAAGTAGGCTCGCTGAACCGTCGACTCGCCCGAAGGATGAACAGTTTTCTTCTAGCGCATAAAGGCTCCAAAACACACTGTGTGCTATTACGATCTTGGTAAAACAAGAGGTAGCTTATTGGAACTTAAGTCAATAATTGGTCTTTCGGAAAATGTTCATGAATAATCCGGGCTGAGTTGGCAAAATGCTGTTGTGGATCAGTTCCTCAAGCCATGCAGTGTTGTAGTTTCGTAGCCCATTTTTATAAATGCTCATCTGATTACCAACATTCCTCAGCAAGCTTAAGTTGCTGATATGGTATAGGGTTT
>CAZMFP010000018.1:0-78237 GCA_964565605.1 uncultured Desulfocapsaceae bacterium | reverse complement strand
AACTCTTCTTGACAAAACCTTCTCATGGAAGCGTAGACTCCGATCTCAATCGGTTTGGTGAGACTGCTTCGGCCTGCGGCCCTGCTACGACTTCTACTGACATAGACTATAAAACCAAGTTTCATACCTCTGCTGAGAATGAGGGGAATCAGAATGAAAAATAATTAAGCAGCTTGCCTCTTCTTTCATTCAGACTTATTATTTAATATGATGACAGTATGTAAAGAATGAAGTTAAACAACTTATAAACCCGTACGCAAAACAAAAAAGGAGATGATACCGTGAAGACCAACAGACTCAGTCGTTACTTGAACGTGAAGACAGTTATTGTCATTATCACCTTTATTTGCGTACTTTCAGCGGCCATTTCAGCCTCTTCAAGACCTCGATTCGGACCTGGGCCAGGACCTCGTCCAGGCCCTGGCCCCGGACCCGGCCCCGGACCATTTCCAGGACCAGGACCCCATCCAGGACCTGGTCATTTTCCGGGCCCCGGACCACACCCCGGACCGCATCCTGGACCACATCCTGGGCCTGGACCATTTTTCAATCCGGCACCATTTGAACCGTTTCACCTGAATCCGATTATTCCTTTTGGTCGCGTTTTTCCGGCACTACCGCCAGCATTTTTCAGGCTCAGTATTGCCGGCGCCCTTTTCTATTACCACCTCGGCACCTTTTACCAGCAGACACCGAATGGATATATTGTCGTAGCAGCCCCTTCAGGAGCAGTTGTTAACGCCCTCCCTCCCGGATATGCATCCATCGTCCACAATGGAGTAACGTACTTTGTATATGGTGGGGTATACTATCTGCCACACCCAAATGGTTTTATTGTTGTGGCCGACCCAAGAACCGGTACAGTTCAAACAACCGTTACCGGTCCGGCAGCCACTATCATCCCTGCCCAGGTAAGAGTGTCCGTTCAAAGACTCAATGTTCGGAAAAAACCGAAAATGACCAGTATGATCGTCAGCCAATTGACCAGGGGAACTATCGTCAAGGTGACAGGCAATGTGGCTGGCTGGTATAAAGTCAGACTCTCCGATGGAACCAAGGGCTGGCTGAAAATCAGATTTACTACACCGGTTGCAGCTGCTGACGGATAATATTACCAATACATCATACCACTATTTTAAGGGGGCCGGTCATTCCGGTCCCCTTTTATTTGACAAACCAACACCTTTGTTGCTTGCACAAGTCGAGCCTGCTGTAAAGCCTTCAATATTATGACCATACGTTCAATTCTTACATATCCGGATCCTACCCTCAGGAAAAAGGCCAAAAAAGTTACAGATTTTAATGATGAACTGAAACATCTTGTGACCGATATGGCTGAGACCATGTACGATGCGCCAGGAGTCGGCTTGGCTGCTCCCCAGATAGGGGAATCGATTCAACTCATCGTTGTTGATATTTCAGAAGAGGATGGTCTCAGAGACTATCTCACCATGATCAACCCGGAAATAATTGAAAGTGAAGGCAAGCAGGTTGACGAAGAAGGATGTCTTTCCGTCATTGAACTAACATCTAAGGTCAAACGGAAAAAGAAAATTCGAGTGGCCTTCCAGGATGTCGAAGGAAAAGCTTTTGAAATTGCGGCTGAGGATCGAATGGCTGTCGTTCTCCAGCATGAAATTGATCACCTCAATGGCATTCTATTTATAGACCATCTCAGCCCATTGAAACGAAATCTCTACAAGAAGAAGCTGAAAAAGTCATTAGCCTCCTAAACACCCCTCCTCCATCACGGCTTGAAGATCATGAGTAAACGGACTTTTAGAATAATTTATATGGGAACTCCTGATTTTGCCATTCCATCACTGGAAAAGCTTATTCATGGCCCGGATGATATCGTCGCTGTGGTCACTCAGCCGGACCGAAAAAAAGGACGGGGTCGTAAACTCATGGCACCTCCGGTGAAGCTGCTGGCAGAAAAACACGCCATCCCCGTTTTGCAGCCGACCAAGATCAAAACAGATACATTTGTCAAAGAACTTGCCGGCTACAATCCTGATCTGATTATTGTTACTGCCTATGGCCGTATCCTTCCAAGCTCAATTCTTGAACTGCCCCCATTCGGATGCCTCAACATTCATGGATCTCTGTTGCCAAGACATCGTGGGGCAGCCCCAATCCAGTGGGCCATCATCAAAGGCGATAAGCAGGCAGGGGTCACCATCATGAAAATGGACGAGGGCATGGATACGGGAGACATCCTGCTGCAGACTTCAATTGATGTGGCGAATGATGATACTGCAGGTTCTCTGTTTACCAAACTGTCCGAACTCGGTGGCAACACCCTGACAAAGGCTCTTGATCTTTTACGGGAAGGAAAACTCAGCCCACAGGTTCAGGACCACTCTCTGGCAACCTCTGCGCCACCCCTTAAAAAAGGAGATGGCTGCATCAACTGGAATAGACCTGCTCAGGAACTGTATAACCTTGTGCGAGGCCTTGACCCATGGCCCATGGCCTATTCGTTTCTCCATGGAAAACGTATCCGGCTTTTCTCACCGGAAGTCATCTATACGGACAGTGATCAACCTGCCGGCACAATTATTAAAAGTGACCGGGAAGGGGTTTTGGTCGCAACAGGTGAAAATTGTCTGCTGATTAAAGAACTGCAGCCGGAGGGAAAAAAACGAATGTCAACCCATGCTTTTCTCTGTGGCCAGCCTCTGGAATCTGATAGCAGGTTTGCTGCTTATGACAGCAAAAAATAGATAAACCGATGAGCCCACTAGCCAAAATCGCCTACGCCGACTGCTTCTCCGGCATCAGTGGAGATATGTTCCTGGGTGCTCTTCTCCACTGTGGTGTGGATGAAGACAAACTACGCAATGAGCTGTCCCTGCTTGGTCTGGACGACTTTACTCTCACTGTTACAGACAAGAGTCTGGCCGGCATTGGCTGCAAAAAAGTTGATATCGCTGTTACATCCACACAAGCGCATCGAAACCTCGAAACAATCACTTCTCTTCTGGACTCAAGCCAGCTATCAAGAACAGTCGTTGACCGGGCTATTGCGGTATTTACCACACTGGCACAGGCCGAAGCCAAAATCCATAGCTGCAATGTAGAATCGGTCCATTTTCATGAGGTAGGCGCACTGGATGCCATCATCGATGTCGTAGGAGTCCTGATTGGTTTGGAGCAGTTGGGAATCTCCCGTATATATACCTCACCTCTGCCTATGGGCCGGGGATTCGTCCACTGCGAACATGGTACCTTGCCCCTGCCGGCGCCTGCTGTTTGCGAAATCCTTAAAGATGTGCCGCTCTACGGCACTGAGCAGCGACAGGAACTGGTCACACCAACCGGGGCAGCTTTGATCAAAGTACTGTCCGAGGATTTTGGCCCCATGGTACCGATGACCATCCGGCAGACCGGGTATGGCGCAGGTACAAATAAGCTGGAAAACGGGCAGCCCAACCTGTTTCGGCTTTTTATCGGTCAGGCTCTCGCCGTTGAAGAAACACAGATGGTGGAGGTTATTGAAACCAATATTGATGACTGGTCACCGGAAGGTTTTCCCCACATCTACGACCTGTTATTGGAAAACGGCGCTCTTGATGTCAGTGTCACTCCCATACAGATGAAAAAAGGACGACCCGGCTTTCTCCTTCAGGTTATTGCCGATCCGTCCTTATCTTCACAGTTAAAAACGATTATACTTGGTGAAACAAGTGCCATTGGGCTCAGATTCAGAAAAGAATCGAGACTGACCCTGCCACGGGAGATCATCTCCGTGAACACAAAATGGGGCGAAATCCAGGCAAAAAAAACCAAGACGCCAACAGGAGTGGTTATTACACCTGAATTTGAGTCCTGTCGCAAAGTGGCCAGAGAATTTGGCATATCACTCAAAGAAGTATACAGCCAGGTCATGGCCAAAACATTGAACAAAACCCACTGAAAACCAGATGAACCAGCTTCTTCTTGCCATCGCCACCGGCTGTTATGTCGGTTTTCTCCCTATTTTTCCAGGCACCTGGGGATCAGCCGTCGCCCTTCTGCCCTACTACTTTTTACGATCATTGAGCCTGCCATCCTACCTGCTGATGCTGGTAATACTCTTTATTGTCGGGTTTTTCAGTGCAGGTGCTGCTGAAAAGATCCTTGATCGGGCTGATGCCGGCCCCATCGTTATCGATGAGATCGTCGGCATGCTGATCACCCTGGCTTTTGCCCCAGCTCATCCGATCTACTGGCTGCTCGGCTTTATCCTTTTCAGGATTTTTGACATCCTTAAACCCTTTCCCGTCTCCTGGTTCGACAATCATATCCACGGCGGCATCGGTATCATGATGGATGATGTTGTTGCCGGCATCTATGCCTTAGGATGCCTGCAGCTGATTCATTTTCTTGTTGGTCGATTTGCTGGTTGATCAACCTGCACACGTCCTGCATGTTTTTTCAATAGAGTGATGAGCCCAGAAGAAACCCCACAACAACACAGCCACGTCTGCCCCTGGTGGCTGGCCTACAGCTTTGACAACCCGCTTAGAAGGTTCTTCCACAACCCGGAAGAGCTTTTCTACCCCTATGTCAAACCGGGCATGACGGTTGCTGATATCGGCTGTGGGATGGGTTATTTCTCAATAGGTCTGGCACGAATGGTCGGTGAACAGGGCAAGGTCTACAGTGTGGATATCCAGCAGAAGATGTTGGATATCCTGATGAAGCGAGCCGGATGCAAAGGGCTTCATCATCGTATCCGGCCCCGACTTGCCACAGCCGACAATTTCCATATTGATGACAAACTCGATTTTGTTCTTGCCTCATGGATGGTTCATGAAACAGACAATGTCGACCGCTTTTTCAGCCAGGTTCATGATATTCTCAAACCGGATGGCCTTTTTTTCATGACAGAGCCGAAGATGCATGTGAAAAGTGAAAGATTTGAGGAAGAGATCGACAGCGCCCTTAAATCATCCTTTACGCTCAAAAACAGACCTACGGTCAAATTCAGTCATAGTGTTGTGTTGAAAAAGAGCTGATGTCTCGTTTCACTTGGATGGTTTGGAACTGCAGGAGAAAATCCGCTACCAGAAAAACAGATCATTTTTTAGTTTAAGGTTGCCAAACAGCAACTGCCCGGGTTTTGGCCCGCTTGTCTGGCAAACTGTTACTCGTACACATATTCATACATACATGGTTGGCCGCCTTTTGTGGCAAACTCATGCAGTGGTGAATCAAAGTTTCCCATATGCTTGAAACCAAGCTTTTCGTAAAAGGTGCTTGCCCCAAGTGTATTGGTTTCGACAACGATGGAGTCGACTCCCTCTTCTCCGCACCGCTCCTTGAAACCTGTGCAAAGCCTGGTACCGATCCCTTTGCCCTGATGTTCTTCACTTACAATGAAAAGGACAATTTCACTTCTACCTTTGTCCACAAGAACGGCTCTGTTTTTTTCGTGGACACTCATGGCGTTTACCAGCTTTTTTTTCATTCCGGTTCTTACGTTTGTAAGCCACATCAGCTTCCATAAAAAGCTGAATCCGAATAATATACTCTTAGCTGGCGTCTTTAAATATCCACAAAGACCAAAAATGAAACCCACAACCTTTCCGTCTATTTCAACGACCATTCTGTAGTTGCTGCCCAGGACAGAGCCCTGTGTATACATATGTTTGGCCAGATCCGACAGTGTTTTGGGGTAAAATATTGTGTCAAACCCCCACGCCTGATTAACAAGAGCTTCGCATTGGCTATAGTCTTCTTCTCTGTATGTTCTAAAGAGTTCTTCCATTTGATTAACTTGAACCTGCCCTTAGCCAGCCGCCTCGATCTCCTGCTGCATTATTTCAATAACCGAAGTGGGATCATTCGCTTTGGTAATTGGCCTGCCGACCACCACATGATCGGCTCCGGCAGCAATCGCTTTACCTGCGGTAACAATACGTTTCTGATCGTCGTCTGAATTGCTCACATTGGCTCCAGGACGGATTCCGGGGGTAACGATCAGCAGTTTCTCACCTAAATTATCACGCAGTCTGCCGGCCTCAAGACCTGAAGAGACAACACCGTCACAGCCAAGATCAAGTGCCCGCTTTGCCCGGTAATAGACCAGGTCTTCAATGGACTGAGTCATACCCATGGCTCTTAAATCTTCCTCACCAAAACTGGTCAGCACCGTTACCGCCAGCAGCTTCATATCGCCCCTGGCCTCAACTGCCGCCCTGATGATCGGATCATTGCCATGAATGGTCGCCAGACTGACACCACGGTTATTCACCTGCTCCACTGCCAATTTGACCGTTTCAGGAATATCGAAGAACTTCAGATCGAGCATCACCTTATGACCGCGGTCCAGAATCCAGTCAACAATATCAAAGTAACTCACCATAAAGAGCTGCAAACCGACCTTAAAATATCCAATGTGTGACTCGCAACGTTTGACCATCTCTTTGGCCTTCTGTTGATCATCTACATCGAGCGCTACAATAATTCTCTCTTTCAGTGGTATGTTCTTATTATCCATTTTCTATCCTGTCTGAGCCCGTAAAGAGACTTGTTGTTTCAACTGATTATATATTACCCTTCTAAATAACAGATTCGTGATAAAGGCCATAGATACATCTGCCAGTGCTGCATCGTTATTTGTTTTTCTTGATGATTTGCTCTATTTCCCTGCAAATCTCCCGGAATGTCTGCTCATCAATCTCTTTAACACACGCAACCACTTTACCAAACCGCTCATTGGTCGAACCATCCTTTTGATGCTGTTGAAGCCGTTCGGCTAAGACGACAAGCTGTTTCCAGAACTCTTCATTAAAACTGTTTTTTGCACAGCCCTCTTCAACTTGCTGCAGCCAGTCTCCGGAAGTCACTGCCGGGTCTACTCCTTGATAAACAGCAGCATCAGTTTTTACTTCTTTTAATATATTCCTCGTTGATCTGTCAGGTTTCTGCTGCGTCGTTTTTGATTTGGCAACTCTTCTGTTCTCCGGTGGTGACGGTTCCGGAGAAATTATTTTTTCTTCTCTGATTTTACCGACAATTCCACCTTTTTTAAAAGACCTTTCTTCTTGTGGTTGCCTGGGAGGTTGTGCGACGGACTTTTTTTTCGATACTCTTTGCTCAACGTCTAAAAAAACATCTTTTTGACCAGCGGCCATCGGTTCAATTTCCGGAGCAACCTGTTTTTTCTCTATCGCAGCAGGAGCTGCCCGCGTTTTTAAGGGTTGAAGCTTTTGCCGATGCCGCTCTTGCTGCCTGGATGCCCGTAGAATTTCTTCAGCTTCCCGGGCCGCCTCCACCTCTTTTCCGGTATCAGCTATCTCTTTTTTCTCCGCTTGGATAACAGCCTTCTCTTCATGATAGGTGATCGGTTGGTTGCTTAGCTGAATATTGACAACCATAACCACACTAGCCACCGCCGCCAAAGCGGAACCGAATATGGCCAGATTCCTTGGACGAGATAAGAACGGCAGGATTATTCCACCCTTTTCTTTCTTGCCGGATTGCTGATCCTGTAACAGCTGCGATCTCAACGCAAGCCATTCCTGGTAGCAGTCTTCACAATGGGAAAGATGGGCCAACAGCTTCTGGTGCATTTCCTGCTCGAATCTCTCTTCAACCAATCCCGCCATCTCGGCGGAAGAGAGGCACTTCCCGGTGGAAACCGTCCGGTCAGCAGCCAAAGCAAGAAGAGCACTCTGTTGGTCTGCCTTTTTTTTCTTGTTTATGTGTCTGATCTTTCCCATATGGATCTGTTTTACTCTCTACATTTCCAGTATCATGTCACAGTACCTACTCTTCTTTGACGGACAACAGCCGTCTTTTTGTCCCTGAAACCTATTCATCCCTTAATAATTGCAGGAGCTCCCGATCCAAATCCATTTTCTCAAACTCGTGCCGAAGCCGGATAAGTAAACGACGTAACCTGCCGTGTACCTGATTGCGGTTATAACCGAGTATTCGACCCGCCTCTGTCACACTCAATCCATCCTGATAACAGAGTTTTAACAGAAGCCGCTCTTCAGCTTTCAATTCTACACCGACACTGACCACTTTTTGACTCGACTCATACACTTTCTGTTTAGTATCTGTTGTCAGAATGTCTTTAAATATTGCCTTAAAAAGAAGATGTTTTTCTTCATCTTCAAACCGTTGTTCCTGCAGCATATGGTGGTTTCCACTATGCTCCTGTTTCTGCGCGTCATCAATTGAGATTTCTTTTCCCTGATGAGATCGGCAATCGACAACGTTCTCCAACACTGTTAAACCCTTCTGTTCAATAGCTTCTTTCTTTTCCGTTATGAAAACCTGGGCGATCCGTTCAACCGCTTCGGTTATATCAACCCGCTGAAGACAGAGCAGACGAAAGAGATGAAGCCAGGTTCCACCCAGCTTCTGAATCCAGGCGGGTGGACGTTTTCTACCGAACTTCTTTCTGGAAAAATCTTCCAGCAACCGAAAGGTCACGGAAGCGAGGTAGGTTTTAAAAGATGACTCAGCACTGAATTTTTTCAGTCGCTTCCAACTGTCTTCGGCCAGTTGTTCCAGAACAAAAAGTGATGCTTCTTCAGCAAGGGTGGTGGAGTGAAAACGGCGCCCAGCTAAATTATTGATCATGTCCCAGTGGATCATGACCTTTTCTTTCCAGTCGGTCACGGATACAATGGGATAGAGGTTTGCGGTTTCATGGTGGTTATATTAACCGCAATTGATTTGAAAACGAAAAACCTTTTGAGATTATTTATTAAAAAAACGACACATTTCCTATCCGGTTCCGTCAAACTGTATAGACAATACATTTTATCCACTCTTTTCTTTACAGGAGGACAACATCATGCGTATTCAAGCAAAAATTTTCACACTCTTTGTTATGAGTTTTTTCACAATTAGTGGTTGCCAGATTTCTCAGGACCATCGGACTATTGACAAAGAAGGTGGAAAGCGTATCGAGAAAAGGCAGACCAAAGCCCAGCAACTCACAGAAGAAGCTAAAGCTGTGTCTCCCACTCTCCGGCCGCCGGTGGAGCCACCTAATTTTCCTATTGCCCCTGCCGTTAAAATGGGAATGGCACATGACAGGGCTGCTCTTAAAACAAAAGTTCGTGCTTTTTCACGACCAGATGCTCTCTTGATCCAATCACAACCGTTTAATACCGAATCCTATACACCTGTTACAGAAAACGGCTTTATTTCAACAACCAACGACCCGCTGTCGACTTTTTCTATCGATGTGGATACCGCATCTTACGCTAATCTCCGCCGGTTTATCAACCGGAACAGGCTGCCACCAGTTGGCGCGGTTCGCATTGAAGAGATGATCAACTATTTCTCCTATAATTATCCGCAGCCGACAAAGGACCCTTTTTCAGTAACTACCGAAGTCGGTCCCAGCCCCTGGCAACCGGATTATAAACTTGTCCGTATCGGACTCAAGGCAAAAGACATCGACCGTAAAAACCTGCCGCCTTCAAATCTGGTCTTTTTGATCGATGTTTCCGGCTCCATGCGTTCGGCAAATAAGATGCCTCTGTTGAAAAAATCGATGCACCTATTGGTGGATCAGCTGGGAAAACAGGATCGGGTTGCCATCGTGGTCTACGCCGGCTCCGACAGGGTTGTTTTGCAGCCAACATCCTGTGATCAGAAACAGCGGATAAAAAAGGCCATCGATCAGCTTGGCACTGGTGGCTCGACCCACGGCTCCAAAGGTATTGTCACCGCCTATCAGCTCGCCAAACAATCCTACATGCCCAGCGGCAACAACCGGATCATCCTGGCATCAGACGGTGATTTTAATGTGGGCATCACCAGCCGCGGAGAGTTGCAGAAACTCATCGAAGAAAAACGAAAAAGCGGCATCTTTTTGACCACCCTTGGTTTTGGTATGGGTAATTATCATGATGATACCATGGAGATTCTGGCCAACAAGGGCAACGGCAATTACGCCTACATCGATTCACCTTTAGAAGCCAAAAAAGTGCTGGTAAAAGAGATGTCCGGCACCATGTTCGCCCTGGCAAAAGATGTGAAAATCCAGGTTGAGTTCAATCCGGCCAAGGTTGGCGGTTATCGGCTGATCGGTTATGAAAACAGGGCCCTGGCCGATGAGGACTTCAACGATGATAACAAGGATGCCGGTGAGATCGGGGTCGGTCACCGGGTCACCGCCCTTTATGAGATCATTCCGACCGGCCATTCATCCATCCCGAAAGTGGACCCGCTAAAGTATCAGAAAACGGCGGCCGCTTCAACTGACCACTCAAATGAACTGATGACCGTCAAACTGCGATATAAGCCCAAAGGATCTGACAAATCGGTTCTTATTGACCGGGTGGTTAAAGACAATGATCAAAAACTTGGTCAGCTCAGCGTCGATTTCAGGTTTAGCGCTGCTGTCTCCGCTTTTGGCATGCTGTTGAAAAAATCTGAATTTATTAAAGGATTTACATATAACGATGTGATTCAACTTGCTAAAAAAGGAAAAGGAAAAGACTCTGAAGGCTACCGGGCGGAATTCATCCGGCTGGTTGAAGTGGCTGAGTTGCTGAAAAAATAAAGAATATCCTTTTGAACCAACGCACCAGGCAATCGGAGCGGCAGGCTGTCGGCTCGTCCCTCGCCTCCTTGCCGGCCGCTCCGGTTGCCTGGTCGCTGCTCACGGGAATTCGGATCAACTGCTACTGACCTTTGAAGGGCAAAACCAAACGGAAGCCGATGCTGTCGTTCCGGTACTCGGGTTGAGCGTTGCCCCGATTGACCACCCGGCAGCCCACCGGGTCGCCGAAGCAACTACCGCCTCGAAGAACGCGGATCTTGCCCTCCGCTGGTCCTGTTGGATTTTCCACAACTCCTTGCTGGTAGCAAGTCTCGTAATAGTCCTCTAAAAACCAATCAGAACACCACTCCCATACATTTCCACTCATATCGTGAATGCCAAGTTCATTGGCAAGCAGCAGACCAGGCTCCTTTGTCTCATTATTACTATTTTCTTCGTACCAGCCAACCTGTTTAAGCTTATCACTACCGGAGTATTGATATCCCTGGCTGTACTTCCCGCCACGGGCTGCATATTCCCATTCCGCCTCGGTCGGTAATCGAAACGACTCTCCTGTCACTTGATTCAGCTTCCTGATAAAAGCTTGAGAAGCTTCCCAGGAAATCGACTCCACAGGACGGCCAGTATCTCTGAAATGGGAAGGATTACTATCCATAACTGATTCCCATAACCGTTGGGTGACTGGAGAGTTACCAATATAATAAGAATCTAAGCGTACTTGATGAGCCGGCTTTTCATCCTCATAATTCGACTCATTTGTACCCATCTGAAATACACCACCCTCAACAAAGGTGAGTTCGAAAGAAACGTCGTCTGAAACAATTATCACTCGATTTGATCCCATTCTTTGTTACTCTTCAATACTCTTTCTATTTTTATATCCAAACACACACTTTTGAGCTAAAGATAGCAAACCTGTACCATCTTTCCTATCCAACTCACGCTCAATTTTAATATTGGGAACCATCGGAATAAGTTTCTGGACAATGGTCGGCAGCAGATATGACACAACCGTAATACTCGTCTTTGACGGATTTTTCTCCCACTTTTCAAAATCATTCTTTAATTCAGGCGCATCACGCAATTCCGGCAATTGAACAGCCTCTGACAGCAGCTCTTTTACTTCAGCAAAATGATTCTCCAAAGCCTTTTTCTCTTTCGCCATCTTTTGCAGAATCTGGAGGGTGTCGGCAACTGTATTCATCCCCTCTTCTATTCCTCCCAATCTCTTTAAAATCTGTTTTTCAAAATCCGGAGCTCCTGGCCTGCCATAGCCGTCAAGAACCTCTGATACAGGAATACGCTCATCCAGGTCAGGATGATAAAATGGTTCATCCTTGGCTTCAAATTTCAGCAGGTGGTCATAGTTAAGCCAATAATCTTTATACGGAATTTCGCGTAACACCTTGATCTCCTTATAGGGACGATGAAGCTGACTGAAAATATCCAGCAGACCATGTAAATACCCGCGCCGCATTTTAATCGGTCCGTCTATCTCGATTTCAATATGATCATCCCTGAATGAACGACGAACAATCGCCCTGCAATCACCATCGATAACGACAACACCGCTTCTCCATCTCTTTTCATTATCAATGCTGTGATATCGTTCCACAATAAACTGGGTGATAAAGAGGTCCGGCGGATAATTACCGTAATTCAGCCGGAATCGCATGAAATCATTTTTTTGGGGCCAAATATTATCAGGTTCAATATTGATGAATAGATCTGGAAACAAAAATGTTCCTTCTCTGAATTTAACCGGATAACAGAGTTTGAACTTCTCCATAAGGTAAACCAGAAAGGGATACCTTGCTCGTGGATAATCCTCTGTATCAAGCAGGCGAGAAAAATCATCAAAGCTAAACTCACCACGGCGTTCATCCTTGATCTGTTGGTCGTTAATGAGTCTATAGACACCATCAGTTATCCACTTAGGATTAATAACATGGGTATCAAACAGACGCGGATCTTCTACAAAACTGACAACCGTTCCCAGGGAGGCCAACTGCTTCAGGTTTAGCTGTTGCTCTTCATCCGGTAGCTTACTGACCCCTTCAAGTTCCAGGTACTCTTCATAGCATATATAATTTTTCGTGATGGACTCCAGCTCTTTTTTTACCGCAAACCAATCTGGACGCTGTTCTGTGAAAACGCCGGGCATCAACTTAGGATCACTAACGATACGATTGATTTCTTTTTCCAGATTATCAATTGTTTCAAGGGCAACAACGCCGGTCCTAGGGTTATCATAAATAGCAGTTCGCACAAATCCTTTTATATTTGGGTAATCACGCTGCAGCGGTTCTCTATCAATATCATGTGTGTCAAGGTCTACCTTGTTGATCACCACCAGCACCGGAGAGTCGCCCCCTATTTTACGAACCAGTTCTAGCCAGTGATTGAGGTCTTTTCTTTCTCTTCTAGCTACCGTGACCAGGACATACAGCGTTCTTTCCGTAAAGAAAAATTGATGTGTGCTTCTCATAAACTGCTGGCCACCGAGATCCCAGGCATTTAGCCGGATATTTCCCATATTGGACATGGCATCTTGAAGACGATTTCGCTCAATACCATGAGTAGTTGTGATATTTTCCCGCTTAATCTCCCTATGGCGAAGCATTTCAATAAGGTGGGTTTTACCATAGTTGCTATCACCAATGAACATCACTTTGGCTTCCAGTATGGGCAGCTTATCAGTGTCCCTCAACCATTTGAGGATGGCATTCTTCCCTTGCTCGACAACATCGGCAGGCGGGCTTTTTAAGGGATTGTCAAAGAGATTCAGGTCCGTCAGATTTTCCACACCTGACGGCATGGAGAACTCACGAAGTTTGTTATCGCTGACGTCAAGAGACCTAAGCGCCTGCATTTCCACCGGTAATTCGCATACTGTTAAACGATTATCACTCAGATTAAGGGCCTGCAGATATTTTGTATGATTACCAAGGACTTTTACAATTCCCAGCCAACTGGAATCATCTACATCTGTGTCAGCAAGGTTCAGGCCAATAAGCTTGCCGTCTTTAAAGCAATATTTAGGGTGGTTCTCCTGGAAACCCATCACTGCTCCGAGATGATCAACCGGATGGATACCGAGGCTTTTGCCCAACAGTTTTTCAATCTGTTGAATTATTTTCGGTTTTACAGATACCATAATAAATCCTCTTGAAGTTGTTAAATTAGGGCGGCAGAATCTTCGCCGAAGCTACCAACGCCGCCGCCCTCTGCTGCCCGAAGACAGCCTTTTTGTCCCGGTCAAGACCGGGAACAGGGTCATTATCTGGTCAGTGGAAGCTATCCGGCATTCCCGTGAGCTGAAGGGCAAAACCAAACGGAAGCCGATGTTGTCGTTCCGGTTCTCGGGTTGAGCGTTGTTCCGATTGACCACCCGGCAGTTCACCGGGTTGTTGAAGTAACTACCGCCTCGAAGAACGCGGTTCTTGCCCTTATGATAATAAGCCCTTATTTGTGAGGATATCCTTTCTTAACGCCTGGGCATCAGAGAGTAGAGTAAAAGCCGTTATCGACTCAACCCGTCTCCGGCAATCAGCCTCAGTCCATCTTTCTGCCAGATAATGTTGATGGACAGCAAGGATTTTCCTGGCATACCTCTTCTTGCTTCTCTGCGATAATCTCATCTTATGCGGAAAAACGATGTGCCCTAAAAAAGGTAGGCCCCCGCCAGTACTATTTAACTGTTCCGGCTTTAATTTGCAGTGCAGCTTCGTTTCAACAAAGTCTGTTATATGCCGGCAAGCCCCTTTTAACCATTTTTTGCTGTCATGTAAAAGGACCATATCATCCATGTAACGGATATACCCTTTACAGCCCAATCTTTCTTTGATGAAATGATCCAATTCACTCAAATAATGATTTGCATAATATTGACTGGAAAGGTTGCCAATAGGCACACCCCTGTTGGGAGCCTTTTCATAACTGTTGATGATTTTACTAAAAATATTCAGAAGTTCATGCTCTTTAAACAGCCTTTGGAGCTGCTCTTTTAGAGTTTCATGATGAATACTGGCAAAAAAATTCCGAACGTCAAGCTTAAGAAACCATTTTCCTTTTCGGCAAAATTTCTGCACCCGTTTTAACGATGCATGGATGCCTTTACCTGGACGACTGGCGTAACTGTCAAAGATCTGTTTTCGATCAAAATACTCATGGCAAACATTCATGATTGCGTGGTGCAGAACCTGTTCTCTGAAAGCGGCAGCACAGATTTGGCGTTTTTTTGGATCATGAATTGTGAAATAATGATAATCGCCTACTTCAACCATACCTGAAAGAATCTGTTCTCGAAGTACCAACAGGTTATTGTCCAGATCAGTTGCATATTTTATCACTCGTTGCGAATAGCTTTTTCCTTTGCGGGCCTTCCAGAAAGCCTGCCGTAAATTCTCCGGATCGGCGATCCTCTCAAGTAAGTTATTTGCCCTTTTCATCTTTATGGCAGTTTAAAAAACAATGACCGAACTTTTCGATCTTCTTTACACCAATACCTTTCATTTTCCGCATTTCAGCGATAGTTAGCTCCTCTATCTTTGCCAACTCAGCCAATTCAGCATCTGTAAAAACAGCATATGCCGGTATGCCCTCTTCCTTTGCAAGTCTCTTTCTGACATCTCTCATTCGTGCAAAACGAGTGAAGCTCTCACTACTTAGAACATTTCTGTAATCCACTTTCTTTTTCTTGCCTGAATTAGGCAATGAGTTTTCTATATATTTTATGCAGAAACACCAGAAGATTCCCTCTTCTCCTTGCACAAGTTGAGCCTCAGTGTGAAGCACTTTTTTAGACCTGAGAAAACGATTCATTTCCTCGTTAGCCCGCTCTCCACCAACAATCGGTATGGAAAAAATCTTAAATTGCATACAGAATACAACTCGATTTATTTATTAATGCACACCGGTCAATCGGAGCGGCAGGCCGTCGGCTCGTCCCTCACCTCCTTGCCCGCCGTTCCGGTTGACCGGTTGCTACTCACGGGAATGTATAAATAACTTCTAGTGACCTTTGAAGGGCAAAACCAAACGGAAGCCGATGTTGTCGTTCCGGCTCTCGGGTAGAGCGTTGAGCCGAAAGACCACCCGGCAGCGCACCGGGTCGTCGAAGGAACTACCGCCCCGAAGAACGCGGAGCTCGCCCTCATCAGGGCCCCTAGGGTTTTCTACAACTTCTTGCCGGTAGCAAATCTGATAATAGTCACCTGCAAACCAATCAGAACACCATTCAAAAACATTACCACTCATGTCGTAAATGCCAAGTTCATTGGCAAACAGCAGGCCGGCTTCCTTTGTCTCATTATTACTGTTTTCTTTATTCCAGCCAACCTGCTTAAGCTTATCACTGCCGGCGTACTGATATCCCTGGCTATACCTACCTCCACGTGCCGCATATTCCCACTCCGCCTCGGTGGGCAACCGAAACGACTCGCCCGTCATTTTGTTCAGCTTATTGACGAAATGACGGGCTTCTTCCCAGGAAACCGACTCAACCGGTCGAGCAGAACCTCTGAAACGAGAGGGGTCATTTCCCATTACCTCCTTCCATAATCGCTGGGTGACAGGATATTTACCGATGCAATAGGTTGAAAGCCGCACTTTGTGAGCCGGTTTCTCCCAATGAAATTCACCATTATCATCCCCCATCAAGAACTCACTGCCCTCAACAAGGCAGAAATCCATATCAGGCAGTGAAAAGCTGAATCTTTTGTCCAATGAGCTCATTTATTATACGATGTACTCTGGGAAGAATAGATATCCGAGGTTTTAGAACATCCGAAAGATTAACACACAACGTGAGTATCGAGAAGTTTTTCTTGGATATTGGTGTCTTTTACTTGTTAAACAAAGGAAGATAGTAAGAGCTCCGGAGTGAAATCATCCGGTTCTTAAAGATGGCTGAATTATTGAGATAGCAGTCTCATTAAAAAAAAGGCGGTCTGCCATATTTATCACTACAGATACTCTTGATAGATGGATCCTGTATTACCGGCTTCCCCAGACATCCTCCTCTTCATGATCAAGATTCATCACAAATTCGGTCCATTCCCAGGGTGCTTTTTCAATTTCAGTGCCGATCTTGTCGGTCATGCCGTCATCGGCATGCCAGCGTGGCCTGACTTTCATCTTAAAAATCTTATCTTTTACCGTAATCACCACAGTGAGATCTTCAACATCATCACCAAAGTGCTTTCGCATATCAGCCAGACACATGCCGAATTTAGAGATATCGCTGGCAGAACCGGTACAGAAACCGATCCCATCAGAGACATCAACACTTACATTTTTTATCGGAATACGATGGTATTTTCGTTTTTCACTGGTTGCCATTGGCCACCTCCTTTCCACCTGTGAGGCAGTTTATCCAAGAGAGTAAAGAAACAATTACCTCTAAAGAAAAACATAAGTCTTTTCTTGTGGAAATCAACGGTGGCAGCAGAGCCTCTAAAAACCTAACCCGAATTTCACACGAGTTGATCTGACCGCATCTGCTTTGTCACTGATCCAACAGGCATAGGTAACTATGGCTTATTGGATCGTTTCGCACATATGCAGCCACCTCAACTCATGAGAAACTCGGGCTAACCGACTGCTTTGGTGACAATCTCCCGGTCAAAATAGTTGGACCCCATTCCACCATCAACGACGATGGCCTGAGAGTTTATCCCGGAAGATCTCCCAGAGAGTAGAAAAGCGGCTGTATTGGCCACTTCCTGGGTGGTAATAGCCTCTTTTCGTAAAATTGCTTTTTCGGCATAGAGATAACTGTCCACGTATCCTGGAATTCCTGCTGAAGCTGAAGTTTTCAGCAGGCCTGGTGCCACAGCGTTAAAGCGGATGTTGGAAAAGGACGAAAATGATTTTGCCAGAAAGCACAAAGAGGAGTTGAGCGCTGCCTTAATGGGAGCCATATAGCCGTAATTCTCGGCCGCCATCCGTGTTGTGGAAATAGAGATAGTCACCATGGAACCGTCCGGCGCCATTAATTCTTTAAAGTGGTTGGCGATGGCAATAAAAGAAAAGCAGGAGATATCAACTGCCTGGAGAAAATCTTTTTTAAGGGTTTCATGAAACGGACGAAAGCCCTCGGAATAATTGGCAAAGGCAATAGAGTGGACAATACCGTTGATCTGTTCGATGGATCTTACCTTCATCTCTTTTTCTATCTGCTCACGAACTGTGCCGATGTTGGTTTCTTCTTCCACATCACAGATGAATACGGGGGAATCCGGGAATAATTTTTTAGCTGTTTGTAATCGAGCCTCAGAGCGTACCACATGGATGACGAAAGCCCCCTCTTCCACCAGCGTTTTTGCGATAAAAGTCGCCACCGATTTCTTGTTGGCCAGGCCAAAAACAACAAACGTCTTATTTTCAAGATGAAGAAAGCTCATACCATATACCTTTATCCTGTTTGCAGTGAGTCTGTTTTCAATTTCACACACAATACATCCTTGATGGTCTCATCACAAGGCCCAAAGGTGTTTTGGAAGAGTGGTATTAATCTTGACACACACTCAATATTGCGTTCAATTGAAATCACCAATTCTTCATACCTTAACAACGGGCCAATGTACCCAGCAGATCATATACGTATTACTCGAAAGGCGGTCAAACTCTTTCACCAATACCGGCCATCCAACACCTCTTCGGAGATGTTGGCACATATTGATGACATGTGCGAAGGCTCAAAAGAAGCCGATGATATCTCCAGAGACAGAGCGCTGAACTGGCATTTTTATAACAGGTGGCTCAGCTTACCCATCTCTAAACCCGGCTTTCTGAGTTTTCTCCATCTTTCACCCGAACACTTACTCAACAGGCGTGATAAAGAGCTTACAGCAGCTCTTGAAGCTGGAGAAACACGAGAACTTTATCACTATGTGGGCCGTATACTGCATCATATTCAGGATATGTCGACCCCAACCCATGTGGTTCCTGTCTACCATGGACCAATCTTCAAAGACAGTTACGAAACCTTTTACACACTGTGCTACCTGAACAACCCCGCTCATCTTAATGTGATAGCTGATGATATAACCGATCAGACCATGAGTGAGCTGGAACAGATCAAAATTAATCATGTGCTGGAAATTTATCAGAGAGCCGCCTGCAAAACGATCGAATATCTTGACCCGGCTCACTCTTCTTTCTGTGCCATGGTAGATGAAACCCCGCAACAGCTCTCCTGGTCCCTGTTCTGGCAGCAGGATGAGAAGGATTTTGCGCCCACACCTGGGCGCCGCTTCTCATTTTCCAATTTCGGTTGCTTCGGACCTCTGGGAAAGAAGTTTGGATGTACCGACCCCATCACAGTTGACGGCACAACCTATCGGATTGAGCTGGATGAGTACCACCAGATATGCAACCACTTCACATTCCAGGCACTTAAGGACAGTTTACTGGCCTTGTTATTTCTCGGTAAACGAATTGCCTCGGCAAAACCTTTCAGCAAGCTTTCCCAACCATGAAGATCCCCATTGTCATGGCAACATTCGGCACGACCACCAGGGCTGCCCAAACTTACGATGTAATCGACAAACGGATACGATCCGCTTTCCCTGGTCATCCCGTCAGCTGGAGTTACACCTCCAAAATTATCAAGCATCAGGTCAACCGTTCTGGAAATGAAAAAATCTTAGACCCTCCAGAGACCCTGCAGCAGTTGGCTGATCAGGGGTATAAATCGGCCGTGGTTCAATCCCTTCACATGCTGGCTGGATATGAATTCAACCGCCTGAAACAGATACTCTCTCAAGCTGAAATAGAAACACAGCTCGGTCTACCGCTACTCAGCAACCCGGACGATTACAGAAAAATAAGCTCTGGACTGATCAAGCTGCTTGATAGCCGCCCTGATGATGAGGCTCTTGTTCTAGTCGGCCATGGTACTGACCATCCGAGCTGGTCGAGCTTTATCGCCCTTGAACACTTTCTCAGGAATCATTTTGGTAGAAGGGTTTTTCTTGGCTGTGTTGAGCACTATCCGAGTGGTGAAGAAACAGTAACAAGGATAGCAGCACACGGTTTTACCAGTGCCTGCCTTGTCCCTTTCATGCTGGTGGCCGGTTACCACTTTCAAAAAGAACTGCTGGGTGAAGAACCTCAGTCATGGAAATCACTCTTTCAACATGCTGCAATCGATCTTGATGTTATCGATCGGGGGATTGGTATGGAGCCCTTTATTTCAGACATCCTGGTCAGTCATATTCGACAGGCCATTGGCAACATACGGCAATAATCAGAACAGTTCACCCATCAGCCAGTCGTGGAGTGGTTTCATCTCGGAGTAGCGGGAATAGGCTTTCTCCAGAAATGCTGCACTATGAAATGCTTTGTCGGTCTTAAACTCAACCATCGCTGTTAACCCATTATATTTGAGCAGATCCGCCCGGGGATGATCGGCAGCAAAGCCGCGCGGCACTCTTTTATAGTGGCGCATTCCTATCTCGTAACCTTTTTCTTCCAACCTTTGGCAAATTTGTGACAGCTCTTTACCTGAGTCGTCTGCAGCAACGGCTTTGCGGTATAGCTCCAGTAACTCTTTGGGGAAGCGGTACAGACCGACCCCCAACATTACTTTTCTTTTCTCCAGGTGAAAATAGTATCCACTATGCTCCATCCGCTTGCCTGTTCCTTCCCAGAACCAGATACCGACCGTTGTTTTATATGGCCGCTTATCCTTGCCAAACCGAACATCACGATGAATTTTAAAGAGACTTTTATTTATTTTGGCAATGGCATTCACATCCGGAGAGAGATCTTTCAACATATCTCCCATCGATTCAACAAACTGACATGAAGGAAGCTTTATATATTGCTCATATTCATCCCGGTGACTTTCAAACCACTGCTTCTCGTTATTGGCTTCAAGCTCATCGAGAAAGGTGAGCATCTCTTTGGGAAAGCCACGAAATCCACTCATCGGCCACTCCTCATGACGTTTTACTCTCCTCTCCCAAAGCTCCTTTGACAATAAGTACAGCAGAAACAAAAAGACCAAGTACGCCAATCATTACCACAGGAGCAAAGGTCATCTTACCGCCGTCCAGTCCCCGTAGGAGAAGCCCAAGAGCCATAATCAGAGAACATGCTCCTGAAATGGAGAGGATCCTTTTTTGCTTGTCGCTAAGTACCAGCCTGGACAGTAACGTTCCAATAATCAGGTTATAGATGGCCAGGGGCATAATGTGAGTATGGGCGCCTTTGAGTAAAGCCCGGGTATAAGGCATTGCGTAAAAGCCCTCAGTGAAGTGACCGTCCATTGAGAATCCCAGAAAGAAACCGCCTATTCCTCCTAGAAGTAGCGCCAGTCCTCCGATTAAAATGTTCAATTTACCTCCCTTCATCTCTCCCCCTTCCATCATTCTTTCGTTTTATTTTACTTAGTAACGCTTTAAGGGATTGGGAAATACAAATTAGAGTCTGCGAGCTTTAAAGGTATTGCACTGTTCAATCTCGCCCGATGTCAGGCCTTTTCTAAACCACCGGACCCGTTGTGCTGATGTCCCATGGGTAAAGGAATCAGGAACGGCATATCCTCTTGCCTTTTTCTGCAAACGATCATCACCAATCATGGAAGCGGCATTCAAGGCCTCTTCCACATCTCCAGGCTCCAAAATATTTCTCATTTTATTTGCCCGGTTTGCCCACATCCCGGCAAAACAGTCCGCCTGCAGCTCAAGCTTTACCATCAATTTATTATACTCTTTTTGCTGCATTTGCTGCCGCACCTGCTGCATCTTATCCATCATGCCGAACAGGTTCTGAACATGATGACCAACCTCATGGGCAATCACATACGCCTGGGCAAAATCACCCGGCGCATCCATCTTGTTCTTCAGGTCTTTATAAAAGCTAAGATCAATATAAACCTTACTGTCGCCCGGACAATAGAAGGGCCCAGTTGCCGACCCAGCCATGCCGCATGCCGACTGGACAGCACCTGTGAAGAGAACCAGCTTGGGTTCCTGATACGTACCACCCATTTTCTTAAACTGATCCCTCCAGACATCTTCGGTATCAGCCAACACAACCGAGACAAACTCAGCCAGTTGGTTCTCCTCGGCAGTCGGCTTATATTCGGTCTGCTGCTCCTGCACAGTCCCACCCATCTGTCCAGTCGTCTGAAGAATGACCGATGGATCGATGCCGAAATACATACCAACGAGCACCATGATAATCACCCCAATGCCACCACCCTTGGCACCCCGTGATACCCTGATCCCTCTTCTATCCTCAACATTTGACGACCTGCGGCCCGATCTCCAACGCATTACCAGTTCCTCTCAGCTATAGAAATGAAATAACGATTTTATTTCACCATTTTACCCTTTCATAAATAATTATCCAGACACTCCAGAAAAACTTACCGTTCCTTTATACAACCTTATAAAATCGATCGTTGATCCCTGTTTCTGTACTTATTACCTCACTTTTTTTGAGCGAAAATAATTGCCCGGTTGCTCAAGCTTGTTCAAACGTGATGGAGTAGCAAAAAGAGTCACTTCATATCACTTTTTACGAACCCATCAAACCTGGCTGTTGGCTATACTGTCTAATCCTATCAATACTTTTATAAATAATAAGAATCTCCTGAAGTACCATTTTCATCAAAATAATTGTTCAGGTGCACCAGGTTTTTACGTTCTCCTCCGTTCGCTATAGTTTTCCCTATGCGGACGGAGGAGAACGTAAAAAGATGGTGTACCTGAGCGATTATTTCATGTTTTTGATGAATTCATTGGACGAATTTATCGCCTCATTCATCTTGCCAATAAGAACGGAGATCTCAGCTTTTAAGCCGGCAAATTCCTTCTGCAGGGAGCCAATAGCCTGGGCATTGAGATTGTGTTTGAGAAAAAGCACATTGTCCTTAAATATTCTCAGCACCGGTTCCATGGATTTCTCAGCCCGATGCATGGAAGCCAACATCTTCTTATAGTGTCTCTTGGTCTGACGAAGCTGGCCCTGGGAAGATCGACGCAGCTCTCTTGATTGATATTGCTCCAGTTCCGCCTGCCATTCATCAAAAAGCGCTTCGGCGACCGTTTCCACTTTTTCTATTCTGGTTGAAACCGTATCGGCAGCTTTCTCGATATCTTCATACTCACCGTTTAGTTTATCATAGGCTCTTTTCAGATTCGTATCTTCCAGCTTAACTACCGAGTCAAACTGTTCCAGAGCTGATTTGAATTCCTCCTGGGCATTGCTTTGAGAATCCCTTGCCTTTTTTACCCGACTGACCAGGATGTCACGCTTATGGACACCCACCTTCTCCATGGTGTCATAGTATGTCTTGGCACAACCGGAAAGCAGAACCTGAGTGCAGAAAAGAAATACAAGCAAGAAAACAGCAGAGTTGAGTCGGGTAATGATTGACCCCATGGATTCCTCCCTTTATTGATGAGTTAAATGAAAACGAAAAGAAGTGACAAACGGCTACAAGATTATCTATAGTACAAGTAAATACGCAATAGATGATAACAATTTCCCGCACTTTTTTCATGGAAAACCATACTCCTTGCGATATTTGTCAGGGCACAGGCGAGGTCAGCTATTTCAAAGGAGAAAGCCGCTTTCTCCTTTCTCATGATCCCTGTCCCGCCTGTAATGGCTCCGGGATTCGGGTACCAGATGGGGAAAAACCGGACGATCACAAACCGGATGATCTCCAGGAAACAGAAGGGAAATCGACGCCAGACAACAGTTGACTCGATCTTTTATTTACCAACCTCAAGTTTATAGAGAGGCGCTGAAACAAGCGCCCGGATAGTGTGCACGATTTTCTTATTCAAAACGGATTGCCCGCCCTTTTCATTTTAAGTTTCCTGGCAGCAACTCTTATCCCGCTGGGTTCCGAGTGGCTGCTGATCGTCTTGGTCCTGGGCCATCACGACCCTTTTAATGTTATTGCCATAGCCACTTTGGGCAATACTCTGGGTGCCTGCACAACGTATCTGATTGGACGGTGGGGGTCAGACTTAATTATACGTCGTCTTCTAAGTATCAGTCCAACTGATCAGCAGAAGGCGGAGAAACTGTACACAAAATATGGCTGCTATTCGCTCCTGTTTGCCTGGCTTCCTGTTATCGGTGACCCGCTCTGCCTGGTGGGAGGGTTGCTCAGGACCAACTTCCTTCTCTTTTTATCTCTGGTTTTTGTCGGAAAACTTGCAAGGTATGCAACTCTTGGTTTTATAACGACTCAAACCATCATGTGATTTGATTTAACTCAAGCAAAACAACACTCTTCTTCATGGATTCAGAAATGAAACAACAGGTTCTTCAAAGCATCACGACCGTTTTTGAACAGTGGCTTGCACAATGGGATTTTCATTGTACAAAGGGCTGCTGTGTCTGCTGCACCCAGAATGTAACCATGACCAGCCTGGAAGGAGACCGTATTGTGAGTTGGGTCCGGAAAAACCGTGGCGATAACTGGTTTAATGAACGTTTGGAGCCCCTAGGAGAGGTGAGTGATCCCGGACCAACGACGAACCGTTTCGCCACTCTCTGTTTTGAGGACCAAAACTTCGAACATCAGGCTCAACCCTCTTTGAGCAGTTGTCCATTTTTGAAAGAACGGCTATGTACCATATATGCGGCAAGACCTCTCTCCTGCCGCTGTTTTGTCTCATTTGAGCAGTGCGGAGAAAGCCAACCTGCCGTAGTCCATGATTATATCCTTTCCGCTTCCACTGCCGTCATGCAGATAATTGAGCATCTGAACCAGGGGGGCAGATGGGGAAACATGCTTGACCTGCTGAGGCTTACGACCGGTTGTTGCAACAATGATGGACAACTGGAAAACAGAGTGAAAAAATGTTTACCGCTCCCCGGCTTCCTGATTCCGCCAGAGGATTACGAACAGGTTCAGCCGCTGCTTGAATCGATATTTTCAGCAGAGATTGATGGAAAGTGTGTAGAGGAGATTCTTAACGGGAAGTGACCCTCTGGGTTATTTTCTAAAACCGGTTCAAACCGATAGTGACTTTTCCAGCAGGTATTCCAATCTTCTCGCTCGTAGAAGACAATCCCTGTTCGACAATTTTGTCGAACAACGTCCAATATTGTCGATTTTTTTCAGCGGGCTTTCCAGCAAAAAACGTTGCAACCCGTAAGTTTATTGCGCGAAAAACAAAGAAATTGACTGGCATATGATTTGCAAATTTTTAGCCGATCTCTTTTGCTAATAAATCTCTGGAGGACAAATCATGACCATTGTTGCTGCACGGCAGCTTATAAAAAATTATGTGACCGGTGATATCACGGTTCGAGCCATTCGGGGAATTGACTTCTCCATCGACACCGGTTCCTTTGTATCCTTTGTCGGACCATCAGGAAGCGGCAAGTCAACCCTGCTCAATATGATCGGCTGTCTGGACCCGCCAACCAGCGGAAGCCTCGAGGTCGATGGTCAGGACATTACCCGTCTTGATCCCGCAGCTTCTGCCCGATTTCGTGGCGAACATATCGGGTTTATCTTTCAGGATTTTAATCTTATCCCAGTCCTGACCGTTTTTGAGAATATCGAATATCCGCTGATCATGGTACAAAATTGGTCGGCCGCCAAACGCAGACAACAAGTGGAACGGTTGCTGGAAGCGGTTGATATGGCCGACCAGGGAGACAAGTATCCCAGCCAGATATCCGGCGGTCAGAAACAGCGGGTCGCTGTTGCCCGAGCCCTGGTAACCAATGCCACACTGGTACTGGCCGATGAGCCGACAGCCAACCTGGACAGAAAAACTGCCAACCGAATCATCGGGCTCATGAAACAGATGCGTGATGAATTCAACACAACCTTTATTTTTTCCACCCATGATCCCAAGGTGGTCAAAAACGCTGAGATCGTTTACACCCTTGAAGATGGAAAACTGCAAATAGGTGAGAATGATCAAGGAGGCAGCCATGTATAACGTCCTGAAAATTGCCACCCGCAACCTGCAGCGCTATAAACGCAGAACACTCCTCACATCCGCCCTGATCACCCTCGGGGTAGTGGCTGTCCTGCTGTTTATTTCTCTATCCGGCTCTTTTAAAGCAATGATGATCGGCCAGATCACCGACTCCATGCTGGGCCACCTCCAGATACACCGCAAAGGCTACCTCGCCTCCATAGACAGCCTGCCGCTGAACCGCAACCTCCAGGGTCGTCAGATCGCCAAAGCAAAAAAGAGCCTGGATGACAACCCCATGGTGGAAGCCTACTCCATGCGCATCAAGCTGGGAGCCATGTTCAGTAATTTTAACGAAACAACCAACATTCGACTTAACGCCGTTAATCCGGAACAGGAGATGAAGACCTCACCGATGCTGAAAGACCGGATTATTAAGGGAGAAAAAGCCGGCTTGCTGGCCAGAGGTGAGATCATTGTACCGGAACTCATCGCCAAGGGTATGAAAGTCAAGCTTGGTGATACCATTGTTATTGTGGCTACCAATAAGGACGGTTCGGTCAACGGCCAACCCTTTATCGTCCGCGCCATCATGGAGGGCATCTCCGGCCCGGGCGGCAGGGACGGCTATGTCCATATAGAGGATGCCAGGACCCTGCTGCGTATTGAAGATAAGGAAATAAGTGAAATCGCTGTCCGTCTCAAGGACATGGACAAGCTGTCATCTATTTTGCAGGAGTTTAAGGCAACACTTGGCTCGATCCGCAACCAGAAGGACAAACCGGTTTTTGAAATACACTCATGGGAAAAGCTGGCCCCCTTTTCCAAGGTTGCCAATATGATTGACCTGATGACCCTGTTCATCAAGGTCATGCTGGTTGCCATTGTCCTGGTCAGTATTATGAATGTGATGATCATGTCGGTCTATGAACGGATCAACGAGATCGGCACCATTGCCGCCATCGGTACCCAACCCGGCAAGATCATGGCCCTGTTCCTGACCGAGGGGCTGCTTCTGGGTCTGCTCGGCACCCTGATCGGCCTGGTGATCAGCCTCTGTTCCATACTGGGCATGAACCTCTGGGGTATCAGCTTCGATTTTGGCCGCCAGAAAGGCCTGCTTCTTGCTCCAACCATTACACCGATCGATATTGTAATGGTGGTCGGTATCGTTATTGCGGTAACTGTGATCGGCAGCCTGCAGCCAGCCTGGAAAGCAGCAAAGATGGACCCCATCAGCGCCCTGCGCCATGTATAGGAGAACAACAATGAAAAGATCACAAACAACTTTATTCTTGCTGGTTCCTCTTCTTATCTGCTTTATGGCCGGGACAGGTTTTGCTCTGGATGGTAACGAAATCCTGCGAAAGGTAGACGAAAGGATGCAGCCGGTCTCCTATGAAATGTACCGTAAACTGATCAATATCGAACCTGACGGCAGCAAGAAGGAATTTGTCCTGTATACCATCAAGAAAGGCCAGGACAAGATGGTGGCCCTTTTTCTCTCACCCGCAAGCGAAAAGGGCCGATCAACCCTCCGGCTGGGCGACAATATGTGGCTCTACATTCCCAATATCGGCAAACCCTTGCGGATTACCAGCCTTCAATCCGTGGTCGGCGGGGTGTTCAACAACTCCGACATACTGCGCCTTGATTACAGCGTGGAATACAATGCCGACAAGATTGAGGACAAAGGTGAAAACTACCTGCTCACGCTCAAGGCAAAATCGACCTCCGTGGCCTATGACCGGCTTGTCATGACCATCGATAAAAAAACAACACTGCCGATAACCATCGAATGCTATGCCATCAGCGGCATGCTGATCAAGACCCTGCAATATTCCAAAATCAAGGACTTCGGCAATGGAATTATCAGACCTTCCATGCTGGAAACCTCAAGTCCACTTAATAAAGGATATCGCTCCGTCATGCTCTTTGCCAAAGTGGCAGCCAAAGACTTTAAGGATGAAGTCTTTACGCTTAATTTTCTCCCTAAAGTGGATGAGCTGCGTTGAAGAAGCGAATTGTACTTTTTTTGCTTGTTTTCTGGGTGACTGTTTTGCCCGTTCAAGCCAGCGATGAGTTCGATTTCGATCTAAAAGAGATTGAGAAAAATCCGTTGGAATGGGGTGGATACGGTGAGCTTAAATGGGAGCATATGGGTGTGAACCAAGGCTCCTCCCTGGGTGTCCTCAGCCAATATGACCAATCTGATTCCGAGCGGGATCGGCTAACCGGTGTGCTTTCTCTGAACGGCTCCTGGACCGGGTCCGGATACAGTTTTCACTGGCTGCTCATGGGATCCACCTCACATGATACTCTCGGTTGGACCGATAGTATTGATGTTTATGAAGCGTACGCAAGCCTCTCCCCGACACCTTCAAGCCAGCTGTCTGTTGGAAAAAAATCGTATAAATGGGGGAAAGGGTATGCCTGGAACCCTGTCGGCTTTATAAATAGACGAAAAGATCCCAACAACCCGGATGAATCCCGAGAAGGTTACAATGTTGCAGAGCTGGACCTGGTGAAAAGTTATTCATCCAATTTGAAAACTGTGGCACTGACAACCGTGGCGCTGCCGGTTGCCGGTGATCTCAATGACGATTTCTCAAACCGGGAGGATATGAATCTGGCGGTGAAGCTGTACACCCTCTTCATGGACACCGATATCGACCTGATTCTACTGACAGGTGATTCCAAACCGAACAGCTTTGGAATCGATTTTTCAAAAAATCTTGCTGAAAACCTGGAACTCCACGGTGAACTTGCCTGGACCCATGATCAATCTCGATATGTACTGGGAGAAAATGATGCTCTGAAAACAAAAGAGCAAGACGTCTGGTCCTCGCTCATTGGACTCAGATATCTCAGTGAAAACAACCTGACCACTATTGTCGAGTACTACCACAACGGTTCCGGTTACAGCGAAGAAGAAATGACTTCATTCTACCGGTTGTTGGAAAGAGCTGAAGACGAGCTTTCACAAAATAGCGGCTCAGCATTGATGGAGAAAGCTCGTCAGGCAAGTCTCAAGGGTTATGGCCGCCCTCAGGCGGGCCGCAACTACCTCTATGTTCGTTTCAACCAGAAAGAACCCTTCGATCTTCTCTATTTTTCCACCGCGCTGACTGGAATTATCAACCTTGATGACTTGAGTTACTCAATTACTCCGGAACTGGTCTATACCGGCTTTACAAACTGGGAATTGCGTTTGCGCTGGAGCTTTTTAAACGGAGATGACTACACCGAGTACGGTGAAAAACAAAACAGCAACCGGCTGGAGCTTCGATTGCGCTGGTTTTTCTGATACAGCCACATTGATAAGCCGGCAAAGATCTTCACACACCTTCCGCCTGTTCTTCTCCAGCCTGAACCATGAAATATTCAGGCTACAATCAAAGAGTGTCGAGCAAACGGATAACAAGTGTGACAACCTTGTTGTACGCTGACAGGAATATGGTTTTCAACCGATACACCAACCCTTCTTTTTTCTCCTGGATACTGGTCGTTTTTCCTTCAAGCTGCAGTTTGAGCCGCTTGGCCCGCTTCCCGGGAGCGGGATGGCTTGAGAGAAAGGTGTGGTTGTTGCCGAGCCTGGCCAGCTTTGCAAGAGCCGATACACCATCCCAGGGATTATATCCCTTCTGCTTCATAAAGCGGAGCCCGTAATCATCGGCCTCCTTTTCTTCAAACTGTGAGAACTGGGCACTGGTCAGTCTCTGGACAAAACCTCCTAATTGTGACCGGGCGATTTCCCCGGCCACACCGTCTATGGAGCCGACCGCTTTTCGGATAGCACTCGCTCCGTAGGCAACTTTTATCTTTTTATGAATGTGTTTTAAGGCGACATGGCCCATCTCATGACCAATCACAAACCTCAGCTCACCATCATTCATCATATCCATCAGGCCACTGTAGACCCGGATTGTGCCGTCCGCCATGGCAAAAGCGTTGACCTGGGGAGAAAGATACACCTTATAATTAAAGCTGAAGCTTCCTTCTTCTTGATGATCACCCACAAGCTGCCTGAGGCGAAGAGCATATGGATTTTCAGCTCCGGCAACCCGTTGTTTTCTGTCAGCATAGGCAGAAGACTGTTTTGCCATCCGCTGTACTGCTTCCTCGGAGAGGGTAATCGACTTGACCGCATCAATTCCCGCCTCCGTTGCCAGCATCACATCGACATCTTCACACCCGGTAAGAGCAAGAACATAGAAGCTGAAAAGAAGGACAATGACTTTCTTCATAATCACTTGAAATATCTGATTGGAACAATTTTTTATTAGATGAACTTGCCTGAATCTATCTCAACATCCTGCTGGATCCCGGATCAAATCCGGGATGACGGGAGCCGTAATCGGCAGGAGATTAAATCCAGGCTTTGCAATAACAAATAATTATTCCAAAGAAAAACACAACCGTTTGTGTTGTTTTTCTCAGTTCCTTCCAGCAAAACCTCTTCACATTTAAAATAAGTGCTGTACAGTGCGGGAGGTCAATCATACAACAATTCTTTTATCACAGGAGTATACTTATGTCAGGATGTCGAGCTTGCGGATCAACTGATGGTCATGGGGGCAGTAAAGGGCCATTTTCTAAAGGCAGGGAGCTGGTTGAATTTGTTTATAACGCCCATGACGGGAGTGTCAGGGACCAACCCATTGACGACGGCGGTTACGAGACCAACTGCCAGGGATGCGGAAAACCGTTTACTCTGCTCACCTATGTAGGAAAATGCCCGGAATGCGGCGGCATTCATGCCATTGCACCGGTTCATCGAAGCGCTGAACATATCCAGTTTGCCGGAAAAGGTGTGACGTTTGATTGAGAACGTTTACTCTTCTCTTTTTCAAAAAAATGAGCAGTTCAGAAGTTACGGCTTACCCGTAACCCTGAACTGTTCCATGATTATTTTTCAAACTCCTTCTTATACTCACTATATCCCTCTTTCTCCAGGTCCTCTACCGGAATAAACTTGAGTGAGGCGGAGTTGATACAATAACGGAGTCCGGTTGGATCGGGTCCGTCATCAAACACATGGCCGAGATGGGAGTCGCCGTGTTTTGAACGGACTTCCGTTCGTACCATAAAAAGGGAGCGGTCTTTCTTTTCTACAATATACTCCTTTTCTATGGGCCGGGAAAACGACGGCCAGCCGGTGCCGGATTTAAACTTGTCATTTGAAGAAAAAAGCGGTTCTCCCGAGACGATGTCCACATAAATCCCTGCTTCCTTATTATCCCAGTATTCATTTTGAAACGGCCGTTCCGTTCCCTCATGCTGGGTAACCTTGTACTGGATCGGGTTCAGTTTTTTCTTCAGTGTCTCTTTATCAGGTTTTGAATACTTCCTTTTTGCTTGAGCCTTTTTCATATCCGGAAAATCCCAGTTATTTTTGATAAAGGCGGAGCGACCTGAGCCGTTTTTATAAACAGAATAGTGGGCGTAGTTTTTCTTATAATAATCCTGGTGGTACTCCTCGGCTTCATAAAACTCTTTTGCTTCCAGGATTCCCGTGGCAATTGGTCTGTTAAATCTCTTAGAGTCAGCCAAATTCTTTTTCGATTGCTCGGCAATCGCTTTCTGCTGATCATCGATGTAAAAAATAGCCGTCTTATACTGGGTTCCCCGGTCGGCAAACTGGCCATGGTCATCCGTCGGATCAATCTGGCGCCAGAAGAGCTCCACCAAGGTTTCATAGCTGACTTTTGCCGGATCATACACCACCCGTACCGCCTCAAAATGATCGGTTCTACCGGAGGAGACTTTTTTGTAAGTCGCATCCTTTTTTGAACCTCCAATATAGCCGGAAGTAACATCAATCACTCCATCAAGCTCCTCAAAAGGCGCCTCCATGCACCAGAAGCATCCTCCGGCAAAAATGGCCTCTTTTTTTCCGGCTGCAATACCGGATGGTTGAGAAAAGAAGAAACCAACAACAGCAACAGCTGCTAATAACAGTATTTTCATCAGGTAACCTCCTGTTAAATTATCCCTCAATATCTCTGAATGTCATAATCAGAGATTCAAGTTTTTACTGCAAGAGACTATAGGTACTCTAAAATCGAAGAACAAGGGGCTTCACTAAGCAGTGATAAAAAAGTGACTTTTCTGTTTAAAAAAGAAGCGGCCATGCTATATTGCCCTCTATGAAAACAAAATCCAACAATTCCAAGACTAAGTTTATTTTCGTCACCGGTGGTGTTCTCTCCTCCCTTGGAAAAGGGCTGGCATCTGCCGCAATTGGCGCTCTTCTTGAAAGCCGGGGACTGACCGTTACATTTCAGAAGCTTGACCCGTATATCAACGTGGATCCCGGCACCATGAATCCCTTCCAGCACGGCGAGGTCTACGTGACCAACGATGGGGCTGAAACGGATCTGGATATGGGCCATTACGAACGGTACACCGATGCCGTCATGGCCCAGAAAAACAACTACACTTCTGGTCGAATTTACTATTCCGTCATCAATAAAGAGAGACGAGGTGAGTACCTAGGCGGCACTGTTCAGGTGATCCCTCATATAACCGATGAAATCAAGGCTGCTGTCCTGCAGCTTGATGGCAGTGTAGATGTGGCTATTATCGAAATCGGCGGAACCATTGGTGATATTGAAGGGCTGCCTTTTGTCGAAGCAATCCGTCAGTTGCGGGGTGATCTGGGAAAAGAAAATTCACTCTATATTCATCTTACCCTTGTTCCCTATATAAAAACTGCCGGCGAAGTAAAAACCAAACCGACCCAGCACTCCGTGCGTGAACTGCGGGCAGACGGTATTCAGCCTGATATTCTCGTTTGCCGTACAGAAGTTCCCCTTGCTCAAGACCTGAAACGAAAAATTGCCCTTTTCTGCAACGTGCCGGTTGATGCGGTTATTACCGCCATTGATGTTGATACAATCTACGAAGTTCCGCTCCACCTGCATAAGGAAGGGCTTGATGACAAGATTCTAGAACTGCTCAACATGTGGACTGGAGCACCCAATATTCAGCCCTGGGTTGAGCTGGTCAACAAAATCAAAAACCCGAAACATGAAGTGACCATTGGCATTCCGGGGAAATACACTGACCTGACCGAATCGTATAAAAGTCTCAACGAAGCATTAATCCATGGTGGCGTTGCCAATGACGCTAAAGTAAAACTCCAGTATATCAGTGCGGAAGACCTGGAAAATAAAGATCCGGCAAAGCTTCTTGCAGAGTGTGACGGCATACTGGTTCCCGGTGGTTTTGGTAAACGGGGCGCAGAGGGCAAGATTAACGCCATTACCTACGCCCGTGAAAATAACATTCCATATTTCGGTATTTGTCTCGGTATGCAGCTCGCTGTGGTTGAATTTTCACGCCATGTTGCCGAGCTGAAAAAAGCTCACTCCAGTGAGCTCAATCCGGCCACTCCCGACCCGGTCATCTATCTGATCAAAGAATGGTTTGATTACCGTACCCAACAGATGCAGATACGTGACGAAAATTCTGATATGGGCGGCACTCTCAGACTGGGAGCCTACCCTTGTGTTTTAAATAAAAAAACCCTGGCTATGAGTGCCTATCAGGCAGATGAGATATTCGAACGTCATCGGCATCGCTATGAATTCAATAACGACTACCGGGAAAAACTCCAGGAGAAAGGATTGGTTATCTCCGGAACATCTCCTGACAACAACCTGGTTGAAATTGTTGAGCTGGCTAATCATCCATGGTTTCTTGGCTGTCAGTTCCATCCTGAATTTCAGTCTAAACCGATGAAACCCCATCCACTGTTTCGGGATTTTATTAAAGCGGCCCTGACCAAGAAGCAAAATGACTGAGAATTTGCCCACGGTTGATACCGTTTCTATAACGAGCCCATCAGGAACCACCATTGAAGTCGGTGATGGCAAGCCGCTTCTGTTGATCGGCGGTCCCTGTGCCCTGGAATCAAAAGAGCTGGCCCTGGAAGTAGCAACAACCATGAAGTCGGCCTGCCGTGATCTTGGTTTGTCATATGTTTTTAAAGCATCCTTTGATAAAGCCAACCGCACCTCACTCTCCTCATATCGCGGTCCAGGACTTCAAGAAGGGCTGAGTATCCTTGCCGAGATTCAAGAATCTCTCCAGGTCCCTGTTATTTCCGATGTCCATGACATCACCCAGGTAGAAGCTGCAGCCGAAGTGCTTGATATCATCCAGATCCCAGCATTTCTCTGCCGCCAGACCGATCTATTGACGGCAGTTTCACAAACCGACAAACCGATCAACCTGAAAAAAGGCCAGTTCGTTTCACCTTGGGATATGGCAAATGCGGTTGGCAAGGTCCGTGAAGGGGGATCATCAAAGGTCATGCTGGTGGAACGGGGTAGCTGTTTCGGCTACAACAACCTGGTAGTTGACATGCGATCATTACCGGTCATGCGTTCTCTTGGCTGTCCGGTTATTTACGATGCCACCCATTCCGTCCAATTACCTGGTGGGGCCGGGGGCTCATCTTCGGGTCAGCGTGAATTCATTACTCCTCTTACCCGGGCAGCTGTTGCTGCCGGTATCGACGGTCTGTTTATGGAAATCCATCCTGAACCTGAAAAAGCCCTCTGCGACGGCCCGAACTCCATGCCTCTTCACCAGATGAAAGATTTTCTAGGTGCAATTGCTGCTCTGCGTCAAACTGTTATCAGCCTCAACCTTTAACCTCTTTCCCACACCATGTCAGACTCCTGCGCTCCATCAAAACCGGGTGGCTATCCTTCGGATTGTGAAATCACTGCCGGACTTCGTGACATGGCTGCAGGTAAAACTATGGCACCCAAAGGAAAAGATCTCGCTTTTGCCCTGTCTAAAGCGAAAGAGATTAAACTTCTACTCTTAGATGTTGACGGCGTCTTGACAGATAACTCTCTTATCTACTCACAGGATGGCAATGAAGCGAAAAAGTTCAACACCCAGGATGGCTTCGGCCTTCGCCTGCTCCGGGAATGCGGCATCGACACCGGAGTGATTACCGCCCGCAAGTCTGAAATTGTTGCCAGAAGAGCCAGTGAGCTGGGAATGCGTTTTATCCATCAGGGTTGCAGCAACAAACTCGACGCCTATAAAGAGATCATCAGTGAGTCTGGTCTTAAACCCGTTGAAATTGGCTATATGGGAGACGACTGGCTCGACATGGTGCTGCTTAAACGTGTCGGATTCAGCGTTGCTCCGATAAATGCGGTTGATGAAGTCAAACAAATGGTGCATTATGTTACAGCCCGACCCGGCGGCAATGGTGCTGTTCGAGAAGTGTGCACCCTACTGCTTGAAGCCCAAGACCTATACTCAGCCAAACTGAACGAGTACAAAAACCGATGAAAAACCTGCGTAATCTCACATGGCAGCTTCCTCTGCTTTTCTTTTTTGCATCCCCCCTCTGGTATAAACCGGTTGGATCCTTTTTAGCGCCCAAGGGCGGAGAAGATATTGTGGTGAGATCAAAAAAGGCGGATACCTATGATTTCAGTATGAATAATGTTCATCTTATCCAGTCAAAAAAGGAAAAGATAACCACGGAAATCCGGGCTGAGGAAGCCTACACAGGCAATATAAAAACCAATTACATCATGACTGAAGTCGATGCCGACCTCTTTCTTGAATCGGGAGAAAAAGTAAAAATCATTTCCGATAAAGGTATTTATTACTCGGAAAAAAAACAGCTTACTCTTATTGATAATGTGATTGTCAATAAACCAAAAGACAACCAACGTCTCTACACTGACCTGCTCCACTACTTTGAAGAAACACGTGTTGTCCAATGTCCCGACAAAACCAGGATGGTCAGTGATAATAATGAAGTAAAGGGCTCAAGCCTGCATTACAATATGAACACCGAAGCCTACGAGGTTACCGGTAGAGTATACTGCACGGTCAATTTAGGCTCCGACGAAAGCTGATCACTTGTCCCGGATGCTCTACGATTTGATTCGGATTACTCTATTCGTGCATCAATACAGATCCTGTACAGATCTGTTGAAATATGGCCGCACACATTCACCTGTTGTTGGCTGCACTTCCTTCCATTTTCCACGCAAATCCCGCTGAGCATATCAATGGTCTCATTGACGTTTGCTTTCTTCTGAAATGTGTAAAAATACAATACTCCTCCCTTTCTCAATTTATTTAGACCTGCAGCCAGGAAATCCTGCGCACCGTGAGGAAGAGGCATCAACAGCCTGTCAAAGTTCTGTGTGAGTGTCGGTAAAATATCAGATACATCCCCTGAGATCAGTTCCACGTTGGCTATCCTTCTATTCAAAGCAAGGCTTACAATCCCATAGTCATGTGCTTTCTGGTTTTTCTCAATTCCAATAATTTTAGCCGCCGGGCTGTTCTTGCCAATGATCAAAGGAAATGCACCAATGCCTGAAAAGAGTACCAGCACTTCCTCATCCGCTCGAACCAGAGAAGCTATCCGCTGCCTCTCGGTCGACAGCCGTACTGAAAAGTAAACCTCTTCAGGATTGAGGATAAAACGCACTCCATTTTCCTTGTGTACCGTCTCCTTTCTCTGCTCACCAGCTATGATTTCCAACGCCTGGGTCCTGTATTCCCCTTGAAAGGGACCATTGCGCCGGGCGACTACGCGGATATTTTTATTCAACTGCAAAACGGCCTCTGCTATAAGCGCTTGCTTTTCCTCAAGCTCCTGAGCAATTCGGATAATTGCAATATCACCAACAACATCGTAAGAACGAACAAGTTTACCAAGTTCTTGTTGTGTAAGTTGTGGTGATAACATCTGTTTGAGGTTCATTACTTTTCTTAGCTCTTTTTCAGGACTGTTATTTTGAAAATTTACAGACTAGTTATTTTTTCTGATTACCACCTGAGTTAAGGATACTATCAGGAAACAGTGGACTGTCTGGCAATCGAATTCAGGAATCACTTGTCCACTGAAGCAGTAGCATCGAAATAAGGCGTTCTTTCAATAGCTTAAACCATGGCTTGTCTTTTTTCGAGTGAATCTTAAGTACAAGCCTATTGGTGGATATTCCAGTACTCTTCATTAGATGAATTTCAGTTTTAATCAGAATTTTTTTGATTCCCTCTATTATAGCTCAGTTTATTAATTGAGTTCTTCTGCCGCAACCACCTTAAACTTAATAATTTTTTAAGAGATCTGTTTTGTTTACTCGGTTGTTTGCTCTCCAACAACAAAAGGTGTATAGTTGCGGAGGCACCCAGGGGAGTTTTCGGTCGTGCTGTAAACAAAAGTAGGCGATGAGTTATTGTCTTGTGACAATCCTTCCAGGTTGGAGAAGAGCAACCCCATGAATAGTAAGCGATACACCAGAGGACTGAAACTCCTTATCGTTGATGATGAGCCGGATCTGCTGACTGGTTTAAAACGCAGTTTTGCTAAAAGACTCAATGGTATTGAGGTGCTCACTGCCTCAGGCGGCAAAGAAGCCCTTGAAATTATACGAAACGATGATGTTGCCCTTATTTTGATGGATATTATGATGGGCGACATGAATGGGCTTAAAGTCCTGGATTCCATTCACAACCAGCATCCGGAACAGACCATCATCATGATGACCGGTTATGGCACAATAGAATTAGCCGTTGATGCTATTCGCCGTGGAGCCTGGGATTTTATAACCAAACCGCTTGATCTGGATAGTCTGACCAGAATGATCAACAAAGGGCTTGAGCGAAGCCAACTCCTGGTTGAAAACAAACGATTGCGCAACCGGGTCTGTCCCGAAGATACACTTGGGAATTTCATCGGTCAGAGCCCGCCAATGCTTCACCTCTATGAAGCTATCCGGACAACCGCATCCAGCCAGTACAATGTTCTGATCCGTGGAGCCTCCGGCACCGGTAAGGAATTGTGTGCCCGGGCAATCCATAATTTATCGGACCGTCAAGATCAGCCGTTTGTCATGGTGAATTGTCCGGCACTTCCCGAGCACCTCCTTGAGTCAGAGCTGTTTGGCTACCGCAAAGGCGCTTTCACCGGCGCCAACCGTGATCACAGCGGTCTCTTTGTTGAAGCGGATCGTGGTACAATCTGCCTTGATGAGATTGGTGATATTCCCATATCTATTCAGACAAAACTCCTTCGCGTTCTCCAGGAACAGGAGATCAAACCACTTGGGGCCAGTGGCTCGAGAAAGATCGATGTCCGTATTATTGCCTCAACGAACCGGGCTTTAGAAGACAGTATTGCCCAGGGCAGCTTTAGAGAGGATCTGTTTTACCGTCTCGAAGTTCTTACCTTGCATATGCCTTCGCTGGCTGAAATTATTGAAGACATTCCCCTGCTGGCCGACCATTTTCTCAAACAGATACAGATAGAATCAAACCAGGAAGAAAAACGGCTCTCGCCAATCGCCCTGCAGATGTTAATGGAATACAACTGGCCCGGTAATGTACGACAACTCCAGAATGTCATTCATCGCAGTGCAATGTTCTGTCCCCACGAAGAAATCTCTCACCATGATCTCGTCTTTTCCAGCAAACCGTCAATCCCAGGCTCGTCGGGAAAAATCACATCAAATCCTTACAAGGAAGCAAAGGATAAAGTGGTAGAAAGTTTCGCCGGCCGGTACGTGAGCTCCATGCTGCGCCAGACTGGCGGCAATATCTCTGAAGCTGCCAGACGCTCCGGCCTGACAAGAGCCGCTCTTCAAAAAATCATGCGGCGATATAACATCCAAAAAAACGATAACTAGATGAGTATGCAACAGACAAGCCAATCTCCTCTGAAGCCAATTATTGAGCTGTTTGCAAACAATCCGATCCTGCTCGGCTCAGCTATCATTCTTTTTACTGTCGTTGGTGCTTCTCTTTTCTCCTGGATTCTTTTCAAGTTGGGCAAAAAACTGGCCGAACGAACTCCTTATGCCTTTGATGATCAAATTGTCCGAATTTTACGGACCCCGATTTATTATACTCTGTTGGCAAGTGGAGTCGGTGCCGGTATTCAGGTTATGGCCCTTTCAGAGGAAGTGACAAATTTACTGCTCAACTGTTTGCAATCAATCGGGGTCATTGTCTGGACCGTTTTTTTTATTCGGTTTGCACACCAGTTGCTTTCAAGAGTCACCAGCCTGTCAAATAAACGGGCCATTATCCAGCGGCGTACGGTTACTCTTTTTGATAACCTGGCAAAAGTCGGTATCTTCGGGCTCGGCGCCTATCTGATTTTTGTTATCTGGGATATTGATATGACCGCCTGGCTGGCCTCGGCTGGAATTATCGGTATCGCTGTCGGTTTTGCCGCAAAAGATACCCTGGCCAACCTTTTTTCAGGTGTGTTTATTATTGCCGATGCTCCTTATAAAATTGGCGATTATGTTGTTTTTGAAAACGGTGATCGTGGTAAAGTGACCAACATCGGGCTGCGCTCCACCCGCATGCTGACCCGTGATGATGTGGAGATTACCATCCCCAACTCAATTATCGGCAACAGTCGGATAATCAACCAGTCAGGCGGACCCTATGAACGATTCCGCCTTCGGGTGAAAGTCGGTGTTGCCTATGGCACCGATATCGACCAGGTTCGTAATTTATTGATGGATATCGCCGAAAATGAAGTGTTGATCTGTGATCGGCCGGAACCCCGGGTTCGTTTCAGGTTATTCGGCGCCTCGAGTGCCGATTTCGAACTGCTCTGCTGGGTCTCCTCACCAGAGCTATACGGACGCGCCCTTGACAAGCTCAATGAAGCCATCTACAAAGCATTTGCCGAGAACAACATAGAGATCCCCTACACCAAGCAGGATCTCTATATTAAACAGCTTCCGGAGAAAGGAGAAAACGCTCTCTCTCCGGAAGCTGGTTTAAAGTGATACAAAAGAACTTTCCAGGCCCAAATGATCAACACTGTTACCATCTAGGCCGCCAGGGATTATGAACCATATGTCCAACTGAGTTGTCCTGTAAATGGTTCCAATGGCCACGTCCATTACGGACATGCCCTCTTCTCGGTCGCTGTTTTTTCATCCCGACTGCTCCACCTCTGCCGATATCAATATGAACCGGAGAGGCTATCCAGCCCCGTTTCTTTTTACAGACCGTAATCTGGACTTTCGTCAGATTACCATTGAGCCAGACTTTCATCTTGGCCGGAAAGCAGTGGCCCCTGCCTTTATGCTTCACTTTTCCGAACTCCACCCGCATTGGTCCCTGAGCAAGAGTGATGGAATTGTTGTGGTCCAACCTGTGCTGGTAGTGATGTTTTTTTGTTCCATGGGCATAGGCACCATGCTGATATCCGATGGTTGCCATTAACAGTACAACAAGTGTCAGTGTCATCTTTTTCATAGTGGTCCTCCATTGGTTGAATAAGAATTTTGGCCTTTGGTTACCTCTGTTGTAAAGCGGTGAAGGACAAAAAAATAGATGACATCGGCTGATGTCGGGTAGACATCGGCTCAATTATTTAGGAACATGGGGGACGTCCAACAATGATGGTCAGGCGGGACATACTGAGAATACTACATTTTTCAAGGACTGATGTGCTTTTCGATAAATTTACCTGAGGCGGGATCTCGATAACGCAATACAGCAGATATTGATGATGCTTCCACTGATGCTGCTAATTTTACTTTAAGGGTAATTGAGCCGGGTTGTATCTTTTTCAACAGCCACTTGATTGCTCCCGTATTCATATCGATTTTCTGGGCCTGGGGCACACAACCGACGACCTTGTTTCCCGGAGGAACAGTTTGAGCGACAATGATGTGCGATGGCTGAGGTCGTTCCACCTGGAGACGCAGTTCAATTAATTTTCCGGAAGAAGTACGATACTCCGCCCGCACCGAGTCTTTTGCCCAGCAGTCTCCAGTGAGGGGAAAAGGAGCTATGAGCACAACGACTAAAAATATAAGCGAGAAACAATGGAAGAGACCTTTTTCTCTTCTATCTTTTTGTTTACCAAGCAGCACAGTTCTATCTCCTCATGACATATTCTGGCTATTGCGATAGCACTTCAAATTCCGCCATTTCCTTATTCCAGCGATACCCGGAAGCGGCCCATATCTTTTCAATTGTTCCAAAATCAATTCCTTCAATATCACCGAACTGATCATAGACATACAAGATCTCGGGATCATCAATTGCCCCATTGCCATCCTGATCAGCCCAGTGGGACCGATCCATGACCAGGCTGTTTTTTCCCTGAATTGCGACCATGCCTCCCTGACCAACTGATACGCTCCCGGTAAAATTACTGTCTTTTTGAGGACTTGAGATAAATTTCATCAGGTAAGTAAATCGTGTTCTTCCCTGTACCTTTTGTAACCATTTCAGTTCTCTGCCACTCTCTCCGGTGGCAGTAACACGGGGACTTGCCTGCAGGACTTTGGCTCCTGACGGCAGTAACTCTTTTACAATTATCGATTGCGATTCTTCCACCGGGCCCAGCAATTCAATAACAACCGGAAACGCTATGCCGGGTGCAGATCTTTGGGGTAATACACGGTAGGCCACCAGCAACTCATCACTTCGATGCGGAATCAACCAAATGCCACCAACCACGATCACTGCCAGGAATAGAAAACAACCTAAAACAAGATGTTTAACCGCCCGTTTTCGATCAACGGCCGGTCTCCCACCGGGAATTGAGGATACATTATCCTGCAAACTTCTGCTGCCAGCTTCCTCAGCACACTCAAGCAAATCAGCTAAATCAACTTCAAGCGCTTCGGCCAACCGAATTCCGTTTTCTTTTTTGATTGATGGGTATCGACGATTTTCCCAGCGTGATATCGTATCGGTTGTAACACCAACAGCAGTAGCCAGGTATAACTGAGTCAGCCCTTTTTCCTCCCGCACCCTCCTGATTTTATCCCCATCAATTTTGACCATGGGGACCGGACCGTTGATATGTGAGTTATTCTCAGCCATAAACCTACTTGTTCAAATTCAGTACAAACTCTCTCCCACACCGGTTCCCGGGTATAGGTTCATTATTTTCACTACAAGCACCAGTAACAGATGATATCAGGCTCCCTCTCATACGAGCAGGACAGTTCTCACCAGGCATGATTGTTTGGCAGATACATTAAAAACGGGCTGTATTTTTTTTATTTTTATGTTTCTTTACAGATCCGTTTACTGGCTGAACATTACACTAAAACCAAAAAATGAACGACTTATTATAGCTTCACACGGCTCAACTCAGGTTAGACCTTTAATAAACAGAAAATCACAAGTATCACCCACAGACAACAAGTAAGGAGAATTGAATTAATGGACATCTCTCAAACAATTCAGGAAATGAAAAACAAATCAGGCTTTCAGGATAACGTTGGAATGGTTCTTATTCATAACGGTGTCGTCAGAAGCTGGTCTCGAAAAGATAAAAGCACGGTAACAGCCCTGGAGGTCACTCCGGATTATGATAAAATTGAACTGCTCCGGAAAGAATGCCTGCAACGGCCCGGGATCTTCGATATCATAATTAAAGCTAATTCAGGAACCTTTCAGCCCGGAGATGATCTTCTCTATATTATTGTGGCTGGAGATATTCGGGAAAATGTCAAACCTGTTCTGGCAGAGCTGCTTGATCGGGTCAAGGCTGAAGCTGTTACAAAAAATGAGATTAAAACCTGAATCACTTCAGTTTCAACCACAACAATAGCTCTCTAACTTGTCCCTGCCTTGACAGTATCCGTTGAACTGACATACAATGAAGGAGTACTGAAGAGTCACTGCATATAATCACCTCACAGGCGGTTAATGTGCTTCATCCATCACCAAGGAGGGAATTATGGGAAAGAGCGTCTACAAAATTATTGAACTCGTCGGCACAAGTGAGAAGTCCTGGGAAGATGCGGCGAAAACTGCTGTAGAAACTGCGGGTAAATCGCTGAGTGATTTACGTATTGGAGAAATTACAAAACTTGATCTACAGATGAAAAAGAACAAAGTCGCCGCTTACCGTGCGAGGGTGAGCGTCTCGTTTAAATACCAAAAAGATTAAATTGATCACCTTTTCGCCTGCCTATCGGCTTTCTTCCGCAAAGACCGAACCTGTTTCGGTCTTTGCGGTTCCCCGCAATAAGCTTTGATTCTTTTACCAGTCTCGTACTACCTCGGGGCTTTTAAGTAAAGCCTGTTTCCCTTTCATTTTCCTCACACTTTACTTTGACGTAAAATTTTCACTCTTCAAGCCGCTTATTTTGAATGGAACGTTTTCTGCTGTACTCCTTATTTCACTTGCTCTGCCTCACTTTAGATCATGATTGAATAATAATTATTAGTGGTATAAGGATTTTCAATATGCTATAGTGCGGAGCTGTTTGAAGGGAAACACTCGATTTCCCTGACAGCTCCACGGCCTGACATACTCCGGGAAGAGAAGAAGTTTATGTCGGTTATTATTTGAAGGTGTTATTCCTTTCCAACACCTGACAGGATATCGGTATTTTAAAAATCTGCAGACCTTTATCCATTTTGCTGTTCTATCTGAACAGCCGGATAGAGGTAGTGCATAGATCTGGGTCTGACCATGACGAAATCGCCATCAACTCCTAGAAGCCCGATTAAAACCTTATTCAAAGGTGTTCAAAGCAGTGTTCTCAATCACGACTCCTTTCGAAATGAGCTGAAGAAGAAGAAACTCTCTGGAGAGCTTGTCATTCGCAACGGAAACCTTTCGATTTCTTTACTCTTTTTTGAAGGCTCTCCGGTTCTAGACTCAAAACATGTAGGGATTCCCAAAACTCTTGAACTCAGCCAATCTCCCAATGCTGTTCTGGATTTTTTCATTCTTGAGCCCCGTCTGGCCCTCGCTTACTCTTCTGCCATTAACGGCAAGCGAATTTGGGAAGGTGACAACATTGGTAAAGATCAAATAAAAACAATTGCCTCCCTGTCCCAACAAAAAAAGATGACAGGAAACCTGACAATTCAAAACGGTGATGGCAGGGTCAATCGTCTCTTTATGAAAGAGGGGAAACTGTTGGGGTTGTTTAATGTTGAAAACAACTGGGAAAAGGTTGAGGCAGATAGAGTGTTAAAGAATCATGGGAACAGACTCGAGTTATTCGTTGCTGCTCCGCTTGGTACCACCACCCCGCTGCCTGATGAAATCAACACCACTGCAGAGACAGAAGTTGATTACGTTCAATCTTTTGAGGAATTCCTGATACCATTCAATGATTTCATCTCCCAGTTGACAAACAAAATAGGTGAAAAACCGGTAAAAAACTCTATTGCCAAGTTTTTTGACGCCTCACCCCTTATATCGTTGCGTGGTATAAAACTGCAGAAAGCGGCCTCTTGTAAAACTTGCTCCCAAGATGAACTCCAGAGCTTTGGACAATCCCTCCGACAGTTCTTTGCCACAATGGTCGATGTGGTCGGAAAACAGTGGATGGGTGACCAATTGGGAGATTTTCGGGTTGAACACCAGGCCATACTTGAAAAACTTGATCTTGCAACAATTTTTTCTGTCTAAAAGGAGAGCACATGCAATTTATACGGGCAACATTAGGGACACTGACCGGTCTTGGCGTTTTCTGGGGTATTGCCCTTTTTTTTCTCGATAATCCTTTATGGCGATGGTGCATAGTTGTTTTGGGTCTCAGCATGACACTGACTATTTTCCTGAAAGGCTTTTACATTGGCATGGACTCTCTAAGAGGCAGATTCCACGCTATTTTAGGAACCGGTGCCGCACTCCTGACCTTATCAATAATCGGCACCCTTGTCGCCATCCCCCACAACCTTATGGTTTCTCTGCACTGCCTTGCACGAGTGGTTTTGCTCCTCTCGGTTGTCCTTATGCATCTCGGTCTGAAAAAACAGGGATACTCTCTTTCCATAGCTGAATGGGCTGAGGTACTGGTCGTATTTCTGGCTCTTGCCGGAACCGGTCTCTGGTTTTTCTATGTCACATTCACTATTAATGATCTACTGCTGACCCTGCTTGTTTATCTTTCTCTGATTATCCTTCTGGTCACAATCTCGGTTGTTCGGATATATCTTGGTTCCAATCTTGGCTGGCGCTGGACTTTTGGTGCAGTTGGCGTGTTGTTTATCACTCTTGGTGATATGGCCATGGCATACTGCTCCTCGGTCGGTCTCAGTGCGACAAATCTGGCTTCCCTTGAAATTCTTCAGTTCACCTCCTGGGGGATGCTATGTCTTATCATGTCCCTTGTCAGTCTCCAGTTCGAGTAGTGAACGCATCTCGTTAAAACGAGCTTTTTCACCTGGGTCGACAGGAGGGTACTCCAATGAAAGCGACTCTAAGGTTCGCCTGATGGTCCTGGCAACGATCACTCTCATGGCCGGTTTATTGTCTGCGGGAATTGCATACCAGGGTGCCCATGGACGGGAGGTGGCTTTTAGAGCTTCATCGTACGCATTCATATATTCTGACCAGTACCCTCTTTCCGTCACATCCCCTGCTGAGAATTTCCAGTGCTTATGAGGTTCTCTCAAACGAGATAAAAATCGTTGCCGCTGTTCTTCCCTGGAGACATTCAGCCAGAATTTTAGAATCACTGTTCCGTTTCGGGCAAGGTGTTTTTCCATATCCCTGATCGACTCGAATCTTTCCTCCCATATGTTGGCCAAATCTAGTGATTGCGGCAGTTGCTGAAAGTCAAGATATTCAGGGTGAACTCTGACCACCAGGACCTCTTCATAATAGCTGCGGTTAAAAATACCGATTCGTCCTCTTTCAGGCAAATGGATGGTTGTTCGCCAGAGGAAATCATGATCCAGCTCTTGGACTGACGGCTTCTTGAAGGAGAAGACCTGGCAACCGGCCGGATTGACACCACTCAACACTGCCCGTATTGTACTGTCCTTGCCTGCAGCATCCATGGCCTGAAAAACCAGAAGCAGAGCATGACGGTCATGGGCATAAAAAACACGCTGCAGGTCGTGAAGTTTTTCAACTTCCTTTTCCAGCTCCTTTTTCAACTCCTTCTTTGATTGATGAGTCTCTTCTGAAGCAGGAAAATCCTCGAGGCGAAAACTACCATCAAATGGCACTTGGTATGGATCTGTTTCAGCTGTAAACATCATTCCCCCTTAATTGTTTTCTCTCTTTTGAATAAAACAGCCCCCATAGTCATTGTTCATCTTTCTCGCTGCCGAGTTCTTCAACTCAGCATACTGTTAAAGAAGATTGAACGGCTTGGGTAACTATTTCAATTCTCTTTGTTTCAATCGAAAATTGTGCTCGCTTTTTTATTTTTTTCAAACCATTGCTATCTTTCCTATTTTATTGCATAATTGCTAATTGAGTAAATCTCCATTTCGATTCACTAGTAAATGGAAGCTGAGCAAAGGTTTATTTCCACATCAACCCTTTATGACAACAACAAAGATTTCCACGTTATTTTACTGGATTACAAGAAAAATTATCTTTATTGTCACCTACTTAGGGTTAGTAGAAAACAGGATGTATGAAGGCAAATAACGATAAACTATCAATACTCATTGTTGATGACAACCCGGACAACCTGCTTCTATTGGAAAGCATGCTGGAGGACTTCGGGATCAACATTGTTTCTGCTTTAAATGGCAAGGAAGCCATCGAATGTGCCCACAGATATGATTTTGCCCTGATTCTGCTCGATGTAATGATGCCGGAAATGGATGGTTATGAGACAGCCACCCAATTAAAGAAATCCCAGAAAACTAAACATATTCCCATCATCTTTCTAACAGCTCTTGCTCAGAGTGATCGGGATCTTGAAAAAGGCTATGAAGTTGGCGCTGTTGACTTCCTGCTCAAGCCGATTGAACCGATTGTTCTTGAATCCAAGGTTCGTATCTTTCTTGAAATGGCCAGACGCCAGGAGAAGCTGACGGAAGCAACCCAGCTGATTAAAAAGCAGAATATCAAACTTGAACAGAAAGCGATTCGTGACAGCTTAACAGGGCTCTTCAACCATGAATACCTGAAAGAACAACTGGCTGATGAAGTTCAAAGAGCAAGCCGGTACCACTCACATCTCTCTTTTCTACTGTTGGATCTTGATCATTTTAAAAATGTGAACGACTCCTGCGGCCATCCTTTTGGCGATTACGTTCTCCATGAATTCGCCCGCCGGGTGACGAACATGACCAGACATTCTGATGTTTTTGCCCGTTACGGTGGTGAAGAATTTGCACTCATCATGCCCCACACCGACAGTCATTCAGCCCTGCTGGTTGCTGAAAAAATTCGCTCCGAAATCAGTTCAAAAGAATTCTCCAGTGGTGGACACTCCCGTTCTATCACCGTCTCAATCGGTATCTGTTCATTCTTTGGCGACAAAATCGTCAGCCCCGGAGAATTTATCGAATTAGCTGACAATGCGCTTTATCAGGCGAAAGGATCGGGCCGTAACCGTGTTATTCTCTACCATCCGGAAACGAGTTAATCAAACGGCTCGAACACCTCTTCCACCTGCTCAATTTCCTCAACCATAAAACCCTCTTGAGTGACATCGAACCGCACATTCACATCCCAAAGTAACATTCCGAAGTGCTGCTTGCCGCGACGCTGAGATGCCGGCCTGGGATCAAGCGCCAGGGTCTCAACAATCAGTTGCCGAAGAGGACTTTCCCTCTCTTTTTCATACTCCACACAGAAATCCTCTGCCTGTAAAGAGAAGGTAACAGTTCTGCTGTCAGCCGGCGGAGTGGCAAAACCGGTTCTGCTGTTTTCCACACAGTCGCTATATGAAATATAGGGTTTAATATCAACAACCGGTGTTTTATCCAACAGGTCCACACCTGAGAGGTTCAGGGTCATCTTTTTGCTGGAAGACTCTATACCAGACAACCGGACGACTGACATTCCAAGATGATTCGGCCTGTGAGGGGAACGGCTTGCAAAAACACCGACCCGTTTTTTCCCTCCGAGAAATGGCGGTCGAATGGTTGGTTTCCAACCTTCGCCTACAACATTGTGAAAAATGAACTGAACCCAGATATGAGAAAAGCCATCCAGGCCCTTAACCATCTCGGGTCTGCTGAATTTTTCAAAGAGTTCCAACCTGGCTGTAGCCGATGGAACCAACCCAGGTTGCCTGGGAATACCAAATTTTTCAGGATAGCAGGAGTGAATAATACCGATCGGCTCTAAGGTGAAGGTCATATCGTTTTTCCAAATATTGTGGTTCGTAATATAGAGATGATCAACGATCTACATCTACTACGATCAGATAAATGTAGACAGAAAAACCTCCTCTGCTCGTGGGCCTTATCAAAAAGAAACCTGATTACCAATTATTTTTGACCTTGACGGTAAAAGAGGTGTTGTCAGATTGGCCATGTTTTAAAGAATAACGTATTCACTTTAGCATCAGCATGGAAATAAAATGCACATTCAGCAGCTTACGTTATGGCTTGTCTTTTTTGAGTGTTTTTCACTGAGGGGATGGCAGACAAATTGACATAATCTGATCCTCGACTGAGTTTCCTGGGTATTGAGAAGACTCAACACACTGTATTGCCAATCCACTCAACAGGATAGATCCATTCTTTCACAGACCCTGTAATCCTGACAATCAAAATATTTACTCTTTCTTTTTCTACCTTGGACAACCAGATGATGACGGTATGAATAGTTTATCCAGCAGTAATTAAGGTTTTCAGTGGATTTATATTTTGCTATACTCTTTTCTATACAGACTTCTTTAAGTTGGCTGGTATTTGTTTTTGAGATAGACAGTATGTATCACTGTCTGTTCTTGAATCTATTCATTTCAACAAATTCCTGCCGGAAGCTAACTCTTATTCCTTTATTTAACCAAATATGAAAATTATGGATGAACAAAAAAGAGCAAAGACAAGGCTTAGTTACTCAGCACATGTGTTGATACGATCTGAAAATGGCGAACTAATTAAAGGAGTCGCAAGAGATATCAGCCTTGATGCTATATATGTTAACTGCGCTCCGGCGTTTGAAGGGGGTGAAAAGGTTAACCTGGAAATTATCCTCATTGGCAAACAGAGCGAACTGATCATTAAAGCTCCTGCTAAAGTCAACCGGACTGACAAAAACGGTATTGCTCTAAACTTTTATAATCCACTGGAGTGGTGGCCGGTCTTTTCTCATTTTCCGCTGCACAAACTTTAAAACGGCAAGTGAGAAGACTTTAAGATCTTCCCGACTCTTCTGTTTGTCGTCTCACATCCTCATCCTATGAGTATTCAATGGTGCTGCTGGTTTTTCGTCCATTTGAATACTCATGGTCAGATTATTCGGACACAACAGCTACCTCTGCCTGCCTTGATGTGGCGTAAAACAACTGTAGCCGCCAGAAAAGTGGCTCAGGGAAGGTATCGAGCTGCTTTTTGGACAACAGCAGGCTCTTTTACCAGATCAAAGTGGTCATAGTCGGGAAAATCTCCGATGAGTTCCGCCCCTTCTATCACTGCGGATTTACTTGGAACAAGGCCATCATTATCTGTTTCATGCACAATTGATAAAATCCGATATCCAAGTGCCAACTCACCGGCCCAGCCGAAACAGTCCAGACCATCGCAATCACCACGGATGAGGCGTACCGGGCCGCCAGTTGTAAGTGGGGTGTTTTTGATGGGGAATTGTTGATTAAATCCTTTCAGGTTCTCTGTTTTCAGGTCTTCTATGGCCGCTTCAGCGCCGACAAAATAACCAACCCATTTAAACGAGTCCGCCAGTGGTGAACCATGGTGAGGTGTTCCAAGTGTAACCAGAGCTGCGACGTGATCCGGATAAGTATAACTGTACTGTCGTGAAACCAGCCCTCCCATGCTGTGGGCAATGACTGAAAAAGGAAGACGTAAAAGACCTTTTTCCTGTAGCTCACTAATAGCTGCCGCCATATTTCTACTCTGAGTCTCAATCGATTCCAAACCGGCATCACTCCCGTCACCACCACTAACTATTGCCGCTTTACCGTCAACTATCAGCTTGCCGATCTCTGTCGACTTATTTGTATAGATAATAAAAACCCTTCCTGACCCCCAAACGGAAAGGCAACTCTGCAAGAAAGACTCTCCCCATTTATGTTTATTAGCCAAACCGTGCACAAGAACCAGGTCATACTTTTTCTCTACAGGAATCTGAGCCAAATTCACTACAGAATGAGCGTTTGTGCTCCACAAAAAAATAATGAAGAAGAGTCCAGTGAATAATTTATAGATTTTCACTTTTTCACCTTTTTAGTGTTATCCCATGTCATCACTTCATGAAAAAGGTCAAACAGAACCTCTCATCAAGAACTTGTTATCGATAAACTTCTTTGGTAGTTTTGGGAGGTATTCTCGCTCCAATACTTACACCACGTTAAATATTTAAGTAACATGGTGAACTGGCTCTGCTGCCAGATATATTAACTTACGTCATTATACGATTTTAACCATATTTTAAAGTCCATTTTAAATATAGCCCAATGTCAATCAAACCCGCACCCATCAATATTGATGATTTTCTCAATAGAGCCGCTGAAGAAATACAGAACAAAAAGGTTCCAGTTGTTGACCTGATCGCCGTACAGACAAAAGACCCGTATAAGGTCCTGGTGGCAACCATTCTCTCCGCACGTACTAAAGATGAAACGACAGCCGTGGCAGCAGCCAGGCTGTTCAAGTCGGCCCCTGACCTTGCATCTCTGTCGTCACTGTCTCAGGAAAAACTGGAGAAACTGATCTATCCAGTTGGCTTTTATCGAAATAAGGCCGGTTTTCTGTCTAAACTTCCAGGGGCCATGGAGCAGTTCAATAACATCATCCCCCAGACAGTTGAAGAGTTGGTGAAACTGCCGGGTGTCGGGAGAAAAACCGCCAATCTTGTTGTCAGTGTCGCCTATAAAAAAGATGCCATTTGTGTTGACACCCATGTTCACCGTATAATGAATATCTGGGGATATGTGGAGACCAAGACGCCGCAGGAAACGGAGATGACCCTGCGCGAAAAACTGCCCCGTAAGTTCTGGATTACAGTGAACTCTATTCTGGTCGCTTTTGGTCAGTCAATCTGCCGCCCTGTTGGCCCTCATTGTGATATCTGCCGACTGCAGGAAAAATGTCCCCAGCTCGGTGTCAAACCAAGGAGAACTCCTGCTCTTATGAGAAGAAATAACAGGACAAAAACATTTATCTCATGGAACGTTAACGGTATCAGAGCCATTGAGAAAAAAGGCTTTATCGAAACCGTTAAAGATCTCGATGCTGATATACTCGCTCTCCAGGAAACACGAGCCCAAAAAGATCAACTATCAGAACAGCTTTTAAATATTGATGGCTACTATTCCTACTGGAACAGTGCGGAAAAAAAAGGATATTCTGGAGTAGCAATCTATTCCAGAATCAAACCGCTGAATGTTACTAAAGGATTGGGAGTTGAAAAATTTGACCGTGAAGGTAGGGTCATTACCCTGGAGTTCGGCAACTTTTATCTTATTAATGTCTATTTCCCCAACAGTGGCAGTGAGCTGAAACGACTCGATTATAAACTCAGCTTCAACCGGGAGCTTCATAACTATGGGAAAAAACTCGCCAAAGACAAATCTGTCATTATCTGCGGCGATTATAACGTTGCCCATAAAGCCATTGATTTAAAAAACCCAAAGGCAAACGAAAGCAACGCAGGTTACACTATTGAAGAGAGGCAATGGATGGACAGTTTCCTTACATCCGACTTCATCGATACTTTCAGAATATTCAATCAGGAACCGGAAAATTACAGTTGGTGGAGCTACCGGTTTAACGCTCGATCAAAAAATGTCGGCTGGCGGATCGACTATTTTTGTATTGATGCAGACAGCAGACAACGTGCCAAATATGCAGAAATATTAAGTAATATCATGGGGTCCGACCACTGTCCCGTCAAACTCGAATTCCATATGGATCGGTAGAGTATCCTCCATACATTTATATAGGAGACTGAACTCGTGAGCCAAATTATCAAAGTGAAGTGTCCCGAGTGTGGTCATATCCATACTCGAAACGCCAATCGATTTTCTCAAAAAGAGATTTCTCTGCACTGCAAATCCTGTGATACCGAGTTCAAGCTGCTTCGTTCGCCAACTCTTTTCAGCTTTCCTAATAAGCTCTTTGGAAACAAAAAGAAAAAAAGCCAAGAGATACCACCCCCTCCCCCCAGCGAAGAGCGCTATGGAGATTTCGTTTTTGCGGACATGGATGAGGATGAGGCTTTGGCTGAGGGTGAAGTCGAAGTGACCTGGAGCCGTGTTGCACTGATTTACTGGGCCTGGATGTGGAGAAGCCTTCTGCTGGTAATAGCCTTTGGTACACTGTTTGGTTTTGGTATCGGTTTTATTGCATCCCTTATAAACCTGATTGACATTCAACCTCTGTTTGCTGCCTTCGGATTGATTATCAGCCTCATTATCAGCTTTATTGTTCTAAAAAAAGTTCTTTGCTTAAGGTTCCGGAATTTCAGGATCGCTCTTATACGAAATTGAGGGAAAGCAGATAGTAGAAAAGAGTCTTGAATTCATCCTACCTTGTGGGTATCTTGATTGCCGATATCTTCACCGTCCAGCCGAATTTCATTGCTTTAAGATAAGCGGTATCTGTTATGAAGAAAAAACTATTGGAACTTCTCATCTGTCCTGTCTGCCTGCCCGAAGAATATCCTCTCGATTTAAAAATTGTACAAGTTGATGGCGACGATATTATTGAAGGTCGCTTGCGCTGTCCCAAATGTAATACCTCCTTCCCCATTGAAGAAGGTATTGCCTTTCTCGATCCGGCAGGCAAAACAGTTCAGAGCAACAACAAATATGAACTGAGCGAGGTAGTCTCTTCCTATTTATGGTCCCACTACGGTGACCTGCTTAACGACGAACACGCTTCCGACGCCTACAATCGCTGGGCTTCACTTATAGCTCCCCATAACGGCCTTGGCATCGATCTGGGTAGCGCTGTCGGGCGTTTCGCTTTTGAGATGAGCACCAAGTGCGACCTGGCTGTGGGTGTAGATAACTCGATTGCTTTTATTGGTGCAGCCCGCAGATTGATGCAGGCAAGAGAGATCACCTTTGGCCTCAAGGAGGAAGGCCATCTTACCCGTAACGTGACTATCCATCTGCCAGTTGAGTGGAGAAGCGACCGGGTTGACTTCATCGTTGGTGATGCTTTAAAGCTCCCATTTAAATCAGATTCCGCTTCCTCACTGGCATCGCTCAACCTGGTTGATAAAGTTCCCTTCCCCATCAACCATCTCGCTGAAATGAACAGGGTCAGCACCGAAACTAGTTCCCAGTTTTTGCTCTCAGATCCCTTTTCTTGGTCAACAGAAGCAGCAAAAGAGGAAGACTGGCTTGGCGGCACCGAAAATGGTCCATATGCCGGCCGGGGTCTGTCCAATATTTCCACACTGCTCAGCGAAGGAAGAAATGGCCTTACTCCACAATGGACCATTGAAGATACCGGTTCCGTCTGGTGGAAAATCCGTACCCACTCAAACCACTATGAACTCATTCAAAGCTGCTATTTGAAAGCGTCAAGGTAAACTGACATGAAAAAACATACTGTCTGCAGACTCTGTTCTTCCTGCTGTCCCGTCATCACTGAAGTTGAAAATGGCAAACTACTTTCCGCTGAACGGAAGTCCTTTGTCGACAGGGAAAAGAGACTCCGCTGTCCGCGGTTGAACTCTGCCGCCGATATTGTCTACTCACCCAAGCGGCTGACAACCCCTTTAATTAAAGATAAAGAGACAAACACATTCAAAGAGGCGTCCTGGGATGAGGCTCTTGATCTTGTGGCCAGGAAATTTCATCAGTATAAGGATGAATCCGGTGCCCAATCGGTTGCCTGGCTCAGGGGTATGGCAGCAGACTGGGGCTCTCCATGGGATTATGCCAGCCGATTGATGAATGTTTTCGGTTCACCCAATACCATCGGTAACGGTTCCATCTGTTTTGTTGCCCGTGAGATGGCTCACACCTACACCTACGGTGCCATGGCCTTCCCGGAAGCAGCAAAAGCGAAGTTGATCCTGGTCTGGGGAAAGCATGACCGTGATACCACCATGGGAGTCGGTGATGCCATTGAGTATGCGCTGGAGCAGGGAGCCAAACTGATTGTGGTTGACCCGGTTAAGACTCCACTGGCTGCCAGGGCCGATATCTGGTTGCAGATTAAACCTGGTCATGACGGACTGCTTGCTATGGCCATGATCAATGAAATCATTACAAACGAATTGTATGATAAAGACTTCGTTGAACAGTTCAGCACAGGGTTTGACCAACTCAAAGAATCGGCTGCCGCTTTTCCCGCCGAGACTGTTGCCGAATCGATCTGGCTCGATCCGCAAATAATTAAAAAGGTGGCCCACCTCTATGCGACAACCAAGCCAGCCTGCATTGTTGATGGAAACGGCCTGGATATGCAGCTTGATATGTTCCAGTCAACCAGGGCCGTTGCCCTGTTGCGAGGTCTCACCGGCAATATCGATACCAGTGGTGGAGATGTTCTGCCCCAACCTGTACCGATCCACAATATCCAGGCAGAATCGTCCTTACCGGAAGGGGCTGTACCTATCACTGCCGACTACCCCCTCTTTAATACCTTCCATGAGACCTGGGGAAAACAGGTGCAGTCCTGTGTTGTCGACTCGATTCTCGATGAAAAACCGTACCCTTTAAAAATGGTTGTTGTTCAATCGGGCAACCCGGTAGTGACCATGGCCGATTCCAACAGAACAGAAGAGGCCTTTAACAAACTCGACTTCCTGGTCGTCATAGATCTTTTTATGACCAAAACCGGTGAACTTGCCGATGTGATCCTGCCGGCCTCGAGCTGTTTTGAAAAGACCCAGCTCAACCGGGCATCCACTAGAAACAACCCTGTAATCCTGCAAGACCAGGTCATCGATCCCATCGGTAATTCCCAGCCGGACTGGTGGATCGTTTTTGAGCTTGGTAGAAGGCTGGGGTACACAGAAGAGTTCCCCTGGAAGACAGCAGAAGCGGCCATCGATTATCAGCTTGAACCGTCAGGTATCACAGTCGACCAGCTCCGGGAAAATCCCGGGGGCATTCGGGTTGAGGATATCGCTTACACAAAGTACAAGGGAAACGGCTTTAACACTCCCAGCGGCAAATTCGAGTTTTTCTCTGAAAAACTTGCCCAAAATGGTTTTGCCGGGGTCCCATACTCCGATGGCTTCCCTGCAAATCCGATCAGCTTTTCCGACCAGAAAGACGATTATCCGATTATTGGTATCAGCGGCGCCCGGGACAACCGGTTTACCAATTCTCAGTTCAGGACAATTAGCAAACTGTTGAACAATGAATATGGCTGTGTGGTTGATATCCATTCAGATGATTGTGAACGGTTGGACATCAACAGTGGCGATGAAGTACAGGTTGAAACCCCCAGGGGCAGTATACGAATGAAGGCAAAACAATCGGATGTGGTTTATCCCGGCTCAGTCAGAATAGCATGGGGGTGGGGAGATTATAACGCCAAATATAATCTCAACAGTCTTACCGATGATGATAGGCGAAACCCTGTTACCGGTACGCCCTCCCAGCGAACGTTTATGTGTCGGCTTACTAAAGTGTAAATCTGTTTCCAGTCACGAACAGTGGTTGCTGTTAAAAATCATCCTCTTCCATGGAAACTACCTGTAAATACCTTAAGAGCGCTTTAAATTTACGGATACCTTTGCTGCAAAATCAAGCAAAGTTGGTAACCGGCCAGCAATTGTGATATCCTGTATCCACTATTAAAATCAACTCAACCAAGGCCGATACAGACATGAACACTCTCAAAACGTCCTTAGCCGTCTCACTGGTTTTTACGCTTTTTCTCTCTGGCTGTATCGCTACCAGCTGTCCTAACTGTGGGCGCCTGATGACAAATCTCCAGGTCGACATGCAATTTGAGTCTCTGCAGATTCTGCCAGATCATCACTATTATTATAATGGTGAGATTGTTGAACCGGATACCGTTGTTGCCATCCATAAAGATTACACCCTTGAAGAAGGTTTTTGGACCAAAATTAATCTGACTCACAAGCAACTCAAAGAATGGATGTGGATGTTCTCTACGGTAGAAGGCGTCTGGGATGAGGATGACCGGATAACCATCGACTACCAGGGATCCATTATTCTCAACCCACAGGGCCGTAAAGTCGGGTTTTATTATTCAAAATACACCAACACCTTCATCCGTTTTCCATCTCCCGGCACCATCACCATCGACCCACCGCAACCACCACTTGACTCCCAAGTGCTGCAGATGAGAGAACTTGATTAAAAGGCTTATCGTTAGCTATCTGCAAGCCGCAAGATTTATGGTAGAGAGCATAACTGTAAAATGACAAACATATTATTTTTTGAATACCACATTGATCATTGTATGCTCTCACGTTTTTTATCAAAACAGCCATCTTATAAAATCACCCGTGTTTTCAGCCACTTTCATGTTTTTGGTCACCGGCTGATCGATACGGAGCAAGCCACTATCTCTTTTGTTATACTCTTCATTCAAGCTCAAATGCATTTTTCCATTTACTATTTTTTCTTATTAGGTATAATAATCATTATCAACAAGCTCCAGTTTATGGAAATTGAGAGACTGATTTTTCCCTCCATACAGGCGCATGTTGTTAACCGTTAACAAACAAACAAGAGGAACCCAATGAGTTCAGAAAAAGCAAATTGTGAAGTATGTGGTAAAGAAACAGATGCAGATAAACTTACGCTCTGTATCGGTTGCGAAAAAATGTTCTGTGAAGATTGTCACAGCCCGGAAACGATGGAAGAGTATTGCGTTGAATGTATACAGATGGGTGGTGTTGTTCCCCAATCATAATATTTCATAAAGACGCTGGTGGTTTATGAAGCTTACTTCTAACACTCACCTCTTCACATAATGATTGAGCCGGGTTACCTTTTTTGGCAGCCCGGCTTTTTCAATTCCCGCCATGTCACTCCCTCCTCTTTCTCTTAACCCGAATTTCTCATGAACAGTTTGAGCGCAACTCGATAACATATTGAATTTTACCGGTTATTTATGGCAACAGTTGATGGCTGGTTGCATACAAACTGTTCACCAAAGGCGAGGCGATACGGCCACTTCTACTTCGTCTCTATTCGTGTAAGCATAGGCAACTATAGCTTACACGTATGTTCCTCGTATAAGCAGCCGTCTCACCTCGTGAGAAATCCGGGCTAAGACTTAATTACTGATATTCAATCCGAATATCCTTGACTCCGCCAACAGCCATAGATATAGTAACACAAAACACAAAAAGGTGTTACTATGCTTAAGCGTTTTACAATATCGATGGAAGAAGAACTACTCGAAGCCTTTGATCGGGTCATTGACAAACGGGGGTATGGCAGCCGCTCTGAGGCTATTCGCGACCTGATCCGGGACGGAATGGTCAAAGACGAATGGGAAGGCGATGATGATGTGATGGGAGTTATCTCCCTGGTATATGATCATCATCAGCACAAACTCCAGGAAAAAGTAACAGAGCTGCAACACGATTTTCACGATCAGATCGTCTCCACCACCCACGTTCATATGGACCATCATAACTGCCTTGAAGTGATCATTGTCCGGGGCACAGCCGTAAGTGTTCAGCAGCTTGCGGATTCACTCATCGCTCTGCGGGGTGTACGCAACGGCCACCTGGCCATGAGTTCAACGGGTATTCATCTCCATTAGGCCCGAATATGCATATCTCAGAAGGTGTCCTCTCTGCTCCAATATTGACCAGTGGCGCTGTTTTATCCCTTGCCGGATGTGCCATCGGTCTAAAGAAAATGAACTATGACCAGATCATGAGCGTGGCCATGTTCAGTTCCGCCTTTTTTGTCGCCTCACTCATCCATGTTCCCGCAGGTATCGGCTCAGTCCACCTCCTGCTTGGCGGCCTGATGGGCTTGATTCTCGGCTGGTCTGCCTTTCCGGCAATCCTGGTGGCATTAGTTCTCCAGACTATCTTTTTTCAATATGGAGGTCTGCTGGTTCTTGGTGTCAATACCATCAATATCGCCGGCCCGGCTGTGCTCTGTGGTTTTCTTTTCAAGTCATCCGTTTTAAAAGACTCCAGAGCGCAACTGATCGGCTCTTTCTGTGCCGGTTTTTTTGCCATGGGCTTCTCGGCTGTCTGTATGGCATTTTCACTCTGGCTCACTGACCAGAATTTTTTTAAAACAGCAGCCATACTCATCATCAGCCATTTACCGGTTATGGTCATTGAAGGGTTGGTCACCATGGTTGTCGTTCGTTTTCTGGCACGGGTTCAGCCGGATATTCTCACTTTTTCAAGATCGATGGAGAAGTGCTGATGCAAGTGGCCTCCAAGGAAAAAGAAGGACTCTTCGCCAGGGTACAAAAAGAGCTGTTAGATGACCGTTCAGCCTGGTTTCTTCTCCTGTCAAACGGCATCATTATTGTACTGGCGCTTGTTCAGCGCTGGCATATTGCGGAACTTCTCTGGACCTACTGGCTGCAGAACATCATCATCGGTTTCTTTAACTGGAGACGAATACTAAACCTCAAATCATTTTCAACAAAGGGCTATAAGTCAAACGGCAAACAGGTTGAGCCTACAGAGAAAACAAAAAAATCGACCGCCTGGTTCTTCCTGCTCCATTACGGTTTTTTCCACTTTGCCTATTTTATATTCCTGGTCACCACAATTCCGGACCTCGATTCCCGCTTTCTACTCCATACCAGTATCGGCCTGATAATTTTTTTCTTCAACCATGCTTTTTCATACCGCTACAACAAAGCCCGCGACAGGACCGGAAACCCTAACATCGCCAACATTATGTTTTTCCCCTACCTCCGAGTTATCCCCATGCATCTGATCATCTTCATCGGTGGCTACCTTGGAGCCGGGGCAATTCTTACACTTTTTTTCTTTTTACTGCTGAAAACCGCTGTTGATATGTTGATGCATTCCATCGGTCATCATCTGCTTCAGTCAACACCAAAGGAGGCCGCAATCCATATACCGGTCAACTGATATGAATCGAATACACCAAAAACACCTTTGTTTAGCCATCCCTCTTGCTTTTCTGCTTCTATTTTTTATTCCACTCTCCGTTTACTCCCATGGGATAAAAATTGCTGCTCGAGTGGACAACGGCAATCTTGTTGTTGAGTCATCACTTGCCGGCCACAGGCTGGTCCCCGGCAGTAGTGTCGCTGTAAAAAACGCTCAAACTAAAAACACAATCATCAGTGGTAAAGTGGACAAGCAGGGAGCCTATAAAATTGAACTTTCCTCAAATCTGCTGAATAATCCAACCGACCTGTTGATCACTGTATCAGATACGTTTGGCCATCATGCAAAAACAGTTATTAAACAGGGAACATACTCCTCGCAGCAGTCTAAACCACAAGATGAGCTTTTGGATCACCATAGTCATCCCGCTCTTCATCCTTCAACTGATCAGGCAATCGAACAATACTCCAAAGAGGAGTTGAAACAGATGATCGCCGCAGTTCTGGAACAAAAACTCTCTCCCCTTCGTGGCCAGATTGCTGAACTTGGTAAAGATAAGAACTCTTTTCAGGATATTATCGGCGGAATCGGCTACCTGGTCGGCCTGGCTGGGCTTGGTGCCTGGATGAAAAGCAGAAAATAACCTTGGAGTCTACAGATACATTTTTATCACATGACTGTTCTAACCAATTCCCTCTCTTTTTATGTCACTGAGGAAATATCCGTATCCGGCCAAGGGAACATTCTCTGGATAAATTTTATGCAACGGCCAAGAGTCCTCTTTGACGGAGAAAGAAGATGAATGAAGACTTTGCCTTTGGTACATCTTTTCTTCATAGGCTCGATCCCCGTGGGAAAATTATCTCTGCCATTGCCTTAACTCTCATTATTGCCTTGACCGATCATTACACGGTTGCCGGAGGTGGTTTGCTGGTGGGGTTTATTTTTTTTACTGCAAGCCAAATTGGGTATTCTGCTGCTGCCAAGCGGCTGGCCGCAGTCAACACTTTTACCCTCTTCCTCTGGTTGACCCTGCCCCTCACTTATGGCGGCCCGTCCTCTCTTGCCATCGGTCCGCTGGCTTTTTCAGATAGCGGTATACGGCTGGCCGCACTGATTACCATTAAGACCAATTCTATTTTTCTTATAATCATATCCCTGCTGACAACATCGACCATCGGCGCCATTGGCCATGGACTCACCCAACTGCGCCTGCCAACCAAGCTCTGCTACCTGCTGCTCTATTCATACCGCTATATCTTTGTGATACACCAGGAATATACCCGTCTCTACCGTGCCGCTAAAATGAGAAATTTCTCCCCAACATCCTCGCTTCACACCTACAGAACCTTCGGCTATCTGTTTGGTATGACGGTTATTCAGAGCTGGAACCGATCAAAACGGGTCAACCAGGCAATGATCCTGAGGGGATTCAGTGGCCGGCTGATCCCTTTAGAACAGCTGCAATTTGGTAAAAAAGACTCTTTGTTTGTGGCGCTTTCCTGCATCATTTTTTTCTGCCTGATGACTATTGGCTATCTCTGGCCACTGCACTATTGAATCTGCTCTTTTACCTGGAACCAACACCATGACAACACAATCCTTTATTGAGCTGCATCATATTGATTACAGTTATTCCGGCGGCCCTCCTGTGCTTGATGATATTCATTTTCATATTACAGATGAACGGGTTGGCCTCATTGGGGCCAACGGCAGCGGCAAAACCACTCTTTTACATATCATCATTGGGCTGCTTACTCCTCAAAAAGGGACCATTTTCCTGCAGGGTGAAAAAATACAAAACCCCGATGATTATAAGAAACTTCGAAAGGAAGTGGGCTTCCTGTTTCAGAATTCGGATGACCAGCTCTTCTCACCCACCGTTTTAGAAGATGTAGCCTTTGGTCCGTTGAATCTTGGTCTGTCCAGTGAAGAGGCAAAACAGGTGAGTATTACTACACTTGAATACCTTGGGTTAAAAGGCTTTGAAAATCGAGTTACGCATTTGCTTTCCGGCGGTGAAAAAAAGCTGGTTGCCCTTGCTTCGATCCTGGCCATGAAGCCCAAACTTCTGCTGCTGGATGAACCAACCAACGATCTTGATCCAGATACCAGGGAAAGATTGATTGAAATACTCGACAACCTTGGACAACCATCAATCATTATCTCGCATGACTGGGATTTTCTCGAAAAAACAACCGATACTCTGTACAACCTGAGTAACGGTCAACTGGCACGTTGCCAAGAAGGCCATATTCATACTCACAGGCACATTCATCCCTATGGAGATAAACCACACCACCACCATGACGATTAAGAGAAGGTGTATCTCCTCTCTGTCTTAATCCTGGTGAATATAAACGTTGCTTTACTTGAACACCAATACCCCACATAGAAATTACGCTTTTAACAATACAAGGAGACAATCATGAAAAAATCAATTCTCTTTTTTATCGCAACTCTTCTGTTCCCCACTCTTAGTCATGCCCATACAATTGGCGGTAGTGGATTTTTAGCCGGTCTCAGCCACCCTGTTCTTGGTGTTGACCATCTACTCGCAATGGTATGTGTTGGTATTCTTAGTGCCCAAATGGGGGGAAAAGCCACATGGACTGTCCCGCTCACCTTTATTGGAATCATGCTGATTGGTGGAATACTCGGTATTTCCGGTGTCCCTTTCTTCTCTGTTGAACTGGGCATAGGCTTATCTGTTGTCGCTCTAGGTATTGCACTGGCCGCTGATAAAACGTTGCCAATCTTCTCAGCAATGTCCTTTGTCGGCTTTTTCGCTATTTTCCATGGTCATGCCCATGGAACAGAAATGCCAACGCTTATGCAGCCTGTCTACTATGCGCTTGGTTTTATCTGTGGTACAGCTGCCATTCACCTCTGCGGGGTAGCAGTCGGTCTGTTTGCAAAACAATTTGTCCGTGGAGCCTTGCTGCTTCGATTTTGCGGGGCAGGGATTGCCCTTACCGGCTTTTTCCTTTTGCTTAGCTAGGCTGAAGATTTCATGAACATTTTGTTCATTTTGACAGAACAGTCGTGATTAATAGCAAAATTCTATCTGATTACCCCTAATTCTCAACATAGATAAGAAACGTGGTTTTTGGACTTTATGAGTAGAAGTCGTTGCAAGGTAGCAGGTTGTGGCAGGTAAGCGTAGACTCCGATCTCACCTAACCAACTGAGATCTGAGTCTACGCTTACCAGCTTGTTTCACTCGTCACAATGGCTGTGTTTGATTTCCATTGATAAGCTGACTCTCTTTCCTATTTGCTGAATAATAGGGGTAATCAGAAAACTTTTATAAAAAGCTACTTGATGAACGCTGCAAATTGTTCAGCGAAAGCAAGTCAATATGGCTGCACCTCCTTTGGCACTATCCCGATAAGCATAGACCACTATAGTTTGCCAGGTTGCTTCGGGAATCCCCAAGCATCTCGACTTGTGAAATCTCCTGGCTAGACTACTGCAACATTTTAAGCTATTATATATATTTATGTTGTATCGATACTCTTTTTAGAAACACTTCCCTGCTGGAATAGAAAAATGATTTTCCGATCTCTTCTCCTCCTTCTGCCTGCCATTCTGCTCTTTTCCTCTTTCGTTCAGGCAGAAGATATCCAGACCGTCATCAATGAGCTGAGCCAACACATCAGTAAAGAAAAGGATCCGCTGCAAAAGAGCAAACTGCATATGTACCGGGCCCGGCATTATGCCAGACAGGGCGAATGGGACAAGGGGCTGGAGGATTACAACCTGGCTCTCGAACTCAACCACCAGGGATGGGTTCATCTTGAGAGAAGCCGCTTTCTCATGCTTGCCGGAAAATACAAGCTGGCCTATGAAGATGCCGTTGCAGCCAAAAATGAGACCATCACCCTCACTTCCGAAGCAAATGCAATTATCCAACAGGCGATAACAAAGATCGATGCCCAAAATGTTATGGACAATCCTCCGACTATTATTATGGACTCCCGGACAAATCCAAACAGGATGTCCCGTTTCGATTATATGGAAAAGCTCGGTGTTTTTGACGAAAAAGAAGCCCGACTCAGACAGGCAAGGAAAAAAAGCGTCTCCAGACATAAACAGAAGTCCACAAAGTCGTCACCTCCAGTTCGAAAATCACGTGGTTGACGTATCCGCTTCTAGAGTGTAGGGTCTGCACTCCAACTCACCAAACGACAGAATTATATCTGCGATGAAAAGAAACATTGTAATCGGTTGCTTTATTTCACCCCATGGGCTCGGTCATGCCTCTCGAGTATGCGCCATTCTCTCGGCCCTGCAGGCTCAAGTCAACGACCTTGTCCTCCATCTTTTCACGTCACTGCCCGAAACAATTTTCCAGGAAAGCTTAAAAAACTACCACTTTCACCACACAGATGTTGATGTTGGCCTCGTTCAACAGGATAGTCTGCAGGTGGACCTGGATAAAACTGTCGTTCAACTCTCCAATCATCTGTCCTATCCGGAATCTTTTGTTGAAGAACTGGCTGACCAGTGCCGCAATTTCTCCTTACTGCTCTGCGATATTGCTCCATTAGGAATCATTGTAGCCAAGCGGGCAGGTATTCCATCCGTGCTTGTTGAGAATTTCACCTGGGATTGGATTTATGAGCCATATGAGAAGAAAGATGGACGAATGGAGGAGTTTCGCCGATATTTTGATGCCCTCTTCCATAGAGCTGATTATCGAATTCAGACAGAGCCGATCTGCCGACCGGTTGAAGCCGATTTACGATGTGGCCCCATCTTTCGTTCAATCAGGTCCGGTAGAGATGAGATGCGACAACGGCTTGATTGTCACGGCAGGCAGATGATCCTGATCACTATGGGCGGAATCGCCCAGGAATTACCCTTTATTGACCAGCTGAAGCAACTGCCCTATTTTTTCATCCTGCCGGGCCAGCACCAGACAAAAATGGTTGGAGACAACGTTCTTCTTTTGCAACAACAGGGTGAGGAATATTATCATCCCGACCTGATTAACAGTGCTGACCTTGTCCTGTGTAAATCCGGATACTCCACCGTTGCTGAATGCTATCAGGCAGGCGCCCGTGTTTGCTGTGTTTCAAGAGAGATTTTTCCTGAATCGGATGTGATTGAAGAATTTGTTCTAAAGGAGATGAACGGCTCCATCATCTCTCAGGGTGATTTTTTATCCGGCAGTTGGTTGCTGGACTTGCCGGAACTCCTGGGGAAAAAACCTGTTTCGCGGAATGTAACAAACGGCGCTGTCGCTGTCGCTGACTTTCTCCTGCCGATCCTTTCACACAATACCGGGACAAGCGGGACCAGCTGTATATAGAACGGTACAAGCCAAACACTTTTAACTTGTACCGTTGCTCACCTGATTACCTATTCGCCGTCCACTGTATACGACCTTCAAGACGCGGTCTTGATGTACAAAATGATAACCGCTATTTTGACCTTGCAGAACCCGCTGCAGGCAGATTGAGGATCAAACCACCGGACTCACCTGAAAGCAAGGTCTGAGGATAGCGGCCATTCCATCTTTGAATCGAGTTATACTGGATCAGCTCACTGGTGATGGACTCGGCCAGTAACTTATTGGCCTTGGCCTGGGCTGCTGCCTCTTTTTCAATTCTATACGCCTTGGCATCGGCATGAATCTGGATGGCCTTGGCCTCTGACAATGCCGCCTCCTGTTTGGCCTCAGCCTGCTTCACCTGCTGCTGGGCCTGCTGTTCGACAATATTAAGCTGGGCCTTCTCCCGCTCAAGCTGTTCCTGGCGCTCTTTAGTCTGAATGACTGCTGAAGTAACAACGCTGGGCAGGGTAATATCTCTAAACAGAACCGCATTCACCATGACACCTTTGGGTTCAAGATAGGTGCGTAATCCATCCTCCATATAGACCTGCATCTGCTGCTGGATGATATCAAGATAAAAATCCTGGGACTGCTTGACCGTTTTCCCTGCCTCACGTAATAGTGAGCGCACTTTAGGAGTGATATGCTTAGAGATCACATCGTTGAGCTTTCCGGTATCCTGGTAAATACTTGGTGTTCTCGCTCCATCAAGCCTGAAGGTGACAGAGACATCCATTGATGTTTTCAGTTTGTCCTGGGAGGGTACCTGAACCTTGTTCCAGGTGTACGTCTGAGCACGAAGATCAAATGTAGTAAACCTGAGAAGCGGATTTACCAGATGAAACCCCTCCCCATATGGCTCCTTCTGCACCTTACCAAACAGAGTAGCTACCTCGTTGTGACCGGCCTTGACAGTAATATAAAACTGTTTGGCCGAGACGATCACAATGAGCAATAAAACTACAACAATTGCTGTTTTTTTACTGAAACCTTTCATCACACCCCCCAAAATACCATTGAGTATTTTCCTTAACATTATCAATTAATCCTTTTTAATATTTTGCAGACCCCTCAAACCACGAATTTTAAAATGACCCCCTTAATTTATATCACTTAAAATTGACTGTTGTCGTTTTCTCGTTATTATTTTCATTCACCTCTTCTATATCATTTTTCCAATCAACTGTTATTTTTATGTCTTCTTTGCCGCTTAAACAACGCGCCTTTATCTTCCTTGTGTCGCTTGCACCCCTGAAGTCTACTACCTCGTTTCCATCATGAGTTACAAATTTAGTATCAATTTCGTTTTTTACAAGACGCTCCCCCTCCCTGCAGTATGGATAACTAATTATTATCTCAAAGTTATCACTGCCACCTTGGTTGGGTCCAGTATTACGGTTTTTGATCTCATAATAAATATCATATGTCCCGGGTGTATCGTTTTGCTTGTTGACTGTCAGCGTTGAAACGTACAGATCATGTTTGTCGCAAGCACTGGTAGTCACCCGTAAAGTCGTCGGATCGGACGCACCAGCCTCATTAAAGGCAGACACTGTAAAATCATAGGATGCTTCACAAGAGAGGCCCTGGAACATATAATTCTCGACATCAATGCCCATCTCCCGACTCTCCACTAGCGTCGGAATAGTGGTCTTGGCCTCAACTTGAAAACCATCTTCATTATCGGAAAGATCATCCCAACATAAGGTAACATAAATTTTGTTCCAGTTCTCCCAAGGTTCAACCCCCTGATCGCATACATGGAGATGGCCAACAGCCTCAGGCACCTGTTGTCTCACATAGAAAATATGCTCCTGCTCGTTATTGTCTTCAGCGTGACCTTCGTTGACCACATTTTCCGGATCCACATCAACAATGGCTGAGAAATCCTCCTCGGCTCTTTCGGTGATCACCGGTGCTGTCAGGTCTCGAAACTCTTTGGTCACCTGGCCACCGGGTTGAAGGCTCTTTTTAATCTTAGTTGAACAGCAGTTATCCAGGCCGATACCGTTTTCAAAACGCCAAATTACATTGAATGGCTCAGCCGCAACACTTCCCTGGTTTTCAACGGTAAAGACCGCTTTAAAGCGTTTACCAGATTTAAGGGTCGATACCAGTTCCTTCTGTTGCTTGTAATGAGCATCAGTAATCACAAGATCCGGTTTATCCTCTTTTCTAACCAGGACCTCTCCATAAAATCGATTGTTTCCTTTTACTTCATTTTCAACTTCACTCTGTTCGTCGACTACAGCCATCCAGTGCATATTGCCATGGGATGAATAGGTGTAGGAATTACATTTTAACATTTGTGACTGGCCAGGTTCAAGACCGGCATCATGACGGACTTCACACCCTGGTTCCTCCAGGTTGTTCTTGTGAGGATACCAGCGGACTGCAAAGGGTCCGGTCGGTAGACCTCCTACGTTCTTAGCAATAAAGGTCAGAGAAACTCCATATGGTTCATACAATCGCATTGAATCGGGGCACTCAATATTCACAACATCATCGATAATAAGGTCGGCAGGACTGCCACCACCAATGCCAGGAGTCATGGGTTTGGGGACAAGAAGTGTCAACAGCATCCCCTTGATAAGTTTTCCTTTTGCCTGCTTGACCTTTACAACTTTGCCCGCTGGTAAATTCGGGTTGAACTCGCCTGGGCAGCATTCGTACTCTGCCTCTACTTTAAAGCCGTGCTGTTTCAGGATCATTTCGGCTTTAGCCAGATCAAGCCCGACCACCCTCGGAAGCTTTATTTCTTTTTCAGCGACAATGGTCAGATCAATACGGCTGTTCTTTTCAACCCTGGATTTGGCTGAAGGTTTCTGTTGAATAACAGAACCGGCTTTTCGCCCGGGCCTCTTTTTTTCTGCAATCCGACCCGGCTTCAGATGATGAGCACTAAGGATCCGCCGTGCTTCTTTTTCACTTTTCCCAACCAAATTTGGAACAGCGAACAAAACAGCTCTGGCAAGAACAATATTGACTCTTGTCCTTTTCTTAACACTTTTACCACGCTTGGGTTCCTGATCAAAAACGGTGCCGGCTTTTGCTGTCGAAACCTCCTTTTCTTTTATCTTCCCAAGAGCCAGTCCCACACGGCTAAGTTTTCTGCGGCTTTCTTTTTCAGTCAGTCCCTTAAGATCAGGTACTTTAATGAGCTCTTCCTTTTCAATTTTTGTCCCCTCACTGGCTCTGGAAACAACAGCCAGGACAATGGTTGTCCCCTTTCTGACGGGCCGGCCTGCTCGTATCTCTTTACTGCCAAGAAGAATCCTGGCAACGGTTCCAATCCTGCCTGCTGTTGTGACTTTGGTTGTTTTACTTTTCAACCCAGCCTGTTTCAATGCCCTGACCGCCGAAGCCGCTTTCATGCCTACAACATTAGGAACTTTGACCAGACCAGGCCCTGCCAGAGCAACGGCAGCAAAAAGACAAAGGATCAATTGGACGAGCAATACATATCGTATCTGTTTCATAACCATTCCTCCTTTTCCTCTATTAGAGACAATACCGTAAGATTTGCTTACAGCTTCAGCGCAGTACCTGGTTTTTAACTGGAGGAGGAACCAACTATACAACCATCAACTCTTGCAGCCTCATATCAGAGTTGTACCGACTGCAAATCATCCTCCATCTTCACAACTCGCCACATCTGTTCGTCATGATCAAAATCGGCAATTTTTTCGATATCCATCTTCAGGTACCTGCCGGTAGCTTCAACAGCTACGCTGCCATCTTCCAAAATGATTTCACCCGTTCCCTCAAAGGACCGTTTACCGTTCTTTTCAACCCTGGCAACCACCCGCACCTCTTTGTCGATGGGAACAGGTTTCCTCAGCCGCATTGAGAAATCGACCGTAACACCCCAGATATTCTCACTCTCCAGCAACATGATGGCCCTGCCGATGGTTTCATCCAAAATAGTAGCTCCAAGACCTCCATGCAGGCGGCCAGGATAGCCCTGATGCTGCTCCGCCGGTTGAAAAATGGCCATCAGTTGACCATTCTCCAGCTCATAAAAGCGACTGTTCAAACCAAAACTGTTTTTTAAGCCACACACAAAGCACATTTTTGAATTTGGCTGCTTGGCTGTGACCTTGATTTCATTCATTCTCTCATTCCTTTTTTACACGTCAGTTTACAATGAGTTATATGTGGCTTACAAATGCTCACATCTTATAAACAGGTTAATAATTTAATCTGATTGCCGGAAAGCTCAGCCTGGACGATAAAAAGCTCTGTATGGTTATCGTCTATTGAGGTTACATTGGGATGTTTGTGCAAGAGCATTAGCCAGATGGAGAAAAAACGCTCTGGCCTCCCGGCTCTTGGGGTCTTTACTCAACATCTCTTCATAAGAAACAAAGAGTTTGGTTAACACATGGGACACCTCTTCTTCCTCAATTGAGCCGATCTCTTCCCATAAATCGCTGGGGTTTGTATTGATCTGATCCATGGTATGATAGTAAAATAATGGTTGTATATTTCGTCGGTGGCCCAGACTATCTGCTACTTAAACCATAGCGTATCAGGTAGTTGAAATCCAACAAAACTCTGATAAAAACAAATATGGCTGTTGAAATCGAAAGAAAGTTTCTCCTGAAAAATAATCACTGGAAACAATTTGGCAAGGGAACCGACTACTGCCAGGGCTATCTCAGCTCCGACAAACATCGGACTGTGCGGGTTCGCACCATTGACAATAGAGGCTATCTGACAATTAAAGGATTGAGCCGGGGCAGTGTGCGGAATGAATATGAATATGACATACCCATAGACGATGCCAGGGAACTGCTTGATCTTTGCGAACAACCGCTGATTCGCAAGAAGCGATATCGAATCACAATTGGTGATGTTGTTTGGGAAATTGATGAATTTTTTGGTGAAAATGAAGGACTCTACCTGGCAGAGGTAGAGCTGAAACATGAAAACCAGCAGGTATCCCTGCCGGAGTGGATCGGCAAAGAGGTAACCGGAGATTCCCGATACTTCAACTCCTCCCTGATCAGCAATCCGTATTCAAACTGGAAAAAGAAAGAGTAACCAGAAACTGCTCTTTTGTATTTCCTTTATAAAAATATGATTACCAATGATTCTTAAGCCTTGACGACAAAAAAGGTTCTGTCAGTTTAGGGGCTGGCGTATTTCAAGGATCACGGATTCTTACTCAAATGTCTCTAAAGGGAAATAAATGTTGAAAACCATATGTGTTGTCCTTGGTTAGGAGTGATCCTTGACCGAAGGCTAGCCAACCAAACTGACAAAACCTCGTGTTAGGCTGAGCTTTGTCCGTAATCACAAAAAAAGCCCTTGGCAGAGACACTGCCAAGGGCTTTTTTGTCACAACAATTATATTTCTTGTTGTTACTCTTTTTCCATTTCGATTTTACCAGACTCTACAGCTTGAATAGCCTTCTCGTCATGCTCATTTAATGGGCAGCCACACTTATACCCTTCCTGAGTTTCATGTAAACGGGCCTGTTCGATATGCCACTGGGCAACTTTTAGATGCTGATCAACGTTCATAACTTTCTCCTTGTTAAAATCATATTATTCGTTTTGTAGTACTGCTCTTTGGTTACACTAAATAGAGCAAAAGTTCCCATTTCCCGTTGCTGCTCCCTGCTCATAAAAGAGTGATAGGACGTCAAGGGAAACGATGGCTCTCTATACCACATCGTGGCCCCTTCTGCCACTCTTTTTTAGTGCCTTTTCTCATCAAACTGGTCTTGAAGCTGTTCTAAGAGCGCATCAACCCAGGTACTAGCGATGCTTATCTGAGTGAAGTCGTATGCTCCGGCAGAAAACTCACCGTTCGCAATGAGGTGTTTCGATGGCAGGAGCTCCTTGCAGCAGCATTTGGGCTATGGTGAGCTTCACTTTAGGATAGAGTCGCCGCTTTCCATCAAACAGATCATTTTCAATCATGGCAAGCTCTTGTAATAAAGGCGTTCTCTCCATCCTGGGCAACCCTTTTTCATCAGGAAATTTCTCCTGGACAATCTCCTGACAGCGAAAACAGCCAGGAAAGGTAAGCTTTCTGCCATCGGGTCTGGTCATTGATGCCGGCACCCCGTGGGTTCGGCACACCATTAGCCGATATGGATAGAGGATACAAAGCCCTTCAACATTCAGCGGGCACATCACCTGCGGACGCTTGCCCTGCTCTTCGGCTGTCTGGCACTCTTTTATATATATCTTGCACCGTGCAAGGATATTCTGCTGTTCTTCACTGGGCAGCTGCTGAAAACCGAACCAGAGATAACTCCATTCACTATATGTGTGGTGGAGAAAAAATGAATCGCAACAGTTGTCATCACAGCCCTCGCAGCTGAAATTCAGTTGCAAGGCCGTATTATCATAAGCCGCTTCCATCTCTTCGTAGAGTTTTTTCAGCCTGGCTTGAAGCACCAGGTCCAACTTGACTTCTTTCATTGATCCTCTCTAATTATATGACAAAACAGTTATAGTAAAAGAGCTACACTGTTTCGACTTAATCGCTTTCAGATGCAGTGCAGATGGATGTTCATGGGTTTAGAAATCCTCCTCAAAACACTGAACCTGATAAGTCTCCACCTCAAGAGGCTGGTCTTTCCAGGCAGTTGGAGATAAGCCGGCTTTTCGACAGAGTTGAGCTAAAAACTTTTCCGGCTCTGGAAGTTGTTTCCAGACCTGGGGCAAAAAGGTGGCACCAGAAATTCCCAGCCGGATAGTGACCCCGTCAATACCTGGACGAAGTTTGCTGATCAGGTCATCGCCGTCTTTATAGCTAAGGGCTTTTGCGGGAGTAAGAATGGAGATATCGATATGAATATCGTCAAACTCATCCCTGGACAACGGTTGAAAGCGACTGTCGTTGAAAGCGGCCTTCACTGCATTTTGGCGCACAGATTCCACCACCGTGCCCGTCGGAACCAGACTGCCGATACAGCCTCTTAAAGCACCCTGTTTTTTCAGGGTAACAAATGAAGCCTGTTCGCTTTGCAGCGTACCTTCTGTGAGTTGTGAAACCGGTTCATCCGAGCGAACACCAAGACGACCGGCAATGGTCTCTCTGGCAAGCTTCAACAACTTTTTTCCTTCATCAGCAGTGAGTTTTGTCATCCCTGCACTCCCTTTAACCAATCTATACCAAGCATCAGGCAATTGATGCCGGAACCGATACCAAGTAATGCCCCTTTCTGACCATGTTGAAATTCGCCTGCCTCCATGGCCATTGCCATGGTAATGGGTGCTGAAACGGAACCCACATTGCCAAGCTGTTCTAACGTTTCAAAATTCTTTTGCGGATCAAGGTCCAAGGCTTCAAACAGCAGCCTGGCATGGGCGGAACCGACCTGATGGCAGAAAAAACGATGAATATCGTCCCCCTTCCACCCTTCTTCTTTTGAAAATTCTCTCCAGGTTTCCCTGGCTGTTTCAACTCCCCGCACCAACAGCTCTTCCGAATCGGTTGCCATCAAAGTGGTGTCAGCCCCATGGTGATTACCCTGGCAAAGATCTGAGTGGGAACTGTTTGCCCTCCAGGTTGAATGGACCAGCCTGGGCCTGTCTGGAGCCATGTCGGCTCGACACATATATAGAGCCACTGAACCGGAACCGATGGTCAATGACGCAAAAGCCGGCTTAATTGTCTTCCTGGTCAGACTTGTATCACTCAACAGATAGTCAATGGTCGATTCGATCAGCTCCTCGGCTGTTTCTCCGGCAACCAAAAGCCCGTTGTTGACCTGGCCCTGTTCAATCATGGTGGCCAGCATGACCATACCATTGAGAAAACCGAGACAGGCATTGGAAATATCAAAAAGAAGACAGTTTTGTGAAAGCCCAAGCTCATGGTGGACAAAAGAGGCTGTGGCCGGTTCCATCATATCCCTTGAAACGGAAGTGAAAAACAGGCACTCAACTGATTTCGGTGATATTCTGCCCCTGGCAAGAACATTTTCACCAGCCAATGCCGCTGCCCGACTGGGCCTGGTTCCCGACTGCCACAAACGCCTGGTATGAATACCGGACATCATTTGCAGACGACCGGCAGGAAGTTTCAAGCGCTCATAAAGCGGTTTCAGCTTCAGCTCAATATCATCAGAGCTCAAAGCCCGAGGAGGAAGCTCATAACCAAATGTATGAAGACAGACGTTTGAAAATTGCATAGAGAGTAAGTATTGCCTGAACCCGAGTAAGTGATCTTTTTAGCGGACTTATGGTTATTAAGTTGAGGCTCACACTATACTGGTGGTTTAATAACTCTGTCAATCGACACTGTTATGTTTTATTAATTGCCCTTTCAACTTTTTCCATTTACCCTGTCTTTTATGTCAGCTCAAACAATCTTTCAATATACAGCCACCTGCAGTAAAGGCCTCGAAGACCTTCTATCCCAGGAAATTACGTCTTTAGGTGGAACCGATGTTGTTCAAGGAATAAATGCAGTTCACTTCCAGGGTGGACTCGATATCGGTTATAAGGTTTGTCTCTGGTCCCGTTTCGGTTCCCGTGTTCTCCTTACGCTTGCTGATTTCCCCTGTGTCAGCGATGAAGATCTCTACCAGTACAGTCTTCATTTTAGCTGGGATAAACACCTGGATGATTCAACTACCTTCGGACTTGGCTGCAGCCTTGGTGAGACAGCCATCACCCATTCCCGCTATGCTCTTCTACGGGTGAAAGACGGTCTGGTCGATTTTTTCCGCAATCGTTACGACACACGGCCTTCAGTTGACACATACCGTCCCGCCATCCGCTTTCATGTGCATGTTGATCAAGGAAAAGGTACCTTTTTTATCGATCTTTCAGGTGAGAGTCTGCACCGGCGCGGATATCGAATCGAAACAGGCACCGCCCCACTCAAAGAGAATCTGGCCGCTGCCATTGTCAGCCTCTCCGGGTTCTCCCAAACGTGTTCGGTAGACTATACCTTCGTCGATCCCATGTGCGGTTCCGGTACCCTTCTTATTGAAGCCGCTATGATGTTTGGCGAATCGGCACCAGGGCTGATACGCAACTATTTCGGTTTTTTCGGCTGGAAACTGCATGAGAAAACACTGTGGTCTAAACTGATCGATGAAGCTGTTACTCTTGAGGAAGAACAGCTGGATAAACCATGGCCTCTTTTTCTTGGTTATGACAGTGACCCCACAGTTGTTGCTGCTGCCCGAAAGAATATTCTGCGGGCCGGGCTTGAAGATAGAATCACTGTCAAACAGGCGGAGCTTCACACGCTTAGAAAACCATCGGCAAAAGGTTTTCTGGTCACCAATCCACCATACGGTGAGAGACTGCTTGAGAAAAAAGAGTCAGAAGCTCTTTACAGTTTCCTGGGACGTCGACTAAACGAAGAGTTCTCAGGCTATCACTTTTCCATACTGCTTTCCAATCCCGATCTTGGTGAAAAACTTGGCCTAAACATTGTCAATCGGCAACGAATGTATAACGGTCCAATTCGTTGTTTACTTCTTAGTGGTATTGTTCAAGATCACCAGCAGGAAAATGGATTTCAATGGCGCGTTTCACCAGCAACCAAAAATGACGAAGGCGCACCCTTTTTTAACCGGCTGCGAAAAAACCTGAAAACTCGTCTACGCTGGGCAAAAAAGGAACAGATCTCCTGTTTTCGCATCTATGATCGGGATCTCCCTGATTTCAATCTCACTGTAGACCTGTATGATAAATGGGTGTTTGTTCAGGAATATCCCGCTGCTAAATCGGTTGACCCAAAACAGGCCGACCAACGATTTCATCTTGCTCTTATGGTTATTCGCAACCTCTTTGATATCGGTCGCAGCCGAGTATTTATCAGGAGATCATTTCGTTTCAACAAGCCCTCAGGCTCAAAAAAGAACTTTGAGCAGAAAAAACCGAAACTGGTGGAAATAACAGAAGGCCCCTGTCATTACCTGGTCAATTTCAATCAATCTAGAACAACGGGGCTTTCACTCAAACAACGACTCATCCACCAGCGAATCCATCAGCAGAGTAAAGCAAAGCGTTTTCTGCAGCTGTTCTGTTCAAGCGGTGCTGCCACTGTTCAGGCGGCAACCGGCGGCGCCGGCACCACCACGACAGTTGCCATCTCACCCCATTCACGAGATTGGTGCAGGCAGAATCTTGCGATAAACGGTTTCTCTCACCATGGCCATTCCATAATCCATATGGATCCGTTCAACTGGCTGCAAAACGAGAAGGGCTTCTATGACCTGATTTTTCTCAATCCACAACGCTGCTCTTTAAATGGCAAGGAACAACGAAAGCTGGACCTGCCCCAAAGCCATAACAAATTACTTTCCCTTGCAATGAACCGTCTCCACAGGGGAGGCACCTTACTTTTCAGTACAGACTTAGGTAAATTCCAGCTCGACCCGCATTTGAGTCAGCGTTTTTCCATCACCGATTTGAGCAGACGTCTTCTGCCGGAAGATTGCAAACGGAACCCGGAAGGATTCCGATGTTGGGAGTTTCGTTTATAGTCTTAAAATGGTGCCTTAAAACAAGAACGCCGCCACTCTTCTTGAGAATGACGACGTTCTAAATGTGCTCTAGTTAAAATTGACCCTAGTTAGAGTGCCGGTTCCACCACTTGCTCGCTTTGGGTAATTTTATTGCCATCCTTGTCCATGACAACAAAGGTAAGTTCCATCTTACCATCCTCCATTTTCATCGATACCTCAAAAGGCTTCTCACCACCTGGTATCAGGTTGAGGATGACCTGCGAATCCAGAAGGGAACCATTGCGATAGATATTCAAGCGACCATTGCTGAATTCGCCGCGTCCCTGGTTATACACAGCACCACCGAGAATTGAATAGTCGTCCGGAATCATTTTCAATACACCGTTTACCTCCGTCGTCTCCCCTCGAGAATTGGTCATATGAAGAAGAGCAACAGACAAATCTCCATTAGTAACATTGTTGGTTTTCTCTTGCGGTTGGATAACAAAATATTTCAGTACCGGCATCCGGATATTCTCACCTCTTGGACTGATAAACCGGACAGACACATCATGTCGACCAAGAGTGTAGGTCGGTAAGTCAACGATGGAATCGACCTTGATCCTGTTTTTAAATTTAACAACCTGCTTTGTCACCATCTGGATTACTCTGTTATCGACCAGCCACTGCATAGTGATAACACCGCTGCCTGAATAATTAATAAGAGCTGTGGCCCTGAAATTTCTGGTTCCCCTTTCTACAGTTGGCGCCAACCCCATGAATCGACTCGGCACAGTTGTTCCAGCCCCAGGTGCAGTATCCTTGAAATTGAGTTCAACACGATCAATTGAGAATCCTTTAACCACAGTAATCGTTAATATTTGCGGTTCCCCGGCACCGCAGTAACCATAAATCCGTACCGTATACGTCCCAGGATTTCGGTAAAAATGGCTATAGACGGGTGTTCGTACAGTCCTGATTGTGCCATCGCCAAAGTCAACTCGTTTACACCTGTCGTAGTACCCTCTGGTTGTAAAAGTAATCCGCTGATTAACTTTAGGATCCATAGGTGTATAGGTCGTGGTTCGGGTATCCCTGCCCACAGTAATCCATTTTGGCACCGGGACGGAATTCCAGTCGCAATTATCATAGGCCATTACCTTATAGCGGCCGGGTCTCTCAAATACATGTTCAATGGTTGGCGGTGTTACATCACGTTCTCTTTTTGTCTTATCCCCATAGTTCCAGCCAACACAGGTTCTGCTGTTGAAATTCACCGCTGTCAACAAGACACGCTCTCCAGCCGCTGGTCTGGTTGGCCGGTGGTCAATACGCTTTGTCGCTGCCGGTGCCGCTGGTGCCAGTGTCGGTGCCGCATTAATAGTAATGTTAGAACTCGCCTGCCCGCCAGCGCCTGAATCACTGGCATTAATAGTATATTTACCAGCGGCTGTGTAGACGTGAGAGTTGGTCTCAACAATACCGGTATTATCCGCTGGGCTGCCATCACCAAAAGTCCAGGTAATGCTTACAGGGGCACTATCCGGTGTAAAAGTACAATTAATCCTTTTCCCAACAATTCCCGGATTAGAACCACAGCTCAAACTCGCCGCTTCGGCCCCATATCCCCAGAAAAAAACAGTGATGAAAACAAAAAATAACAGTTTAAAATATTTCATACTCTCCCCCAATGATGGAAGGTCATTGTGAAAATCAGTTGCCGCCTTATTCCTCTGTACAACTAAGTATCTTTTCCCACAGCAGATGTTCATTTCTTTTTAACTCCTTGAGGAAATAGAAGATCCGTTCATCCTTAGAACATAAAATCCAGTTTGGTTGAAATGGAGTAGCTTTCCGTTCTGGTATCCTCCTGGTCATCCTCTTCATACTCACCGACCACTGACAGAATTGTGTCGCTGAACAGGCCGTGAATCCAGCCGAGATGCCATTTAACAGAAGCGGAAAGAGTGATCAGCCTGGTATCGGCAGTTGTCTCTCCATTCGTCCAGGTGATGGAATCGTTGGTTGCAATGGAGAGGAGATCGGCAATAATTGAGTACTCACCACTGAGATAGATATTTATAGTTTCAGAGATTTCCTCTTCTGTATCGGTTGTGGAATAACTGAAACCGGGATAAAGCTGAAGCTTGTCGTCATAATAGGAGTAGTTGAGAGTAACAGTATGGGTAATACTGTCCGACTCCGGTGTATCAAAACTCTCCGCCTGGTCCATGGCCCAGGTAAGCTGAACGGTGGAGCTGTCTGAAAAGGAGTAGTCGATTCCAGCGGTATAGCCGAAATTATCCATATCGGACTGTCGGTTAGTCAGCCCACTGTCCTCATAGGTCCGTTCCTGACCGTTTGTATGGCCAACGCTGATGGAGAGTTCGTCGGTCACCTGCCATCTCGGAGTTATTGATACCTGCTGATACCTCGACCATCCCTGGGACGAATCATCATCGAGATTGTCATTAACATCCTCCCAGGTAACTAGCACATCCCACCTCTCAGAACCATACTCAATACTTAAATCATACCCCTCACGATCAACTGAAAAGTACTGTTCGTCCTGGTTAACCAGTGACTGATAATTGGCACCAATATATTTGTAAAATCCAGAAATCTTCCAACCGCCCTTTTCAAAGGTGGCTCCTGCCCGCCAGGCAAAATCGGACTCATCGTCAAAATCGGTATTATCACTTGGATCATCAAATACTTCAGCCGACTCGGCCGCAATAGTCTGCCTGCTGGCAAGAGTTTGCACATACTCGCCGCTAAAGGTCAGCATCTGGTCAAACAGGGTAAGAGTTGGAGCAACGGAGAAAAGCTCACTTTCAATAATGGTGGTGTCGGAGTCACTTGTATTTGAGGCAAGGATGGATGAATCATCTTTGCCTTTGGCATAGTGAAGATCAACATGAAAGAGGTCTTCAACCACATCAACTCCCAGCTTCACCCCGGTAATATAATTATCCGCATCGGGGATCGAGTCTTCAAGAACATTTGACTGCCTGCTGTTGAGATAATATGTTTTCAGGTCGATCCGCCCACCTGAATAATGGTAATCGATACCACGGCTGAAAAGTGACTCCCCCACAAGTTTGGTTGAAACAACTTCAAGGTCACCGATTCGAAGTTGGTGGTTTTGATGGCCCACTTCAAGCAGCATCGAGCTGATACTGCCCTCCTGTTCACCATCAAGAGGGTGACTGGTGTAGGCTATATTCATATCAAAGGAGACGCTTGTATCATCTTTTTCCCATGTTCTGGCAAGCCGCAGGTTATAATCGGCAAGAACATCATCATCGGCAAACCTGGAGGCATCTTCCTGCGTATCATCACTACTGCTTCCAGAAACAGTTCTTTCCCTGTTCACCAGTACTTCCATACTGCCGTTAAATGAAACCGATCCTTCGGAGGAGAATCCAGCTTCTTCCACATCAAGCCTTGCAGGAGCTTCACTTAAGTTCAGCTCAAAGCCATCCCGGTCCCCTTCAATCATCATATGGGTCACGGGAGCGTCATCGGGAAAAAGAAACATCCCTTCATCGGTATACACTTCGAAGTAATATTGAAGAGACGGTGAGTCCAGGCTTGAGGTGTCAAAGTGATAGATATACTTTCCGCCTCCAGCCGGTTTCATGAACCGCATCTGGTACTGATCAAAGCCGGGCCGAAGAAAATAAAAACGAACTGCACGAACACTCTCATCGGTCTGAATACTCATCTCAACCAGACGGGGATAAACTAACTCCGGCTGGTTATGTTCAATGGGTGGTGAGGCGGCAAAAAGAAACTGTGCCTTGAGTAACGTGAACAATACAGTGAGAAAACCGGTCAAATAACGAAAGTCAAAAACACCCTTCCTCATAGTCGACATCTTTCCTTCCCCTTTGAATACAGCTAGTATCAATGAGAGTCATCATAATGTTTTTCTGCAAGACATATTGGAACAACAGCTCGTTTGAACAAAATCAAACGACTTCACACCATAATGACCATTATTATCAGCGCACCAACCTCCCAGGAACCATCAGAAGCAATGAGCATCTAGTGATGATATCTATGACTCTAATTCAAGGGAGTATTCAAAATTCTGTGTCATCGGTTTCAGTTCCAATTATCCCTGATCT
>CAZMFP010000017.1:62045-81351 GCA_964565605.1 uncultured Desulfocapsaceae bacterium | reverse complement strand
TCTCGCTGAATATATCAGCTTTGGCTTACTGACACAAAATTATGAACACCCTCGACCTTCTTGACATTTCAGGCTCATTGACCATAGAAGGGGGCACGGTGAGGGCTGCACTTGCAAGAGGCCTCTACAGAGATGGCCGCAGGTGGACAATTATCCGGGCCGACGGTGGGGTTGATGGCCGTTTCAGCCGTTTGCGAGACAACTTGAGATCACAGACCCTGTCGCTTCATCTCGGTTACAGTTCCAACACTGTTTCAATTATCCTTAAACGAAAACCCTTTTACAGCCTTGCCGCCACCGAAAACCAAAGCAGCATCGGTCATACATTTGATCAACTGGTCTCCCTGGCCAAAGGCTCCATGGCCAACCTGATCATCTCCATGGATTTTGACATGTCGCTCAAACAGATTCAGGACACTCTGGCTGCCATGAGCCCTGAAATGTACACCGTCTTTGAAAGTGCAGGCATAGCAAGCAGCACTGTTTTTGACCAGGTAACAGGGCAGCGGCAATCCCAGCGACGGTTCAACCGAAAGTTTGAGAAAGTATTGACCCAAGAAGAAGAGCCCCTTGAACAACGTGGCTGGAACTTGTGGGCCAGGTTTATTGGCAACAATACGGAGCGCGACTCCGAATGCGACTATTCGGGACACAGCCTGAGCATGACCGGCCTGGTAGCCGGAATAGATCGTCTTTTCAGAAACAAGGTCATGGTCGGCATCAGTATGGCCCATACCGATAGTAATCTAGAGTGGGACCAGAGGGAACATGAAGGTACTGTCCGCGCCACCCAGATCGGACTTTACGGAAGCTTCAATGCTGAAAATTTATTTGTTGATGCCTCTTTTGGCTACAGTGATATAGATAATAATGGTGCCCGAGATATTAGCTTCAGCCGGGTGACAGGATCTGTCAGCTCCGACTTCAACTCCCATGCCCTCCATGGCCGGTTAACAGTCGGGTATGATTTCAAGCTTGGCAATTTTCTGCTTGGCCCTATGGCTTCTGTGCGTTATGTCAGACTTACACGTGATGGCTTCACAGAGGAGGGCGGGGACTATCTGAATCTGGTCATCGAAGATGGGGAACGAGAATCACTCACCTCTTCTTTTGGACTCGCCTTTGGCGGCATGATGAGAATGGGAGAGTGGTCTTTGTCACCAAAGCTGAAACTCAGCTGGCAGCAGGAACATGAAAACGACGAGCCAACGGTGACCGCAAGTTTTACTGATTACCCCACAGCCCCCTTTACCGTCACCAATATGGCCCCACTCTCAGAATATGGGCTGGTTGACCTGAGCCTTTCTGCCGAATACAGCGACACTTTTTCACTGTTCTTCAGTTATATTGGCGCCCTGGCGGATGACTACCAATCCCACCTGATCAGCCTCGGCCTGACATATCGTTTTTAACGATACCGGCCTCATGGTCTTTTCGCAGTTTGCTAATCGTTACTGTGCATCTTTGAAATATCACCGATCTTAAGAATCAAGTCACCGGTGATGGTCAACAGGTTTAAGCGGTTCTGACGTATTTGCGGATCATCAGCCATGACCATAACATGATCGAAGAAGTGATCAACCGGCTCCTTCAGGCGCATCATCGACTTGAGAGCCTGGAAATACTCTCCTTTTTCCAGAAGAGGCTTCATCTCACTGGAAACCTGCTCCAGGATCGCTTGTAATTCTTTCTCCTGGGACGACTCAAAAAGTTGCCCATCAACAGCTGTTGCCCTGTTATCTTTTATGATATTGCGGATTCGCTTAAATGACGATGCCAATACAGGAAATGCGGCTTCTCCTTTTATTTCCTCAAAAGCCTTGATACGGCTGACACAGTCGTTTACATCATCAAAAACGACGGAAGTCACCGCATCCACCGCTTCAGGATCACTGCCATTTGCAACCTTATCATTGACAAACCGTCCCTTGATAAAGGTAACAATCCGGCTTACGGTCTGGGAAGAGCCGTCAACCTTTTCACCATAGAGTGCAAGGGCCTTGTGGATCACCTCACTGAGTGACAGGGTAAATCCTTTTTCTTCTATAATATGGAGACAGGCCAGAGAAAGTCGTCTTAGGCCAAACGGGTCGGCGGTACCTGTCGGGATCTCTCCGATACCAAAACAGCCGGCAATAGTATCAAAACGGTCAGCCAGACCAACAAGGGCTCCGGCTATACTGGACGGCAGCTCAGCTCCCGCCCTTTTGGGCATATAATGCTCTTTAACTGCAAGAGCTGCCGCTTTCGGCTCACCGTCATTGGCGGCATAGGCAGCACCCATAGTTCCCTGCAATGAAGGGAATTCACCAACCATATCACTCAAGAGATCAATCTTACAAAGCTGTGCCGCACGTGCTGCTTCATCCTGTATTTGCGGGGCAAGTTTCTCGGCTAGAAGAGAGGTCAACTTAACAATCCGATCACTTTTCTCCAGCATGGTTCCCAGTTTATTTTGGAAAATAATCCCTGAAAGATCTTCATACCGGTCATCCAGTCGGTTTTTCCTATCAGAGTTGAAGAAAAACAGGGCATCTTCAAGCCGTGCTCTTAAGACCCGCTCATGACCGGTCCTTGTCAGATCAGTACTAGTCACCCTGGTATTGTTTACAGCAACAAAAGCCGGCAACAGTTTCGAGTTACCGTCAGTCACCGGAAAATATTTCTGATGTTCCCGCATTGAAGTTATTAACACCTCATCGGGTAATTCAAGAAACTTATCCTCAAATGAACCGCAGACCCCATAGGGCCATTCGACCAGGTTGGTCACCGTATCGGCAAGTCCTTCATGAACGGCCACCATGGCACCTTCCGTATCTAAATAATCGGAAACGGCATGGTTGATTTCTTCAATCACCTTTTCACGTCTCTTTGAAGGATCAACGATAACATGAGCTTCCAGCAATCGCTGCTCGTAGGTGTCAAGGGACTCTATGTCAATGGCGCTGTTGGCCATAAAACGGTGTCCCATACTGGTTCCAGACGATAGTATTCCTTCATGCTCAACAGAAACGACCTGATCACCAAAAAGAGCAAGCAGCCACTGAATCGGACGACCAAATGCATGTTTGTTTGATCCCCAACGCATCGACTTGGCAAACGAACATTCCAGGATAAGAGAATAGAGAAGATCCGGCAGTAATTGCTCAGTCGATTGGCCGGCAACCTCACGCTCGAGCATCAAGTATTCACCCTTTTCTGTCTCAACGACCTGAAGCTCAGAAACCTCACACCCTTTCGAACGCGCAAAGCCCATTGCTGCCTTCGTTGGATTTCCATCCGAATCAAAACCGGCCTGTTTTGAAGGGCCGAGCAACTCTTCACGACGATCCTGCTGTTTTTCTATCAAGTCGGAAACCAATAACGCAAGCCTGCGGGGTGTTCCCATTACTCGAACGTCACCATAGGTTAGTTCCAGTTCATTTGCTTTTTGTTTAAAATTTCGACTCAACTGGTCCAAGGCGGGTTGCAGAAACCCGGCGGGTAATTCTTCAGTACCGATCTCAAAAAGTAAGTTTTTCATGTACGTTTAATTCAGGTTTGGGATTAGGAAATTATACGTCTTATTAAGAGGGTTTCAGCTTGTGAGGTCAACAGGTGTCTCAACACCGCATATCGGTATCGGTTATCTCATTTGATTCAATCACCGCAAAGGTTGAATAACCCTGAGAGAGGTTATCAACTGTCACGGAAAACCATTTGACTCCACTATTTTCCTGGAGTTTCTCGGCAAGAAGCAAAGTGAGAAGCTCTACGGACAAAGATGAGTTTTGCTTTTGAGCAACATCCTGACAAGCCGCAGCAACTGTATCCTCTATCAGCCTGATCAGATCTTCAATCCAGATAAAACGTTGAAAACGGACTCTTACCATGACATCCCCCCAATGCCCCATAGACTGGGGTAATGATTCTGCCACGGGTTCTAAAAGGGGAAGGGATACCGGTACGGATAGCTGAAGCTCCAGGTCACTGGTTTTCTCAAGAGAACCATGCATGGAACAGTGATACAGGTTTTCATTCAGAGTTTCCGGTTGATTCTTTTTTTTGAGAAAATAAGGAAAACTCATTTCAATATGAGCCGCCTCAGCTTCAAGCTTTTCCTTCATTTCCACAAGTATGGTATGGAAAGAACTCGGTTCTATTTCGCCACGAAACCGGTTGAGTATCTCCACAAACCTACTCATGTGGGTTCCCTTGAACCGGTGGGGCAGATTCACATACATATTGACGGTCGCCAGCGTCGTCTGGCTGCTGGAAGCCTTGTCAAGAACAGTGATTGGGTAAGAAATAGTTTTGACACCGACCTTTTTAATATCAATACGTCGGTTATCGATCTGGCTCTGGATATCTTTCATGGATACTGGTTGGAGAACTATTGCCCAGATTGAAAATCAGCCTCAGCTCTCTTCTAGATGTTTTCGAACAGCCTCTTTAAGATCGCTCAGATCAGCTGATTTAACAATGTATTCTTCCGATGCCCAGGCACCCAGTTCATGTTTATAATCCGGATAGGCAGTACAAATGATAACCGGAACGTCGGCATCAACCTGTTTGATCTTCCTCAAAACCTCAATACCGTTCATACCGGGCATCTGCAGGTCGAGAACAACGAGATCCGGCTTGTTTTTCTTAAACTCTTCTATAGCTGTAGGACCATCGGGGGCTGTAACGACATCATAGCCTTCATCGGTAAACTCTTCCCGATAAAACAGTCTGATATTCTTTTCATCGTCAACCAGTAAGAGTTTTTTCATAACCGCCTCCTTGTGGCTTGGGTCACTTTGCCCCGCTTATATCCTTTTTTCAGCCGATCAGCAGGAATGGTATCTACACTATTCAGAGCTCTCATCAAATGCTTCACGCAAGTACGTCGCCGCCGTTTCCGGTGGCATGGGATTAATATAAAATCCGGATCCCCATTCAAAACCGGCAATCGAAGATAATTTTGGTACTATTTCGAAGTGGTAGTGAAAATGCTCTAAATCATCTGTTCGCAATGGTTGGGTATGAAGAACAAAATTATATGGCACATTAGGGAAGATGGCATCAAGCCTTCTTAAGCTCTCGGAAAAAATTTCGGCCAGGGCCGTAAGTCTATAATCATTCTCCTTTGAAAAAGAAGAAGCGTGATATTTGGGAAGAATCCACATTTCAAAAGGTGTACGAGGTGCAAATGGAGTTGTAGTTATGAAATATTCATTCTGACAGACAACCCGGATATCCTGCTGCATCTCCTGCCTGATAATATCACAGTAGATACACCTCTCTTTGTATTCATAATAAGATAGTGTGCCGTTGAGCTCGGAAACGACCATCCTCGGTAGAATCGGCAACGCAACCAGCTGTGAATGGGAATGTTCCAGCGATGCCCCGGCAGCCCGACCAAAATTCTTAAATACCATCACATAACGAAATCTGGGATCCCGTTCAAGGTCACGAATACGATCACGAAACGCCTGAAGAATCAAGCTTATATGGTCAGCCGGCAACTCAGCAAAAATATCATTGTGGTTAGGGCTCTCAATGATCACTTCATGAGCGCCAATACCACTCATTCGATCATATAACCCTTCCCCCTGTTTAATCAGCTCACCTTCTATGATCAAGGCCGGGTACTTGTTGGGAACAACTCTGACTTTCCATCCCGGTGAATTACCGGCTTTACCACCCTCCCTGCCAAAAACAAGGACTTCCGGCGGAGTGGTATTTTCATTCCCATCACACAGAGGGCAGAAACCACCGTTCGCTTTACTCTCCTCGACAATAAAGTCCGTCGGTCGTTTACCACGCTCTTCGGAAATAATGATCCAGCGCCCCAGAACAGGGTCCTTTCTCAATTCAGGCATATTGTTTTATTTCCCCTGTGCCTTTTCCCGCTGTTCCTGCTCTGTTTTGCAGTCAATACAATACGTTGTTACCGGCCGGGCTTCCAAACGTTTGCCCCCGATCATTTCACCACAACTATCACAAACACCGAAGTCACCTTCATCAATTCTCTCAAGGGCTTCTTCGATCTTTGAAAGCAGTTTACGCTCCCGATCACGGATTCGTAACTCGAAGCTTCGATCAGACTCCATTGTTGCCCGATCATTCGGATCCGGAATATTTTCATGCCTATCGGTCATATCCGATAGCGTTTTGCCTGCCTCGGAGAGAATATTATCCCTCATTTCCTCAAGCTGCTGCTTGAATTTCTTTAGTTGTTTTTTTTCCATCGGATATCTCCTTTATGAAACGTAAGCTCCCTATCAAAGCTTTTTTCAAAATGAATATCTACTCGTCTCGAATGAAGGTTCCACTTTTTCCTCCACTCTTTTTCAACAGCTTAATATCATCAATTATCATAGACTTATCAACAGCCTTACACATGTCATAGATAGTCAATGCGGTTATGGAAACAGCTGTCAATGCTTCCATTTCAACACCTGTTTTGCCGGTAATTCCCACTGTGGCAAGGATTTCGATACCATTTAGTTCATCGTGATAGACAAAGTCGATATTCACCTTGGAAATCATCAGTGGATGACAAAGGGGGATCAATTGATCGACTTTTTTAGAAGCCATAATTCCAGCAACCCTGGCAACACCCAACACATCACCTTTGGCCATTGTACCCTGCCTAATCCCTTCGTAGGCAGCCCGGCTCATCCGTATCATTCCAGTTGCTGTCGCTTCTCTGGTTGTGTCCTGTTTATTGCTCACATCAACCATGATAGCATTGCCATCGCCATCAAAATGAGTGAAGCCCGATGATTTATCTGTAACCATAATATCGTCAGTTCTTTTCTTTTTTACCGAGAACCTCATTGAACAGTTTTTTAAAAAAACCTTCCTGCTCTTTATGGTGACCATGCTCTTCACAGAGTTTGTCAAAATCTCTTAACAATTCCTTTTGCTTATCACACAGGTTGCTGGGCGTTTGGACCTTCAGTTCAACAATCATATTCCCACGGCCGGAACCACGCAGGTGCACAACACCTTCTTTCTTCAGGGTGAAACGGTCACCTGACTGACTACCTGCTGGAACTGACAATTTCTTTTTGCCATAGATGGTAGGCACTTCAACCTTGCAGCCCAAAGCTGCCTTAACCATTGACAGCGGGAACTGACAATAAATAATATCATCCTGCCGCTGAAAAAACTCATGGGGTTCCACATGGATGACAACATAGAGGTCACCATGGCCGCCACCACGTCTTCCACCTTCTCCCTCGCCGGACAGACGCATCTTTGCTCCATGATCCACACCTGCCGGGATCTTGATGGAAACCTTTTTCTTTCTCTGGACAAGGCCGACACCATCACAGTCATTACATGGCTCTTTGACAATCTCGCCTTCTCCTCGACACTGAGGGCACGTTGTACTGACCTGAAAAAAACCCTGGGACCTGATTACCTGTCCCCGCCCATTACAGCTAGGACAGGTTTCCCGCTGATGCCCAGGCCTACAGCCCGACCCCTCACAGGTCCAGCATGTATCACGCCGGCTGAGCTCGACTTCTTTGGCAACACCGTGAACAGCCTCCATGAAGGTGATGTTCAAATCGTAGCGCAGATCATTCCCTGGAGTGGGACCGCCTCTCCTGGCTCGACCTCTTCCCCCGCCCATGCCAAACAAGTCACCGAAAAGATCACCAAAACTGGAAAAGACATCCTCAAAATTGGATGGCCCCTGATAACCGCTGTTTTTCAGACCATCATGACCATAGGTATCATAGATCTGGCGTTTCTTCTCATCGCTGAGCACCTCATAGGCTTCGGTGCACTCTTTGAATCGGTTTTCAGCCTCCTGATCACCCGGATTTCTATCGGGATGATATTGCATAGCCAGCTTGCGATAAGACTTCTTTATCGTTGAACCATCAGCACTTCTACTGATGGACAAAATTTCATAATAATCTCTCTGCATTATTCAACCAAGCGGGTATATTAAACCGTGACAGTGGCCTCGCCCTCTTCAATAATTGTGTCACTGTCATCTTCGATCTGCTTACCCATCTCGGGCAACTCATCTATGTTTTCATGACTGACCTTCCCAGAGGCAATTTCACGCAATGTCATGACAACTTCTTTATTTTTGCCTTCCTCCAGAAAGGGCTCTCCCTGTCGATGCTGTTTAATTCGCTGAACAGCCAGATGAACCAGGTTGAATCGGTTTTCATTGCCTATTTCTTTAAGACAATCTTCAACAGTAATACGTGCCATATTAATCCCTGTTATATTTAAAAATTCTTTTATAAGTAATGAGTTTGTTGCTTTTTATTTTTCAAACGGGTTCTTCAGAAGCATTGTTTCTTCGCGATCAGGACCAACAGAAACAATTGCTGCCTCAACCCCTGTCATATCTTCAATTCTTCTGACATAATCTTTTGCCGCTTGAGGAAGGATATCGAAATCAGTAACTCCTCTGATCTCTTCCTGCCAGCCTTCGATATCTTCATAGCAGGGCTTCACACGAGCTGCATGATTGATATTTGACGGCATGGCTGTTATTCGACTACCATCCAGATCATATTCAGTTGCTATTTTCAGTTTTTGCTGTCCAGACAACACATCCAGCTTTGTGATAGCCAGGCCGGTAATTCCATTGAGCCTGACAGCATCATTTGCGACAACCCCGTCGAGCCAGCCGCAACGACGTTTTCTGCCGGTAGTGGCTCCAAATTCTCCACCTTTTTTCTGCAATTCATTCCCCGTTTCATCAAACAACTCAGAAGGAAATGGCCCCTCTCCCACTCGGGTAGTATAAGCCTTGAGAATCCCAATGACCGAGTCAATATGAGCCGGTCCGAATCCGGATCCGTTACAGGCATTACCTGCAATTGTGTTTGACGAGGTTACAAATGGGTAGGTCCCATGGTCGATATCGAGCTGGGTTCCCTGGGCACCTTCAAACAGAATATGCTTGCCCGCTTTTCTCCCCTTATCAAGCTCTACCGACACATTACCGATATAGGGTGTGAGCAGTTCAGCATACTCCATAAATGAGCTGTATATTTTATCAAAAGAGACAGGCTGACTGTTAAATTTCTTTTCAAGCAGAAAGTTCTTTTCCTCAATATTCGCCTCGAGTTTCTCTTTAAAAAGAGTTTCATCAAGAAGATCTCCAGCCTTGATGCCGGTCCGACCGACCTTGTCCATATAGCATGGGCCTATTCCCCGACCGGTTGTTCCTATTTTCTTCCCCTTGGCTAAAGATTCCTCTTTGGCATGATCAAGGCTCTGGTGATACGGCATTATCAGATGGGCGTTTTCACTGACCATTAACCGCTGAGGTGTCACCGGCAAGCCACTCTCTTTCAGTTCATTCATCTCACCGATAAAAACACCAGGATCAATGATAACACCGTTGCCGATCATGCAGAATTTATCTTCATAGAGAATACCGGAAGGAATGATATGAAAAACGTACTGCTTGCCATCAACTACCAGCGTATGACCGGCATTATTGCCACCCTGAAAACGAACGACATAGTCGGCATAATGGGTCAACAGATCAACTATTTTACCCTTGCCCTCATCACCCCATTGAGTTCCAACAATCACAACACTGGACATGTATTTTCTCCTTGGTATTTCTCTTCAAACCAGGTTTCACCATGGGCAAAACCCGTTTTACAACCTCTCTTCCGCTAAAGGCTAGCCTGTAACATTCATCCGTTTAGACGGTATCAGATAGTGCGTTTTGGTGGTACGCTTCAGTTGCCAAACTTACTACCAAACCAGAGAAAAAGCTGATTCCGCCCGGGCTGACCAGGTGTGAACGTTTTGCAAGAAATGCTCTTTGCAAGAGTTTTCTTTATTTTCACAATGAGTACGTTATTTGTTCTTGAGCAAAATGTTCATGAGCAATGCAGGTCAACCGAATGATAATAGCTAACCCACTTAACAAAGTCAATCATTCTCAGATTAAATATCGACCAAATCATTAAAGAGTCGCTTTGTTTCACCATATTGATTAAAATAATTGATTCTCAATTGATCTCTTCGATCATTGAGCTGCAAGCATATGTATTGCTGAGAAGTTGCTCCATGGAGAACATGGTTGCTTTTACCCTTCATAATTGTGAATAATTAGAGGTTTGTTTTATGTTTGGCATTGGTTTGCCGGAAATGATTTTAATTCTTGGTCTGGCGCTTATTGTTGTTGGCCCCGACAAATTACCTGGACTGGCAAGATCATTGGCCAAAGGGATTTTGGAGCTGAAGAATACTGCCCAAACACTCAAGGACAATATCGCTTCCGAGAGTCCGGTATTAAAAGAAATTCAACCGGAGCTGGAAGATGCCGCCCAGAATATTAAAAAGCAGCTGATCGATAGTGTTGATGTGGACCAGGATAAAGAGAAGAAAGATGAGGACTATCCCACCGGCATTTATGACCCGCTTGAAGATGAAGATTACGACGATGAAGACGACGAGAATGATTTTGTCATAGAGGGTAGTCTGAACGATAACCCCGATATTGGTGTTGAACCCGAAACTGAACAGGAAAGTGAGTCACAACAAACAGCTCAAAACAAAGACAAGGTCAAGTCTGATGAGCTTAAGGAAAGCTCCGGGAAGAAAACCACAATACACAGTACGGTCAAAGAGGACCTGAACAAACAATAATCTCCATCACAGATTCAGGTTCTATGCTTGAGCGAAACCTTGCCTTTTTTAAACCCCACCACCAGGAACTGAGACAGCGTCTGGTAAAAATCTTTATAGGGATTGCTCTTTGCTCGGGTGTCACCTACATCTTCTCCCAGGAGCTGACAAAACACTTTATTGCACCACTCTTTGCTGCCAGTCCCCTGGTTTCAAAAATGGTGTATACCAATCTACCCGAGGCTTTCTTCTCTTACCTGAAGCTCTCACTTCTTGTCGGAATAGGCATCAGCTACCCCTTCACTCTTTTTCAGCTCTGGATGTTCATTGCACCGGGCCTGAAAGGTTCGGAGAAGAAATTCGGCATACTGGTTGTTTTCTGGGGAACCCTTCTTTTTATAAGTGGCGGGGTTTTCGCCTTCTTCGTCGTTTTGCCCAAGATGCTGAGCTATTTCATGAGTTATGCCGGGTCCAACCTTGAACCACTGCCAAAATTCGGCAAATATCTCACCTTTGTTGCCAGAACCATCCTGACATTCGGGCTCTCTTTCGAGATCCCTTTCTTGATGGTCATGGCAACCAAAGCTCGATTTATTGATCCAAACCGGTTTCGTGAAAAACGCATCTATTTCTACATCGCCATTTTCACACTTGCCTTTCTCTTAACCGCCGGCGACATCATGGGTTGTATCCTGCTGGCCATCCCACTGTTCGGACTCTATGAGGCCGGCATTCTATTAACGAAAATCTTTATCAGGAAAAAACCAGACCAGCAAAAACCTGATGCTGATGAGTAACCCGTTAGCTTTACCGGCTCTCCAAAAGAGTTCAGCCTCCTCGTTCATTCAACAAGAGTTAATACACGAAGGTCATCTTGCCGACTGGTCAGCGATACGGGAACTAGTTTTTACTGATTGACCACTCGGCCCACACTTTGCCGGTCTCCGTATTCACAGTGTAATAGTTGTTAGCTGATTTATAGAGCTTACGATTACAATGTGATTTATCACTCCCTTCCTTTTGAGTGCAAAGCGACCCGTCGTCCAATATCCACCATTTCCCATAATATGAGTGTTTCGGGGCCTGACTCATTGTTTTATGAAAAGTGAATACCCATTCGCCATCACTGAGAAACTTCTGAGTAAAGAAACCTCTCATGGCGATGGTTTTCTCAGACTCCCCTTTGATCGTTTTACCTTGTAATAACAGGGTGACTTCTCTTTTAGACAATGCTGTAACATTCTTCTGGGTCGAAAGCTGTGCCAATGATTGTCCAATACCACTTCGTTTTTCAACACAACCTGAAAGGCTCAAAACAAACGCCGACATGAGAATCCCTGTCATCCAACCAAACCGTGAACACTTCATTTCTCCTCCTTTTAATCAGTTCCTGAATCCGTGACGAAATATATTGCACTGCCAAACAACCTACTGATATATCAAGGTATTATTAAAGAATACTACGCTAACCTTATTGAACAGCTCGCCCTTCGGAGCATCCGCTAGCACTGCAGCTTTGTTCAAATGCTCACGGATTCAGGAGTTGATTTATGGCGACACCTTCTTCTAAAAGACAATTTCTTCTTTCAGCAGGCAGCATGAGATGCGGTGCTGCGGAGTACCATCTTTATTATAACTGATATTATCCGGCTGGAGCAGCTTGTTCATCACACATCCCTCAGGAATATCCAGGTGAAAGAATCGGTCCTCCATCAGGCCGTCGTTTTTCAATAACCGGTTATTCTCAATACGAAATTCATTGATGGGATAATCCTCACACAGTGGACAGCGATAGACCCGACCGTTGGGGAAAATGAAGTAGTTTTCCGCTGCCAAACCGGCGCACTCAAATTGTTCTCCCGGATCGAGGTAGACTTTGGGATAGATGACATGAATACCACTCTTGGCTGCTTCCTGGGCAACCTGAGGAACAACAGACAACCATTTCTCCGGACTGACCTGCCAGCCCGGCCCTGCAGACTCCCCCTCCGTCGGTTCTGTAGCCGAATGGCCGCGCAGGCCGATCACCTGGATAAAGAACTTTCTTACACCCCAGTCCGCCAACAATGGAACCATCCTGTGGAGGTGATCGATATTGCGGTTTGATACCGTATAAATCAGTGAAACATTGAACCCTTTAGCTACCGCTTTCCTCAGATTTTCACTGCACACATCAAAGACCCCTTCCCCTCTAATTGGATCATTGATTTGAGGATCCGGGCCATCCAGGCTAAAGCTCAAATAATCCAGGTGGCCGGGATCACTTTTTTCCAACAGATCGTGGAAAAGAAAACCGTTAGAGTCTACAGTCACAGCAAATCCTGAGGATTTTGCAAAGCGGATAATTTCGGCTAAATCCGGATGCAGTGTTGGCTCACCACCCAAAAGAATAAGGTTTGAGCTGCCATGATCACTCGTATCTGTTGAGGGGCGAAACAGCTCAAGCCACCTTTTAACGGTTTCCAGAGGCAACATATTGGTACCATGCTGCTCTTTGTTGATATAGCAGTGTTTGCAAGCCAGATTACAGCCGGTGAGAAGGTGGAAAAACACATTCCTTTCACCCGGCCTGAATCCAACTGTTCTTGGCTGAAAATGCATATTCTCTTACTATTTATATTTTACCTTTTTATTTTCTCCTGAATCCGTGACGAAACATGTTGCCTCCTCAAACAACCTGCTGATATATCTAGGTATTATTAAAGAATACTACGCTTTCCTTATTGAACAAAGCTGCAGCACTAGCGGATGCTCACGGATTCAGGTTTCTGTTCAAGCGTGTACCTGGCCAGGAAGCTGTCCGCCAGGTAACTGTTATCCGGTTGCCTGAAAAAGTTCTGGAACATCTCCAGACTTCTGTTCCGCAGAACATGGGGAACAACTGTCAGCTTCATAGATGAGTAAAAAGGGTTCAGCTTTCCAAGCTCTAGGTTAGTCCCTCCCCCCATAACATCTTCATAGCTGTACACCATCCTCCGGATCCCGTTAACAATCATTGTGGAAAAACACATAAGACACGGCTCCATAGTCGAATAAACTGTTACCGAAGACAGGTCAATTTCCGGAAATTCGTCAACAAGCGCTCGTAGCGCAATGATCTCGGCATGATCTATTTCATTGGAATTATTCCTGGAATGGTCCCGCCGCCCGCTGGAGAGAACCTCTCCTTCCATCACCATAACACAGCCGACAGGAAACTCTCCCTGGTCAAGAGCCTCTTGAGCCTGAGCTAACGCCAGCTTCATATATTTTTCGTGAGTAGATTTCATTATGCTTCACCTTATAAACTACAGTGATCTGCCATATCGCAGAACATGCGCTCCAATGGCCATACCGGTCACCTGATCGACAAGGTCATGTCCCTGCCTGATAAAAGGAATATAGAGCAACTCAGACTGTTTCACTGATATTTCAAGCTCACCCATTGCCAAGGCAATTATTTTTTTATTCAACGACAGTGCTGCAAGCACGACCCCTAATGCCTGTTCGGCCTCATTAACGGAAAGTGTAACGGAATGCATATCTTTTTGCATTGAATCAGTTGACTTCGGAATCCGATGCTGAGCCAGGGTAAGCGATGTTGCTGCCTGCAGAAAAGTCTTGGGCCTGAGCTTAAAAGCGGGAACAAGAAAGAACAAACCCTGTTTTTCTGTCTGTTTCACAGCCGATACTGGCTGATTAGTCAAGCGCAGCAGGTCGACAAAGCTTGACAGTACCCCTTCCACTTCAATGGAAATTTTCCAGAATGGTAAGGATATGAACTTTTTCTTTTTTGACTGAGCCACAGACCACTTCACTCGGATAAACTGACCTGCCGATTCACGGTATGCACGTTTGCAGTTACGGCATAAAAGGACAACACTGTCATGTTCACCATGCAGATTATCTCCGCAATGTGGGCAAAGAGTGGTAAGAAAGCGAGGCAACCATTTATTTTTAAACCCACTTACCCGTATTTTCCTGTTTCCCTTCTTTTCGTCGGGCTCTACAATCCTGTTCAACACGCCGTCATAGACAGAACCGTTGCTGATATAAATCGGCAGATAGATTATGGAAACTGTTTCACCGATATATTTATGATGGCTCGTCTGTTTTTGATTGGTATTGAGACCAACAGCAAGGAGCTGGTTCACCCTGGAGAAAATCGATTCACCCTTCGTTTTAAGTACAATAAATCGTCCCCTGTTCTTACCAGTTGCCGTACTGAGTTTCATGGCCTGAGGACGCACTCCAAGAGATGGGGGACACCCATCGAAATTGACTCCAAGCCGGGTTGTATCCACAATTTTGTGCTTCAGTTGTAATGAATGACTGTAATAGACCTGGCCCTTAAAACGTAAATAGGGCACATAATAAATATCAGACTCAGGTATTTGTGGTGGGATCTTATCCGGTAAGACACAGCGAGATAAACCGTGATCAACCATATAGTTATGGACGTCACAAAAAGGACACTGGATCAGCCTGTCCGTTTCCAGTATCTTTATCGGTGCCCCGCATGAAGGGCAATTCCTTTGAATAACAAGGTCCATAGAGAGAACTTAACCCTGAATCCAGCTCACTCTCCCAGTTTCCTGCCGCACTGATTACAGAACAGGGCACCAGAAACATTTTCCGCCTCACAATTCGGGCAGAGTGACGAACTGAGCTTGAGGGTTGTTGGAGTACCGCATTTTGAACAGAAAGACGCATTTGGGGCAAGATTTTTGCCACATCTGCCGCACTGACTCAGAACAAGCTGCTGATGGCCGCAGCGAGGACAGAATCGGGCATTTTCTTCGACCTCATTGCCGCAGTCCATGCAGCGAGCTTTGCTGTCATCTGAATTAGTTTTTTGATCCGCGCCCATCATCTGCATACCAAACATGGCCGGCATCATCATACCCATGCCCATTCCGATTCCTGCCCCTGATTCACCCTGTGACTCAGCCGCCTTTTCCATGGCCATTGCTGCCTTCATTCGGACAAACTTATCCATATCCTGAATCACGGCCAACCGACCACGATCATCAATGGCTTTTTGCACCTCTTCAGGAGGTGTAATTGAGGTAATATACAGGTGGCTTAAGCGCAGGCCAAAATGGCCAAAATCATCTGCCAACCGCTGTTGCAGCTCTTCAGAAAGTGTATCAAATTTACCGGGAAGGTTGAAAATGGAGTCGAGTTTTTCCCCTAAATAATCATTAAATCGTGAGACAATGACCCGTTTGAGGTAGGCCGAAATCTCTTGGGTTGTGATTTTGCCCATGGTACCAACCATGGAGTTGATAAACAGCACCGGTTGAACGATCTGGATGTTGAAGATACCATGGGCCCTGAGTCTGATAAGACCTAACTCATCATCTCTAAAAGCTACAGGATTTCTGGTTCCCCATTTAAGATTGGTAAAATACTTAAGGTTGACAAAATAGACCTCCGCTCTCAAAGGACTGTCCCCCCGCCATGGGATGGAGAGAATTTTTGTTAAAATTGGCAGGTTGAGTGTTTTCAGGGTATATCGCCCTGGACCAAAACCGTCACAACCTTTCCCTTTATAAAACAAAACGGCAGCCTGGCTCTCCCTGACAGTGAGCTGAGCACCAAACTTGATTTCTCCGGATCCGCTCTCCGGTAAACGATGAACCAGCTCTTCGCCTGTTTCATCAAACCACTCAATGTTTTCCAAAAAAATCCCGCCATCAAACCGGTTCATTTCTCTTCTCCCGTGGACTCAAATTTTCAAACGGCCGCCCTACTTGGACAACAATCCTGAGATTGTGAACACCTGCAGGAAGTACTCATAAAGGTGTATATGACTATGTTGCATCTCCAAGTAAAAGGATTATAGTACAGACAGAAACAGTAAAACAGTAAAAATAAAATGAGTTGAGATAAATGAGTAACAGAGACGAGTGGGATCTTGATAGCGCCATGGCAATTCTCCAGCATCAAACTGTTGACGCCAAACTTTGGGCAGAGGCTGTGGAATGGCTTCTTCTCTATGGACCCCCGGAAATTCAGGAATTACTGGCCGAAGCATCAGCAACCGCTACCCATGAATCCTTCCCCGAGCTTGAGCCAACCGGTTATACTCGAAATGGGCAGCCTTGCTATGACATAAAAGCCATTGCACAATCACTCAATATCAGTGAACAAGAGGCAAAAGAGATCATTACAAAAAAAGAATTTACCCATAGCACACGCTATTTTATCGATAAAGATGAAACCTTTAAATTACAGTAGAGCTTATACCATTTCCTTTAATAGGCTCATCATTTGAGGTTAGAACGTAAACAACGACTCTCCCTCACCCTTTTTCTGCCATGCGTGTTTTGAGAGGTTGGTTGTTTTTCACCGTTAGATATTCCGGGATATATACAGCACAACACAGGCAAAACTCCTGACAATAGTGCAACTCAACTCAGAACAAAATGAGTGACTCCCAATCTCCCAAAAAGAGTGAAACACCACATGCTGATCGGTTAAAACAGGCCCATTCTCTACTGGAAGATACCGATCCGTCTGCCTTCACCGCTGATAACCCTGAGCTGTCAGAAGCTTCCAGAGAAGAATCACTGCTTCTTCAATTAATGGAAAAGAATACCCAGCTCCAGTTTTTTCAGGGAAAAATATCCAAGCTTCAACACGATTTTGAGATTGCGCAACAGATAATAGACGCCTCCCCACAAGCAGTTCTTTTCTTAGACAATTCTCAACATATTCTTACTGCCAATCAGGCATTTTGTGCTCTTAGCGGATTTGAACTTCACCAGTTGTTAAAAAAGAAAATCTACCACCTTATTACCCTGAAAGACAGTGGGCTGGACCTGGAAAAACTTCTTGAACAAACAAGAAATATGAGTAGTTGGCAGGGCAGCATCTTACTCAAAAGAAAAGACCATCAGCAGATACTTTTACGTTTATCTCTTCGATTTATCGATCCTGATAAAAACAGAAATGAAAATTCCGGTTTTATCTGCCAACTTTCTCAGATAGACAATTCCAAAACAGATATTTCACCCACATTTCCAATTGATGAATTTCACCATGATTCGCTGACCGGCTTGCCGGACCGTGCATCTTGCCAGAGTTATCTCTTAAGCTGCCTTAAGCAGGCCAAAAAAGAAAAGACATGTGTGGGACTTCTGCATATCGACATTGATCACTTTAAACGGATTAACCGACTCTTTGGAGTGGGTTTTGGAGATGAACTTCTCTACCGAGTCTCTTCTATTTTACAGCAATGCGCCAAACAGGTCGGCCAAAGCTTTACCGGTCGGCTGGGTGGAGATGAATTTATCGTTATACTCTCACCCCTGGTTGATGAAACTGATGCTGAAAGATGTGTAGATCTTATTCTGGAACAGTGCAGATTTGCCCTTAACATTCATTCTCGTGATATCTTTTACACTTTGAGCATTGGAATTTCCATCTTCCCTCAAGATGGAAAGAATTCACAAACTCTTCTGCACAATGCTGATACTGCCATGGGTATGGCCAAATCAAAACGAGGGAACAGCAGCTGCCGCTGGAACAGAAACCTTGAGAAGTCTTCAGAAAAAAAACTGGCCCTTGAAAATGACCTGCGTCTCGCACTGGCTGCAGGTGAGTTATCTAACTACTTTCAGCCACAGATCGACCTCACCACCGGCGTGATTATAGGCCTCGAAGCCCTGATGCGATGGAAACATCCTCAACATGGAACAATTTCTCCAAATATTTTTATACCCATTGCCGAGAACATGGGCCTTATCAACGAAATCACCATTGCCCTGTTTCGGGATGCCTGTGTACAGGGGAAGAAATGGATAAATATGGGATTCAAGGATTTCACCATTGCGACAAATATCTCTGGCAGCGTCCTGCAAGATCCCGATCTTTTCGACAAAATAATGGATATATTAGATTCCACCGGCTTTCCACCAGACGCTTTAGAACTGGAATTAACGGAAACCGTCCTTATTGAAAACACGGAGCTGATCAGCTTATTTATCGATAAATGTCATGATCAGGGATTGACAGTTACAATTGATGATTTCGGTATTGGTTACTCTTCTTTGAGTTATCTCCAGTGTTTTTCCGTTGATAGAATCAAAATCGATCGCTCTTTTATCAGGGGAGTAACGAGCAATGAGAACGATGCCGCTTTGACCCTTGCCATTATCGCCATGAGTAAGGAGTTAAATGTTCGAGTTCTGGCTGAAGGTGTTGAAACGGAGAGTCAACTCGCATTTCTACAGAAAAACAGATGCGATGAGTGTCAGGGTTTTCTCTTCAGTCGACCGATTCCGGCAGACAGAATGACATATATCCTCAAACATGATTCCTGTATTGCCATGCAGCACAGGCGAATCATCACCAAGTTCTTCTCAATTAAATCGCACCACACCCTACCTGGCCATATTGCCAAAGTGAACTAAGTCAACAACCTTCTGTCAAACTCAAGATTAATACAAAATACTGTAACAGTCACAAGACGGTATGAATGTGGCTCAAACACCTGGAAACAGCGAGCTGGCCCAGGGATTCTGTTATTTCGTTTCCGGGACTGGCAGCTATAAGCTCTACCTATATTGGCAGTTTCGACAATGAAGGATGGTGTGAACAGAAACCAGAGAACTACAAACAAAAAACGACAGGGGCTTCGTATTTTCATAGGCGGGACTGACCGCTATAGCTCTACCTATGCGGGCAGTTTCGACAATGAAAGATGGGGTGAATAGAATCAAGAGAA
>CAZMFP010000017.1:0-61945 GCA_964565605.1 uncultured Desulfocapsaceae bacterium | reverse complement strand
TCATATTTTCATAGGTGGGACAGAGCGCTATAGCTACTACCTATGCGGGCAGTTTCGACAATGAAAGATGGGGTGAATAGAATCAAGAGAACTACAAATATAAAACGATCACAGGCGCTTCATATTTTCATAGGTGGGACAGAGCGCTATAGCTACTACCTATGCGGGCAGTTTAGACAATGAAAGATGGTGTGAATGGAAACCAGAGAACTACAAACATAAAACGATCACAGGGGATTCGTATTTTCATAGGCGGGACTGGCCGCTATAGCTGTTCCTATGCGGACAGTTTCGACCATGAAAATACGGAGTCCCTGTGATCGTTTTACAAGGTTATCTGTCGAGGTAATCCTTAATAACAGGAGGGGAAGTAATGATAATATAGATGTTATTCTTCTGGTCGTCCTGCTGGGCTTTACCCATGATATCCAGAGTTGAGTTGAGTTTGACGGTTGCGATGATGGATATATTCAGGGTCTTTTTACTTGCCTGGTGCTCATTCTCTGTGACCAGTCCCTTTTTATTAAATCCCCAGTAGACGATCTTATTATGAGCCATGGTGGTCGGCGGACCATAGGTCAGCATCAGATCATTTATGATTTCCTGGGTCTTCTTCTTCTCCAGATTCTTCGCTTCTCTGAAAACTGCTAGAATCCGGCCGGAATCTGCATCATAGACTGCGCCCAGGTTACCATCTTTGAATTTGACGGCTCCCATAATATTAGACTTTACTTTATTCCTTTTCGCAGTTTTAAGCTGCTCAGGGGTCATCTTTCTCATCAGCCTGTATTGGCCAAACCCCAGATCAAGTTTAATCAGATCACTTAACAGCTCATGTTCAGAGACATCTTTTATTTTTTTTGCGTGAACATCGGCTGAAAAAGTACTCAAACAAATCCCCAGACAACATATTCCTAACAAAATATTTTTCAAAATCATGGTAACTAATATCTCTCATTAAAATAACAACAAGAAGCCCCGACCGTCATAACAACGGCCGGGGCCTATGCGCTAAAACTAAGCGTTATTAATCAATAATTGATTAATTCTTATAACGCTGCTTCTGCTCAGCTTCGATAGCTTTCATAACATCACCATCAAAACCTTTCTTGTACCACTGATGCTCTGGACGAGCAAGAATCGCGTCAACTTCTTTCTTGAACAGAGCGGTCTTACCTTTCTTCTCGGCAAGATGCATCAGCTCAGGCAGGAACTCATAGTAGAAGTTCTCAGCGATATCGTACATACCGTGCCAATGTGTGTAGTCAGGTCCTTGCATTGCAGCACCGTGACGAGCACGACGTCCTTCATGATGCCACAGTTCCCACCAGTGCCAACCGAGCATGGTGTGGAAGGTGGATCCATGTACCAGACCTTCTTTCTTGGCCATTTTGTACAGCTTCATGGTCGGCTTGGCGAACTTCTCATTGTAGGTTACAACGAGTGCGTCAAACTGCTTGTAGAAGTTTTCTACCTTCTGAACACCGTGACACTGCTTACAAACGCCCTGCATGTTCTTACGACGCATTTCCCAAGAAATAACTTTAACAGCTTCTTTCTCAACAGGAACTTTCTTCCATTTACCGTCGACCATCTTGAACTCTTTGTACTTGATGGTGGAACCTGGCTGCGGCGGAATCTCACCGGTGATATCTTTCACAGTACCATCACCGAATTCAACGCGGTTCAACTTCTTGGATACCTTGGGACGCAGGGTCCAGGAAATCCTGTCACCAACGTTATGGGTGTTCTGAGCAACGGCACCATTAGACATTACATAAGAACCCATATGGCAGGTAGAACAGGTAGGAGCGGTATAGTAGTCTTTACCGAGAATCCATTTTCCAGCCTTGAGAATATTCATGGCGTTCATGCCAGGTCCTTTAACAGCGGCATTGTAAGCAATACCATGCTTGGACTCGTTGTAGATCTCAATCTGAGGATGATCTGGACCGATGTGACATTTACCACAGTTCTCTGGCTGACGGGCAACAGAAGCGCGGAAGGAATGCTTGCCGTGACAAGAGTTACATACACCGGCAAATCCATCAGGATTCAGACGACCCATACCGGAGTTCGGGTAGGTCATAGGATCGAACATAACAGCGCCAAACTCGTTCTTCAGAGTTTTACCGGACTTGTCTTTTAAGACGGTCAGGTTGGAACCGTGACACTGCCAGCAACCGTTGGCTGCATCAGCTTTGTCTTCCATTGAACAGATAACTTCACCAAGTACGTTATCCAAGGAGGCCATAATTTGACCTGCAGCGGCGTGGTGAGAGTTCTGTTGCTCTTTTACTTCTCTTTCATGACAGTATCCACAATCTTTCGGGGACAGAGCTGTCTTAATGAACGCACCTTCATGCTCATAACCGAGTATATCGCCTTTATCGGCTGCATGACAGTTATAACAAGCAACCTGACCATCCTGGGCTGCTGCATGAGGAGAATTTTTCCACTGCTGTACCAAAGAGTTATTCTCTTTAAGATGGCAGTTAACACATTTAACGTTCATTTCTTTGACCTTGGCATCTGTAACATTTTTAGATGCGTCGGTGGTAGCGAATGACGGTGCAGCCATAAACAGGCCCACAACCGCCATTGTTACAACTTTTTTCCAATGATGCATAAAGCTTCCTCCAATTTTTAACAATTGTTAAAGTTTGCCGGCAATAACCGACAGGTTACGCACGTTACTACTTTTACTTCCCTTTTTTCCCTCCTTTTAAGTTGAGTTTTATCCTATAGGAACTGTTGTTTACCAAGTTGACTAAACATCTGGAAGATGAACTCAGGCAGTCTCTCCAGCCTTCTTATCATCATTCCAGAAAGGAAAAATCTTACCAAAAATCCAGAGGATAATAATAGGAGCTACCATAATAACAATAGCTGCCATAATACCCTCTTTTTCAAACCACTGAGGATGAAAAACTGTTGCTCCCCTCTCGCTCTTGGACATCAGCTGTCCACCAACCACAACATTCCATCTCATTAAGAGAACCTGCAGCAGGATCATAACAGAAGCAATCGGTGCGAAGAAGAGTAGTATCTTATCCTTGACCTTCACAAGACTGAGGAACATCAGCAGGAAGAACGGAATGACGGAGAATATCTTCACCTGCAACGTCCAATACGATGTATACAGCGGACCCCAGAGGAGTGCTTCCAGCGTATGCCAGTGATGGGTCGACATGTAGAAATGGGAGAACACCTCCAGCATCTCAAAGACAAAATCGAGGATAAAAAATCCCCAGAGGAACTTGATGCAGGTACGGATACAATCCACATCCATGGGTTCCCCCTTGAACTTCTTCATGACCATGTACGTCACAATAATACCGGCAATTCCGGAAACACAGGCTGAGAGCAGGAAGATCAGCGGCATCAGCGGCGTTGCCCAAAGCGGATTAGCCTTGACACCACCAAAGATGAAGCCGACATAGCCATGCAGTACACAGGCCATGGGAATACCGATGCCAGCCAGAAAAGCGATGATCTTATGATCAAGAGCCAGTGATCTTTCACCAACATTATCACTGCCAAATGTCAGGGCTCCGTAAAGAGTTTTCATGAAACCGCTGGATTTCTCCTTGAGACCGACCATGGTCGGACGATAGATAAAGAGAATCTCCAGCACCAGAACCACCATATAGGCTGAATAAATATAACCAAAACCGGCCATGGCAGATGTCGCACTTGGGGTCAACATCATGGACATCGCTCGTTCCGGCCGCCCCAAATGGTTGAGCAGCGGCCATGTGGCGCAAATCAGAAAAGCCAGGGCAAACAGCAATGAGAACCTGGCGATCGGTCTCAGTTCTTTCACATGGAACACATGGTACATGGAGGAAACAATAAAAGCACCTGCCACAATACCGGTGATGTATGGATATAATACGATCATCAAGCTCCAGTGAACGTGAGTATCGTTGGGAAAAACAAAACTTGTCAATTGGGTGAGAACCTCACCTTGAGCTGCTACTGCCGCTATCATTAGACCACCTCCCTTCTCAATCCTAAATAGTGGAGGGCTGGTTCATTCCCCATACCCGGTTTCAGGATCGAAATAACATGTGGTTCACGTAAAAGTTTGTATACCTCAGACTTTTTGTCGGCCAGGTCTCCAAATTTCCTCGCTTGGACCGGACATACACTTACACAGGCCGGCAGCATACCCTGGCGAACACGGTGATAACACCAGGTGCACTTATCCGCGGTATGCGCTTCGCTAAAATAGCGAACGGAATATGGACAGGCCTGGATACAGTAGCCGCAACCAACACAGCGTTTGGCATCAACAAGGACAAAACCGTCTTCAGTTTTGTAGGTGGCTCCTACCGGACAAACCTGAACACATGAGGGCTTCTGGCACATGTTACACAGTTTGGGGACAAAGAAAGTATCTCGGATAGGATGAGGAATGTCGGTTCGAGGTTCAGTATAGCCGTCAGTTCCACCATTTGGTGAATCGACATAAACATTATCATGGTCATCTATAATATACCGCTCAATCCATGTTCTATAGACACCATCCGGCACGTCGTATTCGTTCCTGTCGGCTACACAGCAAGAACCGCAACCGATACACTTGGTAACATCTACGACGAAAGCAAATTTTTTCTTAGTAAAGACTGAGTCCTCTGCCCGCATTCCCGGTATCTGCTCCGCGATTTCAACGGCAGATGCGGGAATAACCATAAGAAGGGATCCAGCGATGGTCCCGCCCATCACTTTTTTGATAAAACCGCGCCGATCCCTTGCAATTTCTTCTTTTATTTCTTTCATAGACTCCATTATTTTCCCTCCTCTTTGATGCCAAGCATTTCTTTGGCCTGCTTGACCCAGAGAAGTGGGTCGTGAACGTAATGACACTGATCACAGCCGTGATCAAGGCGTACCTTCTTCTCCTCAAGATGCTGAGGCATGGCAACAACTTTAATTGACTCCAGTGGTCGCGCCTGTATAATTTTGTTATGACATCTCAGGCAAAGAGGTTTGATCTCATCACCCCTTTTAACCGGCAGTTTGCCGATATATTTCCCATCTTTGATATGATCTGTATAGGCACCATGACAAACCTCGCAGGACACGTCCTTATGGACTCCCTTTTTATGCGCCTTTCTGATGAGATCATGGCATTGGAAACATGAATCGTTGGTCATGTTCCGCATCGGTCTGTTCTTTTGCTCTTCGATATCGCTGCCGCGATAGTGACCGTACTGACCCATGGTATCCGGCGTAAATGCCGCCCGGGCAAAAAAACCGCCGACACCGACCACGACCAGTAGTATTACCAGCCTGATCACATGGGTGTTGTACTTTGATTTAGATTGCTCTGTCTCCACCAAGACCTCCTTCTCCTTTCATGGTTGAATAATTGATGAGCGTTTTATCTCCTCCTGTTTTTTGCTGCCAATACCACGACAACATAAATCAGCATATTCTGAAATGCAAATTACATTCCATTTTTATTTAATTTGAATTTCTAGTGAGTTAACTACAGAGAGCCTACGATGTGATACTGACCGGTAACACATTCGGTAACAGCATGATACCAAATGGTAACACAGGAATGCAAGCAAGAACTTATTTGTACTCTTTCACAGAGGTAGCAACACAGCTTTTACCTTTATACCGCACGATTACGGGCAACTTACGCACCACAGGTAATGAGACGCAACTGTCCGCTCTGGCGGCTCTACTTAGGGGAAACCATAAGCATATTCTTCTGGAAGGTGTGAACTATTATTTATTTTTTCTTCATTTTCCTGACAGGCAAGACTCTTGCTTCAATGATGGAATTGGGGTGACCCCAGTCTCTACTGCCGTAATAATAATCAAAGATTGCCACTGTTGCTTTTTTTTTGTCGGAACCCCACAAACAGGAGCCCGTTATTTTAAAAACAGCTGGTATCGAATAATCACGTTTTGATTTCGGGTCAAAATCATACAGGGTTGCCAACTCATCCTGGGTCGGCATCCTCCAGTCGGAAAAACCGCCTCCCCTGAATTTTGCACAAAAACCATGGCTGTCCTGCCAGTTAATGTCGTCTCTGTTGTCATTAACAGCCCACATCAACCCTGTACGGTTGTCAATAACCGTATCTTTGCTAACGATAAATCTCGTCTTTTCATCAAGTCCTTTTTCTGCAGCAGATAATGGGGAAATTGCAAAAACAACCAGACTGGTTACAACCAACAGATAGTTAACTATTCGTGTCTTCATAAGCTTAGAACCAGAGGTCTTCATAGACCTCCTTAGATCGATTGATAATTCTTTTCGTCTGAAAAGTGGCCGTTTCTACATGCCCGTCATGATACCTGACTTCCATCACTGTAGTAATCGGTAGTTTGGCCGGCTTTTTCCCCTCGGACACAATAATATCGGGGTTGTTACGCCACATTTTCGCATTAGTCAGCATGACCGATTCATCGGCAAACACACCTTCGATTGGAATCCTTCTGATCACTCCATGATAATCACCAACCTCAATAGTCATCACATGAATTTCATCACTATATCTGGTAATAAACGCACGGCCATCCACACTAATGGCAGTGCCACGATGATTCGCATCCAGATCAGCATAGGCGCTGATTGTTGAATCCTGCTGATCCTCACCGATTCCACCATTGGAGTGTTGCACCGAAAACGTAGTTCCAACGGCGATTGTTTTGTTGAATTTTAAAACGGTAAAAATTTCAGGCCGTTTTTCATCGGGAATAATTTTCAATGAGCCGTTCTCGTCTACCGGTTCCCATCGCCATCCTTTAAACCCGGTCTCCGGCCATTGTCCACCAACACAAACGACCGTTCCATCGGATAGCAGTTCGTAAGTATCCGCCTTGCCCCCATGCCAACTGATCTTCTTTTTGCTGAGCAAGGGGTGAACAATCTCGGACCGCTGCTCACCACTTTGCATCCCGGTCAAAACTGTATAGCCTCCATAACCAAGACCAGCAAGCAAGGCGAGCCCGAAGAGCACCCGAACAAAAACACGACGATCAGGCAGAATATCAGTAAACTGTTTGAATTTAGAGGAACTCCCTCCTGGAGCGAATTCAAACTGCAGAGCCTTTCCCATTTTGTTACAGGCAAGAATGCAATCGGAGCAGTTGGTACATTCAGTTTCAATTCTGCCACCAGCTATTTTCGGGTTGAGGGCTAAAGTACAGGCTGGCTCACATTTTTCATACCCAGGCTTACAGATACACTTTTCTTCTGCAAATGCCACCTTCATCCTGTTTTTATTGAGCAGTTTGGTCAAGATTATCAGAATAGACTGGGGACAGACATATCGACACCAGAGCCTCTTGCCTGCCAGAAATTCCACCAAAAGTAAACCGAGGATAAACAGGTAACAGAGCGAAATAAAATCCTGGCCGTAATAGTATTGGAAAAACCTGGCATACCAGGCTGCTGTCGAGAGTTGATTCAAAATCGGCGTTGTTGAGAAAATAAGAAAACCGACAAAGCCCAGGATAAAAATAATAAATTTAAAACCAAACCCAGGCACTTTCAGATTGAGCCCAAGACTTCCTTTTGGCAGAACCTTCTTCCTAAACCCCTGAACCCACTCCGAAAAGAGCCCATAAGGACATACCCAGGAACAAAAGACAGTTCCCATGAAGAAGGCAAGCATTAGAGGCAGCAAGGTCCCGATGAAATTATCCAGGGTAAAATAAAGATTTTTGATGGTTAATTGAAGAACAGCAAGCGGATCCGCAAGGGGAATACCGAACATATGAAAGGAGAGAAAATTCCCATATACCATGGAATACCTGGAACGGTTCAGTATGGGAATAACAATAAAGGCCACCACGACAAAGATCTGAAAAGCCCTGCGGTATGTTTTGATTGTCGGCTTTTTCACTTGCTTTCCCCCTTTTCACTCCTGTTCTTTTGAAACCTGGTCGGAGTTATGGTGATGGCATCGGCAGGGCACACATGCTCACATAAGCCACAGCCGGCACATTCATCAGTAATAAGGGGATACTCACCTCTTTCAAGAATCATTGCCCTCCACTTAATGGGACACCGCTCATAACAGGATCTGCACAGAAGGTATTCAGTCCAGGTGTAGCACTTCTTCTGATCCAACTCGGCAAAACCCATCCGAACCTCTTCAATGGGAACATCGTGCAAAGCATCTGAAGGACAGATGGCGGAACAGCGCATACAAAGATGGCAGGGAGCATCTTTAGGATTAATCTCGGGAGTTCCGGCAACAAAAAAGTTAAAACCCCGCCTCATCTTAATACAGTCAAAGATACAAACCTGAGCACACTGACCGCACTGCAGACAGCGTGAGAGGAACTCTTCTTCACTTCTTGCTCCAGGAGGCCGGAGAAAATTATCACCAAACATCATTTACCTTTTATTTTTGGCACCTTGCAGGATTGCAATATTCCGAGGTGGCAGAATAGTACGCAGGAAAAAGAGAACAGGCGAGAAGGAAGTATGCAAATAGATGTCATTGTCAGACCAGCAATGAAAAAACAACCTGTTCTCTTTTTCCCAAATACCATTTCGAGCACCCACTTTGTGGGTATATGCATAAAACAGAAGCTGAAAAATCCGGCTACCGATGTTAACCATCAGTAGCCGGAAATTTTTAATTAAGAGGAGATTTTGGCTTCTTCTTAAAATAATCCTTTACGGATATATCTGTCTTGAGGTTGCCATCCTCATCCATCTCGTCTTCGACGGTCAGATAGGTTGTATACACTGTCAAAACACCTTCAAGTGCATCCAGGCTATCGACTGCTTGTTCCATTTTATTGGATGGGGCTTCCGCCACAACGACAACATATTGATCTTCATGGATGCCGTAAGTGGTCATTTCTTCCATCTCTGCCACCTGTTTCTCGACATCTTTCACATGATCTGTAAGTGTGTGTACCAGAAGCCCTGCTATTGCCATAATTACGCCTTTTTAATCCGTACAGCACAGATCTTGTACTCAGGCTGCTTGGATCCCTTATCGATAGCGTTCAAGGTCAACTTGTTGATCATCAGGTTGGAATCGTACCAAGGTACGAAAACAAGACCCGGCTGAGGCACATCGGTAACCTTGGCCTGGAAGACCATCTTGTCACGTCTGGTCTCAAGCAGAACATTGTCACCGTTCTGGATACCATGCTTCTTGGCATCAACCGGATTGATCTCAACGTATGCTTTCGGGAAGGATTTTTTCAGCTCAGGCACCTTCATGGTCATGGTACCGGTATGCCAGTGATCGATTACTCGACCAGTGGTCAAGGTCATTGGATAATCTCCACCAGCCTCTTCAGCTGCACCTTTGTAAGGTCTTAAGATAATCCAGGCTTTGCCATCCGGCTTGCCATAGAAATGATACTTGTTTTTGAAATCCTTCGGGATATTTGGATCTTCACCACGGACGTAACGAATCTTTGAACCGGGGTGATCTTCTGTCGGACATGGCCAGAGCAGACCGGACTCTTTCTTCAGTCTCTCTCTTGTTATACCTTTGAAGTTGTAAGGAGTCGCGGCAGAGAAGTTTCTCCACTCATCCCAGACATCATCAATATCCTTGTATGGTGTAATTTTAGAATCAACACCCATACGCTTGGCAAAGTCCATCAGGATATCAAAGTCAGCCTTACATTCACCCATGGGCTCAACCGACTGGTCCAGATAGGCGTAACGTCTCTCAGAACAACCGTAAACACCGCGTTTCTCACACCAGAAAGCGGTCGGCAGAACGACATCAGCGTACTTGACTGTTTCAGCGTCCATAAAGGCTTCAGAAAGACAGATAAAGTTGTCTTTACGCTTCATACCTTCGGTGTAGATGTTAACATTAGGCAGTGAATGGGCTGGGTTGGTATTGAGTACCAGCAGCGCTTTGACTTTTCCTTCAGAAAATGCGTTCCACAGTGCGATGGTGTGTTTACCCGGCTTAGGATTAATGGTTCCGGGCTTGAGTCCCCAGAGCTTCTCTACTTTTGCACGATGGGCATCTTTCTTGATCAGATGACCAGCAGGCAGCAGATGGGCAAGACCACCGGTATCACGAACACCACCACAGGCGTTTGGCTGACCGGTAAGGGAGAATGGGGTTGCGCCAGGTTTACCAATCTGTCCAGTAAGCAGATGCAGGTTGGATACCAGGTTATTCGCCCAGACACCACGAATACGCTGGTTCAGACCCATACACCAGAAAGACACGGTTCCAGAAGCTCCGGCAAACATCTTCGCACATCTTTTAATCTGATCAGCAGATACACCGGTAATTTTCTCTACTTTTTCAGGAGTATAATCAGCCAGGAACTTAACGTAGTCATCGAAAGTACCTTTTTTCTTGGTCTTCCAGTCAACGATAAAGTTACAGTACTTTCCGTGGAAACGTGGACTGTCCATCTCTTCAGCAATAATATGCTGAGCCATGGCATTCATAACCGCCAGATCTGTACCAGGCTTGAATGAGATATGCTCATCGGCAATACGGGCAGTGTTGGTCCTACGCGGATCAGCAACGATAACCTTGACGTTGGGATCGGCCTGTTTACGGGCAGCAACACGCTTGAAAATGATGGGATGACATTCAGACATATTGGAACCAATAATAAAGAAGCAGGTAGCCGCATCAATATCTGAATAGGAACCACAAGGCTCATCTTTTCCATATGTTGTCACATAACCACCAACGGCGGAAGCCATACAGAGACGCGGGTTTCCTTCCACATTGTTAGAACCAAGACCCGCCTTAAATATTTTAGAAGCAAGATACGTTTCTTCTGTCAGCGCCTGACCTGAACCGTAATAACCGACTGAAGTGGGTCCAGCCTCTTTGATAGCTGCCTTGAACTTTGAAGCAACCAGACTCATAGCTTCATCCCAGCTTGCGGGTGTGAGCTTGCCGTTCTTACGAATATATGGCTTGGTAATCCTCTCTTTTGCGTAAACTACAGGCGGCATCAATGCGCCCTTCAAACAGAGAAAACCTTTATTGTGATTGTTCGGGTCACCCTTAACAGTGACAACTTTCTTCCCTTTAACTCCCACCATAACACCACAGCCTGTACCGCAAAAACGGCATACAGACTTAACCCACTTGTCCGGCTCGGCAGCATTAGCTTCCTTCACCATTGACAATGGGCCGGTGACCGCCATTGCAGCAGATGTAGCAGCGGCAGTTTTAAGAACTTCTCGTCTTGTTAACTTCATACGGTTCTTCTCCTTTTTAAAAAGGTTTTCTTTGCTTTACCTGGGGAAATGGTAAAGCGGTAACAGGGACCAGTCGGATATTATCTCCCCCAGACCAGCCCCGTTTCCTCCTACATTCAACTAACAGCATCAGAATCCCGTCTTCCTCTACTTGGAACTGGCGGATTTTTTATACGCCTCGTGATGAAGTGAATTCTGATGAAAGGGATGACAACTATAACAATCAGGCTTCAAGCCATATTTTTCTTTCATCCGTTTCATTGCCGGATCATGGCATTTCTGGCAAACAGCGGATGCATCCGGAACAACCGACCAGGGCACAGAGCCTTTGCCATCAGGTTGGCCATGACAGACAAAACATTTCAACAGAGCTACCCCATGTTTGGACTCATACCAGTCCTGGGCTATCTTGGGGGTCGCTTTTTTATGACACTCGTAACAATCAGAAGCATCATCGGGAACTGTTAGATGTTTAATACCTCCGGAGAGGGCAACAGTCGAAGAAAGGGATACTGCAATTGCACATACGAGCACGAGCAAAAGAATCTTGCCATACTGTTTTTTCTCATTGAGATTTTTCATTATTTCTGCCCCCCTTTCTTCTCGGCTTTCATCGGATTTTCAGCAAGTTTTTTGGCAAATTCTGCATTGACCATCAAAACTCGATCAAATTCCGGCAGGTGGGCAATATTAATATGACACCCGGCACAGTTTCTGTTGGTTGAACCATCTTTTCCCAAATAAGCGTCATGACAAAGCTGGCCTATACGAGAAATCTTCTCACCTTTAACATTTTTATAAAGGTCTTCATGGCATTTCTGGCATTTTTTATCGGGTACAGCCTCCCGCACGTTCTTCTGCATGGCCCGACGGTCAAAATCTTCGGGCTGAAAGATTTTCTTATCATAATAGGCATCCCGCGCATAATAGCTGGTCAGCGGGTTGTAATGGAAATCATGGCACTGGTCACAGTTGATCTTCTTTTTGTTTTTATCAACTGCGTGAGGTGAATGACTGAGCTCATATTGATATGTCTTTACATCATGACAGCGCATACATTCCTCGACGATCGGTCTGTCCGCCGCTGTGGCCTGGGAACTCAACCAAAGCAACATCAGTACAGTTAAACCGATCCTGAAAGCAACTCCGGCACTCACCTTCCATCGTTTCTGGATCATCTTAGACTCCTTTAATTAAACACTAAAAATAGTTCGAACAGCATATTGTTTCTCCATTCCATTTAAAATGGATCAACAATTCAGCCCTTCAATAAAACGTATAATTTCCTTTAACCCACAGTCTAATGTTGCAAATTTTATACCAAGTACAACTCCTGTATTTATTGGTAATACACAACGGAAAAACCATACACCGATACCGTTCAGTAACATCTCCTCTATGCGCGCGTAACCAAACGGTAACATCCGTCCTGCCCTTCTCTGCTTTTATCAAAACAGGCTACTGCACTTTTCTGTTGACCTTCCTTGGTCTCCTGCTACACTATTTAAGAGTTAAGTAATGTATGCAGCCCATCACATACCGGGCAAATTCAGTTATTACCAGGGAGTTTTCACACAATGATTCACCATTTGACAAACATTTCGCTGCGTACCAAGTTCATCATTTTTATTGGGGCCATTATCTCTTTCTCGTTTCTTTATATGCTGCATCGCACATCGGGTTTCGAAAATGAGATGATCATTCGCAATGCCAAACAACAGGCACGAATGCTCTATAAACAGATTTTGCTTACCAGACAGTGGGTGGCAGACCACAACGGACTTTTTGTTTTGCAGACCGAGGGAGTTAAACCCAACCCTTTCCTGGACCTGCCCAAGGTACATGATCAGAATGGTAGAGCTTATGTGATGAGAAACCCGGCCATGGTTACACGTGAGCTATCGAGCTACGCTGACAGGGACGGACTCGGCCATTTCAGGGTAACCAGTCTCAAACCAGTAAATCCGGCCAACAAACCCGATGATTTCGAAGAACTGTGCATGATGGAATTCAATCAGGGCCACCAGGAGGCAATTGCTGTTCGAAATGAAGCAGAGGGCAGGGTTGTTCGCTATATGGCCCCGCTGAATGTGGATGATTCGTGTCTCGGCTGCCATGCCCGACACGGTTATGCCAAAGGCGATATCAGAGGAGCGCTGTCAATCACCATCCCAATCAGCTGGGCTGATGAAATGATTAAAAAGAACAATCAGTCCCTGATACTTATCGGTATCACCACTATCTTTCTGGTCACCGTTGCACTGTTTCTAATGTTCGAATCATTGGTAGTCCACAGGATAAGCCGCCTCTCGGACGCTATGGATCATTTTCCGGAACCGTTACCAGAACACAGGGTACTTCCATCGGTATTCAAAGACGAACTGGACATCCTCCATGACCACTTTGCAAATTTCTGTGATAGACTCCTCAAGTCGCAGGAGGAATTGGACAAAACAAGAAGGCAGGCATGGTTCAATGAAAAAATGGCTTCTCTAGGTATTCTGACCGCCGGTATCGCCCATGAAGTGAACAACCCCCTTGGCGGTATGCTGAACTGTGTGAAGAGCATGAGGGAAGATCCGGACAACAGTGACCTGCATCAACGTTATCTGCCACTGCTAGACAAAGGTTTGCGCCGAATTGAACACACCATGCGCCAGTTGCTCAACTTTGGCCGAACAGAACCGCTCAAACTACGTGAGATCGACATACGATCACTGATTGACGAATGTATAGAACTACTCTCCTATAAGCTGAAGAACATAGAACACAGCGTCAATGTTACCATTTCGAAACGTCACCTCCTTGATGCGGAAGCACTCAAACAGATCATCATCAATATTGGTTTAAATGCAATTCAGGCCATGCCCAACGGTGGCAAGCTTGATGTTACAGCCAGTCGAGATGGAGACAACCTCTTTCTTGCCATTTCTGACACCGGCATGGGAATTGCTAAAGAAACTATGGGTCACATCTTCGATCCTTTTTTTACAACCAAAGATGTTGGAGAAGGCACAGGGTTGGGCTTAGCCGTGACCTACTCTCTTGTCCAACAACTCGAAGGTGATATTTCCGTTGAAAGTGAAGAAGGGAGAGGAACGACCTTTTTCATACGCTTTCCAATTCATCTGCAAACCAAAAATGAGCCGTTAACAGTGGAAAACAATGCCTAGAATACTCCTGGCAGAAGATGACGAGATCATGCGGATCTCCGTCTATGACCAGCTTGTTCATTCGGGCTGGCAGGTTGATGAAGCTGAAAATGGGTTGGTAGCCTCCAGACTGCTGGATAAAAATAACTACCAGCTGGTGGTATCCGATATTCGTATGCCGGGCATGGACGGCATGGCTCTTCTTGAGTCTATTCAGAAGCAATCTCCAGAGACAGACGTTATCATCATGACCGCCTATGGTTCTGTTAACGATGCCATCGACTGTTTACGCAAAGGAGCTGCTGACTATGTTCTCAAGCCCTTTGATATGGATGACCTGATTATCCGAATCAACCGGCTGCTTGAAGCCCAGGAAGTTAAAAAGAAATATGAGCTGCTCGAAGAAAGTGTCAGAGATGATAATGACAGAAAACTTTTGGGATCAAGCTCGGCAATCCAAAATATTTACTCCGTAATTGAACAGGCCGCGCCCACCAACGCGACTATTTTAATCACCGGTGAGTCGGGAACAGGAAAAGAGCTTGCCGCAAGAGCCATCCACTTAGCCTCAAAGAGAAGCGACAAACCTTTTGTTTCTATCAACTGCGCAGCCATTCCTGAAGGACTCATGGAATCCGAGCTTTTCGGCCATGAGAAAGGCGCTTTTACAGGAGCAGACCAGAAACGAAAGGGAAAGTTTGAACTGGCCGATAATGCCACCCTGCTGCTCGACGAACTCGGTGATTTGCCTCTTCCCCTTCAGGCAAAACTTCTGCGGGTTCTCCAGGAAAGTCAGTTTGAGCGAGTGGGAGGGAACAAGTCAATCTCCGTCGATGTCCGTGTCATTGCCTGCACCTCAAAAGATCTGCAAAAGGAAATTGATGCTGATCGTTTTCGCCAGGATCTGCTCTACCGACTCCAGGTTATTCCAATCACGATGCCCCCTTTGCGTGACCACAAAGAAGATATCAAAGAACTATGTACTGCGTTTTTAGAAGAGTTCCGTTTGGTCCACGGAAGATCCGTGTCCATTACCGGTGAAGCGCTGGAATGCCTCGAGTCCTATGATTTTCCCGGCAATGCCAGGGAATTGAGAAACCTGATGGAGCGAGCATCAGTTCTCTGCAAAGGGCCAGAAATCACTTCAGCCGACCTGCCCAGTGAAATTTGCCGTAAAAACTCCGATAGAGCAGCTGCTGGATACAACCTTGCTGAAAACATGGCTATTGCCGAGAGAAACCTTCTTAACCAGGCCTTGAGCCATACCGGCGGCGGTAGGACAGAAACAGCCAAACTGCTCGGCATCAGCAGAAAGAACCTCTGGGAAAAAATGAGAAACTACGGGATAAAATAAGCCCTGGCAGCTTATGCGGATGAACTTGCAAGAGTTATCTCTGCTATAAACGGTAAAATGTTTCTCTGCTTTTTCATTTCATACCAGCACTAACTCCAACCCTTTTCAGCCAACAGGTGGACCATTACAGATTATTGGATCAGCACAGTACAGATACAAACCAAATAGTATACCCACAGCCCCTTTCTATCTCTTTTTCAGAGCCTCATCCACCAGCGTATCCGGTACATCATCGGTGATAATCACCTTGCCGATTTCGGTAGGAAGAACGTAAAAGACACGTTTTCCAACCGTTTTTTTATCACTGAGCAGATACCTCTTCATCTGATCCCGATCAAGGTTATGGGGGATTTCTGTGGGCAAACCATAATTATGAATCAAGGTTGCCACACGGCCGGCATCCTGCCTTTTACAGAGCCCGTTTCCGACTGCAAGCCGCAATGCTGCGACCATCCCCATGGCCACTGCCTCACCGTGAATGATCGAATACTCTGAAGCAGCTTCGATGGCATGTCCGATGGTATGACCGTAATTGAGGATCCTGCGAATATTCGATTCCCTCTCGTCCTCAGCCACAACATCTGCTTTTATCCGGCAGCAGATATGAATCATCTCCTGAATCGTCTGCCGATCAAGACCTAAAATTTGATCGATATTATTTTCTAGAAAGAGAAAAAAATCTCTGTCACGAATAACCCCGTACTTAATCACCTCGGCAAGGCCGCCGCAATATTCTTTCACCGGCAAAGTTGTGAGAACAGCTGTATCGATGTAGACGACTTTGGGTTGATAGAAAGCACCCACAAGGTTTTTTCCCTCAGGTATATCCACTCCGGTTTTTCCTCCAACGGAACTGTCGACCTGAGCCAGCAGGGTCGTTGGAACCTGAACAAAAGGAATCCCTCTCATATAGGTGGCTGCCAAAAAACCTGTCATATCCCCGGTGACACCTCCGCCAAGACCGATCAAGGCATCGGAGCGATCAAAACCGGCCTGCGCCAGGTCCCTGTGCAAGCCAGCAAAGGTTTCGAGGTTTTTCGATTCTTCACCTTGGGGGAAGGTAAAAAGCGTAGTCTGAAGTCCCGCATCCTCAAGGGATCGTAATAGGGTTGATCCATACAGGGACGCCACATGATCATCGGCAATAACACCGTATTTAGTGCCGATCTTGTGCTCAGACAGGTCACTGCCGATTCGTGTAATCAATCCATCTTCGATAATGATTGGATAGGAACGGTCGTCTAGACCGACATGGAGTGTAAGTGAATTCATGGTTTTAATAGTTTCGAGTTTCGAGTTTCATGTTTCGGGTGGAAGATACCGCAACAACCTCCAAGCATCAACATGAAACTCGAAACGTGACACTGGTAACTATAAATAAAAAAGGAGATGCGGCCATATAGGCAGCATCTCCTTGGAACTGATAATTATATAATCCAGTTGGACTACATATCATCTCCTGAAGCAGCACCCTGCATCTTGACTTCAACCTTCTCAGTCAATCCAGCATAGTACTCTTTCAGGTGGTCAAGAACTTCATCACGACCAAAGTGATCAACGATCTCAGCACCTTCTGAAAGCGCCTTACGCAGCTTGGTACCGGAAAGAATGACGCGAGACTCTTTCTTGTGCGGACAGGTACGCAGAGATGCCATACCATCACACTCGTGGCAATAGAAAGTCCAGTCGATCTTCATTGGCTTACACTGCAGGTCTTTACCATTGTCACCAGTCTTGGGAACACGATCGAAGATGGTCTGAGCTTCGAACAGGCCATAGAAATCACCAACACCGGCATGGTCACGACCGATCAGCATATTGTTAACACCGTAGTTCTGACGGAAGGTGGCATGCAGCAGACCTTCGCGAGGTCCGGCATAACGCATGTCAAGAGGATATCCGGCATTGATAACGTTCTCTTTAACAAAGTAGTTTTCGATAAGAATATCAATCGCTTTCACACGGGTTTCGGCCGGAATATCACCAGGCTTGAGATTACCAATAAGAGAGTGAATTAGAACACCGTCACATACCTCTACAGCGATCTTGGCCAGGAACTCATGGGAACGATGCATTGGGTTCCGCAGCTGGAGAGCAGCAACGTTGGCCCAACCACGCTCATCAAACATACGACGTGTTTGAGCAGGTGTCAGGTATACTCCTGGATACTCGGCAGGATACTCACCTTCGGAGAGAACTTTAACAGGACCGGCCAGGTTGTAGTCTTTCTGACCCATTACCATGATAACGCCAGGATGATCTTCTGGAGCGATCTTCCAGAAGTTGCCGTCTACAGACTCTTCACCTTCACCCATGAAGACTTTCTCACATTCCCACTTCTTATCTTCTTCGGTCATCTCATACTTCTCAACGACCTTCATGGTTGCAAAGGTTATACCATCTTTTACCAGGGCAATTTCTTCACCATCAGCAATCCCGACTGCATCGGAAGCGGATACGTCCAAAGTGATCGGCACAGGCCAGAAGGTTCCATCGGACATCTGGAAATTCTCACACACACCCTTCCAGTCGGCTCTTGTCATAAAACCATCAAGCGGAGAAAAACCACCGATACCCATCATGATCAGATCGCCTTTTGCGCGAGCTGAAATCTCAATCTGTTTCATTTCCTTGGCGGCTTCCAACTCGGCATCACGCTCAGCACCTGTAAGCAACGCACAAACCAGACCTTTTCCACCATGTGGAGCAACTAATTTTGAAAACATACGATTCCTCTTTGAATATTTTTTTCTAAGCAGACGACTCCCCGAGCAAGGAAGCCAATTAATGAACCCTCATTCATTTTTCAACCGACTATATATATATTGAGAGGGCGCAAAATGTCAAGGGAAAAGAAATTAAGAGAGTTTCGTTTCACCACACAAATCACCATTTACAGCCCATTTAAACCTCTTCTCAATGAAAGTCACAGGAACAAAGAATGACTGAGCCTTTTATTATTTTACTCTTACAGCTGGAGAGAAAAATGAGAAAAGCAACTGCTAATCCGGCTTAAAATATCTGAGACGCAGGGCATTGGTCACGACTGAAACGGAGCTGAGCGCCATGGCTGCCCCGGCAATCATCGGGTTAAGGGTCGGCCCGCCAAAAATAAAAAGCAGACCGGCAGCAACTGGAATCCCGACAATATTATAACCAAAGGCCCAAAACAGATTCTGGCGAATGTTGCGTAAAACTGCCTTAGACAGTTTAAGAGCAGTGAGCAGGCCATCCAGGTTACCCCTCATAATGACCATATCGCCCGATTCGATAGCGATATCTATTCCCGTACCCATGGCAATACCCACATCAGCTTTTGCCAAAGCCGGAGCATCATTAATACCATCCCCCACCATAGCGACCCTGCGGCCGTTTTCCTGGAGCAATGCTATTTTCTCAGCTTTTTCTTCTGGTAGCACCTGGGCAAAAATCTCTTTAATTCCAGCCTTCTGCCCTACTGCTCTGGCGGTATCAGGATGGTCACCAGTCAGCATGATCGGCTGCAGCCCCATATCTTTTATTCTTTTGATCACCTGGACGACTTCAGCTTTCAGCTGATCCGCTATGCCAAAAAGCGCTGAGAGTTTATGATCCACAGCCATGAACAGAACCGTTTTTCCCACAAGAGACATCTCATCAATTAAAGAATCGACCTGGGTGACTTCTACACCTTTGGATTCCATCAGCTGCCTGTTACCGATTAAAATACTGTTTCCACTAACTTTACAGTTGATCCCTGAGCCGGCCAGTGCTTTGAAATCCTGGGGCTGAACCAGTTGGGTACGCTGATCCTGTGCTGCCCGGACAATGGCCAGAGCAAGCGGATGTTCTGAAGATTGCTCGGCGGAACCGGCAAGAAACAACAGCTCATCATCGGAGCTTTTTTCAGATACATTGATGACATCGGTTAATTCGGGACGGCCATGGGTCAATGTTCCCGTCTTATCAAAAACAACAGTTTCAAGCTTTTGAGCCATTTCCAGGGCTTCGCCATTTTTTACAAGCACCCCAAGCTGGGCTCCCCTGCCGGTACCGACCATGATTGATGTGGGTGTTGCCAGCCCCATGGCGCAGGGACAGGCAATAACTAAAACAGCAATAAAAAAGCGTAGTGCCAGGCTGAAATCAACCCCACCGACAAAGTACCATGCAAGCCCCGTAACAAGAGCTATCACCATGACTGTCGGAACAAAATAGAGCGATATCCGATCTGCCAGCGTTGCAATGGGAGCCTTTGTTCCTTGGGCTTCCTGCACCATCCTGACAATTCGCGCAAGAATAGTATTTCGCCCCACCTGAACTGCCCGAAGCTGCAATACACCGTTTTTATTCACGGTTCCGCCGACCAGGCGATCTCCTTCTTTTTTTTCTACGGGTAAACTCTCGCCAGTCAACATCGACTCGTCAACGGAACTTGCCCCACTGGTTATGACACCATCAACGGGAATACGATCACCTGGTCTAATCAGCAACAGATCATCCACCTCTATTTCGGCAACCGGAATTTCCTCCTGCTGTTCATCCTTTAGCAGCACTGCCAGGTCAGGAGTCAGTTTCATCAACTGGGATATGGCATCACCTGTGTGTGATTTGGAACGGCTTTCCAGATATTTTCCCAGCGACACCAGGGCGATCAAAACACCGGCCGACTCAAAATAGAGATCCATGGCTTTGGCATGCACCTCTATACCGAGCGCTATCTCGACAAGATTCCACAATGAATAAACAAAAGCAGCCGAAGTACCGACCGCTATCAGTGAATCCATATTCGGCACTTTTCTAAAAAGTGCGGGAAAGCCATTTATATAAAAATGTCTGCCAAGCCACATCACCGGAACAACGAGAAAAAGTTGGGCAAGTCCGAAATTGAGTGGGTGGATATGGGGAGATAAGAATCGCGGCAAAGGTATTCCAACCATTTCACCCATGGAAATCAGCAGGAGAGGAACGGCAAAAACAAAGGTGGCGATCAGTCGTTTTTTTAAATCGGCAAGTTCAGAGGCGGTCTGTTTTTGCTTTTTTAAAAAATCCTCATCCCCTGCCTCAGCCACCTTTGGTTGGAAACCAAGAGCGACGATTTTTTCTCTAATAGTTCTTTGTTTAATCTGGGAAGAATCATAGGCAACAGTTGCCTTCTCGGTTGCCAGATTCACCTCTGCTTTATGAACACCTGGAAGTTTGCCGATCACATTTTCGATCCGGGTCGAACAGGATGCGCAGTGCATCCCTTCAATATCAAGATGCAGAACAGACTCTCTGCTATCCGATTGCCTGTCAAAACCAAAACCTAGTTGTTCGACTCGCGTAGCTATCTGGTCATAGGATATCTCATTTTCGTTGTAGATGAGCCGAGCCGTTTGGGTTGCCAAATTGACAGTAATATCCACCACACCGTCCATTGAGCCAATCACTTTTTCAATACGTGATGAACAAGCGGCGCAATGCATGCCGGTGACGTTAACCGTACACTCGTTTTTTAACACTTCTCTTTCCATATTCCTGCACCCTATGAGTTGATTTACTCATTGTCAGAGATTATTCTTTTAAAACGTGAGCCTACACCAACAATAATCAGGATAAGGAGAAAAACAATGACGACGGTTAAAATCAAAGGAATGAGCTGCAACCACTGTGTCAATTCGGTAAAAGAGGCCCTGGAAGGTGTTGACGGGATTACTCAAGCAGATGTCAATCTGGAGAAAGGGGAGGCAACCTATGGCGGTGATGTGGAACCAGAAGTTGTGAAAGAGGCTATCTCTGCAATCGGATTTGAGGTTGTATGAGACAAAAGGGTTGACTGGTGATTGGTCTGTTGGCTCAACTCTTGGCCAATGGCCTTATTGCTGCTTCTCAACCCTGATCCTGCCGGAGATATTGACAATGACATCCATACTGTATCCATTATTATCGGTGAGTGTGATGGTGTCACCCGCATTACCGACATTGCCTTTGAAGCGGAATCTCGGCCAGGCCCGTTTGTTTGTCAGCAAGAAACCCTCCGGCAACTGATGAAAATCAATCTGCCGTTCATTTTCCTGCCTGACCCAGTCCCCCTTTTTCCCTCCTCCGCTGCCGTTATCGATAAAAACTAAATAGGAATTTGAATCCATCAACAAGGCCACAAAGCTATTATTTTTCACCGCTTCCATCTTCATCATCTGCATGCGATTCACCAGTCGGTATGTTTCTGCCCGAAGTTTAGCCGTTTTATTCATTTTGGCAATTGCCGGATAACTAAAGACGGCAGTGACAGTGATGATAACAAGACAGGTGATGATTTCGGTTGTGGTAACTCCTCTCTGGTTGTTCATGGTGCCCTCCTGGCATATTGAAGAAACTTTTCAGCCTGATGAGCAACATGATAACCAATTGATCTGACATTTTTCTGACAATATGATGCATCACAGAAAAACAATTCACCCTTTCTTTGGATTAGCAATAAAAAAAGCCGCCCTTTCAGGCGGCTTTTACGAAACCAAACTACAATCAGATTGTATTTGAGAGTTTCAATTTTTCCAAACACCATCCTCCAGGTAGATTTTCGAAGGTGTTTTAGCTTTTTCTTTTTTATCCTGTCCATTCTGGGAAGAACTTGCGGCTGATTGTGCCTGACTGACCTTTTTCCCTGCCGATTGAGTATTCTCGTCATGGATCAATTTCAGTTCGGAATCTACCAGGTATTTCGTCCTTGCAGTACCCTCAAGCAAAATCACTTTTTCTGTTTCCCAGTAGTCTGTTTTTTGCTCAGTGATAAAACAATGAACAATATCTCCTTCTTTGAGTGAAGATTTGTCTATTTCCTCCAAAGGCTCATTCTCGTTCTCACCATCATTGCTGAAGTCGTCACCACTGTTGACATAGACACTGGTAACTTTCAATATTTTATCCCTCACCTGAATATAGTTATTATCATCTCCGGATGTCTCTATGATCTCTCCATATTCGATATGTATCTCATCCGCATGGGAAAACAACGGACAACAGAGAAAAAGAAATGCCCATAAAAGCTGTATAATTGGTTTCATTTGCTGCTCCTACAAATTACTATCACGCCAAGCCTTTAGTTTGGCCACCAGATACTCAGGATTGATGGGGAAGCCACCTCCACCACCAAAACCTCCTTCACCACCACCTCCACCACCAACACCACCATCGGAAGTACCGGCAAACAAGATGTTACCTTCAAGGACAAGACCGGTGGGTGTACCTCTACCAAGATATACTCCGACGACAACATCATCGGCTTCGCTGCCACCATCAACATCCACCAGGTCATCCGCATCGAAATCACCATCTCTGTCTATATCAAACACTGTATTCGTCGGTGGCAGTCCCGTTTCATAGTCAACAACATAGAGCCATGCCGAACCATTTCCACCACATGGATCATTGTCCGGGATAAATGTCTGGAAAAAGACAAGGCCGCCGGCAATCAATGGTTTTGTTATTATCCGTTCGGAATACCCATCTATGAGTAATTTGATATACCATGGATCCTTATCTGGATTTGAACCGGTAACGTTTCTAAATTGTGACTCATCAATATCAGGTGTTAAAGCGCTGTCGGTCAGAGTGACAATCGAATTACCAACCAGGTCATTAAGATATGTTTCATCAACCGGATCACTCTCAGCCGTATCAATATAATCTTTCATGCCGACAAAGAAATTCTGGTCTGTGGTTGTTTTATCAAACTGGGTTTCAAATCGTCCCGTTCCAAAATAGAGCCAGGCCAAATCATCTCCTTCACCATAGGCCCAATCGGCCTCAGCCCGAATAGGAATATCAGCCTGATAAAGGGTGCCGACAACGGTGGCTGTTCCACCCCCACCACCCTGAATCGTCTCACCATCCTGGAATTCTGCACCAGCAATATCGACCAGATAAAGGGTGCCGGATGTTCCATTTATTTCGATATGAACGATTTTACCACTTGCACCTGAAGTTTGGCCGGTCACTGTCTGGCCAGCTGTGAACGAAGTAGTCAAGCTGTTAAAGGTCAGACGATTTTCACCAAAGTCAAAAACACAGGCAACGGAAGGTGTTTCATTCTCGCCTATATTCATCACCCGGTGCATCCGGCCATGCAAGGTACCGAGATAGATATACTCACCAATGTTGTTAAAATCGATATCAGAGACCACAGGCGTATTCAAGGCATCATTGAGGTAGGACGAGTGAATGGTTCCTGATACAATTGCCATTCCGTCACCACCCAGAGAACCGTTGAGTGGTTCACCGAGAACAAAGGTACCATTGATATTGGTCAACTTCAAAGTCCCTTCGGTTCCCGACTTGGTCAGCGCCAAAATTGTTCCTGTTGCTCCAGAGGTCTCCCCGGTTATGGCTTCTCCGGAAGTAAAATCGACCGTTAAACCGGAATAATCAATGGTATTATCCACCTCAATTTTGATTTTTTCTGAAGCTGACCAGAGCTGGGCTTTATCCCAGGCTTTCAGGCCATAAAGGTAGGATTCTTTCAACTCCTGATTGACCTGTGAATAACCGGAACCGAAATAGGTCGCCCAACCTCCGAAAGCACCATTGCTTACCATGTCTCCATTTCCGTCCCTGGCTGGAGCATTCACCCGTGCTATCACAGGATTAGACGTGGCCAGCCCAAGGTCACTATCCGTGTAGTTCCAGAGATAGACCGAAGGGTTGGTTGTTGCATCAAACGGATTGTTATACGTGGTATCAATGGCAAAGTATGAATCACCACCGTTGCCAAGCCCGGTAATAACAATGGTTCGCCAACCAGTATCGGTTACAACTCCACCGCTTATCACTTCAGTACCTGTGAAAATATCGGCAGCAATTGGTGAGCCGTCCACCATATACCGATGACAGTATTGTTCGTTACAGGTATCATATGTTGGATCACCTGCTGCCATATTCAGCGTTCCATGAACCCCCATTGGATAGAATCTATGGGACTCCACTCCGGTTTCAAGATTAAAGAAATGTAAAGCTCCGTCATTTGCACCAATTGAAACAAGCGGAGTTCTATCTCTCACATCGGAGTCACTCTGAAAAATCGGATATCGATCAAAACTGTGGAAACTTTTCGGTTTATCAATGATTTTGGGTGTCGATTTAATAATATCTCCCAACCCTTTGCAGATATAATTATCATTTGGCAAGATATCATCGGTATAGGAAATAATGCTGCCGGTCCCATCACCGGTGGGAGTAGTTAATGGTCCAGCAACGGTGAAAGCCTTGGAATAATTCAGCCAGCCGGTTTCAGGGAGCAGATAGCCGGCCCGCCAACAGGTCGACTCGGAAGCAGCACAATCGGATGGAGGATTGGTCAACTGAATATCACTTACATCTATTTGCCCTGTATCCGGATCATATGGTAACGCCTTCAGGTCACCTCTCCAATTGTCAGCCGGATTAAAAACGGCAACGATCACAAATGACCCCATATCAACGGATGTTGACGGGGCAGGTGCCGATCCAAAGAAAAGTTGTCTTTTTATCTCACTGGTTATTCCTTCAAGAGCAATTTTCAGATCTTCACCACTGGCAGCGGAGAAAGCATCAACATCTTCATGATCGGGTTCAGAATTATTCGGATCATCCAGATCTTTATGAACAGCATAGATTTTGTCTGTAGCGCTTTCCTCTCCTCTTTCATTGGAAGCCCGCGCCACCACATCAATCTGAGAGGCGTTGGACAATTCAAAGCCAACAACGACAGCAGTAATCTCACTGTCAGCAAGCCAGTGGGCATAACGCTCCATATATTGAGTGGATGTATGGTTCAAATAACCCTGACCGTCGGTAATGTTGATCAGGAATTTTCGTTGACAGGATAAAGAGGAGTATGGGTTTCCATCAACATCTTCTTTTTGTCCATTGAAATAGGCTCTTGCTGCCAGCATGGATGGTCCAAGGGGTGTTCCTGAACCAGTTGTGGTGGTCAGAATGGTGTTCTGTAAATCCACCGTCTCTTCCGCATCCCTTGACTGGACAGGAGCGGTAATTCGGGTAAAAAGATCATACTGACTAGAACTTGGAGGATCTGATGAATACTCGCTATGATAGGGGGTCTGCAGATAATCCGTTGAATTAGTATCATAGGTTGGACCGGACAATTGATCGGTATTTGGCCCGGAACCACTACCGCTCCACTTGGGACCATCCTTGGTTCTATCCCATATGCCATAACCCCAGGCAATGCTTCGGTCTTTGACCAGGTCGGCAATAACAGCCCGACCGACCTCATATCTCCTCATGGTGGTATCACCCCACCAGGTATCAAGATTATTCCAGCTGACCACATTAATTAATGTGGGTCTTGAAGAAATATTGTCTGTTACGTTATCAAAGGTGGCTGCCTGAAAATTGTTACCACCAGCAGACGCATCTTCACCTTTTATGGTGAGTGAAGTCGGTGTTGAGGAAGTGACATTTTTAGAAAAAGCAATATAGACATCATCAAGTGTAGCGTCAGATGGTACATTGATATTTTGAAATCGTAATCCGACCACCTGCTCAGAGTTATTGTCGGTAATCAGCTCTATATCTGTTGAGACGAAACTTACATGTCCATCTGAAGTCCGTTCTTCCGCATCATCACTGGACTGGGTAATCCTGTTGGAATATTCAACTAGAGTGTCAGATTCATCTATATCCGTAGTTAGCGGATCATCTTGTGGATAGTAGTTCACATGAAGTTCGGGCGCATCCGACGAACCACCGTCATAGGAAATGGCTGTTCGATTGCCTGAACCGGTAATGATAAAAGCAATATCGGAGACATTCGGTGTCCAGGCCGGATCATTCAACATGGACTGAAAAATATTTTTCAGATTAGGTGTCCGCGGGTTGCTTACCGATGTATTGGTCGGTGATGAACTGGTCATGGAACTGGAGGTATCCAGTTGGACCAGGATTGCCGGATTAATGATGTTCTCGGCATAAATCGGTATATCTCCGCAGCCGCTTCCCGTATCCTGGGCATTGACCTGGAGGTTAACAACATAGTCGTAGGGTGAATTGAAGGCCTGTGGATCGCTGATGGTAATGGTGGTAGAATAATTACTGATTGCCAGAGAAGCGGTAAGAAAACTGACCGTCACCTCCTGGCTACCCCCTGGAGCAAGCGTCCCGGAAGCAGGCGAACAGCTCAACCACGTAGCATTTGGCTGGATAGTATATACCAGATCACCAGCACCAGTATTTTTCAGAGTAAATGTCCTGTCAGCGGCATTTGTCCCAAAAGTCGTTATCACACCCAGTTGACCTGATGGGCTAACAACGATATAGGGCTGTTCCGATTCCACCCACTCAACAACCAGGGTTGGCGGTAAATAATTACTGTTATCTTCAAACTGATCGTAGCTGTGGGCACGACGGGTTCCCTGATCACCCTGGATAACAAAGGACATGGAATTATTGAACTGCCAGTTCTCGTTGGTAACGATTTCCTGGATCAGTTCAGCAATATTTGGGGTATTGTACATTGAACCGTTGCTCCAGTTGGGAATATCATTCCAGGCAACCATCGCATCAGTCCGTGTCCTATTGGAGACATTTTCCTCAGTGTAAGTGAATGTTTGGGCATCACCGGTCTTTTCTCCATATATTTCAAGATCAACATCTCCACTTGTACTGCCATCAGCCATAAACCGAATGTAGGCATTGTTAATCAATGATCCTGCTGGAATATTGACATTGTTGAACCTGATGCCGATGATCTGATGATCACCACCATCATCTACCATTTCAAGATCGGAGCTGGTCAGATACATATCACCATCACTCGTATCCTCCTCGGCGTCATCGGAAGAATCGCTTCCGGTAAACTCGCCCTGGTTGAGAATCGAAATCCTAACAGGAATGGTCTGCGGGTCGTTATCGGCCAATGGATCACTTACCGTGATTGTGCCTTCATAGGTCTCACCTTCCATCAACCCGGAAGTGGACAGGTTGATAGTCACAGTCTGCTCCGGTCCGCCGGCTGCCACACTACCGCTCTGGGGTGTAAAACTCATCCAGGCAGCATCGGCTAAGGTACCATTATCGATATCGGAAATGGTAAAGTTCAATGATACCGTACCGCTGTTACCGATGGTAAAAGAGTAGTCATTGTTGGCGTAATCAACAGGTAGAACGATCGGGTCCGGCAGATTGTGGGTCAAGTCGATATGGGGCTGTCCAATATACAGACTGACACTGACAATCTTGGGAAATGCTGCTCCTGAAGGATCGGTTACCGTTATGATTCCTGTGTAGGTGGTGTTTACCGTCAGCCCGGTGGCATCAAAATTGACGTTTATGGTATGGAAAGTACCATCATTAACAAGCGGGCCTCCACTTGCAGGGTCTACCGACATCCAGGAGGCGTCAATACCGGTCCCAAGATCAATATCGGCGATGGTATAGTTGTTTAAATCCAATGCCCCGGTATTAGTAATGGTGAACTGCCGGCTGGCAGTGCCGCCGACACCCAGCTCCAGGTTCATAGTTGTTGGATCCAGCTCAATAACCGGCCTGTTGACCGTTACCGTCACCTTTAGTCTGGCAGAAGTCGGTTTAGCATCCGGATCAGTCACAGTGATAATTGCCGTGTGCTCTCCATTCGGCAACAACGTCGTATCATAAGTAATCGTAAAGGTATCAGTTGATCCATCATTGGGAAGCGGGCCGCCATTTGGAGGTGCAACTGAAATCCAGGTGGCGTCCAGACCGGTAGCTTCATCAATATCAGTGATGCCATACTCAAGATTACCGCTCCCTTTATTCGACACGGTGAAGGTATCATCGGGGAGAGTGGTGCCAAAATCCACTTCCTGTTTGATTACATATTTGCTTAAAACAATAAGCGGCGCCGGATCGGGGTCCGTCCAGACTTTCAAGATAGGACCGGGAAAATCGTCACTGTCATAGGAGGCCGCATCCCGCTCGCCGTTACCATCAATGACAAACACCATGGCTTGACCACTGTTCCAGCTCGGGCGGTTCACGATATATTGGACAGGGACACTCAAATCCGGAGTCTGGCTGATTTGGCCGGTGGACCACGGTTCAATATTATTCCATTGAACATCCGTTCCCCAGAGGGCACGATCGGAAATATTCCCATTGATGGTTGTGAAGATCAGCGGATCATTTATCGGTGGATCTTCTTTATTCTGGATGTGGATTACCAGGTCCGTTTCCACGGAATCACCCCACTGGGCCTGCATCAGAATAAAGGACTTATGGATAGTCTCATCTCTGTCAACAGTGACAACTGGAAAGCGGATACCGACAAGATGCTCACCCATATCCAGATCTTCTCGCTCTTCACTGCTGTCGATTGAGCCGTCCGAAAACTCTTCGGCATCATTCATATTATCGCCTTCACCACTCATTTCCTGCTCTTTATAGGTGACCAGATCGACCTGAAATGCCTTCGGGTTATTGCTGGCTTCCGGATCGGAAACGGTGACTATGGTATTATAACCAGTGTTTGCGGTCAGGCCCGCAGCGTTGAAAGTGAGGGTGATGGTGGTGGAGTTCCCCGGATCGAGTATTCCGTTTGTGGGGCTCATCGACAGCCAGGAAGCGTCGTCATCCGCTGTAAACGAAAGAGTGGCGCTACCGCTGTTGGTAACCGTAAAGCTATGGGATGAATCGGTTGTGTCAGCTTCCATGGTAACGGGAACCGGTATGGCCGAGTGGTCAAGAGTGATCTCGGGTTTGCCGACCTGGAGAGTGACAGCTATTGTCCGGGTGGTCGGTACCGCACTTGGATCCTGGGCTGTTATCGTTGCTGTATAAGTGCCCAAAGCCAACAGGTCTGAACCGGCGAAGTTTACCGTGATCGTATCGGTCTGACCGTTGGTTAGACTGCCGGTTGTGGGAGCAACCTGCAGCCAATCCGGTGCATTGGCGTCCTCAGAAATGGTATAATTAAGTGTTGAACCACCACTGTTTGTAATAGTAAAAGTATCTGAAGTGGCAGGCGTACCTTGGATTGTCTCAACATTTATTACTGTTTTATTGAGCTGGATTTCGGGCGGCTGAGTGGAATAATCAATGACCAGCCGCGGCCTGTTATTGCCGCCTGCCTGGAAACTGTCCGCCGTAACCCGCCCGGCTCCCTCGATAATGAAGACCATATCATTACCGTTGCTCCAGTCGGTACGGCCGGTGATTTCAGAAACAATCGAGCTGATATCCGGAGTCTGATATTTACTGCCGACCGGATCCCATGTCCCTGGGACCCATGGTTCACTGGCAGATGTTTTTGTCCGGTTTGAGACATTAAAACTACCATAGCCGGAGATAAACTGCGACGCGTCACCGATATCTTCTCCATATATGGTCAACGTATTATTATTTGTTCTATTCTCATCGGCAGTAAATTCCAGATAGGCTGAATTTATCGTAGCATTCTGGGGAATAGTAATGTTACGGAACCTGAGACCGACAATCTGGTTTCCCTGTGTCCAGCCATCATATACCAGTTCAAGATCGCTGGAATTGTGGTACACTCGCCCCAAGTTATTGCCTGTGGCCTCCTCGACATCATCAATATCGGCACTGATCCTAACATCCAACGTATCAGCACCGGCCAGGCTTACTGAAAAAAGAACAAGAAAAAACAGGAGAAGTGACCCGATTGATTTTATTAATGACCTTTTCATCCTTTACCTCTCATCTATCGTTGGCTTAATAGCCGGTCTCAAACGGTTTTTCGACTATTGCCATACTTTCGTGCTCTGAATTTCTCAGACCGCTACCGGTACCTGCTGTTGAATATCTAAATTTCTTCCAGCCACCTGACCCGGAAAAACCCGGTAGTCTATAGGTTTCAACAAAATATGTTTTGTAATTGTAACTGGTTTCACCCACAATGAGAGCCTGGTTGCTCACCTGATCAACAAGATCGTTTTCAGGATCGTCCGGATCATCCTGGTCAAATTGGTTAACTCGATTAGGAGCATTTGCCATTTTTTCAATTGCCTGGATGCCATGCTGCCAGCCTGCCTCGGAAGCATAGAATGCCTGGTTGTAGTGCCTCTCATTTCCGGCAATCTGAACCTCTATGCTTGTATTAGATGTGCCGGAGATGCCAATCACAGTCAAGGCAACCATGGTTATCATCGAAAGAACAAGAATAAAACCCTGATCGTTATTGAGAAGTCTTTTTATATGATTCATGCGCCTACTATTTTTGAATTTCCGATTTAATAAAAACAGTCTCCATTTCTTTTGTTGTTCCGCCGAATATTCCACTTACGGTTACGGTAACTAACTTACACCCGTCAATCGGATTATCATCTACAACATTCCACGAAACGGTCATTCCATTCTGAGTCACACTGTGATTGCCTGCTGCAAGATCAGCGCTATCATATGAAGCTGCATATAATTGCTCAATTTGATCAAGATTTGAAATTGTCAGATTACTGAATGTATTGGCAACCGCGTTACCATAAATAGCTCTTGTCTGCATGGTGTATAAAGAAAGAATACCAATGGCAAGAACAGCCAGGGCAATAGTCACTTCAACAATGGTGAATCCTTTTGTATCTTTCAAGTTACACATCTCTAGAGCAACCCCATATTTCGACATTGAACAGTGGTAACGAAAAATCGTCTGCGAAAGTTATCATTATATGGTCCCCACGAGGCACCTGATGCTGTTGTATATGTGTCTGAATGGATATAGTCAGCATCACGTTGGCGGGCAATAGCCAGAATAGAAATCTGGATTGAACGGATATCAGCTAGAGTGGCAGGGGTAAGCGTCTGTGAAACATTCACTCCGTCATCTACTGTATAATAGAATTCAATTGCTTGAATATTTTCAGCAATTGCCTGGTTATTTCTTCTCAATGTCGAGCCATTGAGATCATAGGTTACACTCTCATTTGTATCATCAACATCACCATCACCATCACCATCACCAGTATCGTTATCGATATCTAAAGTAAAATTAATTGAAGCAGACGAAGCCGCAACAATGCCCGGTACCCCTGTCTGTAATGGATCATAACCCGCCATCCGGAGTTCCCTGATCATACTGTCAAGTCCGGCCCTGATATTTTGCTGCACCTCAATAACCTGCTCCTGGGAGTAATACGTCCTCTGCTGCAAATTATAGGCAGAATAGATAGCAATAATCAGGAAGCCTGACATGGCCAGAGCAATCATCATTTCAACCAGGGTGAAACCAAAGTCATCTATTGTTTTTTTACACCCCTCATAAAGGCCACCATGCACACTACTCATCTTTCCTCTTCCTATTCCCAGGTACTACCATCAGTACTTTTTTCCATCTTGAGGTTTCCTGTGGCAGATAATGTGACCCGATAATGCCGGGGGTTATCTGTGCCGCAACTACCGGTAAGATACTTATCTTTGCAGGCAGTTGCCGAACCACTGCGTCCCAACTCCGGTACCCCGCGACTGGTAATAACAGTAAACGGATTCCCGCCGAAACTGACATTCTGGAACAGCACACTTCTTTCATCTGTTTCCGCCAGACGATTTAAAATTAATTCTTCGGTACCTTCTCTTGTCCCGTTATCCGATGTTCCCCCACCTGAACCATCATCAATAAAAACCTGTAAGGACCATGGCTGTGCGCTATTTACTCGAAAAGTAATATCCTGATTTCGTTTTATGGCCTCCAGCTTTGTTAACTGCAAGGCCGAATTAAGTTCTCTGGCAATCCCAATGGTCCGAGTATTCGCTCTCCAGTGGCCAATTTGAGGTTCGAGGAAAAAAGCCAGAACTATTGCAACAACCAGTACAATCATTACTTCAACCAAACCAAAACCGGATTGATCTATTGACAACTTTTCAAACCGTTCGATTTTCTCTGTTTCTTCTGACTGAATGTTTATATCACCCATATCCACCAAATATTGCTCCTCTATTTAACAAAAACATCTCCATCCAACTTCATGCAATTTTCCCGCCAGCAACCCAATTCTTATCCCTAGCCGACTAGATAAAAAATACCTGTAAATAACAAATTCGTGATAAAGGCCATTGGGGGCTACTGACAAACAATCCACAGCGTAGCGAAGACGTTTGGCAGTAAGGACGAATGGCCTGTTATTCTTTCAGTTTGAACGGATCATTCTGTTGAGATGCTGATTATCACCGTAACTCAACATACTGCCGAGAGGGAGTGGAACTCCTGGCAGGTATTTTCTGAAACTATATCCTTTGACCTGTGGTGCCAAACAATATTATAAAATCTTTTAATAGCAGGGGCACCTAATGTAAAATATTTTTACACCATGGCTTCTTTCTAATGACCTCCCCTGGCAACATCTACTCTATAAAACACTCAGATCAGGTGCATACACATTGTGACAAAACACTTTTACACACAACAGCCATGAAAATCTAAATCTGATTACCCATAAAGCTCACCCTAACACGAGGTGTTGTCAATTTGTCTTGCTAGCCTTCGGTCAAGGATCACTCCTTGCTGAGAACAATATAGATATTTTTCAATATTTCTTTACCGTTAGATACATTTCAACAATAATCTGTGATCCTTGAAATACGCCAGCCAAACTGACAACACCTCTTTTACCGTCAAGGCTGAAAATCATTGGTAATCAAGAATCTAAATACATATCAACACTACATGCTGAATACCAGTCTACACATCAGTGTCGTATTAACGACACTAGCTTTTTATTCCATACTCTTTAATCTTTCCCAGCAGAGATGGATAACTGACTTCCAATATTTTTGCCGCCTGGCTTTTATTCCCCTCTGTGATATCTAGAGCCCTTCTGATCAGCCTTTCCTCCATAATTTCTCTACCCTTTTTAATCGACAGTGTACCCAAAAGATCATCCAATCTCCTTCCCCTTGAAGGGCTGCCAAAACTCTCGGGAAGATTTTCAGGAAGAATGACATTTTTTTCAGCGAAAATTACTGCCCGTTCAATAACATTTTCCAGTTGGCGGACATTGCCCGGCCAATCCTGATTCATTAGCACTGCCAAAGCTTTGGGAGAAGCAGACTTCAACGGAACAGCTGCTTTTTCACAAAATTTTTCCAGAAAAAAGTCACAGAGAAGGGGAATATCTTCTTTCCTGTCCCGCAGCGGCGGAATATGGATCATCACCACATTCAGTCGATAAAAAAGATCTTTACGAAAAGTCCCTTTCGCAACTTCTTCAGCCAGATCAAGCGCTGTGGCCGCGACAACCCGGACATCAACTTTTTTAGCCCGCCTCCCTCCAACAGCCCATACCTCTTCTTCCTGAAGGACCCGCAGCAATTTAACCTGGAGGCTGAGTGGAAGCTCACCAATTTCGTCTAGAAACAGGGTACCGCCGTCAGCTGCTTCAAACAGTCCTTTCTTGTTTGAATCCGCCCCGGTGAACGCGCCTTTTGAATACCCGAAAAACTCGCTCTCCAAAAGATTTTCCGGGATTGAACCGCAATTCACACAAATAAGCGGTTTTCTTTTTCGACTGCTTTGCTGGTGGATTCCCTTGGCGATCAACTCTTTCCCTGTTCCAGACTCACCAGTAATAAGAATCGTTGTTTTATAATCACTCACCTTTTTTGCTGTTTCAATCACATCGAGCATAACCTGAGCGTTTCCAACAAGATTGCCGAACGGTTCTCTTCCTTCGAGGGTAGCCACTTGTTTTTTAAGTTTCTTATTTTCCACCAGAAGCTGGTCACGTTCTTCAGCTCGAGACAGAATGACCAGTATCTCATCGTTTTTAAAGGGCTTTGTTATAAAGTCAAAGGCCCCCTGTTTCATTGCTTCAACAGCCGTATCAACAGTCGCGTAAGCCGACATCATGATAACTGTTGTTTCATCCCCCTTTGCCCGTAATTTCCTTAAGAATTCGAGGCCATCCATCACCGGCATCTTCAAGTCGCAAAGAATGGCGATAAACTTCTTTTTTGATACCGCATCAAGCCCCTGGGCGCCATCAGCCGCACAGCTCACAAGATAACTGGCCTTGACCATGACAGAAGAGAGCATATGGCGCATATTCTCCTCATCGTCAATTATGAGAATCTGTTTTGTCTTATCCATTACTTTTCATGTATCGGTAACTTGATCATTAACCTGGTCCCTTGTTCGATCTTGCTCTCAACCTCTATTCGTCCCCCGAGATTATCAATAATCGCATGTGAAACAAACAGACCCAGCCCGGTGCCGTGACCGACCTCCTTGGTTGTAAAAAAAGGATCAAAAAGCTTGTCGATAGAGTTCTCATCAATGCCTTTTCCATTATCTGAGATCATAATAACCAGATCGACAGAACCATTTTTGTTTTGTCTATTTCTTGTTGTGACAACTATTTCTCCCGCCTTTTCTTTTCCTCTTTCCTCAACAGCATCTATGCTATTGAAAAGGCAATTTAAAAATACCTGCTTGAGGTTATCACCATTGGCGGCAACCAGATCTTGTTTTGCTGCAAGCTTTTTAACAAAATGAATCGATTGTGATTTTTTCCGAACACGGACAAGATCAACCGTTTCAATAAGAAGCGGATGGACATGAAGCTTCCGGGTCTGTTTTTTACTGAAACGAGAAAAACCGAGAAGCTGTTTAATCAAACCGTTAATCCGGTCCAGCTCCACCTCAATCCGCATGAGATATTCAACCCTGTTCTTTTCAGAAATATCCCCCTTCAACATCCCGAGATAACCGTGAATAATAGTAAGTGGATTGCCTATTTCATGTGCCATCCCGGCCGATAACCTGCCAATAGAGGCCAGCTTCTCCACCCGAACAAGCTCCCGTCTATTCCTCTCAAGCTCACTGTTTACCTCTCTAAGGGACTGAATATTTTGTTGAAGTTCTTTGTTGTCTGCAGCAATCTTCTTAATCATCTTATTCAGACTGCTGGAAAGCCTGAAAAACTCCCCTCTGCCATCAGATTCAAACAGAAGATCACCCCTTGTAACAGCACTCGAATCGGCCAAGACTACTAATTTCTCAAGCGGACGAATAACCAGTTGTGAAATCCGGAAGAAACCGACAACGGCAAGGATGATGATATTAACAATAATATAAACGAACACGATTTGAATGTTCGATAAAAACTTCCGGCCTGCAACAGACAGGTTCCGCAATAACCCCACTGAAGCAACCACCCTCTCCCCTCTAATCACCGGTGTCGCAATAGCCAGATCATAAGTACCATAACCGAACAATCCCAAAACCCCACCAGACACTGAATGGACATTATTTTTCATTTGACTGCTTTTCACCACAAGAGAGGAAAGACCCGACTCTTTTTTGCATTTTTCAAGCAAAGGATGTACGACTCCCTCTTTCAAAAAGAGTAAACAAGAAACCGAGTTATTATGTAAAAGCTGGGATATTCCCTCTGAAGGTTCAAATAATTCATGATCAGCTTGGTTTACATTCAATGACACCTGAACCTGATCTAGGATAAAAACACTTCTCTCGATCTCATACTGCAGAATTTGTCGCTGCCAGAGCACAAGCATTACCAGCGAAGACAGCAACATACCAATAGTCAGTAATACAGTTATAAAAACGGTCAGCTTTATCTTTAAACTGTTCACAAGCATTCCTTTATACACCTAAAAGCTTCCAGCCTTTCAATCTGACTGGCAGTTCAGCCATTGCATACAGCTGAACACTCTGCTTTGTAGCTTTCTAAAAAAGAATTATAGCTCAACACAGGGCAATGACCAAACAACATCTTCATATTCTCATGACCTGCAATAAGTGAATATAACAAGATTAACAGAGCCTCATGCCTCCCTAGCGACAGTCTGTCGATATTGTCTATGATATTGGTTCCGGTGGTCCATTTGAAGTTTTTCAGAAACATTCATCGCCTGTTTCACGCACGGATGACAAGCCTACCTACGCTGCCGCACCACTCAGCAAAAAACGTCACTACTGACACTTTTTGTCACCCCGTGATGTCCTTAAAAGTCAATCCAGAAAAATTCGCTTTCTTCAGCACACCAGGTGTCATATTCACTCCAACAACATGAAAAGAGCCTGAAATATATACATTTTTGTTATTACAAAAAGAGCTACCGTCTTTCAGTCAGACCAACAAACCAAAAAGCATATAAACACAACCTACTGAATATCCGTTGAAAATTAAAAGAAAATTGAAAAAACAACAGAATACAATGTAAACAACTGACTTTGCGCCTGTTTCCAATATCAGCAAAGAAACAAAGGACCGGCACGCACCTTGCAATGACACAAGCAGCACGCTTTATTGAAAAAAACTGCGACAAGAAACAATACCAAGAATAATTAGGAGGAAATGATTATGAAAGCTAGAAATCAAAAAGGTTTTACATTGGTCGAACTGATGATCGTTGTTGCTATCATCGGTATTCTGGCGGCCATTGCTATTCCGCAGTACTTAAATTACATGGCACAGACCAAGGTTAATGCCTGTAAATCAAACACCGACGCGGCTCATATGTTTGTAAAATCTGAACTGGCAAAACGGTCTGCCGGTGCTGCTGCATCAACAAATGCCCCTGCAGCTCTTAACGAAGGCGGCAAGAGAGATCCTTATGATGGCACTCAGGATGCCTTTTCAAGTGGTAACTCCATTGGCACTGAGGATTGTATGGTCGGCATCAGCCCTGCAAACCTCAACACAGCTAGCGTTGGCTCAAGTATCACAATTACCGGCAACATCGATACCGACTCAGCTGCTGAGACCATCACTGTCGTAGTCGAGTAGTACTGTTTATCGTTTACACTTAGCAAAAGAACTGATAGAATATAGTTACTCCAATCCTTTCCCATACCGGGAAAGGATTGGAGTTTTGAGCGCAGAAACATACAAATTTTTATCTAGCCTTTTAAGCATGATGCAAATAAAACAAATATTTGCAAAATCAGCCAAACCAAAAAATAATCTGGGTTTTTCTCTTGTAGAAATCATGATTGTGGTTGCTGTTATCGCCATTTTAGCAGCTCTTGCAATACCAATGTACACTGATTATATCGACACATCAAAGCGCAGTGTCCCTGAAAATGTCATCGAACAATTTCCCCTTTTGTTAGAAACATTTCGAGCGGAAAATGGCCAATTCCCACCCAATGGCACATACACTTATACAGAGACGGACACTGGCACTATTTCTGACAACATTGGCGGAGTTGGTACCAACCAAGCTGGCTTGGTTGGTTTCAGTCCTCGAAGCAGAACATATCCGACAGATACCGGCCTCCCTTACCATTACACCTTGCAGATAGCCAATGCCGGCTCTACAGGAGAAACAGCCACCTTCTGGGCTACACCCCAAACTGACAGGGATGCTCCAGCCGGAAATGTTCCTAACCCAGCAGCCACCTATCAGTAGATCAAGCATGGTCTTATGAACCATCTTGCAACAAGTCTAAATCACAATAGAGACTTATCTGTCGTTCACAAATCCCTTGCATTAATTGCTGTTTTTATATCCTTTCTTAGTGCTATATTCCTTTCCGTTGAATCCCTCCTTTCCATCAAGGGTGAAAGTCTTTGCAAAACTGAGGCTTGCGGAATTGTCGGTAAGTTTCTCATCTTCGACGAGGCTGTATTGGTTGTTGGAGGAGCCTTTTTCTTCTGGTGCCTGTTTTTACTTCTTTTTTTCTCATACAGATATCCTAAACAAATAGGAGGCTGGCCCCTTCTCTTTCTTTTTCCGGCTCTGGCATTTGATGGCAGCCTCATAGGGTTTCAGTTTTTTACTATCAACCAACAGTGTGCTCTGTGCATTGGTGTTGCCATATCCCTTCTATGCATCACAGCGTGCTACACTTGGTCGTTAAAAAAACTCATCCTTCTTACCTGTTCAGTTTTAATTTGGATAGGGAGCTTCACAACTCATATTGTACTGGATACACCGGGACAAACAGGCAGTTATCATGAACTGGCTTTTTTTGAATACTCTCCTAAAAAAATTAATCGCCAAACCGAAGACAGGGTCACGCTCTTTTTCAGCATGAACTGTTCCGGCTGTCAAAAGGTCCTATCTCAACTTGCCTCAATCAATCCTCAACAGGATATCTTTTCTTTTATTGTAGTCGATCAAGACCTGCCATCTTTAAAAAAGATACAAACCTTTCGCAATGAGATGAAGCAAAAGAGTACAAACCCTTTCTCACTTCTGGCATCAATTAAGAACTCAGAAGAAAATATGGCGAATGTTTTTTTTCCTGATCTCAGGAAAAAAAGTAAAAAAGCCATAACTCTACTTAACAGTTTAAGCATTGAGAAAATACCAACACTGATCATTGAAACATCAAAATCAAGAAGCGAATTTGTTACCGGTGCCCAACAAATCAAAGATTATTTAAACAAGCGATATAATTCCAATCAAGACTAAGCAAAGAAGTGACAGATTAATTCAATATCTTCAATAACAACTATGCCTCTCACCCAAAACGTTAATAAACTTATCAGCCCTATTATTATCACCATTCTGATAATAATTATCTACTCCAACAACCTACAAGGTGACTGGCAGTTTGATGATACAAACAACATTAAAACAAATACGAATATCCATTTAACATCACTTGATTTCCAATCGATAAAAACAACTTTTTTTCACTGGAAAGGTTCCCAAAAAGTTTCAAGACCTGTTGCTTATTTCACATTTGCAATCAACTGGTTGATCAGCAAAGATAATGTGATCAGTTATCACTTGGTTAACAATACCATCCATATCATTACCTCTATCCTTCTCTATCTAGTCATCTTCAACCTCCTTACTTTACCTAAGACGAAGGATCTTTATAAAACAAATGCCCAGTACATTGCACTATTGGCAACTGTATTATGGGCAGTTAACCCAATACAAACTCAGGCCATTACATATCTGGTTCAACGAATGACATCGTTAGCCGCCATGTTTTCGATTTTATCGATATATCTGTACCTTCTGGGTCGCAACCGTTGCATTAATCACGTAGGAAAGAAATGTGCTCTTTTCTTTTTTTCTTTTCTTTCTTTCTTACTAGCAGTCGGTGCAAAAGAAAATTCCATACTGCTTCCCGGCTCTATCATTCTCATTGAACTTATATTCTTTCATTCAATAGCCCTTTCTTATTTCACCCAAAAACCTTTCATCAGGATTATTTTTCCTCTATTGGCTTTTATTATAGTTTTTTCAGGCATTCTTCTTTTACTTGACACCAATTTTTTTAAAATATTTGCCACTTATGAAAAACGATATTTTACTTTGGAACAACGGTTGTTGACCGAACCAAGAATCCTACTCTTTTATCTCTCACTTATTTTTTATCCCATCTCAAATCGTTTATCTGTTGAGCATGATTTTACTCTATCAACCTCATTGCTTACTCCCTGGACAACTTTTCCCTCTATTCTTCTTATTCTCCTTTCCATCGTTTTCGCCATTTTAAAGTTTAAGAAATTCCCTCTTCTTTGCCTGGCAATTCTCTTCTTTTTTTATAACCACATTGTTGAATCAACAATTATACCTCTTGAACTCGTCTTTGAGCATCGTAACTACCTCCCATCATTTTTCCTTTTCTGTCCACTCGTCTCAGCTGTACTTGTTTTGCAAAACCACATTCGCAAACAATCTTTCAACAGCCTCCTCAATATCTCTCTTGTCTTGATAGTCATCTTCTTCTCTATAGGGACTTATAGCCGGAATTTCACCTGGTTGACGAAGGAATCTCTTCTTCTAGATGCTATTGAAAAAGCACCAGGAAAGGCGCGCCCATACCATAACCTTTCTGTACTCAGGTATTTACGGGATCATAAATATGAAGAATCCCTTCGACTCAACCAGATATCCTTGGATAAGACTGAAGAATTAGTGGACTATATCCAATTAAGAGCCTTCGACAACATGATATCAATTCATGTAAAGGTCCATAATGATTTTGAAAAAGCTATCGAATTGATTAAAAGAAAATTATCTCTATTTCCAACAAACCCTTTTTCCCACGAGCAGCTTGCTGTTGCTCTTGTCATGACCGGAAGATTAGATGAGGCCTTTAGGACATCAAAAACAATTCTTGACATACTTTCTAAACCTCTCTCGGGCAAACCGAAAAGATCGAAGCAATACTACCTCAACCTCCATGCTCTTCTTTTAATCAAACTGGAAAAACTTCCAGAAGCCCTACCATTTATCTTACAAGCAATTGAAATCAATCCCGACGATGAATTTACACTTGCTAACCTAGGCTATTACCTTATGAAGACAGGAAGGCATCGATCCGCCAATCACTATCTTCAGGCATCCATCAATCATCAAAAGAACAAGGAACTGGCTGTCTACCTGCTTTTAATAGAAAACAGCCTTTACAGTAATAACAAAGATAAAGCAGATGAATATATAGATATTATTATCAGCACTTATACTGTGAACAAGATATTCACAACACTCACAAAACTAAGGGGAAAAAACCATCTTTCACTCCCCGTAAATGCCACGTTCTTATTGCCCATAATCAGAAAAAAAATAGAATCTTTCGTTAAAGAAAAAGAATCAACAGAGTACTAGATTTATTGTTTCAACTTGTCATTAACAGCATAAATTTTGTGTAAAGAACATAGAGTAAAATCCTTACATGAGTATTATTTCTCTCTTGAAAAAATAAATAATTGAGGATTTGACAATTGCGTAACCTTCTACTTATTACAACATCTTTTCCCATTACCCATAATGGTAGTGAAGCAGCTGGCTCATTTGTAACTGACTTTGCCGAAACACTGGCAAAAACAACCAAAGTTACCGTCATCGCCCCCGGCCCTTATACAAGGGTCGAAAAGATAAACAAGGATCTTATTGTAGAGAGATTCCGTGCTCCAAAACTTCCCTTGTCACAACTGGTAACTTACAACCCTTTTAACTGGCTGAAAACCATCTCCGTTCTTAGAAATGGTATGATGACGTGCAGAAAAGTTCTCGAAAGAGAAAACATAGATCACATTCTGGCTCTATGGGTGCTTCCTTCTGGTTACTGGGCTCTAAAAGCAGCTAAACGATACCAGATTCCCTGTTCTACCTGGGCATTGGGTAGTGATATCTGGAGCCTTGGTAAAATACCAATTGTAAAAAGAATTCTTCGAAATGTACTACAAGAGAGTACAATAAATTTTGCCGATGGTTTGCAGCTGTGCGATGATGTAGCTGCCCTTTCAAAATGTCCATGCTATTTTTTACCAAGTACTCGAAAACTTCAAATAGAGCATAAAAAGAAACTTACTGAGAAGCCTCCATTCAGACTGGCTTTTCTCGGTCGCTGGCACCCAAACAAAGGAGTTGACATCCTGCTCGACAGTCTGACAAGGCTTAGCACTGATGACTGGAATTTCATCGATGAGATCAGGATCTGTGGCGGTGGGCCATTGGAGCAGGAAATCAACACCAGAATTGATGCATTGCGAAAAAGCAATCGACCGGTTTCCAGATCCGGATATCTGAGCAAAGAGGAAGCGACGAAACTGTTGTTTTGGGCCGATTATCTGCTTATTCCGTCCAGGATAGAGTCCATTCCTGTTGTTTTTTCTGATGCCATGAAATGTAGCTGTCCTGTTGTCTGTATGCCGGTTGGTGACCTGCCGCGACTGGTTGACAAATATAAAGTCGGTGTACTTGCCAAAGAGGTGAACGCACAATATTTCGCGTTAGCAATTCGGAAAATCATACATCAAACGCCTGGCAGTTTTGTCGAAGGTTTATCGAGTGCATCTCAAGATTTCAATCTGGATAACGCTTGTAAAAGACTCATTGACCATTTACTGAATAATGGATGAAGCAACTCAAAATAATCCACGCTGGGGTTCAAAAAATCGCAAAAAAAAGGCACTGGCTATTCTCCAGACGATGACTCATTTCACAGATCTCTCCTTAGAGGAAACGAAATGGCTTGATATTGGCTGCGGTAGCGGAGGAATCGCCTCGAATATTGCCCCTCGGGTACAGTTTATTCTTGGTGTCGATCCAGAATCATGGCCAAGCTGGTCCGAACTTCAAATAAATCATGAAAATTTGAAACTTGTAAAAGAATCAATTGAGACTATTTCATGTACGGATAAGAGTTACGATGTAATTGTTTGTAATCAGGTGTATGAACATGTACCTGATCCACAATATTTAGTTGCGGAAATATATCGAATTTTAAAGCCTGGTGGATATTGTTATTTTGCGGGTCCTAACCTGTTATTCCCTATAGAACCACATGTTTATTGGCCAGTTGTGCATTGGCTCCCTCGTAAATTAGCTATAAAACTGATGAAATTGTTTGGTTCTAAAGGTGATCTGGACGCATATTCAGTTGATTTCTGGACATTAAAAAAATGGTTCAATGGCTTTCAAGTCAGTAACGTTGTTCCATACATTATAAAAAATCCCGAGAAATATTCTAGATCAGGCTATTTCTGGAAATTTCTTTCTTGTCTCCCCTACCCTTTATTAAAAATGATGACTTGGATTTCCCCAGGTTTTGTTTTTATTCTAAAAAAACCTGGCAGTTGAATAAATATGAGCAAATCTTCCTCTATGCCCCGCCATCCCACCATCTGGCGATCAACTTGGTTTCACGGCAAATAATCTGTCCCCCTTAATTTCAACATTCTTGTTTACCATTACATTAAAACAGAATTGATACTATTGGCTAAATATTCTATCTGTTTTACAGATGTGGAGACGCCAGCAGGAAACAATAAGTGGCTAGCCCATAATGCCTCACTTTGTGACAGATCATTTCTTCTTATTTCTGTAAAACCCGGTTGCAGGTGTAAAGGATAGTAGCGCCATTTGGTTTCAATGCCCGCTTTTGCCATTTTTTGTCCTATTTTATAGCGTGAATGGTCTTTAAACACGATGGGATAGTAGGTGAAAGCATGCGGTTGAGTTGGCGTAGAATATGGCAATTGTAATTTGCTATTTGATTTGAGTAATCTTGTAAGCAGTTCAGCATTGCACCTTCGTGTATTAATGTATGCATCTTCCCGCTGGCTACAGCATAAGGCAAGTGTGGCCTGCAGGCGATGAATTTCTAGTGGATTATACTTGGAGTATTTCTTGATGCTAAATGCCTCAATATCCGCAACGCCATCATTGGCATTTTTCAGACTGCCGGTTCCTGGCAATTTAAGTATTAATGATTTGAGTCGATAGGCAAGATAGGTTGACAGGATTCGCTCATATGTTTCTCTGGTGTTTGGTGCGCCAAGTTGCATTCTAGAAACAGCTTTCCAGATATCATTTCGGTTGGTTAATAATGCGCCACCAAGGATCGCTCCAAGTGGCTTATCAACATTAAAACTTAGGATCGTCGCATCACCGAAACTGCCTAGTCGTTGACCAGCAATGGTCATGTTTCCCGCCATATGAACACCATTTTCTATCAGGAACAAACCATGCGAATCCACAACCTGACGCAACTTTACTATGTCTGCACTTTTTCCAAACATATGTGTAGCCAATATTGTGCTCGTTTGTGGCGATATCAGAGCGCTAACAGAGTCTACAGACATTGTAAAACTTTCATCAATGTCTGCAAAAGCAACACTGTCGCATATGTTTTTTAACAGTACACCTGTTGGCCGGTGCATTACCGATGTACTGATCCACTCACCAGAAAGATCAAGTGCTTTACGTAATAGATATAAACCAGAACGCGCTCTATCCAATAATAAACAGTGGCGTACTCCATAGCGTTCACATAATCTGCTGGCCAATTTTTCTTTCTGGTCATTGAATAAACCGCAGGTCAAGTCAGAGAGTTTCCAGTTTGGTTGTACTACGGGTGGCAATCGATAGTGCTTGGGCTTAGGCGGTTGTTGGCGCAGATTCCTGTCTTTTTGTATGTTCATCCGGTCTTTCTTTTTCATTGATGCCAATAGCATTATTGGAGTTTCCAATCTAAGAAGAAGTGAGAAATAAGTTATTGACTTGAGAACACTCTTACAAACTGTGACTACTAAAAAATATCCTGTCGTATCCTCCTGGTTATTTATGAGGCCGGGATACTATCTTTCTCCTTCTTTCTACAGATGAAGGCAGTGGCAGCATAGTCAAAAAGTGAATACGGGAACAACTTTCCGAGCCATAATTCCAAAGATGCTATCCAGGGATGAAAAACAGTAGGAATTAAACCATATCGAATACAGTATATTAAAGGAAAGTGCCCTCGTCTGATGATTCTATGACTCTCGACAGTGAAACCGGCAAAAGAAAATAGCTCATAGTATTCACTGAGGGTACGTTGCACTTCATTTTTACTCTTCAGTATACGCCGTTTTCTTTCCACCTGCTCAATGAACACCATTCTTCCTCCAGGCTTGATAGCCCTGTACAATTCTCCCAGAGTATGTTGGGCCATTTCAGTGTCGATTATGCACCGCATGACTCCATTAGTAAAACCGCCATCTAAACTATCATTCTTTACTGGTAACCTTTTTCCATCATATTGAGCGAACAGGTGATCACCATTATTTAATGTATTTGTATAACTTAGAAGTTCAAATGCTATGTCAACACCAAAAATCTTGTAACCAATTTTTGACAAGTACACTGAATTGCCCCCACTACCACAGCCAAAATCCAGCAATGTTGCTGGTAGATCATTACCTGAGAAAACTTTTTCTAGTATATTTGTTATTGTATACCGCATATAAGCATTTTTTTTCCCACTTGAATCATTCGGGTCAAGCACGGAACGTTCAGCTCCAGATTGGGCAAGTTTCTCCCACCTTTCCTTTTGTTGCTTCAAGAGAGAGTTCGTCATCTTTTCACCCTTACAAATTAACAAACATACTTCACGAATAAGGTTGGGAATTCCTAACTTTATAACTCTATTGCCAACGTAACGATTAAAAAGTCTGAATGAATCCTCGGATTACTCTTTTTGTCCCCTGTGGCAGAAAGAAGTACTCACAAGGTGTGCCTGAAACGTTAATATAAACGTTATGGCAGTGCTAATGCCATTTCGTTTTCCCGAATTATCGACTCAGGTTTAAAAAAGGAAAACAGAATATTCATGGTGCTCCAGTCGTTAATGGGTTACGGAGTTGAATAATACACTTGATTTCCTTCATGGAAACAGCATTGCTAACTACTAGCATCGCTACATACAAAATACAGAACAAGCAGAATGAAATGATAGAATTATCAATAAAATAGGTGGCAACAGCAGCGCAACATGCAGAAATCACGGCTCTAATTGTAGAGAAAAGCCATGTTTTATATTTAAATTTATGAACTGAGATTAAATGCCTGTGAGCTAAGATGCCAGATAGAAGATATGACATAACACTAATGACAGCCATACCCTTTATTCCAAAGAATGGTACACAAAAAACCCCGCCAAGGCCTGTAATAAAGATAGAATAGGCCGTATAACGGACTCTGACACCAACTTTGTCAACGACATTAAGGAAGTTTAAGGCAACTGCACAAAAGAAGAGCAACACCCATAAAGATAAAATTCGAAATGTTAGAATGTTATCTAAATAAGCATCGCCCCCGATAAAATCCATTATCACTTGGCCAAAATACAATAAAGTAATAAAAACAAACAGTGCAACAATATTTATATAACGCATGAGCAAGTCAAAATAAGGCTGTAAAGTACTTTGCTTGCACTGTTGTTTGTATAATGTTGAAAACAGTGCATTAAAACAAATACTGGGAAACATGAAAAAAATTAATACAATTTGGTATTGGGCTCCGTAAATTCCAGCCATTTTGGCACCAGCAAAAGAACTGACAATTATTAGGTCAAGTCGGTAATAGGCCAGGTTTAAAATCGCCATCCACCCGAAATATTTACTGTTGTGGAAAATTTCAAGATAAGATGGCGCAGCAATTGTACTTTCAGGCAGTTCTCTATTTGATATTCGCAGAAAGAAGATCAACCAGACTAACGTGACTAGCAGGTAACAAATGTTTATGCTCAATTCATTGGCACCCAAGACTATAATTACAGATAGCAACAAAAGTAATCCAATAAAATATCCAGTTCTATATATTGCAAAAAGAAAGAGCTTTTTTGAAATCTGTAATATAGGAACAGCCATGGTATGAAGGTGATCAACAATATGAATCATGACGCCGATCACACATATTATTATCAACTGTTCTTTTGGGTATAAGTTGTCGGTCCAAAAAATGGCGTTAGCTATAACCGCGCCAATAATGATAATGATGAAAGAAACAATTAGTTTGAATCTGAAAATTTTATTGTAAAGTGAACTTGCTATACCTCTATTTCTTGTTCCTTCCCGCAAAAGAAGTTGGCTTCCTCCAAAGTCGGAAAAAGGGGCCAGCAATGCACCAATTGCCCATATTGTTGACAAAAAACCATAATGTTCTGGACCAAGTGTTCTGATCAACAACAATACTAACAGTGACCATATAACTTTGTTGATAATATTAGCTGTACCTAGAGAAAGGATGTTCTTACCTGTCATATTTCCTCTAAATCACAAGCCATATTCATATGTTTTGAAACTATCTTTTCAGCTTCCATTTTTGTTTATTGAGCCACCGTCCCAGATCAATTGTATAATGAATCAACGGTAATGAGGGGATGATGGCATGGTAGATTTTTTCCGGAGTGCTTTTCCATTTGGCCTTGAATGCTATCAAGCCTTTATCGTTTTTATTACTGGCCATAAAATCAAAATATTTAATTTTCTCATTTACTGCCTCTTTAATAGTTGTGCCAATGAGTAGTTCACTTAACCGAGATGATTGTTTTTCAGGTAGGACTGCTACCTGAACTAAGTGATATGAGTCTTGCCCTTGGACTGTTGCGGTAAAACCGGCGGGTTCTCCATCAATATATCCTACATGAATCTTTCCATGTCCAAGGGGTGAAAGATCTTCAATGATTCCCTGGAACCGTTCTTGGCCATAGTTTACCGGGGCTCCCTTAGCTTCCATGACTTTTCTGTATATTCTCTGAATAACTGTGCTCTCTGCTGGCTGTGCCTGTCGAACAGTTCCCCCTGAACGTTCTGCCTTTCGCATAGCCCAGCGAATTTTACTTCCAAAAGTTTGTTCCAGCCATAACGGATCTTGAATGGCAGGTTTAATGTTAAGCACGTGTCGAATGGCTTCCAGCCATGGTGGAACCATAATTCGTGAGTGTTGTTGGTAGTTTTCCAGTTGTTTTATATATTTTCCTGTTAATGCAATTTCAAGGCGTATAACTCGGTGTTTGCGTAGTTCTTGACTTATTTGATTAACTGCCTGCCAAAACAATTCCACATCACCTTCGATATAGCCATATGGATAGGCCGAGGCAAGAAACAACCCACATGGCAGTTGACGTAACAGACAAAATAAAGTTGCCTTTTTTTTGTTTTCTTCAGTTACCTGAATCTGCATGGGTCTGGCAGATAAATAACTATTTATCCACTCGAGAGCAGGGGTGCTATGCCAGAAATCAAAGCCACAACTTCCTGCTGGCCCAGGTATTTGGTGGTTGAATTCAAGTTTACATTTGAGCATATAGTGTCAAACTATATTTAATTTACAGTTAAAAGATTTTATGCATAAAATACCTTTACTGGCGACAGTTGTGAGGAGAATTTTGGTTCATTCTTCCACACACTAAATTACTTATCTAAAATGACCCTTACTGAAAAGATTACCTGCTCAACCTCTTTATCAGTCAGTTTTGCTGATAATGGTAAGCTCACTGTCTGCCTGCCAAATCTCATGGCATGTGGGTTATTCTCAGGTTTCCAGCCAAAAGCTTGCTGATAAAATGGATGCTCCTCAACACTGAGATAATGTACTCCTACACCAACACCCTGTTCTGTCATCTTATCGAGAAACTGATCTCGTCCAATTCCCGTTTTCCGTTCATCTATCAATATTGTGTAAAGATGGTATCCATGCCGGGTGTTTGGTGCAGGATCCAGTGGACACTCCACCGGTAACCCGACAAAGGCGCTCTGATAACGTTCCCATATCTCCTTTCTCCGTTGCCAGTTCGCCTCCACACGATTTAATTGATGAATACCAATAGCAGCCTGTATATCCATCATATTATATTTATAACCGCACTCAACAACCTGATAGTGCTTAAATCCTGCGTCTCCGAAACGATGCCAGGCATCTTTGCTCATTCCATGTAAAGCCAGCCTTTTAACTCTATGAATATCTTCCTTATGCTTTGCTAGCGCCATTCCCCCTTCACCAGTTGACACATTTTTTGTTACATAAAAACTAAAACAGCCAAAATCTCCTATTGTGCCCGCCTTTTTCCCGGAAAATTCCGTTTCAATAGCATGGGCACAATCTTCTATTACGCAGAGGTTATGCTGTTGGGCAATATCCATTATTGTATCCATCTCACAAGGTCGACCCGCGAAATGCACAACTACAATTGCCCGTGTCTTGGGACCAATGCACTCCCTGATCTTTTCCGGATCAATATTGAACGTTTCAGGCTCTATATCCGCAAGCACAGGAACGAGGCCTGCATGTATAATAGAGTTGACAGTTGCGCAAAATGTCATTGGAGTAGTAATAACTTCATCACCCGGCTGTAACCCTGCAGCAATCATGCTTATATGAAGCGCCGCCGTACAGGAACTTACAGCAGCGACATGAGATGAGGAAACTCCTTTGAATTCTGCAAATTCCTCCTCAAAACGGGCAACTCGTGGACCAGTACCAATCCAGCCGGAGTGAAGTGTTTCAACAACCTCATCAATCTCCTGCTGTTCAATCTGTGGTGCGCCAAATACAATAAATGGCAATTTCCCGTTATGTGTCATAGTACGTTTAATTACTCTTCCAGGCTTCTATAAACGCTGTTGTTCAGATTAGCCATGGTGGTTTTCGCAGGATGTCTAATTTCCTTAGACGCTATTAATCATATTATTTTTTTTGCCATACAGACCTGTAACTGTGTGACATAAAAGGATCATCTGAGCTGAAAAAAGCCAACAGGTAACAAAAAATATTAATAAATAAAATAGTTGGTGGTAAGAACAGAACAAGTATAGAGAAAACACTCTTTCGGTTGAACCAATTTGAAATAAGCTTACACAAACCTATATTCATTAATAAAGCAGAGGTTTCAAGAGGTTTTCCAACCTGGACTGTAATAACGCTCTTCATTTTATTCTGTTTACACAATTCGGCAAGACCGTACTCTGTCCAGCGACAATAGTCGAATGGTGCATCATGAATTGGATAAAGAAAAGGTACCTGAATGATCAATTTACCATTTTCTTTTAACACTCTTCGAATTTCCTGAAGACAGGCGGCAGGACGTGGCAGATGTTCCAGCACATCGAGCAGGAGCACTGTATCGATACTCTCTGATTTGATCGGAAGCTCTTGAGCATCTGCAAATACCTCCGGTCTTGTCATATACATTGAAGTCGCGGTATACAAGTAATCAATCCCAATATATTTACAGTTGTCCCCGACTAATCCAGCTGCGTATCCATCAGCACACCCAATATCTAAGACAACTCCGGATGCATATTGATTGACAACTTGATCTTTACTTCGACTATCTCGAAAAACAAACCATTGGGGATGAAAAGGAGTTCTGCTAAGCGGTTTTAACAGTCGTTTCAACCTGCCTATATCGGTCATTACTCAACCTTATCAAACCGCATCTGGGATATCTGCTCTGCCACAAGACCTATCATAAAAATAATGATGGAGCTGTTAAACAGCAGAGCGGACATATTTGTAAACCTTCCAGAAGTTACATAGGTGTAGATATAATAGACAAGTGCCGTGAGGAAAAGCGTAACGCTTATTGGCAAAAATACTCGCAAGGGTGAAAACAGGGTGGCAACTTTTGTAATGATAAGAAAGAATCTTGCCCCATCCTGAATCGGGCTTATTTTACTCTTTCCCTTTCTGAACCTGGTTTTAATCGGCAGATATTTAACACTTCTTCCACTTTTTAAATAAGCAAGAGTGAGCGTGGATGGATACGAAAATGTGTTGGGCAGAAGATAAATATACTGTTTTGCTACTGATGAACGGACTAAACGAAATCCCGATGTGAGATCTTTAATCTTAAATGATGTTACGTACGAAGCGAACCAGTTGTAGATCTTGTTGGCAATATCGCGGTAGATGGATGTCTCGGATTTTTTTACCCGGGCTCCAACGACCATATCATGGGAATCTTTATATTCAAGGAGCCGGGCAATATCTTTGGGGTTATGCTGACCATCACCATCCATCATGATAATCCACTCACCCTGGGCGCATCGAAGGCCAGATTTTATGGCTGCGCCGTTACCTATGTTGTATGGATGCGGCCACACATTTGCGCCCGCATCAATGGCTATTTGCTGAGTTTTATCAGTTGAACCGTCATCGATAACCAGAATTTCAAAATCGGGATAAAGTTCTTTTATCTCGCAAATAGTCTGACCTATCGACTGTTCTTCATTATATGCTGGGATAAGAACGGTAATCATCTCGTATTATTTCAATTAAGCTTGGGTAAAATGAGCGAATTTTACAGATCTTCCAGGTCTTTTTGTTCTGACTCGATATTGCAGTCTCTACCCTTCATCTCCAGGCAGTGCCTCAGGCTCGATCAGCCTTGCGCACCAATTCACAGAGTTCATCGGCCATTTCGTCGATTTCGGCACTGTCGGTTCCTTCAACCATCACTCGAATGACCGGTTCTGTCCCGGACGGTCGGACAAGAATACGGCCTCTTTTGCCCAGCTTCTTTTCCAGTTTTTTTACGGTTTTTGTGAATTTGGGAATAGTATCCACATCAATTTTTGAGGCAGTTCGCACATTCTTGAGTGTCTGAGGAAAGCTCTCCATAATTGAAGCCAGTTCCGATAACGGTTTGTTCTGCTTGATCATAATTGAGAGAAGCTGCAGGGCTGCGAGATTACCGTCACCTGTAGTGATATGATTGAGAAAAACAAGATGTCCGGACTGTTCACCACCAAACGAATAACCTTTCTTCCGCATGCATTCGACCACATAGCGATCTCCAACAGCTGTGCGGACCATCTTACCGCCCATCCGCTCCATGGCGACTTCAAGACCCATATTGGACATAACAGTCGCCACCAGTGTCTTCTTTCGAAGCTTTCGCCGTTTGATCAATCCCTTGGAACAGATCGCCATGATATGATCACCATCGACGATGTTGCCTTTTTCATCCGATACAATCAGCCTGTCGCCATCACCATCAAGGGCAAGGCCGATATCGGCGCCACATTCCTTGACTTTTTCGGCCATCAATTCCGGATAGAGTGCGCCGCATTCCTTATTGATATTTGTTCCATCAGGTTGAACGCCCAACGTTGTCACTTTCGCGCCGAGTTCTTCAAAAACATGGGGCGCAACCCCGTAGGTGGCGCCATGGGCACAGTCAAGAACAATATGAAACCCATCCAGAGTGTATTTTCTTGGAATGGAATTCTTCAGAAAAACGATATATCTGCCTTTAGCATCATCTATTCGGGCGGCCTTACCAACTTCATCCGCTGTTGGCCTCAGAGCATGAATTCTGTTGGTTGAGATCATCTCTTCGATCTCAGTCTCCTGTTCATCCGGCAGTTTGAACCCATCTCTTGAAAATATTTTAATACCGTTGTCCTGAAACGGATTGTGTGAGGCTGAAATCACTACTCCAGCATCAGCTCGCATGGATGTTGTAATAAAGGCAATACCAGGTGTCGGCAAGGGTCCCACAAGCAGAACATTCACACCCATTGAACAGATTCCGGATGCAAGAGCATTCTCTATCATATAGCCAGATAACCGTGTATCTTTGCCGATCACAATTCGATGCCCTTTACCATTAACCTTGACCTGAAAGGCAATAGCCCGACCAACCTGCATAGCAATCTCGGTGGTCATAGGATACACATTGGCAACTCCACGTATTCCGTCTGTACCAAATAATTTGCTCATGGTGCCTCAACTTGCTTTTGCTTATCTATTTGGGGTAATGGTGTCACATCCTGTAAGCGGACAGACACAGGCGTAAACCGTAGAACGTTAACAAAATCAGCCACTTCTTCTTTAGGGACAACCTTTACCTGAAATTCTCCTTCTTCAGCTGCCGGGACACCGCTTACTACAAAAAGATCTTTTAGTATCATCTTGTTTTTAATAAACAGCCGAGGGATATCTGCGGTAACTGTTACCTGGGAGGGTTTTACGGATTGCTGGATCCCGTCAATGTCTATAGTGATCGGAACTTTTTTTACCACTCGCTTAACGGTTTTCATGCCGATTCTAATGTGGGCGGTGACCGAAGTTTCTCCAATCAGATCGATGATTTCCTGGCTCAGATCAAGTGGAACCTGCTGCTGAACAGTCTTCTTGAACCCTTTGATATCAATCTGCTTTGTTGTCAAGACATCAAATGGCCCGAGTACAGTGTTAGGTCCGGTAATGGAGATTTCATTGGGGTCAGTGGCCACTTTGATCAACTTATAATCCACCGGGACCTTTCCTGTGATAGTCGGTCGAATGGGAAAACGTTTTGTAACCAGCTTATCCAAAGAGAGAATGATAGTTGAAGGCTGGATCCGCTCCACGGTGACACCTCGAGGCACCGGAATCGAATCATTCTCATTTATGATGACATTAGTACCGGGGGTTGCATGTGAAAGATCCACCTGTCGGGTAATCTCTCCTTTACTCATCTCAAGAATCAGTGATCTTGGGCCGTTAACCGTTACCTCTATCTGCTTTTTGAATTGATTGGAAATAACAAGATCACGCGGCAGATTGATGATCTCCACTGGAATCAAAACATTTTTGGCGACTTTATCCTCGCCGCCCACCAGGTACCAGAGAACCCCTGCCAGGACGAGGGAAACAAAGCGCAAGACCCAGTCTTTCGACCACATCCACTGCCATTTTTCCGCACTGAGTAATCGAGGAAATCTCATGACTTAAATATCCAGTTTTTCCATGGCTGACTGCTAACCTCTTTTGCTCGAAAGATTGACCTCATACTGTTAGACAGGGTGCGTTCATCATCAACCGTTGTCAGCGCTCCATATTGAACAAGTGAAACAGCCTGAGTTTCTTCCGATACTACGATAACCACTGCGTCAGTCTCTTCCGAGAGCCCTATTGCTGCTCGATGTCTTGTACCGTATTGTTTGCTGATATAGGGATTCTGGGTTAGCGGCAGGATGGCACCAGCCGTTATAATCCGGCCGTTTTTGATAATCACCCCTCCATCATGTAAAGGCGAAGCAGGCATGAACAGAGAAATCAGCAATTCTTTTGTCAATACCGCATCAATCCTAAAACCGGATTCGACAAAATCTCGCATCCCGCTTTCTCTTTCTATGACGATAAGCGCACCGATGCGTCGTTTAGATAGATAAAAGACTGTCCTGACAATTTCATCGATATCCTTTTCTCCAACATCAAGACTTCTCTGAAAAGGGGTCTTACCTACTTGAGTCAATGCCCGTCGAATATCCTGCTGAAAAACAATGATGACAATAAGGAAAATTGAGCTCAGGAAGGTTTTCATCAACCACATGAGCGTGGCCAGATCAAGCACACTGGCCATAAAATAAACAAAGGTCAGAACGAGCAGCCCCAGAACCATCTGAACCGAACGTGTCCCCCTGATGATCGAGATCACCTGATAGAAGACAAATGCAACGACAAGGATATCGAGAACATCCTGCCAACGAATAAGGTCAAAAAGAGGCATGAAAAGAAATGACGGTTCAGTAAATTAAAAAGATTGATATGAGCACACTCTTTGATCAATGTACCTGGAATAACCACTATTTTCCAAGTAAAATCGTTACTATTTCAGCTTTTTCTCAATTTTCCCACCAGGCGGGACAGTCAACTGACTCAATATATTCCCTGAATCCGTGACGAAATATGCTCGTCTTCTCAAAAATCCTGTTGATATGTCGGGTATTATTAAAGAATACTACGCTAACCTTGTTGAACAGCTCGCCCTACGGGGCATCCGCTAGCACTGCATCTATGTTCGATTTAACTGTCCGATATAGTTCACTATAATCGGCCAGTAAAATTGAACAAAGCTACAGCACTATCGAATGCTCACAGATTCAGGTATTCTTTTGAATGATCTTCTCTGTTATCAAAAATGGCCGGCTTTCCTGCAAAAATATTTTTTTTAAGAGAAATTTTCTATCAAGTGGGATAAAATTAGAAGTTTGAGCAACTTCTTTTCAATCTTTATTCTGTTATTGAGCATTATGGCTGACGATTTCGGCAAAATCACAATCTCCGGGACACCGGTATCCGGGGGAAAAAAGAAAAAAGTGGTCAAGAAAAGACCCACAGTCCAACGACCCCTAAAACCGGTTCAGAAAAAACCGGTCAAAACCAGGCCGGTCAGGAGACAACCAGTTGCTCCCCGAAAACCCAAGAGAGTGAAAAAGGAAATACGCTGGAACCGCTTTTTCATTTATACATCACTGTTATTATCCGTACTGGTTATCCTGTATGCTGTCGTAGGATTTTTTCTGGCGCCGGACCTGTTGAGAACCAGCCTCACAGACAAGGTCAGAAGCTCAACCGGCCTGGAAATGAATGTGGGAAAGATATCTTTCAACCCCTTTTCTTTTCGGACAAAACTTCAGGATGTCAGCCTAAAGACACCAACGAATAAATCATACGATCAAACACCCCCCTTGCTCGAGCTTGACAGTTTTGATGTCAACCTTGAATTGACATCGCTTTTGCGCAGTCGTCTTGTCTGTAGCAATCTCAACATTGATGGCTTCAAACTTGTCATTGTTCGTGACAAAAAGAAAAAATATTCCTTTGCCAGACTCAATCCTGATCCAAGAAAAAAAATCAATTCGGACATGATGGAGTTTTCCAAGCTCCCCTTCCTCTTCTCCTTCAACAATGTGGTGGCGAGTCGCGGCCAAGTTATTTTTGATGATCAGTTTACTGCAAAAGTCCACAAGGCAGAACGGGTTGAATTGCAGCTGCCGACTCTTGCCAACTTTACAGCCAGAACAAAACCGACTATCGAACCTCGCTTCTCAGCGATAATCAATGGCAGCCCAGTTGAACTATTAGGGGAAACCACATCATCGACCTCAGGTGACCCGACAAAGTCCAAAACCAAGCTGTCCTTTAATATCAAATCTCTTGACCTTCCCCTATACTTCGGTTATCTGCCATCTTCCCTGCCTTTACGCTTGACAAAAGGAAGTGCTGACGGAACCCTTCAGCTCTCGTTTGCTCTCAATAACAATAGGGACAGGAGATTAACTATTGATTTTGATATCAGCAGCCATAAAATCGCCCTGCACTCTTCAGATAATAGCCTTTTAGCCCGGGCACCCAAGGTGATAATGAAAGGCTCCGTTCAACCTTTTACCGGCAGTCTCCATTTGCAAGAGCTGCTGATCCAAAAGCCCACCATTGGTGCTAAAAGTAATTTAACCCCAAAGTCATTCCTGTCCTTTTTTCCATTTCTCAAGAAAAGTATCGGGTTACGATCTTCTTCCTATAAAAAGAAAGATCTGCTAATCGACAAACTTGTAGTGGACAACGGCACAATACAAATAGCCAATGGAAAAGAAAGGACAACCTGGCATTCGATCATTTTTCAACTGGACCAATACAATAAAAACGGAAGGGTTACGGGAAAAGGGAGCTCAAAAGGACGTTTCAATCTAAGTGGCAGTAAGAAAAAACACAGGACAAAATTTTCCTGGAAAGGAACACTTGACCAGGCAAACCAAATGACAGGGGACATCAATATCCAATCCCTCTCTCCCTCAACGTTTTTCTCTTTGCTCGGACAAACACCCACAGTCACTTCAGGAAAATGTAACATCCGGGGAAAGCTGACATTGGCGCAAGGGAAAAAGAACACCGACCCATTTGTTTACTCTCTTGACGACTCCACCATTACCATGAACAAACTTGGGTTGAGTCATGACAACAGCAAATGGCTCTATGCTCCCAAAATTAAGCTTGTCTCTTTTTCCGGCTCACAAAACAAGTTCAATTTGGGCAATCTCTTTATTGAAAATGGCGACCTTTCCCTGAAAGCCAAAAAGCTGCCCCCGTTCCTCACACTTTTCTCCACAAGTAAACAGCTCTCACTCCACGGAATCGACTATTCAGGTTCTTTGACCTATCAGTCGGACAAAGATGTGGTTCCGTTAAAACTATCGGATCTGCACGTACAAGCCAATAACCTTGATAACAGCGCAATAAGTGAAAAGAACTTCGGGCTCACCTCCCGTGTCGGAAGAAAAGGAGAACTCAAAGCCCAGGGAGCCTTTGCACTCAAACCGCTGAAAGGATCTATTGAACTCTCGTTCTCCCGCCTGCCACTTTCCCTCTTTTCCGATTTTTATAGTGGTAAACAGATTATCTTCAACTCACCACCAAACATAAACGGTCATGGTACTCTCAGCTTCCCCAGCTGGACGTATTCCGGTTCACTCGGGGCTAATAAGGGCAGTTTCAGTTTGAAAGAGAGTTCTATGTCTATCGACTGGTCGAAGGTTAAAATCAACAAATTCCTCATTACCAGAGAACCATTTCAAATTGAACTGGCAGACATCTCATCCTCCAACCTGGAAGTAACTGAAGATGGTAACCGATGGCTTTCTGCCAAATCATTGCGCACCGATCGTATCAGTAAAGATAATGCCTCTGTTCTGCTGGGGAATATTCAAGTTAAAAACGGGAAAATAATCCTCATAGAGAACAGCTTTCCAAAAATACTTAGCAGCTGGTTCACCAAAAAAGAGGCTGCAAGCCAGCTTAAATCACTTAATTATACAGGCTCTCTTACCATACAACCGGAAAAGCAAAACCAATCCCTGTTAAAACTCACCAGTATCCGTTTTAAAGCGGACGACCTGGATAGAGGCAAAAAAAATTCCGATAATCTGTCATTCTCAGCGTCATTTAACGACACAGGCTCATTTCGATTTAAAGGAGACCTGAATTTTATGCCACTGAGGACTTCTCTTGGTGGTGATTTTTCTTCTATTCACAGCAAATATATCTTTCCCTGGTTAACCGATGCCAAAATCCTTCTGGAAAGCCAGGCACTTCTTTCCGGCAAAGGACGGGTTCTCTACCCCCAAAAAAGCTATACCGGTTTCCTGCAGGTAGCCGATGCCCGAATCAGAAAGAATCAGGATGAACTACTTTTTGGCTGGCGAACAGCCGATTTTTCTAAAATGAACATTGAGCTTGATCCTCTGAAAATAAACTCGTCACTGGCTCGAATCACCGAGCCGGGTTTTGGCTGGTTGAGAATTGGAAATGACAAAGACGCCCTCAAACAGGCAGCTGACTTTTTTAAAATGCTGTTTTCATATGAATCTCAAAAGAAGACAAACGGAGACAACAATCAACAGCTCATTGACCTTCAAGTTGGCAAGATAATCTTGAGAAACGGTTCTGCTCAACATGTCGACAAACGACTGCAGCCACCATGGCAAACAGACATTTCCAAAATAACCGGCTCGTTAAAAACAATTGACACCAAAAACCCGGAGACCCAGACCTCGGTGAATCTCTCAGCTTCACTTTCAGGAAGCCCGATCACTGTCATTGGCTCAGCCTGGCTCGCAGCAAAAAAAACAAGGGGCGATATACTTTTAAAAATGACAACTGTGCCTCTAAGTCTTTTTTCCCGTCAAATCAAACCCCAGGTTCAGCTTGACCCATCAGCAGGAACATTTGATCTGGTCATGAATTCGAAATACTTTAACGGCAAGAAATCCGGCAGTGCCCATTTCACTTTCTCATCCCTGTCACCAACTTCAAGCAGCGCAGATACCGCTATCCCCCTTGCCTTGCTGAGTAATCATAAATCAATTTCCCAACTGTATGTCCCACTTGATAATAATGGGCCACACCCCGAACGATCTCTGTTTAGCGAGTCGATCAATCTCTTTCAGACAAAAGTTATCAAGGCAAAAATCTCACCATTACTTTTAGCCGGCCAGGAGTTTTCCGATCTTGTCAACAATCATAGTGTGCTGTGTAAAGCCGGCAAAAAGACAATCACACCCAATGGTAGAAATCTTATGGGGCGCTATACTGATCTTGCTAAGAATCACCCAAACTTAGTGTTGACAATCATTGGGAGCGCAGACCCTGTCAAGGACAATACCCATCTAAAGAAAGGGCTGATGGAAAAAGAACTTCTACGTGTAAAAGAAGAAAACATAAAGCGAGCCGCAAAAAGAAAAAAATGGGAAGAGAACAAGAAAAAACAGTTGACTCGCAAAAAACAGCCCAAAAAAGGGTTCACTGAAACAAACATCCCTCTCAACAAACCTCGTAATCTTGCCCCTGCATTGCCCCAACCTGTCTTTGTTTCAGACAAAATGTTAAAAGAACTTGCGATCAGTCGGGCTCATGAAGTCTACAACCAATTTGTGGCTGTTAACAACCTCGACCCGGAACAGCTTTTGCTCAGCGAAGAGGTTCAGATCTCTCGAAATCAAAAACCGACTGGCACACGGGTCATCATCCAACTTTCAGCCAGGCCATGACATTCTCTTATTCAGATATCAAAGAGCTGATCACGAAGACCAGAACCTATCGCCGATTTGGCCAAAACAGACAACTGGACATCGATATTTTAAACCGGCTTATCGACCTTGCACGACTCGGCGGCTCAGCTCGAAATGGTCAGCCGTTTCAGTTTATGAACGTGGTTGATAAAAAAATCTGTGATTCTATTTTTCCTTGCCTTGGCTGGGCTGGCTATCTCCCAGACTGGCAGGGCCCCGAACCCGAAGAACAACCGCACGGATATATCCTCTGCTTTCTCAACCAAAACCGTTTAAACGTTGGCCAGTCAGATGCCCTGGTCGACCTTGGAATCTTCAGCCAGAATATACTTCTAGGGGCTACCACCTTAGGCCTAGGCGGCTGTCGAATTGGTTCTATCTCACCGAAGATCACCAAACTGTTCTCGCTCCCTTCTCATCTGAAGCTCCAATTAGTTATCGCTCTTGGAGCGCCGGGAGAAAAGGTCGTGCTTGAGCAGAGTCAATCGGAAGATGATACTCGATATTGGCGCGACAACAGTCAAATTCATCATGTTCCCAAAAGACCACTTGACGAACTCCTTATTACACTTCCTTTGCAGAATGATGTGTAATATGTGCCCCAGTACCGATTCAGGATCATGCTAAAACCGCCATATGAACGCTACGACCACCTTTGGGTCTATAACCTCAACACAACCGATATCGGTTCAATCAATGACCCAGACCATATCGGCACATGGATTGAGGATGATACAGCCTTTCTTTTTTTTCATCGTCAAAAGAAAGATCTGATCGCAACCATCTGTCAGGAACTGAAAGCAGATATAATTTACCAGGCCGATCTTAACTATCGTGACTGGGAGGTCGGACTGGACTTCACCCCTTTTACCGTGGAACCATTACGAATATCTCCAATCTGGCAGTACAATGAAAATCAATTGAACAGCAACCTGGTAGATATTGTCCTTGACCCCAGTGTTATCTTCGGCTCAGGCTTTCACCCGACAACCAGGCTCTGTCTGCAGACACTGGTTAGACTTTACCGGGAAAAGGGAGTGAAACTGGACTCTGTTGTCGATTTCGGTACAGGCACTGGACTCCTTTCCATAGGCTGTTCACTGCTGGGCAGCAAAAATGTCACCGGGTACGACAACAATCCACTTGCCTGTCGTGTGGCAGAAAAAAACGTTCATCTGAATAATTGTCAGAACAGTGTTGCCATTGAACAGATCGATCTGCTCAATCAACTTCCACCAGTAAACTGCGATCTGGTCATTTGTAATCTCTATAAAGGATTACTCCTCCACCTTTTCAACAATCCGCACTTCTGGACAGCCACTTACTACCTCATTTCTGGTTTTATCCCGGCAATGGAAGAAGAGTTGCTTTCAGCCCTTCCCATGAAAAACTTGCAACTTGTCGACAGGTTATCCAGCTCCAACTGGCGCCTTTGGCTCCTAAAAAGAAAATGATTCCCTATGACTCAATACAGCAAAAAGTGAATGCATCACTTTTTTTTCTCCAGGAAAACAGTTTTCTGCTTAAATGGCTGACAATAATTTCAGCCATCACTTTTATTGTCTCTCTGTTTGTCATACCATTTATTATTTCAAGACTGCCGCATGATTTCTTCAGTAAAATCCGGCAGGGCCATACCTCCCAGAATAATAATTCCAAACTCTACAATCTTATCCTCTTTCTTCTTCGAAACATTTTCGGTTTCACTTTTCTACTGGCAGGGATAATTATGCTGTTTATGCCCGGTCAAGGTATCCTTACCATCGTGCTTGGCATATCCCTGATGGTTTTTCCCGGAAAACGAAGACTTGTCAATTTGCTGATCGAGCAGAAATCTGTGCAGCATAGCCTGAACTGGATACGCCGAAAGACCGGAAAAACGGAATTCGAAGGATTTGAATAGTCACTCGATAAAATATAAAGAATACCGTTATATTAAAGATCCGGTTTTTTACTCACAGCATCATCAAAGCCTTGATTTCAGAGTGCTGTAAGTAGCGGTTACTTCACACTTTCCGCTTTTCCGAAAAAACTACCCATGCTGCATCTCATTGTTTTTTCGTGACTTTGTAAGGATTCCACACCTTTCTCACCTATTAGACACGCAATTTTCATTTTATTATTCACTCCAATATGTTACATAATGTAAGGGGATAATTGACAAATCATGAAAAGATCATTTTAGAAATCTATCTTGCTCATTGGAATGGAGAAGCAATAGCTTTAAATTTCAGCATGAACATTTTTGTTATTGAGCTTTATCAACAGGGTAGATTTCACAAAGGAAGTGCGATTACAAATAATTATCAGTCTGTACGATAAAAGAGTTGTTGCCGGCCTGGTAGGCGGATTTCTTGGATCAGTGCCCTTGGCCTGAAGATGCCTCAAGGCAGGGAAATGTTTATACATTTATGTACTGTCATCTATAATACAGTGATCCTTGGCCAGAGACTTTACGGGTCAGTTGTCGACACCTCGTGTAAGGTTGAATTTTGCCGGTAATCACAAACGATAATATGATAGAAGAGAACAAATTCCAGCTCAGCCACCTTTAACTTTTTCTATCTAGACGCATAGTCTTATGAACCCACAATCATTTGGCAAAGGCGAATCCGCCAAAGAGATTTCCAGAATCATTAATAATCAGAAATCTCTTCTTGAGAATATGCCGGAAGCTGTTTTGTTGGTAAACAGTGATAAATCTGTCGAGTATTCCAATAAACTACCCCGCCGCAAGCGGACGGGGTATTGAGTCAAAACAACGTTAGCT